>CAVQUV010000018.1:0-110348 GCA_963716855.1 uncultured beta proteobacterium | reverse complement strand
AAGAAGGATCTCCGCCCGTGGCTCAAGACGCCCCCGAGCGAGCTCGCGCGCATGCGCGGCAGCGTGTCGGCGCCCGTGGCGCGGGAGTGGATGCAGGACACGATTTGCGAGTGGTATCAGCGCATCGATCGCAAGCGCCTCGCGCTTGTCGGCGTCGGCGGGATCCGCTCCGCACGGGACGCCTATCGCACGATCCGCCTGGGCGCCTCGCTCGTCCAGGTGTATTCCGCGCTCGTGTACCGGGGACCGGGCCTCGTGGGGGAGATCAAGCGCGGCCTCGCACAGTTCCTGGAGCGCGACGGCTTCAAGCATGTTTCCGAGGCGGTCGGTATCGACAACGCGGCCTCAGTACCGAGGTAGCGGTTGCCCGGGCGTGCCTTGCACCGGATAATGCCGCGCCCCGCACTGCACCCCGATCGATCGAGATGACCGCTTATCCCCGCCTCTTCGAGCCCTTGAAGCTCGGCCCCCTCACGCTCGCCAACCGCATCGTGATGGGATCGATGCACACGCGGCTCGAGGCGGCCGATCGCCCCGCCGAGCGGCTCGCGGCGTTCTACGCGGCGCGCGCGCGCGGCGGCGCCTCCATGATCATCACCGGCGGCGTGTCGCCGGACAGCCCGGGCCGCATGGAAGAGGACTCGAGCATCTTCGATTCGGCGGAGCAGATGCCCTTCCATCGCACGATCGTCGACGCGGTGCACGCCGCCGGCGCGCCGATCTGCCTGCAGATCCTGCATGCCGGCCGCTACGCGAAGTGCAGCGACCTCGTGGGCGCCTCCGACATCCCGTCGCCGATCAACCGGCGCAAGCCCCATGTGCTGACCGACGCGGAGGTCGAGCGCACGATCGATGCGTTCGTCTCCTGCGCGGCGCTGGCGCAGCAGGCGGGCTACGACGGCGTGGAGATCATGGGCTCCGAGGGCTACCTGATCACGCAGTTCACCTGCCCGCGGACCAACAACCG
Source organism: uncultured beta proteobacterium (assembly GCA_963716855.1). Taxonomy (GTDB): domain Bacteria; phylum Pseudomonadota; class Gammaproteobacteria; order Burkholderiales; family SG8-39; genus JAGVSZ01. Next base: position 109,381 of record CAVQUV010000018.1, on the reverse strand, counting down.
CACCGACCGCTGGGGCGGCTCGCTCGAGAACCGCCTGCGCTTGCCCGTCGAGATCGTGCGCCGCACGCGCGCCCGGGTCGGACGCGATTTCCTGATCGTGTTCCGCATCTCGGCGCTCGACCTCGTCGAGCAGGGGCTCTCCGCCGACGAGACCATCGCGCAGGCGCGCGCGGTCGGCGCCGAGGGCGTCGATCTCTTCGACACCGGCATCGGCTGGCACGAGGCCCGCGTACCGACCATCGGGTACATGGTGCCGCGGGCCGGGTTCGCGTTCGCGGTGAAACGCCTGCGCGACGCCGTCGACGTGCCGAGTCATGGCGACGAACCGGATCAACACGCCGGAGGTCGCGGAGCGGCTGCTCGCGGACGGCGTGGCGGACGCCGTGTCGCTCGCGCGGCCGATGCTCGCCGACGCCGACTTCGCGGCCAAGGCGCGTGCGGGCCGCGGCGACGAGATCAACACCTGCATCGCCTGCAACCAGGCGTGCCTCGACCTCATCTTCAAGGAGCAGGCGGCGACCTGTCTCGTGAACCCGCGCGCCTGCCGCGAGCTGGAGCTTCCGACCGGTCCCGCGCCGCGCGCGAAGCGCGTCGCGGTCGTCGGCGCCGGCGCGGCCGGCCTCGCGTGCGCGGTGACCGCCGCGGAACGCGGCCACTCGGTCACGCTGTTCGAATCGGGTCGCGCCATCGGCGGCCAGATGAACCTCGCGGCCGCGATCCCGGGCAAGGAGTTCGCGGAGACGACGCGCTACTTCGCGCGCCGCATCGAGCGCCTCGGGGTGACGCTGAAGCTCGCGGCGCGGCCGTCGGCGGCCGAGCTCGCGTCCGGCGGCTTCGACGAGATCGTCGTCGCGACCGGCGTGACGCCGCGCGTGCCGACGCTCGCGGGCGTCGATCACCCGAAGGCCCTGCGCTACGACGAGGTGCTGAGCGGTGCGAAGGTGCCGGGCCGCCGGGTCGCGATCGTCGGCGCAGGCGGGATCGGCTTCGACACGGCCGTGTTCCTGAGCGCGCCGGGCGGCGACCGCTTTCACGACGCGTGGGGCATCGACCGCAGCGGCGCGACGCCGGGCGGCCTCGCGCCGCCGATCCCGGAAGCCGTGCCGCGCGAGATCTGGCTGCTCCAGCGCAAGACCACGCCGCCCGGGCGGACGCTCGGCGCGACCACCGGCTGGGCGATCCGCGCGGAGATCGCGCGCCGCGGCGTCAAGATCCTCGCCGGCGTCGAGTACCGGCGCATCGACGATCGCGGGCTGCACGTGGTTCACGAGGGCGCTGAGCAAGTGATCGAGGTCGATCACGTGGTGCTCTGCGCCGGCCAGGAGCCGGTCCGCGGCCTGCACGACGAGCTCGCCGGGCGCGGCGTCCGGTCGCACCTGATCGGCGGCGCGCACGTCGCGGCGGAGCTCGACGCCTTCCGCGCCATCGACGAGGGGACGCGGGTCGCGTTGTCGCTCTAGCGGGATGCGGTAGCGCGGATCTTTTCTTCCCCGGCCGACCGGCTGCAAGCGTCCAGCGAAGAACACTTGAACCCTCAACATCGAAGCGTCGCGGCGCTTCTCGCGGCGACTGTCGTCAACCTCCCGTTCGGCACGCTCTACGCCTTCAGCGTGTTCCTGAAGCCGATGGAGGCGCTGCTCGGCGCGACACGGGCGGAGATGAGCTTCGTCTTCGGCCTCGCCACCGTGACGCTCACGATCGGCATGAACTTCGCGCCGCAGCTCTACCGGCGGCTCGCTCCCGCCCGGCTCGCCGTCGCGTGCGGCCTCTTGAGCGGGGCGGGGCTGTGGCTCTCCGCCTCGGCGTCGAGCTTCCTGCATTTCGCGCTCGGCTACGGGGTGCTGTTCGGGCCCGGCGCGGGCGTGCTGTTCATCGTGTCGCAGCAGGCGGTGAACCAGACTGTCGGCAGAGCGCGCGGACTCGCGAACGGCTACGTGGTGAGCCTCTACCCGCTGGGCGCGATGGTGGGGGCGCCGGTCTTCGGATGGTCGATCCAGGCCTTCGGCGTGCGACCCACGCTCGCCGGCCTCGGCGTCGTCGTGCTGGCCACCTGCGCAATCGCGGCGGTCCTCTTGCGGGCCGCCGAGATCCGGATGCTGGACGCGTCCTCGACGGAGGTCGAGGGAGAGCGGCTTGGACGCACGTTCTACTTGCTGACGGCGGTGTTTTTCCTTGCCGCGGCCGCCGGCCTCACCGTCTTGAGCCAGGCGGCTGCGATCGTGCAGGCCTACGGCGGCGGCGCCGCGCTTGCGGTGGGCGCGACGACCTTCATCACCGGTGCGGTGGGCGCCGCCCGCATCGCCGGCGGCTGGCTGGTCGACCACTTCGCCGCCGCGCGGGTGGGTGTCGCTGCGCACCTCTGCTCGCTCACGGGCGCCGCAATCCTGAGCCTGATCCCGAGCCCGGTCACCGCCGGCTTCGCCCTCGGCCTCATCGGGATCGGCTACGGGATCGTCTCGGGGCTCGCCGCGGGCGCGATCGCGCAGTACTGGCACAAGAACCAGTTCGGCCGCATCGCGAGCCGCCTTTACATCGCCTGGTGCGCGGCGGCGATCAGCCTGCCGGTGCTCGCGGGAGCGCTGTTCGACCGCACGGGCAGCTATGCATCCGCGGTATGGATCGCCGCAGGGGTCAACGTCCTCGGCGTGCTCATCGCCCGCCTGCTCCCCGTCCGCACGTAGCCCGGCCGTAGCGCCGCCGGGCATCCGGTCCCCCTTTCCCCTTCCCGCGCGAGGCGGTAGTCTCGCGCCATCATGACGATCACCCTGCCCGCCTGGCTCGCGCTCGCGATCGCCATCCTCGCCGCGCTCGGCGTCTACGACCGCGTGATGCGCCCGAGCTGGCGCTGGCTGCTGCGCAGCCGCGCGAACCGCGTGCTCGACGAGGTCGCGGGCCGGCTCAAGATCGAGGTGCGCCCGTTCCAGCGCACGCGCCGGCAGGCGCTGATCGACGTGCTGGTCTACGACGCGAAGGTCCAGGAGGCGGCCGCCGCCCAGGCCGCCGCGCAGAACATGCCCCGCGCCCTCGCGACCCAGAAGGTGCGCGAGTACGCGACCGAGATCGTCCCGGCGTTCAACGCGTACTTCTACTTCCGCATCGGCTACTGGCTCGCGCGGCGCACGGCAGAGGCGCTCTACCGGGTGCGGATCGGCTACATCGACGATGCCGGCCTCGCGCGCGTGCCGCCGACCGCCACGGTGGTGTTCGTGATGAACCACCGCTCGAACATGGACTACGTGGTGGCGGCCTACCTCGCCGCGGATCGCGCGGCGCTCTCCTACGCGGTCGGCGAGTGGGCGCGCATCTGGCCGCTGCAGCAGCTGATCCGCGCGATGGGCGGCTACTTCGTGCGGCGCGGGTCGGGCGACGACCTCTACCGGCGCGTGCTCGAGCGCTACATCGCGATGGCGACCGAGAACGGCGTCACGCAGGCGGTGTACCCCGAGGGCCGCCTCACCCGCGACGGACGGATGGGCGAGCCGCGGCTCGGGGTGCTCGATTACATGCTGCGCGGATTCGACCCGCACGCCGACCGCGACGTCGTCTTCATCCCGCTCGGGATCAACTACGACCGGACCCTGGAGGACCGCACGCTGCTCCTCGCCCAGGAGCCGTGCGGCCCGCGGCCCGGCGCCCTCCGCGCGGCGTGGACGACGCTGCGCTTCGCGGGACAGCAGCTCGCGCTGATGGTGCGCAGCCGCTGGAAGCGCTTCGGCTACGCCTGCGTGAACGTCGGCACCCCGGTCTCGGTGCGCGAGTGGGCCGCCGCGCGCGACCTCGACTTCCGCCGGCTCTCGAAAGAGGACCGCTTCGCGCGCGTCGGCGAGCTCGGGACACCGTCTGATGGACGAGATCGGACGGCTCGTCCCGGTGCTGCCGGTCCCGCTCGTCGCGACGGTGTTCGCGCGCAATCCGGGCCGCGGACTGTCGGAGCTGGAGATCAAGGCCGAGGCCGAGCGGCTGATCGAGGCGCTGGAGGCGCGCGGCGCGAAAATCTACGTCCCGCGCGCCGACCGGGACTACGCCATCTCGGCCGGCCTGGAGATGCTGCGGCTCCGCCATGTCGTCGAAGAGGCGGACGGCTTGTATTCCGCGCGGCCGGAGGAGTCGCGCCTGATTGCGTACTACGCGAACTCGATCGCGCACCTCCTGCCCGAATCAGCCGTGCATCGTCAGGCCGCCTGAGACGCTGATCGTCTGCCCGGTGATGTAGGCGGCGTCGTCGCTCGCGAGAAAGGCGACGATGCCGGGGTAGTCGTCCGGCGTCCCGAGGCGCCGCATCGGGATCGCGCGCTTCAGCCCCTCCAGGATCTTCGCGCCGTCCGGGCCCTCGGTGAAGCTGCGCAGGATCGCGGTGTCGGTCGGGCCCGGGCACACCGCGTTCAGGCGGATGCCCTTCCCGACCAGCTCGCGCGCGAGGGTCTTGGTGAGCGCGATGACGCCGCCCTTGCACGCCGAGTACACCGCCTCGCCCGAGGAGCCGACCCGGCCCGCGTCCGAGGCGATGTTGACCACGCAGCCGCGCCCCCGCTCGGCCATGCGCTGCAGCACGACGTGGTGCATGTTCAGCGGCCCGAACAGGTTGATCCGCACCACCTTCTTCCAGAACTCCGGGTCGCTGTCGACGAAGTTCACTGCGCGGTCCCAGCCGGCGTTGTTCACGAGGATCTCCACCGGCCCGCGCTGATTCTCGAGCGTGCCGACCGCGCGCGCGACGGCGTCGTGGTCGCCGATGTCGACCACTTCGACGTCCGAGTGCCCGCCGCGCGCCTGGATCTGGCCGGCGCAGTCGAGCGCGCCGGTCTCGTCCAGGTCGAAGATGCCGACCGTGCAGCCTTCCTCCGCGAGCCGCAGCGCGATCGCGCGCCCGATCCCGTTCGCCGCGCCCGTGACGAGCGCCACCTTGCCCTTCAGTCCCCGCATCGGTTTCTCCTCATGGCGCCCCTTGCACCACTCGCGCGACGAACCGGGCGATGGCCTCCAGCGTCGCGTCGTGCTGGTCGCGGTGCAGCCGGTGCCCGCACGCCTCGATCTTCACGAGCTCGCACGGCCCGGCGACGCGCGCCGCGATCGTCTCGATCTGCGCCAGCGTGCCGTACTCGTCGTCGACGCCCTGGACCGCGAGCACCGGGCAGCGGATGCGCGGCAGGTACTCCTCGATGCTCCACCGCCGGAAGTCGGGATGCAGCCAGATGTCGTTCCAGCCGTAGAACGTCCGCCGCGCGTCGGTGTGGTAGCGCGCGAGCTTTTTCTGCATGTCGGTCGTCTCGAACGCGATCTTCGCTTCCTCGATGCTCCGCACGGAGAGGTCCTCGACGAAGACGTGCGGGGCGAGTGCGACCAGTCCGTGGACGGCGCCGTCGTGCGATCCGGCGTAGATCAGCGCGATCGACGCGCCGTCCGAGTGGCCGATCAGGATCGGATGCTCGATGCCGAGCTTAGCGAGCAGCGCCGGAAGCGTCTCCTGCGCCTCACGGTGCATGTAGTCGACCGCGAAGGGCGCCTCCAGCAGGTCCGAGCCGCCGTAGCCGTAGCGGGAATAGACGAGCGCCGGGCAGCCGGTGACCTCCGCGACCCGGGCGGGGAACCCCCGCCACGTCGCCACCGAGCCGAGGCCTTCGTGCAGGAACACGAGCGTCGGGTGCGCCGGGTCGCCTTCGACCGCGCGGATCTCGATGCGCCGGCCGCGGATCTCGACTAGGGAATGGTTGTGGCGATGCATGGAACGCGGCGTGCGACGGGTGGCGCGATTGTACCCATCGCTCGCGACCGAACGGGCCTCACAGCTTGACGGGCTTCCAGTATCCGGTCAGCTCGAGATACCCCGCACCGACGGGGTGCTCGCCCGACTTCGCGCGCACGGCGCCCTCCCAGTAGATCGTCCCGGTGCTCGCGCGCGAATCGAGCTCCTGGTCGTCCATCAGCGGCTCGAGATCGAAGGCGAGGTCGCCGGCCCGCACGCGCATCGCCACGGGATACTCGACCTCGGTGCGCGGGGACTTCCACCGGCGCAGCGGCTCGAACCGGATCTCCTCCGGCGCGAAGGTCCGCACCCGGCCGTCGGCACCGCGCAGCGTCCCGCCGGCCCAGAAGGCGCCGGCGTCGCGGCCGCGCATGCGGAACGCCATGAGCGCGCCGCCGTCGGCGAGATTGAGCCCGACCCAGTCCCAGCCGACCGCTTCGGGCGCCATCACCTCGCTCGACCATTCGTGATCGAGCCACGCGCGGCCCGACACGCGTTCCGTGCGCGGGCCCCGCGCGACCGTGCCCTCGACCGCGAGCTGCGGGCGACTGTAGTAGTAGCTCGCCTGGGCGGGAAGCGGGCCCTTTCGAGAGTAGCCGCGATCCCCCTGCCGCAGGACCGGCTGCGTCCCGCGCAGCGCGAGGTCGAGCGTGAAGTCGCGCGCAGGAATGCGCGCCGCGTAGCCGTCCGGCGTGGCGCGCAGGGACCAGTCGTCCACCCACACGTCGGTCACGTCCGCGCGCGCCTCGGCGAGGCCGAAGCCCGCGCGCGCGGCGCGCTGATCGTGCAAGAGCCGGCCGTCGCGCGGGTCCGCGAGTGCCGCGTGCGCGAAGACGAGCTGGCGCGGCGCGAACGCGCTCGGATTCGCCTCCGCGATCCGCGGCCGGTTGCGAAAGAAGGTGATCTGGAATCCGAGCTCCCGCCCGCCCTCGCCCGCGAGCCAGCCGGTGACGTACCACCACTCGGTGCGAAACGCCGGGTGCGCACCGTGGTCGCGCGGAAACTGCAGCGCGTGGCCGGGCGCCACGGACGGATACTCCTCCGCGGCCTGCGCCCGCGCCGCGAGCAGCGCAAGCGGGGTCAGCAGGAACGCTCGGCGTCGCACGTTTCCCGCCTCACCAGTCGTCCTTCACGGCGCGTGCCGCGTCGTCCGTCATCGCCTGCCGCGCGCTGAAGAGCGCGGTCAGAGACGCCGCGGCCAGCATTGCCGCGCTGAAGACCGCCAGCGGCACCCAGGGCACCGCGAGGTCCATCGTCCAGTGGAACGACTGGCGGTTGACGACGTGGATCAGGATCAGGCTGATCAGGAATCCGAGCGCCAGCCCGACGAGGAGCCCGAGCGCGCTGACGAGCATCCCCTCGGCCGCGAGCATGGTGCCGATCTGGCGACGCGTCATGCCGACGTGCCGCAGCATGCCGAACTCGCGCCGGCGTGCGAGCACCAGCGCGCCGAAGCTCGACGAAAGGCCGGTCAGACCGATGACGAGCGCGACGAGCTCGAGCGCGTAGGTCACCGCAAAGGTCCGGTCGAACGCCTGCAGCGAGCGGCTCCGGATCTCGCCGGGGTCCGCGATGTCGAGGTTTTCGCCCCCCGGAACGGTGCGACGCAGCGCGTCCTTGACCGTCCCGGCGTCGACCCCCGGCGCGAGCCAGAGCGCCGCGTCGTTGGCGTTCCGGTCGCCGGTGAGCGCGACGTACCGATCGCGCTCGATCACCACCGCGCCCTGCGAGCGGACGTAATCCCGCCAGACCCCGGCCACGGTGAACCGTTCGACGCGCCCGCCGATCGGGAGCTCGACGACTTGCCCGAGCGCGAAGCCGTAGATGTCGGCCATCGCCTCGGTGACCCAGACCGGCCGCGGCGCGCCCGGTCCCGGCACGACGAACGCGCCGACGAGCGGCAGCATGCGGCCCGGATCGCTCGGGTCGACGCTGCGCGCGAGCAGCGCAGCCGGCGGCCGGTCCCCCGCGAGCAGCACGTTCTGCGCGCGCAGGAAGTCGGCGCGCCGCACGCCCGGCACGCGCGCGATGTTCGCCTGGTCGTCCGGCGTGAGAAAGCCCGTGTCGCCGGCGCCGGTCGTGCGCAGGTACACGTCCGCCGGAAGGACGTGGTCGAGCCACGCCCCGAGCGAGGCGCGGAACGACGCGACCATGATCGCCATCGATACGAGCAGGCTGACCGCCGCGACGATCGTCGCCAGGCTGAGCATCGACTGGCCCGGCGCGCCGCGCAGCTGCGCGACGGCGAGCCGCAGCCCGGTGACGCGCGGCACGCGCAGCACGCCGAAGAACACGACGGCGGCGCGCGGCATGAGCATGATCGCCCCGATCAGCAGCAGGGCGATCGACACGTAGCCGAAGAGCGGCAATCCGGCGACCGGCGGCAGTGCCGTCCCCACCGCCCCGGCCACGAGCACCGCGAGGCCCGGCCAGATCGGCCTCAACCGCTCGAACGCGCGCTGCTCGTCGCCGGCCTTGAGTGCCGCCGCCGGTGCGGCGCGCGCCGCCTCGAGCGCGGGAAAGAAGCTGCCGACGAGCGCAACCGCGACGCCGATGACGAAGAAAAGACCGGCCGCTGCGGGATCGAGCGCGAGCGCAGGCCGCACGCCGCGAAAATACCCGGCGCCGAGGTCGAGACCGGTGACGTGGACGATCGCCTGCGCGAGGGCATAGCCGGCAGCGAGGCCGAGCGTCGCGCCGAGCGCGCCGACCAGCAACCCTTCGCCGAGCAGCGTCGCGACCAGCGCCCGCCGCGTCACGCCGAGCGTGCGCAGGAGCGCCAGCTGGGCGCGGCGCCGCACGATCGCGAGCGCCTGCGTGGAAAACACGAGCAGCCCGCCGGTGAAGAGCGCCACCAGCGCGAGCACGTTCAGGTTCACGCGATAGGAGCGCGAAATGCCGGCGCCGCGCTCGACGTTGGCCTCGGGCCGCTCGATCTGGACGCCTGCGGGCACCTCGGAGGCGAGGCGCGAGCGCAGCGCGCCTACGTCGACCCCCGGGCGCACCCGCAGATCGATCCGGTTCAGCCGGCCGAGGCGTTCGAAGGCCGCCTGCACCCCCGCGATGTCGGCGAACGCCACGCGGCCCCGGCCGCCGCGCACGATGCCGGCGACGCGGAACGTCGTCTCGCCGAGCGCGACCTGGAGCAGAAGGCTATCGCCGGTCGCCACCCCCAGCCATTCGGCGGCCGCGGGGCTGAGAAAGATCGCGTCGGGCCGCAGCGTGTCGAGGGAGTCGGTGGCGTCGGTCGCGACGAGGTCCGGCTGCACCAGCGCCGCGCGAAAGACGTCGAGCCCGAGCACCCGCAGGCTTTCGCGCCGGCCGATCACGCGCGCGTCGACCTCCACCACGGGGCTTGCGACCGCGACCTCGGGCAGGCGCGCGATGCGCGCGTACTCGCGCTCGTCGAAGCCCGCGCGCGGGCCGACGATCTGGAGGTCGGCACTGCCGGAGAGCGTCTGCACCGCCTGCGTGAACTCGTTGATCGCCGACTGGTTGACGAGCTGCACCGCGAAGCCGAGCGCGACGCCGAGCGCGATCGCGGCGAGCGAGAGGACGAAGCGGCCCTTGCTCTGCCAGAGCGGGCCGGCGAAGAGCGCCAGCGCGAGCGCGGTGCGCGTCACGGTCTCACGCCGGCCGCAGGCCCGACGCGGTCAGAACGAGTACGCGGTCGGCGGTCCGCGCCGCGGCGTGCGAGTGCGTGACGAGGATGCCCGCCGCGTCGCCGCGCTTCACCTCGCGCCGGAGGAGCTCGAGGACCTGCGTCGCGCTGTCGGGATCGAGGTTTCCGGTGGGCTCGTCGGCGAGCACGAGCCGCGGCGCGTGCACGAGCGCGCGCGCGATCGCCACGCGCTGCAGCTCGCCGCCGGACAGCTCGCGCGGCCGGCTCGCCGCGCGGTCCGCAAGCCCGACGGCCGCAAGCATCGCAGTCACGCGCGCGTCGTCATCGGGCGCGGCGGCGCCCACGAGGAGGAGCGGCAGCGCGACGTTCTGCGCGACGGTCAGGTAAGGCAGGAGGTGAAACGCCTGGAAGACGAAGCCCATGCGGGTCCGTCGGACCCGGGTGAGCGCGTCGTCGTCGAGCGCGGTGAGCTCCGCGCCGTCAAGCGCGACCGAGCCGGCGTCGGGCCGGTCGAGGCCCGCGACGAGGTTGAGCAGCGTGGACTTGCCGATGCCGGACTCGCCCATGACCGCGACGTACTCGCCGGGCGCGAGATCGAGATCGATGCCGGAGAGGACCGTGCGGGAGCGCGGGCCCGCATAGGATTTCGCCAGACCGCGAATGGACAGCACGCCTGCGAGCGTAGCAAAAGAAAACGGCCGCAGGGGAAGCCCTGCGGCCGCGACGATTCCGTCAAGCTTCGTTCGTACTGAGTTCTTTGCGTCAGCTGCGATGCGAACGAAGCCGTGCGTCCGGTCTTTGCTCAGCCACCCTTCTGCGAGCTGCTGGAAGAGGTGGAGCCTTGCGAGCCGTCGGCCGACTTCATTTTCGCGTCGGGACAGGCCGACGCAGCGCTGCTCGCGAAGATGAATGCGATCACGGCAGCAATCCTCAAGTAGCGACTAGACACCGGATCACCTCCTTTCTGCAAAGACCGGCACATGCCGTGGGGCGGAGGATAGCAGAGGAGATTGCGGCCGAAAATCCCCCGCGCGCCGCCGACAGGCGGCCGCGCGCAACCCCTTTCACAAGGGGTCGCATCTCTTTCCGAGGGGTGGGGTGGGGGGAGCGGGCCGGCTAGACCGGCACGAGCTCGATTTCGGGGTCGATCGCCTTCACCATGCTCTCGATCCCCGCCAGGGTCCCGGAGAGGGAGCTCGGGCAGCTCCCGCACGCGCCCTGGTAGTGGACTTTGAGGAGGTTGCCTTCTAGGCCGACGATGTAGAGGTCCCCGCCGTCGCCCTGCAGGTAGGGGCGGACATTCTGGTCGATCAGGTCGGCGATCATCGCGAGCTTGCCGCGCTGCTCGTCGGTCAGCGTCTCGTCGTCGAGTCCGGGGTGGCCGGCACCGAAAGCCGCAAAGGCCTGCGATTGCGCGTCCGCGGCGGGCGCCTCGCGGATCGGCACGGCGACCTTGCGCATCAGGTCGTCCCAGTCCGCACCGCCGTCCTGCGTCACGGTGATCCAGTGGTCGACGTAGAAGACGTTCGTGACGTGCGGGATGTCGAACAGCGCCGCGGCCAGCTTGTCGGCCCCGGCCTGCTCGCGCGAGTCGTACGAGCGCGACACGCCCCACGTGAGCGGGTCCTTGAGCACGAACTTCATCGCGTTCGGGTTCGGCGTCGGCTCGATTTCGGCGATCTTGGGCATGGCACCTATCTTGCCGCTTGCGCGACGGGATCCGCATCGCCCTCGGTGGTCGTGCTCGCCTCCGCGTTCACGGCCGCGTGCAGGGTGTGCCACGGCAGGATCGCGCACTTCACGCGCGATGGCAGGTCCTTGACGCCGGCGAACACCGTGAGACGGCCGAGGTAACGGGCGCTCGTCGCGAAATCCTCCTGCCCGGTGGCCATGGCGCGGAAGTGCGCGACGAGGGTCTCGGCCTCGGCCACGCTCTTTCCCTTCACCGTGGTGGTCATCATCGATGCGGAGGCCTTGCAGATCGCGCAGGACTGGCCCTCGAAGGCGATCGACTCGATCCGGTCGCCGCCCAGCTTCACCGCCAGCCAGATGTGGTCCCCGCACAGCGGGTTCAGGCCCTCCGAGCGGTGCGTCGCGTCCTCGAGCTTCCCGTAGTTCCGGGGCTTCTTGTTGTGGTCCAGGATGACCTCCTGGTAAAGCTGTTTGGAGTCCACGGCTCAGGCGAACAGTTTCTGGACCTTGCGGATGGCCGCCGCCAGCGCGTCGACCTCGTCGAAGGTGTTGTAGAACGCGAACGAAGCGCGCGCGGTCGCCGGCACGCCGAAGCGCTGCATGACCGGCTGCGCGCAGTGATGACCGGTGCGCACCGCGACGCCCTCGTGGTCGAGGATCGTGCCGACGTCGTGCGGGTGAACGTCGCCCACGTTGAAGGAGATCACCGCGGTCTTCTCGCGCGCCGTGCCGATGATGCGCAAGCCGGGGATCGACGACACCGCCTCGGTCGCGTACGCGAGCAGCGCGTGCTCGTGAGCCGCGATGCGGTCGAGCCCCACCGCGGTCACATAATCGATCGCCGCGCCCAGCCCGATCGCCTCCGCGATCGGCGGCGTGCCCGCCTCGAACTTGTGCGGAATCGTGTTGTACGTGGTCTTCTCGAAGGTGACCGACAGGATCATGTCCCCGCCGCCCTTGTAGGGCTGCATCTTCTCGAGGAGCCGCGCCTTGCCGTAGAGCGCGCCGATGCCGGTCGGCCCGAAGAGCTTGTGGCCGGTAAAGCCGTAGAAGTCGGCGTCCAGCTCGCGCACGTCGACCTGCATGTGCTGCACCGCCTGCGCGCCGTCGACGAGCACCGGTACGCCGTGGCCGTGCGCGGTGGCGATCATGTCCTTGACCGGGTTGACCGTCCCGAGCGCGTTCGAGACGTGCGTGATCGCCACGAACTTCGTGCGCCGGTTGAAGAGCTTCCGGTACTCCTCGACGATCACCTCGCCCGCGTCGTTGATCGGTGCGACGCGCAGCCGCGCGCCCTTCTCCTCGCAGAGCATCTGCCACGGCACGATGTTCGCGTGGTGCTCCAGGTGCGTGAGGATGATCTCGTCGTCCGCGCCGATGAACTTGCGCCCGTATCCCTGCATGACCAGGTTGATCGCATCGGTCACGTTCGACGTGAAGATGATCTCGCGCTCCTCGGCGGCGTTGAGGTAGCGCTGCACCTTGCGCCGCGCCTCCTCGTAGGCCTCGGTCGCGGTCTGCGAGAGGGTGTGCACGCCGCGATGGATGTTTGCGTGCTCGAATTGCCGGTATCGGACGAGCCGGTCGATGACCTGCTGGGGCATCTGGCTCGAGGCGCCGTTGTCGAGGTAGACGAGCGGCTTGCCGTGCGGCCGGACGTTGGCGAGGATCGGGAAGTCGGCGCGCAGGCGCTCGACGTCGAGCGGCGTGGCCGGACGCACGGCGGGGCGCGGGAGAGGATTGGCGCTCATGCGGTGGGCTCGAGTTCGGCCCGGGTCTGCTCCAGCACCGCGCGGCGCAGGCTCGCCGCGACCGACGCGATCGGGATCCGGTCCACGATTTCCGCGGCGAAGCCGAACGTCAGCAGGTTGCGGGCCGCCGTCTCGCTCAGCCCGCGGGTACGCAGGTAAAACAGTTCGTCAGCCTCGAGCTGGCCGATCGCGGCGCCATGCGCGCACTTCACGTCGTCGGCGAAGATCTCGAGCTGCGGTTTCGTGTCGACGTGCGCGCGCCGCGAGAGCAGCAGGTTCCTGCTCTGTTGCGCCGAGTTGGTGAGCTGCGCGCCTTCGCGCACGAGGATGCGGCCGTTGAACACCGCATGGGCCTGGCCGCCCACGACGCACTTGTGCAGCTGCCGGCTCGTCCCGTGCGGCCGCGCATGGTCGACGAAGCTGTGCGTGTCGGCGAGCTGGCGCTCGTGGATCAGGGCCAGCCCGTCGAGCGCGAGGGTGACGCCCTCGCCCGCCTGGACGACGTTCAGGTTGTGGCGCGAGATCCGCGCGCCGAGCGCGACGGACACCGACGAGTAGGCTGCGTTCCGCTCCACGCGCACGGCGGTGGTCGCGACGTGGAACGCCGCCGCCGCCTCGCGCTGCACGCGCACGTGGCGCACTCGGGCCGCGGCGCCGACGGCGACTTCGGTCACGCCGTTCACGCAGTAGGGGCCATCGGCGAGGCCGGCGTACTCCTCCAGCACGGTGAGGTCGGTTCCGTCCTCCGCCACGATCAGCACCCGCGGATGCGTGGCGACCTCGGATTGCGTGCTGATGAACAGGAGCTGGACGGGTCCGTCGGCCGCCGTGTTTCGGCGCGCGTGCACAACGGCGCCGTCGGCGAGACCGGCGGTGTTGATCGCGCGGAATGCGTCGTCGCGGTGGTCGGCAAGCTGCCCGAGCCGACCGCGCAGGAACCCGTCGTCGGAGGCGAGCGCGCTCGCCAGATCGCGGACTTCGATGCCCGCGTTCGGTCGAACGCTGGACAGCCCTGGCGCGTACCGGCCGTCGACGAATACGAGTCGCGCGCACACTTCTGGGACCGCGAAAGGCGCAATCGACCCCGCCGCCGGGAGCGCTCCGGCTCCGGCAGGCTTGAATGCGAGCTTGTAGAGCGCCGAGAGGTCGGTGAACCGCCAGTCCTCGTCGCGCGTCGTCGGGAGGGTCAGGGCGTTGGCGCGCTCGAGGGCCGCGCCGCGCAGCGTGTTCAGCCAGGCGAGCGGCGCGACCGGCGCCGCCGAATGCCCGGCCAGCAGGCTTTCCAGGAAAGCCGTCGTCGCGCTCGTGCTCATCGGGCTACGCGGCCTGCTTGTCGAGCCAGTCGTAGCCGCGGCTCTCGAGTTCGACGGCGAGCGCTTTGTCGCCGGTCTTGACGATGCGGCCGCCGTCCATCACGTGCACGTAGTCCGGCACGATGTAGTTCAGCAGGCGCTGGTAGTGCGTGACGAGCACGACGGCGTTGTCGGCGGTGAGCAGCTTGTTCACCCCGCCCGCGACGATGCGCAGCGCATCGATGTCCAGCCCCGAGTCGGTCTCGTCGAGGAACGCGAGCCGCGGCTCGAGCAGCGCCATCTGCAGGATCTCGTTCCGCTTCTTCTCGCCGCCCGAGAAACCCTCGTTCACGCTGCGGTCGAGGAACGCCGGATCCATCTCCAGCAGCTTCATCCGCTCGCGCACGAAGTCGTCGAACTCGAGCGGGTCGAGCTCGTCCTTGCCGCGCGCGCCCTGCACGGTGTTGTACGCGAGGCGCAGGAACTGGCTGTTCGCGACGCCGGGCACTTCGACCGGGTACTGGAAGCCGAGGAAGAGGCCGGCGCGGGCGCGTTCCTCCGCGACCATCCCGAAGAGATCCTTGCCGTCGAAGCTCGCCGTGCCGCCGGTGACTTCATAGGCGGGGTGGCCGGCCAGCGCCTTGGCGAACGTGCTCTTCCCCGACCCGTTCGGGCCCATGATCGCGTGCACCTCGCCGGCGCGCACGGTCAGGCTGATGCCCTTCAGGATCTCGACCCCCGCGACCTTCGTCGTGAGATTGCAGACCTCGAGCAAGGTCCGAGCGCCTGGTTTGATCATCCCACGCTTCCTTCGAGCTTCAGGCCGAGCAGGCGCCCGGCCTCGACCGCGAACTCCATCGGCAGCTGCGTGAAGACGTCCTTCACGAAGCCGTTGATGATCATCGACACGGCCTGCTCCATGTCGACGCCGCGGCTCTGGAAGTAGAACAGCTGGTCCTCGCCGATCTTCGAGGTCGAGGCCTCGTGCTCGACCTTCGCGGTGTTGTTCTGCACCCGGATGTACGGGAAGGTGTTCGCCCCGCACTTGTCGCCGATCAGCATCGAGTCGCACTGCGAGTAGTTGCGCGCGCCGTCCGCCTTCGGCCCGATCTGCACCAGGCCGCGATACGAGTTGTTCGACCGGCCGGCGGAAATGCCCTTCGAGATGATCCGGCTGCGGGTGTTCTTCCCGAGGTGGATCATCTTCGTGCCCGTGTCCGCCTGCTGCATGTGGTTGGTGAGCGCCACCGAGTAGAACTCGCCCGTCGAGTTGTCGCCCTGGAGGATGCACGACGGATACTTCCAGGTGATCGCCGAGCCGGTCTCGACCTGCGTCCAGCTGATCTTCGAGTTGACGCCCTTGCAGAGGCCGCGCTTGGTGACGAAGTTGTAGATGCCGCCCTTGCCGTTCTCGTCGCCCGCATACCAGTTCTGCACCGTCGAGTACTTGATCTCGGCGCGGTCGAGCGCGACGAGCTCGACGACCGCAGCGTGCAGCTGGTTCGTGTCGAACTGCGGCGCGGTGCAGCCCTCGAGGTAGGACACGTACGCGCCCTCCTCCGCCACGATCAGCGTGCGCTCGAACTGCCCCGACGACTCGGTGTTGATGCGGAAGTACGTCGACAGCTCCATCGGGCACTTGACGCCCTTCGGGATGTAGCAGAACGACCCGTCGGTGAAGACCGCCGAGTTGAGCGCGGCATAAAAGTTGTCGCCCGTCGGCACCACCGTCCCGAGGTATTTCTTCACCAGCTCGGGATGGTCGCGCACCGCCTCGGACATCGAGCAGAAGATCACGCCGACGTCGGCGAGCTTCTTCTTGTAGGTCGTGGTGACCGAGACCGAATCGAAGATCACGTCGACCGCGACCCCGGCGAGCGCCTTCTGCTCGTGCATCGGCACGCCGAGCTTCTCGAACGTGCGCAGCAGCTCGGGGTCGACCTCGTCCATCGACGCGAGCTTCTTCTTCGCCTTGGGCGCCGAGTAGTAGCTGATGTCCTGGAAGTCGATCTTCGGGTACGTGACGTTCGGCCACTTCGGCTCGGTCATCGTGAGCCAGTGGCGGTAGGCCTTCAGCCGGAATTCGAGCAGCCATTCCGGCTCGCCCTTCTTGTGCGAGATGAGGCGGATGGTGTCCTCGGACAGCCCCTTCGGCGCGGTCTCCGACTCGATGTCGGTGACGAAGCCGTGCTGGTACGGCTGGTCGATCAGGTTCTGGAGCACTGCGCTCATGATTCGACTCGCTCCCCACCCGCGACGCAGTTGGGGATGTGCAAGGGGCTCGCCCCTTGCTCGTTCGGGGATATACAAGGGGGAACGGGGAAGGGTTGGGACCCTTCCCTTCCCAACCGGCCCCCTTGTTCGTACGAAGGCTTTCCCGCGTCAAGTGCTACGGGCATCAGCCTCACGACATCGCTAGACATTGAAGCTTTCGCCGCAGCCGCAGGTCGACTTCACGTTGGGGTTCTTCACCGTGAACATCTGCTTGAAGCCTTCGCGGATGTAGTCGAGCTCGGAGCCGTCGATGACCGCCAGCGCCTCGGGCGTGACGACGAGCTTCGCGTCGTGCCCCTCGAAGAGGTGCTCGCCCGGCCCGACTTCCTTGGCCATGTCGAAGGTGTACGCGAGCCCCGAACAGCCGACGCTCTTGACGCCCAGGCGCAGCCCGATGCCGCCGAACTTGGCGATCGAGGTCTGGATCTGCTTCGCCGCGCTTTCGGTAAGAGTGATTGCCACTGCGACTCTCCGTGTCACGCCGCGACCGCCCCGGGCTCCGCCGGCGTGGGGCGCTTGTCGCGCATGTCGAGGATCTGCACCGGACCGGTCTGACCGGCGCGGCGCTCTTTCTGCTTGGCGACGAGCGTCGCGAGCCTGACCGAGCTCAGATACTCGAAGATGTGCTCGTTCAGCCCCGCCCACAGGTCGTGAGTGATGCACTTCTGGTCGTCATGGCAGTTCTCCTTGCCGCCGCACGAGGTCGCGTCGATCGGCTCGTCGACCGCGCGGATGATGTCCGCCACCGACACGTCCTCGAGGTTCTTGGCGAGGAGATAGCCGCCGCCGGGCCCGCGCACGCTGCTCACGAGCTCGTTCCGGCGCAGCTTGCCGAACAGCTGCTCGAGATACGAGAGCGAGATGCCCTGCCGCTCGCTGATGCCCGCGAGCGAGACCGGCCCGCCCTTCTGCGACATGGCGAGATCGAGAATTGCCGTGACGGCGAAACGGCCTTTAGTCGTAAGACGCATTGACTGCCTCCAGTCCTGGTCCGAGGGTTGAGCGCCCGTTCAATAGCCGACGCTTTTGCTCAAGTTTACAGATTCTTGAGCGTTTTAGTCAACCTTTGACCCTGAAAGTTCCCTCGTCCGCCGCAATACCCCTCTGTGAGACGTGCGTACGAACCGTTACCCGCGGGAGCCTTCCAATGCGCGCAGCTTGAACCGCTGGATCTTTCCGGTGGCCGTCTTCGGCAGCTCCGCCACGAACTCGACCCAGCGGGGGTACTTGTAGGGCGCGAGCCGGTCCTTCACGTGCTGCTTCAGCGCCTCCGCAAGCGCCGGCGTCGCCGGTACGCCCTGCTTCGTCACCACGTAAGCCTTTGGTTTGACGAGCTGCTGGTCGTCGGGAACCCCGATCACCGCCACCTCGAGAACGTCGGGATGCGTCAATAGGGCCGCCTCGACCTCGAACGGCGAGACGTAGATCCCGCCCACCTTGAGCATGTCGTCGGACCGGCCCCCGTAGGTGTAGTAGCCGTCCTTGTCGAGGGTGTACTTGTCGCCGGTGCGCGTCCACTCGCCCATGAACGTCGAGCGGGTGCGCTCGCGGTTGTTCCAGTATCCCGTCGCCGCGCTCGGCCCCGAAACGAGCAGATCGCCGACCTCGTTCAGCGCGGCGTCCGCGCCGTTCTCGTTCACGATGCGCAGCTTGTAACCGGGGACCGCCTTGCCGCTCGTGCCGTAGCGGACCTCTCCGGGCCGGTTCGACAGGAAGATATGCAGCAACTCGGTCGAGCCGATTCCATCGAGGATCTCGACGCCGAAGTGCTCCGTCCAGCGCCGCCCGATATCGGCGGGAAGGGCCTCGCCCGCCGACGTGCAGACGCGCAGGTTCAGCTCCGTCCGCTGGGGCAAGTCCGGCGCCGCGAGAAGCGCCGCGTAAAGCGTCGGGACGCCGTAGAAGATCGTCGGCCGTTGCTCCTTCAGCCGCTTGAAGACCGCTGCCGGCGTCGGCCGCTCCGGCATCAACACCGTGGTGGCACCGACCGCGAGCGGAAAGCTGAGCCCGTTGCCGAGCCCGTAGGCGAAGAAGAGCTTGGCCGCCGAAAAGACGAGGTCGCTCTCGCGGATGCCGAGCACCGGTCGCGCGTACAGCTCGGCCGTGTAGATCATGCTCGACTGGATGTGCACCGTGCCCTTGGGCGTGCCGGTCGAGCCCGAGGAGTAGAGCCAGAAGCACGGGTCGTCGCAGCTCGTCGCCGCCGTCGCGCACGACGTGCCGGCCTTGCCGAGCAGGTCCTGCAGTCGCGGGCGCCCCTGCGCGTTCGCCCCCGACACGATCACGTGCCTGACGTGCGCGCAGTTCGCCAGGATTGGCGCGAACTGCGGCCAGAGCGCCTCGGAGACGACGAGCGCCTTCGCGCGGCTGTCGTTGAGCATGAACTCGTAATCGGCCGCGGTGAGCAGCGTGTTGACGGCGATTGGCACGATGCCGGCCTTGATCGCGCCGAGAAACACCGTCGGCCAGTCGATCGTGTCGAGATGGCAGAGCATCACGCGGTCCTCGAACCCGAGGCCGAGCCCGGTGAGCGCGTTCGCCGCGCGGTTCACGCGCTCGGCGAGGTCCGCGTACGTGTAGCGCCCCGCGTCGTCGATGTAGGCGAGCTTCGCGCCGCGGCCCGCCGCGAGGTTGCGCTCGATCAGGTCGTGTGCGGCGTTGTAGCGCCGCGGAAACTCGATCGCCGGCGGGCTGACGCTGTGATCGATCTTGCTGAGTCCGGCCATGTGCCCTCCTCCAGATGTCGCGCCGGCGTCAGCCGGTCTGGGTCCATTCGATCCTGCCCTCGGGCAGCAGGTAGAGCACGAGCGCGCGCCCGCCGGTCACCGTCGGACGGTGGCCGGAACCCGGCCCGTAGACGAGCCAGCCCGCGCCGCGCCCGTCGAACTTCGCATGCGGATCGACCGGCAGGATCAAGTCGATCTCGCCGGTCGGATGATTGTGATGGTTGCCGACGAGCCTCGTGATGTCCACCACGTCGACGCTGAACCGGCCGAGCCCGTCGTCGGGTTCGAAGACTCGCCCGAACTTCCGGCTTCCGCCGCCCTGCGTGCACAGCACGCCCGCGTCGATGCCGTCGTGGCACGCGCGCTCGATGGCGCGGGTGGTTTCGCCCCCCGCCGGAAACGCGCGGTTCAGCTCGGCTTCGAGCGCTGCGTCGAGCGGCCGGCCCGCGATGTGCCGTGTCACCTGCTCGATCAGCGTGCGGAGCGGTGCGGTCACGGTTCGCTCCGCGCCTCAGGCATCGGCGCCCGCCTGCTCGCGCGCGAGGTCGGCCCACGGCCCGACCCATTCGCTCGCCACCTCCTCGGCGAGCACGCCGCTCGAGGCGTCGTGAAACAGGATCTCCCCGATACGCCGGGCACCGAGCTCGGCGAGGATGGCGTCGAAGCGCCGCCCGCCGTTGCAGAACGTGTCCTTGTACGTGCGGTCGCCGAGCGCGACGACGCCGTAGCGGATGCCGGACAGGTCCGGGCGCCGGTCGTGCAGCGAGGCATAGAGGGCCTTGGCGTTGTCCGGGACGTCGCCTTGGCCGTACGTCGAGGTGCAGACGAGGAACAGCCCACCGCGATCGAACACCGCGGCATCGAGGCCATCCATCAGCTTGGTCGTCACGCGCGTGTCGCCGTCGTCCAGGACGAGCTCCAGCTCCTGCGCCACGAGTTGTGCGTTCCCGGTCATCGTCCCGACGAGGATCGTGAGGTCGAGGGGCATCCACGGCTCCTGGTTGCAGCTATCTCGCACGGACAGCTTGCGTTTTCCTTGATGTGCATTATAATGCAGCTCGTCGCACCTGCAAGCACTATATTTCATCGCAGTGCAGCAAGCGTCGCGACCGCTGAGGACCAGCGGAACCAGGAGAGCACACCGCATGGGCGCCCACGAGCCCGGCCGCAAGCTGTCGCGTAAGGAGGACGCCACGGTCGTCGAGCTCGACGCCGCGTTCCTGCAGCGCTTGGGCGACCGGGTGCGCGAGGCCCGCGCCCGACGCGGCATGACCCGCAAGCTCCTCGCCCGCGACTCCGGGGTCTCGGAGCGCTATCTCGCCCAGCTCGAGTCGGGGCGCGGCAACGTCTCGGTGCTCCTCCTGCGCCAGATCGCACACGCGCTGAACCTGCCGGTCAACGACCTGGTCCGCGAGGAAAACGGCCAGTCGGTCGAACTCACGCTGATCGAGCAGTTTCTCAAGCGCCTGCCGGCGGCCAAGCTCCCGGATGTCCGCCAGCGGCTGATGCGCGAGTTCGGCGCGAAGTACGGCAACCGCGAGAATCGCATCGCGCTCGTCGGGCTGCGCGGCGCCGGCAAGTCCACCCTGGGCGGCGAGCTCGCGCGGCGCCTCGGCGTGCCATTCGTCGAGCTCGACCACGAAATCGAGGCCGAGGCCGGCACGAGCCTGCACGAGATCTTCCTGCTGCATGGCCAGGCGGGCTTCCGCCGCTACGAGCGCGGCGCGCTCGAGCGCGTGCTCGAGAGCAACGAGCACTGCGTGATCGCCACCGGCGGGAGCCTCGTGTCGGAGCCGGGGACCTATGACCTGCTGCTCTCGACCTGCCTCACCGTCTGGCTGAAAGCGGCCCCGGAGGAGCACATGGCGCGCGTCGCCGCGCAGGGCGACTACCGGCCGATGGCCGGCAACCGCGAAGCCATGGACGACCTGCGCCGCATCCTCGCCGGCCGCGAGAAGCTCTATGCCCAGGCCGACGTCACGATCAATACCGCCGACCGCAGCGCCGAAGCGAGCCTCGACGAGCTCGCGCGCGCGGTCGCCCGCAAGCACACGCCCACCAAGGAGAAATCATGAGCGCCGTCCCGCAATCCGCCGACGCGTCGCGCACGCCGGTCATCTACGACCGCCATCCCGAGACCTATGTGCACTGGCAGTTGAAATGCGATGGCAACGTCGCGACGCTCGCGATGAGCGTCAACGAGGAGAAGGGCCTCAAGCCGGGCTATCGGCTGAAGCTCAACTCGTACGACCTCGGCGTCGACATGGAGCTCTACGACGCGCTCAACCGCGTCCGCTTCGAGCATCCCGAGGTCAAAGTGGTCGTGGTCACGAGCGCGCGCGAGCGGATGTTCTGCTCGGGGGCGAACATCTACATGCTCGGTCTCTCCTCGCACGGATGGAAGGTGAACTTCTGCAAGTTCACCAACGAGACGCGCAACGGTATCGAGGACTCGAGCCGCGACGGCCTGAAGTTCCTCGCCGCCGTGAACGGCGCGGTCGCCGGCGGCGGGTACGAGCTCGCCCTCGCCTGCGACGAGATCCTCATGATCGACGACCGGTCCTCGGCGGTCAGCCTGCCCGAGGTGCCGCTGCTCGGCGTGCTCCCCGGCACGGGCGGCCTGACCCGCATCACCGACAAGCGCAAGGTGCGCCGCGACCTCGCGGACTTCTTCTGCACGACGAGCGAAGGGGTGCGCGCCGAACGGGCGAAGCAGTGGAAGCTCGTCGACCACATCGCCAAGCCGCAGGCGTTCGCTCAGGCCGTCAAGGAGCGCGCGGAAGCGCTGATGGCGCAGAGCGCGCGCCCCGGCGCCGGCAAGGGCATCGCGCTCACCCCGCTCAAGCGCACGATCGACGACGCCGGCTACCACTACGAGCACGTCGATGCGGCGATCGACCGCAAGGCGCGGACCGCCACGATCACCGTCTCGGCGCCGAGGGGCGCGCAGCCGAACGACGTCGCGGGCATCCACGCCGCCGGCGCGAGCTGGTGGCCGCTCGCGATGGCGCGCGAGCTCGATGACGCGATCCTGCTGCTGCGGACCAACGATCTCGAGGTCGGGACCTGGATCCTGAAGACGCGCGGCGATGCGGACGCGGTCCTCGCGGTCGACGCAACCCTGCAGAAGCATCGCGGCGACTGGCTCGTGAAGGAGACGCTCGGCTTCCTGCGGCGCACGCTGGCGCGGCTCGACGTGACCTCGCGCACGCTGTTCGCGATCGTCGATCAGGGCTCGTGCTTCGCGGGCACGCTCGCGGAGCTCGCATTCGCCGCCGACCGCAGCTACATGCTGCAGCTGCCCGAGGGCGAGGCCGGCGCGCCGCAGATCGCGATGTCGGAGCTGAACTTCGGGACCTACCCGATGGTGAACGGCCTGACACGCCTGCTCACGCGCTTCTGCGAGGAGGCGAAGCCGGTCGAGGTCGCGCGCGGCCGCATCGGGCAGAAGCTCGGCGCCGAGGTCGCGCGCGAGCTCGGGCTGGTGACGTTCACGCCGGACGACCTCGACTGGGACGAGGAAGTCCGCATCGCGATCGAGGAGCGCTCGAGCCTGTCGCCCGACGCGCTGACCGGCCTGGAGGCGAGCCTGCGCTTCACCGGGCGCGAGACGATGGAGACGCGCATCTTCGGCCGGCTCACGGCCTGGCAGAACTGGATCTTCAATCGCCCCAACGCGGTCGGCGAGCAAGGCGCGCTGAAAGTGTTCGGGACCGGCAGCAAGGCGAAATTCAACTGGGAACGGGTGTAAGCACATGAGCATCAACTACGGTGAACGGATCCCCAACAACGTCGACCTCGCGTCGAACAAGACGCTGCAGCGCGCGCTCGAGCACTGGCAGCCGCGCTTCCTCGACTGGTGGAAGGAGATGGGGCCCGACGAGTCGGCCGCGCTCAACGTCTATCTGCGCACCGCGATCAGCGTCGATCCCCAGGGCTGGGCGCATTTCGACCACGTGCGCATGCCCGACTACCGCTGGGGCATCTTCCTCACGCCCCCGGAGAAGGACCGCAAGGTCAACTTCGGCGCGCACAAGGGCGAGGCGGCGTGGCAGGAGGTCCCGGGCGAGTACCGCTCGACCTTGCGCCGGATCATCGTGACCCAGGGCGACACCGAGCCCGCGTCGGTGGAGCAGCAGCGCCATCTCGGCCTCACCTGTCCATCGCTCTACGACCTGCGCAACATCTTCCAGGTGAACGTCGAGGAAGGCCGCCATCTCTGGGCGATGGTCTACCTCCTGCACGGCTACTTCGGCCGGGACGGCCGCGAGGAAGCGGAGGCGCTCCTCGAGCGCCGGTCCGGCGACGCCGACAACCCGCGCATCCTGACCGCGTTCAACGAGAAGACGCCCGACTGGCTCTCGTTCTTCATGTTCACGTTCATCACCGACCGCGACGGCAAGTTCCAGCTCGCCGCGCTCGCGGAGTCGGGCTTCGATCCGCTGTCGCGCACCTGCCGGTTCATGCTGACCGAGGAGGCGCATCACCTCTTCGTCGGCGAGAGCGGCATCGCCCGGATCATCCAGCGCACCTGCGACGTGATGAACCAGCACAAGACCGACGACCCGGCGAAGCTGCGCGGCCTCGGCGTGATCGACCTGCCGACGATCCAGCGCTATCTCAACTTCCACTTCAGCGTCACGAGCGACCTCTACGGGTCGGAGGTCTCGTCGAACGCCGCGTCGTTCTACACGAACGGGCTCAAGGGCCGGTTCGAGGAGACGAAGATCGGCGACGACCACTCGCTCGCCGGCGCCGAGTACCCGGTGATGGAGGTGATCGGCGACAGCATCCTGACGAAGCACCTGCCGGCGCTCAACACGCTCAACGAGCGCCTGCGCGACGACTGGGTGAAGGACGTCGACGCCGCCATCGGGCGCTGGAACAAGATCCCGGAGAAGGCGGCGATCCCGTTCCGCTTCAAGCTGCCGCACAAGGGCTTCCACCGCCGCATCGGCCTCTTCGCCGAGTCGCACATCAGCCCCGACGGGCGCGTGATCTCGGAAGCCGACTGGACCCACCAGCACCGCAACTGGATCCCGACGTCCGAGGACCAGGCGTTCGTGCAGTCGCTGATGGGCCGCGTGACCGAGCCGGGCAAGTTCGCCAACTGGATCGCCCCGCCGCTGCGCGGGATCAACAACCAGCCGGTGAACTTCGAGTACGTGAGGTTCGGCTAGATCGAGCCACTGCTCATGAACGCACCCGCCGAACTCGTCCGCCAGCACCTGATCGACCCCGAGATCTGCATCCGGTGCAACACGTGCGAGGAAACCTGCCCGGTCAAGGCGATCACGCACGACACGCGCAACTACGTCGTCAACTTCGACGTGTGCGAGGGGTGCAAGGCCTGCGTGCCGCCCTGCCCCACCGGCGCGATCGACAGCTGGCGCAAGATCGCCAAGGCGCAGCCGTACTCGCTCGAGCAGCAGCTTTCGTGGGACTCGCTGCCGACCGAGACCGAGCCGGAGGCCGGCGGCGAAAGCGAGATTCCGGACGAAGTCGCGCAGATCACGGCGATCGCGACCGCCGGCCAGGGCGGCGTCGCGTCGCCGCCGTGGTCCGCGGCGCACCCGTACATCGGCCTCCACACGCTTGCCCGTCCGGCCGTCGCGACCTGCACCGGCAACTTCCGCCTCACCGCCGAGGACGCCTCGAGCGAGATCCACCACATCGTGCTCGACTTCGGCAAGACCGCGTTCCCGGTGCTCGAGGGGCAGTCGCTCGGGATCGTCCCGCCCGGGCTCGACGCGAACGGCAAGCCGCACCACGTGCGGCTGTATTCGATCGCGAGCCCGCGCAACGGCGAGCGTCCCGGCTACAACAACGTCTCGCTCACGGTGAAGCGCGTGACGAGCGACCGCGACGGGAAGCCGGTTCGGGGCGTCGCCTCGAATTTCCTGTGCGACCTCAAGAAGGGCGACGCGGTCAAGGTCGTCGGGCCCTACGGCACGACCTTCCTGATGCCGAACCATCCGGGCTCCTCGATCATGATGATCTGCACCGGGACCGGCTCCGCGCCGATGCGGGCGATGACCGAGCGCCGGCGACGCCGGATCGCGCTCAACGAGGGCGGCGACCTGATGCTGTTCTTCGGCGCGCGTGCGCCGGGCGAGCTGCCCTACTTCGGCCCGTTGACGAAGCTGCCGCAGGCGTTTCTCGACATGAACCTCGCCTTCTCGCGCGTTCCCGGGGAGCCCAAGCAGTACGTGCAGGACCTGATCCGCGCGCGGCACGAGAAGGTCGCGGCGATGCTCAAGGACGAGAACTGCTTCATCTACATCTGCGGCCTGAAGGGCATGGAGGCCGGCGTGGACGCGGCGTTCGCCGAAGCGTGCCGGCAGCACGGGCTCGACTGGGCGCAGCTCCTGCCGGAGCTGAAGGCCCAGGCCCGCTACCACGTCGAGACGTACTGAACAACAACTCAACGCACCCGGGGCGAGGATGAGCATCAACTACAGCGAGCGGATCCCGAACAACGTCGACCTGAGCAATGACCGCACGCTGCAGCGCGCGCTCGAGCACTGGCAGCCGCACTTCCTCGACTGGTGGAAGGAGATGGGCCCGCACCACTTCGCGCAGAACGACGTCTACCTGCGCACCGCGGTCGGCGTCGACGCGCAGGGCTGGGCGAGCTACGGCTACGTGAAGATGCCCGACTACCGCTGGGGGATCTTCCTCGCCGACCCGGAGGCCGACCGCAAGATCGGCTTCGGCGACGCCTACGGCCAGCCGGTGTGGCAGCAGGTGCCGGGCGAGTTCCGGTCCCAGTTCCGCCGGCTGATCGTCACGCAGGGCGACACCGAACCCGCGTCGGTCGAGCAGCAGCACCTGCTCGGACACACCTGCCCGTCGCTCTACGACCTGCGCAACCTCTTCCAGGTGAACGTCGAGGAAGGCCGCCATCTGTGGGCGATGGTGTATCTGCTCCACGCCTACTTCGGGCGCGACGGGCGCGAGGAGGCCGAGGAGCTGCTCGCGCGCCACTCGGGCGACGCCGACAAGCCGCGCATCCTCGGCACCTTCAACGAGCCGATCTCCGACTGGCTGTCGTTCTTCTGCTTCACCTACTTCACCGACCGCGACGGCAAGTTCCAGCTGAAGAGTCTCGCCGAGTCGAGCTTCGACCCGCTCGCCCGCACCTGCCGGTTCATGCTGACCGAAGAGGCGCACCACATGTTCGTCGGCGAGACCGGGCTCGGGCGCGTGGTCAGGCGCGCGCTCGAAGTGATGAAGGAGCTCGGCACCGACGACCCCGCCGCGATCCGCCGCGCCGGCGCGATCGACCTGCCGCTGCTGCAGCGCTATCTCAACTTCTGGTTCTCGTCCTCGCTCGATCTCTTCGGGTCCGAGGTGTCCTCGAACGCCGCGACGACGTTCGGGAACGGCATCAAGGGGCGGCCGGACGAGTCGCAGTACGCCGACCACGTCTGCACCGACGCGACCTTCGAGCTCGAGACGCCGGATGGACCGCAGTCGGTGGGCCTGCGCAACGCAATGAACGAAGTGGCGCGCGGCGCCTACGTGAAGGATTGCGAGCTCGGCCTGAGGCGCTGGAACATGGCGATCAAGCGCGCCGGCCACGCCCTGGAGCTGAAGCTGCCGTCGACGCGCTTCGGGCGCTCGATCGGCGCCTGGGCCGGCGTGACCACCGATCCGGAAGGCAAGATCATCGGCGCGGAAGAGTTCGCGCGCCGGCAGACCGAGTGGCTGCCCTCCGCGAGCGACCGCGCGCACGTCGCGAGTCTCATGCAGCGCGTCGTCGAGCCCGGCAAGATGGCCGCGTGGATCGCGCCGCCCGACCGCGGGATCAACAGCCTGCCGGTCGAGCACGAATACGTCCGGCTCGGCTGACGCTGCCGGAATCCGGTCAGGTGTCGGTTCGTCCACGCCGGCGGGTGATCCTGCGCGCGGAATAGTTGGCGTTCCACTCTAGCCCGGTCAACGCCGGCGCCTGGCACGCGTTCTGCTCGTAACGCACATCAAAGCCGCACCTGAGCGGCCGTGCGAAAACGAGCGCCCCATGCCTGCAATCCAGAGGTCTTCGTTCACCCGCGTCCTGGTCGCGCTCGCGGCCGCGTGCGCTTTCGCGACCGTCGCGACCGCCGCGACGCCACCGGCGCCGGGCGCCGATGCGCGCCTCACTTCCACCGCGCGGCTGCTCGCCGGCGCCGAGAGCGACTATGCGCTGCATGAGCGCATCGCCGCGCTCGACGCATGGCAGGTCCACCGTGCCGCGCTCGCGCCGAAATGGGAGCGCCTGCAGCGCGAGCGGCTGAGCGTGATCGAGACCTGGCGCAACCAGGTCCTCGGCGGCGACCTCGCGAGCTGCCGCACGATGCTCTACCCGTTCAGCGGGCCCGACTTCCTGAACGCGTATCTGCTGTTCCCCCGCTGCGACACGTACGTGATGTTCGGGCTCGAGGCGCCCGGTTCGGCGCCGGCCTTCGAGAGCCTGAGCGCCGAGGAGGCCGGGCTGCTCCTGAAGGACATGCGCGTCGCGCTCACCGATTTCCTCGAGCGCAACTACTTCATCACCAGCCGGATGGCGAAGCAGCTCCACACGCCGCGCCTGAAGGGCGTGCTGCCGCTGATGCTCGCCTCGATGGGCCTGCTCGACGTCCGCATCATTTCGGTCGAGCCGTTCGACCTCGGGCCGGGGTCGGAGGCCGCGCGCCGCGCCGGCCGCCGCGCGCGGGGCGTGAAGATCGCGTTCACGCACGCGCAGGTCGGCAAGCCGCAAACGCTTTACTACCTGTCGCTCGACGCGACCGACAAGGCGCTCGCCGCGAACCCCGAGTTCCTGCCGTTCCTTGCCCAGTTCGGGTCGAGCGTCACGTTCCTGAAGTCGGCCTCGTACCTCCTGCACGGCAACGAGTTCGCCGGGACGCGCAAGGTGCTGCTCGAGGCGAGCGACCT
Source organism: uncultured beta proteobacterium (assembly GCA_963716855.1). Classification (GTDB taxonomy): domain Bacteria; phylum Pseudomonadota; class Gammaproteobacteria; order Burkholderiales; family SG8-39; genus JAGVSZ01. The sequence continues at coordinate 81,362 of CAVQUV010000018.1, read as the reverse complement.
CCTCGTCCAGGACGACACCGGCATTCCGTACCGCTACCTGCGCGAGCGCGGGTTCGAGGTGCGTCTCTTCGGCCGCTACGCACGGCCGATCCGCGACTTCAACTACGGCTACCAGCACGACCTCGCCGCCGCCTATCGCACCAGCGGCAAGGTCGCGGAGTTGCCGTTTCCGTTCGGCTACCACTGGCAGGACGGCCGCTCCGGCCTGATCCTCGCGCGCGGCACCGCGAAGCGCTCGTGAGCGGGCCGCGCCGCCTGGCGGCGGCGCTCGCGGCTATCCTTGCGGCCGTGCCCGCCGCAGCCTCAGCGCTCGACAGCCGCTTTTTCGCAACCTCCGACGGGGTGCGGCTGCACGTCCTGGAAGGGGGCCCGCCCCACGCGCCGGTGATCGCCTTCGTCCCGGGCTGGTCGATGCCCGCCGACATCTGGCGCTTCCAGCTCGAGGCGCTCGGCGGGCGCTATCGCGTGGCGGCGCTCGATCCGCGCGGCCAGGGCCGCTCCGAGATTCCGCGATCGGGCTACACGCTGGAGCGTCGCGCGGCCGACATCCGGGAGTTCCTGGACGCCTATCCGCGCGCGGTCCTGGTCGGATGGTCGCTCGGTGCGCTCGAATCCCTCGAGTACGTTCGCGCGCACGGCGAGGACCGCCTTGCGGGCCTGGTGATTGTCGACAGCTCGGTCGGCGAGCCGCCCGCGCCGCCCGCCGGGGTATTCAAGGAGTCGCTGCGGGGCAACCGGCGGCGCGCGCTGAACGAGTTCGTGCGCGCGATATTCAAGACGCGGCGACCCGAGGCAGAGGTGTCCGCGCTCGTCTCAGGCGCACTGCAGATGCGCCTCGAGGACAGCCTCGCCCTGCTCGCCTACCCGGTGCCGCGCGAGCACTGGCGCGCCGCGACCCACGCGATACGGGCGCCTTTGCTCTACGTCGTAACCCCGCAGCTCGCCGAGCAGGCTGCGAACCTGCAACGCAACCGGCCGGGCACGGATACCGTCGTGTTCGAACGCGCGGGACACGCGCTTTTCGTCGACGAAGCGGAGCGGTTCAATGCGCTGCTCGAGGACTTCGTTCTGCGGGCGTGGGCTTCGCGCTAGCGCGCGCTGACGCATAATCGGGCGGGAGCCCGAGAAAATGAAGATCGCCCGAGTCAAGGCCACGCCCCTCAACGTTCCCGTCCGCATCGGGCTGCTCGGCCTCGACAAGGAGACCTCGCTCTCGGTCTGCCTCGTCGAGATCGAAACCGACACCGGTCTCGTCGGGCACGGCATGACCGCGATCACCGAGGAGGAAGTCGTCGCCGCGGCGATCGACGAGATCGCGGCGCCCGCGCTCCTCGGCGCGGACCCGCTCGCGCACGAGCGTCTCTGGGAGAAGCTCTACTGGCTGCTCTCTCCGCGCGGCCAGACCGGCTACGCGAGCCACGCGATCGCCGCGATCGACATCGCGCTCTGGGATTTGAAGGGCAAAGACCTCGGCCAGCCGGTGTGGCGCCTGCTCGGCGGCGCGCGCAACCGCGTGCCGGTGTACACCACGTTCGGATTCGGCTTCTTCGACCGCGACCAGCTCGTCGCAGCGGCGCGCCACTGGGTCGCGGAGGGGCACCGCCGGCTCAAGATGGTCGTTGGGCATCACGCGCTGCAGCGGCGGGACGAGCCGCGGCCGATCGCGGACGTGATCGTCGAGGATGCCGCCCGGGTGCGCGCGGTACGCGAGGCGGTCGGCCCCGGCGTGCAGCTGTACGTCGACGCCAATTGCAGCCTCGACCCGTACCATGCCCTCAGGCTTGCGCGGATGATCGAGGACTGCGACATCGCGTTCTTCGAGGAGCCGATCACCCATAACGACGTACGCCTGATGGCCGATCTCCGCCGCCAGGCGCGCATCCCGATCGCCGCCGGGCAGAACGAGGGGCTCGCCTTCCGCTTCCGCGACATGCTCGTCGCCCAAGCGGTCGACGTGATCCAGCCCAACGTGACGATCAGCGGCGGGTTCACGCAGTGCCAGCGCATCGCCGGGATGGCCGCCGCCTTCAACGTCCCGGTCGCGAACGGCGGCGCGTGGCCGCACCACAACATGCATCTGCACGCGGGCCTCGCGAACGGCACGCTCGTCGAGTATCACTACGTCGCGGTGCTCTGCTGCCGCGAGATCTTCGACGGCCTCGCCGATCCGGTCGACGGCTGGCTCGCGCTGCCGGAGGCGCCGGGCCTGGGCTTCGCGCCGCGCGCCGATGCGGTGCGCGAGCTGGCGAAGCGCCCGACCTCCCGCGGCAAGGGCAAGGCCTGACGACGAAGGAGGGCCCATGACTCGCGTCGCACGCGTCCTGTTCGTCCTTGCGCTGCTCGTAAACGCCGCGACCGCGCAAGCGCAGCAGTACCCGAATCGCCCGATCCGCATGCTCGTCGGCTATGCCGCCGGCGGCGGCGCCGACGCCCTCGCGCGGATCGTCGCCGCCAAGCTCGGCGACGCGCTCGGCCAGCAGATCGTGGTCGACAATCGCCCGGGCGCAGGCGCGACGCTCGCCGCCGATGCGCTCGCCAAGGCTGCGCCCGACGGCTACACGCTCTACTTCGCCGACACCGCGATCCTCATCGCGCCCGCCGTGTACGCGAAGCTCCCCTATGACCCGGTGAAGAGCTTCGCGCCGGTCGGCAACGTGGTCTCGCTGCCGCTCGTGTTCGTCGCCAACCCGGCCGTGCCTGTGACGACCGCGCCGGAGCTGATCGCGCTGCTCAAGGCGAACCCCGGCAAGTACAGCTACGGCTCGCCGGGATTCGGTACCGTCCAGCACTTCGCTTTCGAGCTCTTCAAGAAGCAGGCGGGCGTGGATGTGGTGCATATCCCGTACAAGGGCGCCGCGCCGATCGTGCCCGATCTCCTCAGCGGCCAGATTCCGCTGGCGATCATCAGCGCCTCGCCGGCGCTCGCACAGTCGCGCGCCGGCAAGCTGAGGGCGATCGCGCTGTCGAGCCCCGTGAAGCTTGCCGCGGCGCCGGACTGGCCCGCACTCGCCGCGACGCTGCCCGGCTTCGACGCGTCGCCGCGCCTCTTCGTCCTCGCCCCCGCTGGGACGCCGCAACCGATCGTCGCGCAGCTGAGTGAGGCGTTGCGCAAGGTCCTCGCGCAACCCGACCTGCTCGAGAGCTTCGCCAAGCAGGGGGCGACGGCGGAGTGGAGCTCGCCCGACGACCTCGGCAGGCAGATCGCCGCCGAAGTGCGCCAATGGGCGAGCGTCGCGAAGGACGCGGGACTGAAGCCCGAGTAGCGCGCGCCGCGCGCGTCTTCGGTTTCCCGAATCCCGTTTCCCGCTTTACCATCCGGGCATGCAGCCCCTCTCCGGCATCCGCGTCATCGAGTTCTGCCAGATCGCCGCCGGCCCGTTCTGCGGGATGCTGCTCGCCGACATGGGCGCCGATGTCATCAAGGTCGAGTCCCCCGAAGGCGATGGCATGCGCCAATGGCCGCCGCTCACGCGCCCGGAGTCCAACCCGGCCGCGCCGGGCTACTCCGAGAACTTCGCATCGGTGAACCGGAACAAGCGCTCGGTCGTGCTCAATCTGAAGGACCCGGCGGACCTCGCCGCGGCCCGGGCGCTGTGCCTCGCTGCGGACGTGGTTCTGGAGAACTTCCGGCCCGGCGTGATGCAGCGGCTCGGCCTCGGCCACGAGACCCTCGCGCGCGACAAGCCGGGGCTCGTCTACTGCTCCATTTCCGCGTTCGGCCAAGAGGGTCCGCGCGCCGAAGAGGGCGGGTTCGACGTCACGCTGCAGGCGATCGGCGGCGTGATGAGCGTCACCGGCGAACCGGACGGCGCGCCGGTGAAGTCGGGCGTCCCGCTCACCGATTTCGCCGCCGGGCTGTACGCCGCCTACGCGATCGCCGCCGCGCTTCGGCGCGCGGCAGCGAGCCGGCGCAGGGGCGCAGATCGACGTTCCGATGCTCGGGACGACGCTCGCGATCGCCGCGCTGCAGACCTCGGAGTACTTCGGCAACGGCCGCGATCCGGTCAAGCTCGGCTCGGCGCATCCGCGCAACGCTCCGTATCAGGCATTCCGTGCGAAGGACGGGTACTTCGTGATGGCGGCCGGCAACGACGATCTCTACCGCCGCGCGTGCGAAGGCATCGGTCGCCCCGCCCTCGCCGACGATCCGCGCTTCGCGACCACCGCGCTGCGCGCGCGCAACCAGGTCGAGCTGAAGGACATCCTCGAGGCGGTGTTCGCGCGCCACAGCGCCGACGAGTGTCTCGCGATCATGCGCAGGCAGGGGGTGCCGTGCGCCCCGATCAACACGTACTCGGCGGCGCTCGCCGATCCGCAGGTGGCTCACTACGGCTGGGTGCAGCCGCTCGAGCTCGCGAACGGCGCACGCACGCGCACCTTCGGCTCGCCGCTCGGCAAGGCGGCGCCGATCCGGCGGCGGCCGCCGCTGCTGGGCGAGCACACGGACGAGGTCCTCGCCGAGTTCGGCATCAGGAGGACCCCATGACCAACCCCCAACGCTTCCGCGACTTCATCGCCGCGCTCTCCGCGCTCGTGGACGCGCACGGCGCCGACGAACAACGGCTCTTCGACGAAGGCGGCCGGCTGCTCGCGGCGCTCGTCTCGCACGACGACTGGCTGCCCGACGCGTTCGCGCGGGCGGCCGCCGACTCGTACCGCCAGTACCTGCTCTACTGCGATCCGCGCGAGCGCTTCTCGGTGGTGAGCTTCGTCTGGGGTCCGGGCCAGAGGACGCCGATCCACAACCACACGGTCTGGGGCATGGTCGGCATGATGCGCGGCGAGGAGCGCTGCGAGGAGTACGGCAGCCCGGTCGCCGGTCAGCCGATGACACCGCGCGGCAGCCATCCGGTCCGTCCGGGCGAGATCGACTACGTCTCGCCGCGCGTCGGCGACATCCACGTCGTCTCGAACGCGCTCACCGACCGCCCGTCGATCAGCATCCACGTGTACGGCGCGAACATCGGTGCGGTGAGCCGCCACGTCTTCGACGCGGCAACCGGCGCGCAGAAGCCGTTCGTGTCCGGCTATCACAACGCGGTGCTGCCGAACTTCTGGGACCGCTCGGCCGAGGTCCGGGCGGGACTGGCCCGATGAGAGCGCTGCGCGTCGTTGCCGCGGCGTGCGCGCTCGCGCTGCTCGCGCCGGCGGTCGCCACCGCAGCCCAACTCACGCCGACGGAGGCCGTCGCGCTGTTGCGGGGCGGCGGCTTCGTTCTCTACTTCCGGCACGCCGCGACCGACTTCGGGAAGAACGACGCCCAGATGACGAGCTTCGAGGACTGCGACACCCAGCGCAACCTCACCGACCGCGGCCGCGACGACGCGCGCGCGATCGGCGCTGCGATCCGGGCACTCGGCATTCCGATTGGACAGGTGCGCGCCAGCCCCTATTGCCGCACCGTCGAGACCGCGACGCTCGCATTCGGTCGCGCGGAGAAGACACAGGCCGTCCGCGGCGGCCCGGCGCAACCCGACAGCGCGGAGCGCTACGCGGCCTTGCGCAAGCTGCTCGCGCAGCGGCCGGCGCGGGGCATGAACGACGTCATCGTGAGCCACGGCAACCCGTTCATCGCCGTTGCCGGGCCACCCTATCTCGCCGAGGGCGAGGCGGCGGTCGTGGAACCCGGAAATGAGGGTTTCCGGGTCATCGCGCGCATCAAGGTCGACGAATGGGCCGCCGCACAATAGCGGTTCTCCTGGTCGCGGTGGCGCTCGCCGCCTGCGCGCCTGATTCCTGGCGGCGCGCCCCGGAGTTCGACGAATTCCTCTGGCAGATCTCGCGGGAGTGCCACCCGAACGGAATCGGCGGCATGCAGATCTCGAACCTCACTTCCGACTCCTTTTTTCTCAATCAGACCTCGCGCCTGTTCCACAAGAGCATCGCGCCCCGGCAGTACGTGACCGCGATGAACGCCTTCTACAAGGGCAACAACGCGGCAGCGCTCGACTGCATTCTGGAGCGTGTGCCGCGCTAGGCGACATAGTTCGCCCGCGTCAGGGTTGCACGCCCTTCACGCCCTTACGCCCGTCCGCGCTGCCGCATCTCCTGCACGTATGCGTTCGGGTCGAGCGCGACGCGTTCATGGGTGAACGCGTACATGTTGGCGTAGAGCCGGCCGACCGGGGCGTATTCCGGCACGACACGGAGCGTCGCCGGGTCCACGAGGCCGTCGCGAACGTGCACCCACAGGATCTCGCCGACCAGGAGGTCGCGCTGCGCGAACGGCAGGTGCGTGTGCAGCCGGCACTCGAGCGAGACGGGGGACTCGGCGATCCGTGGCGCGGCCACCTTGCTCGCCGGCACCGGCGTGAGACCCGTTTCGGCGAACTCGCTCACCTCCGGCGGGAAGGCGACGGAGCAGCGGTGCATGCGCTCGAGCAGCGGCTCGTCCACCATGTTCGCGACGAATTCGCGCGTCTCGAGGATGTTGCGCGACGAGTCCTTGCGCGAGCCGTCCGCCCGGCGGTCCATGCTCAGCACGACGATCGGGGGCTCCTCGCCCATCACGTTGAAGAAGCTGAACGGCGCCGCATTGTCGACCCCGTCCGTCGAGCGCGTCGAGACGAACGCGATCGGGCGCGGGATGACGAGCGCGACGAGCAGCTTGTAGCGCTGCGCCACCGGCAGTCCCGTGAAGTCCCAGTCCATGCTCAGCCGTGCTTCGGCACGAACTGCGGATCGACCGGCATCCGGTAGCCCTCGGCGAGCCGGTTGGTCTCGTTCGCCAGCCCGACCACCGCAAGCAGCTCGGCGAACTGCGCGTCCGTCATCCCTTTCGCGCGCGCCCCGGCGGTATGCGAATGGATGCAGTACTCGCAGCCGTTCGTCACGCTCACGGCGACGTAGATCATCTCCTTCACCAGCGGATCGAGCGCGCCCGGCGCCATCACCTGCTTGACGTTTTCCCAGAGGCGCCGCATGGTCGGCGGGTGGGCGGCGAGGGCCTTCCAGAAGTTGTTGACCCAATCGGTCTTGCGTGTCGCCATGATGTCGTCGAAGACCGCCCGTGCTTCGGGCGACGCATCCGCGTACTCGACCATCTTCACCATCGACATTGCCGTTCCCTCCCTGAATCCGTTGGGCTATTGTATGCGTAGAAATTCACGCCCCCGCCCGCGACCCCATCGGACGATGTAAGGTTCGACCGCCGCGGGCGACCAAGGCGGGCACCGCAACTAGGAGAATCCGATGAACGAGAAGACCGTCGACAAGATCGTCAAGACCGACGCGGAGTGGCGCAAGGAGCTCACCGACGAGCAGTATCGCGTCGCGCGCAAGCACGGCACCGAGCGGCCGTTCAGCGGTCAGTACTGGAACAACCACGAGCAGGGTATGTACCACTGCGTGGGCTGCGGCCAGCCGCTCTTCAGCTCCGCGCACAAGTTCGAGTCCGGCACCGGCTGGCCGTCCTACTGGCAGCCCGCGGAGCCGGAGGCGATCGAGACGCAGGAGGACTCGGGCCTCTTCATGCGCCGCACCGAGGTGCACTGCGCGCGCTGCGACTCCCACCTGGGACACGTCTTCGAGGACGGCCCCCAGCCGACCGGGCTGCGTTACTGCATCAATTCCGCGTCGCTCAAGTTCGACAGGGACTAAGGCGAACGCCCCGCCCCGCCGGACGGCCGGCAGGGGCGGATGGCCGGTACGCGCCGCGCCGCGCGGCGAGCGCCGTCCGTGGGATAATGCCGGCCCCATGAAGTTCCTGTTCGACCTCTTCCCGGTCATCCTCTTCTTCGTCGCGTTCAAGGTCGCCGACATCTACGTCGCGACCGGCGTCGCCATCGCCGCCACGATCGCACAGGTGGCCTGGCTGAAGCTGCGCGGCCGGAAGGTGGACACGATGCTCTGGGCGAGCCTCGCGATCATCGTCGTGTTCGGCGGCGCGACCCTGCTCCTGCACGACGAGACGTTCATCAAGTGGAAGCCGACGATCCTCTACTGGGTCTTCGCCGCCGTGCTCACCGGGGGCGAGCTCTTCTTCCGCCGCAACCTCATCCGCACGCTGCTCGGCGAGCAGCTCCAGCTTCCGGATCACGCGTGGCGCACGCTCAACCGCAGCTGGTCGGCGTTCTTCGCTTTCATGGGCGCGGCGAATATCTACGTCGCGTACAACTTCTCGACCGACGCCTGGGTGAACTTCAAGCTGTTCGGCGGCATCGGCCTGATGCTGCTCTTCGTGCTCGCCCAGGGCATGTTCCTGGCGAAGTACGTCGAGGAGAAGTCTTGAGCGAGGTCGCCCGCGCAATCCGCGCGCGGCTCGCCGCGCTCGAGCCCGTGCAGGTCGACCTCGCGGACGAGAGTGCGCTGCACGCCGGGCACGCCGGCGCGCAGAGCGGCGGCGGGCATTTCCGCCTCGCCATCGTCTCGCGGCGCTTCCAGGACCTGAACACCGTGGCGCGGCACCGGATGGTGTATGCCGCGCTCGGCCCGATGATGAAGCGCGAGATCCACGCGCTCGCCATTAAGGCACTGACGCCCGACGAGGCGTCGGGCACACAAACGACTCCCTCCCGAAAGGAACCTGCATGATTCCCGCCTTCCCCCGCCTGGCTCTGGCCGCGCTCGTCGCGCTGGGCCTCTCCGCCCACCCCGCCACGGCCCAGGACAAGGCCGACAAGGCCGCACCCGCCGCGGCACCCGCCGCGTCGACCCGCGTCGCGACCGTCAACGGGGTCGCGATTCCGAAGGCGCGCGTCGACGTCGTCGTCAAGGCGCAGGCGCAGCGCGGCGTGCCCGACAGCGAGCAGATGCGCACCGAGATCAAGGAGCAGCTCATCATCCGCGAGATCGTCGCCCAGGAGGCGGCGAAGAAGGGCCTGCTGAAGAACACCGATGTCGCCGCGCAACTCGAGCTGTCGCGGCAGGAAGTGCTGTGGGGCGCCTTCATCGCCGATTTCATCAAGAACACGCCGATCAGCGACGCCCAGATCAAGGCCGAGTACGACCGCGTCAAGGCCCAGCGCGGGGACAAGGAGTACAAGGCGCGCCACATCCTGGTCGAGAAGGAGGACGAGGCGAAGCAGATCGTCGCCGAGCTGAAGAAGGGCCGGAAATTCGAGGAGCTCGCCAAGCAGTCGAAGGATCCCGGCTCCAAGGACCGGGGCGGCGACCTCGACTGGAACGCGCCGGGCGGCTACGTCAAGCCGTTCGCCGACGCGATGACGAAGCTCACCAAGGGCAAGTACACCGAGGTCCCGGTGCAGACCCAGTTCGGCTGGCACGTCATCCTGCTCGAGGACGTGCGCGACACCAAGATCCCCACTCTCGAGGAGGCGAAGCCGCAGATCGCCCAGGCGCTCCAGCAGCAGCAGTTCACGAAGACCGTCCAGGACCTGCGCGCCAAGGCGAAGGTCGAGTAGCGGTCCGCCCCGTCAGTACCCGCTCTCGACCTTCCGGATCGCGGGCAGCCGCGCCCGCACGAGGCGCTCGACCACGTTCTTGAGGTCGAGCGGCCCGCGCGGGCAGCCCGCGCAGGCGCCCTTCATCCGCACGCGCAGCACCCCCGCCTCGAGCGACACGAACTCGAGGTCGCCGCCATCGCGCTGCAGGATCCGGCGCGCTTCCTCGACCACCTCGCGCGCCTGCCCCTCGGTCGGCGGCGGCGCGTCGGGATCCGCGCCCGCCGTCGCCTCGAGCCGCTTCTTCAGCGCGTGCTGCTCGCGCGAGATCCGGAGCGCCGCAACGGGATCGGTCTCGTACAGCGCGTCGAGCTCTTCCTCGGTGTAGAACGGGGCGTCGAGCCTCACCCGATCCACACCCGCGCGTTCCGGAACATTCGCAGCCACGGGCTCTCCTCGCCCCACTCGTCGGGATGCCACGAGCACTGCACGGTGCGGAAGACGCGCTCGGGATGGGGCATGAGGATGGTGAAGCGGCCATCCGCGGTCGTCACCGCCGTGATGCCCTCGGGCGAGCCGTTCGGGTTCAGCGGATAGCGCTCGGCCGGCTCGCCGCGATGGTCGACGTACCGCGCCGCGACGAGCGTGCGGCGGCGCGACTCGGTCGAGGCGAACGCCGTCCGGCCCTCGCCGTGCGCGACCGACACCGGGATGCGGCTGCCCGCCATTCCGGCGAAGAAGAGCGACGGGCTGGGAACGATCTCCACCGCCACGTAGCGCGCCTCGAACTGCTCCGAGCGGTTCCGAACGAAGCGCGGCCAGTCCGCGGCGCCCGGAATCAGCGGCGCGAGCGCGGCCATCATCTGGCAGCCGTTGCACACGCCGAGCGCGAAGCTGTCGCCGCGCCCGAAGAAGGCCGCGAACTCGTCGCGGGCCCGCGCGTTGAACAGGATCGACTTCGCCCAGCCTTCGCCCGCGCCGAGCACGTCGCCGTAGGAAAACCCGCCGGGCGCGACCACGCCCGCAAAGCCGCCGAGCCCCGTGCGGCCGGAGAGGACGTCGCTCATGTGGACGTCGATCGCCTCGAATCCGGCCCGCGCGAACGCGGCGGCGAGCTCGACGTGCCCGTTCACGCCCTGCTCGCGCAGCACCGCGACGCGCGGCCGCGCGCCGCGCGCGATGAACGGCGCCGCCACGTCCTCGGCCGGATCGAACGACAGGTGCGCCGCAAGCCCCGCATCGCGCGCATCGAGGATCCGGTCGAATTCCTCGCGCGCGCACTCCGGGTTGTCGCGCAGCGCCTGCATCCGGTAGGACACCTCGGACCACGCCCGCTGCAGATCGACGCGTTTCTCGGCGAGCACCGGCCTGGCGTTGCGCACCAGCCGGATCTCGTCCCGGTCGTTCGGCGCGCCGACCACCTGGGCGTGCAGGCCCGACTGCGTCAGCCGCCGCGTCACGACGTCGCGATCGTCGGCGCGCACCTGCAGCACCGCGCCCAGCTCCTCGGCGAACAGCGCCCGGAGGACGCGCTCCAGGTCGCGGCCGCGCATCAGCTCCGGACGCCGCTCGTTGCCGTCGACGTCGTGCGCGAGCGGGTCGTAGCAGAGCAGATCGAGGTTCAGCGTCACCCCGCATCGGCCGGCGAACGCCATCTCGCACGCCGCAGCGAACAGTCCGCCGTCGGAGCGGTCGTGATAGGCGAGCAGCAGGCCGTCGTGCGCGAGTCCCTGGATCGCGCCGAAGAACCGCTTGAGCTCGGCAGGATCGTCAAGGTCGGGCGTCCGGTCGCCGATCTGCCCGTACACCTGCGCGAGAATCGAGGCGCCGAGCCGGTTCTTCCCGCGACCGAGATCGACGAGGACGAGCTCGGTTGCCCCGCGGTCGGTGCGCAGCTGCGGCGTGAGCGTGCGCCGCGCGTCTTCGCAGGGCGCGAACGCGGAAACGATCAGCGAGAGCGGCGCGATCACCTCGCGCGTCTCGCCGCCCTCGCGCCACGTGGTGCGCATGGACAGCGAATCCTTGCCGACCGGGATCGAGACGCCGAGCGCGGGCGCGAGCTCGAGCGCGACCGAGCGTACCGTGTCGAACAGCGCCGCGTCCTCTCCGGGATACCCCGCCGCCGCCATCCAGTTCGCCGAAAGCTTCACGCGGCCAAGGTCCGGAACACGGGCCGCCGCGAGGTTCGTCAGCGCCTCGCCCACTGCCATCCGGCCCGACGCGGGCGCGTCGATCACCGCGAGCGGCGTGCGCTCGCCGATCGCGAAGGCCTCGCCCGCATAACCGACGAAATCCATCAGCGTCACCGCGCAGTCCGCGACCGGGACCTGCCACGGCCCCACCATCTGGTCGCGCGCGGTCATCCCGCCCACCGTCCGATCGCCGATGCTCACCAGAAAGGTCTTGTCGGCGACCGCCGGCGCGCGCAGCACCCGGTGGCACGCCTCCTTCAGCTCGATCGCATCGAGCGCGAGCGCCGCGAGCGGCCGGCTCACGCGGGCGACTTCGCGCACCATCCTCGGCGGCTGGCCGAGGATCACGCCGAGATCGACGTCGACCGGCTGGTTCCCGAAATGCGGATCGACGACCGTGAGATGGCCGTCCGCGGTCGCCGTCCCGACCACCGCGTACGGGCAGCGCTCGCGCGCGCAGATCGCGCGAAACTCGTCGACCCTGTCGGGCGCGACCGCGAGCACATAGCGCTCCTGCGCTTCGTTGCACCACACCTCGCGTGGCGTCATCCCCGGCTCTTCGTTCGGCGGCGCGCGCAGGTCGATGCGCGCGCCGCGCCCGGCCGTGTGCACGAGCTCGGGCAGCGCGTTCGAGAGCCCGCCGGCGCCGACGTCGTGAATCGACAGGATCGGGCTCGCCGCGCCGAGGGCCGAGCAGCGGTCGATCACCTCCTGCGCGCGGCGCTGGATCTCGGCATTGCCCCGCTGCACCGAGTCGAAGTCGAGGTCGGCCACGTTCGCGCCAGCATCCAGCGAGGATGCGGCGCCCCCGCCCATGCCGATCAGCATGCCCGGGCCGCCGAGCTGGATGAGCGCGGCGCCCGGCGGTATCGGCGCCTTCAACGCGTGCGCCGCGCGGAGGTTGCCGAGACCGCCCGCGATCATGATCGGCTTGTGGTAGCCGCGCACGACGCCGCCCGCCTCGGCCTCGAAGGTGCGGAAGTAGCCCGCGAGGTTCGGGCGCCCGAACTCGTTGTTGAAGGCGGCCGCGCCGATCGGCGCCTCGAGCATGATCGCGAGCGCGGACACGATGCGGTCGGGCCGGCCGAAGTCGCGCTCCCAGGGCTGCGCGAAGCCGGGAATGTGCAGGCTCGAGACCGAGAAGCCGGCGAGGCCGGCCTTCGGCCTCGAGCCGCGGCCGGTCGCGCCCTCGTCGCGGATCTCGCCGCCGGCCCCGGTCGCGGCACCCGGGAACGGCGAGATCGCGGTCGGATGGTTGTGGGTCTCGACCTTGATCAGCGTGTGCGTCAGCTCGGGGTGCTCGGCGTAGCGGCCGTCGGCTCCGGCGAACCAGCGCCGCGCCTCGCGTCCCTCGATCACCGCCGCGTTGTCCGAGTACGCGAGCACCGTGCCCTGCGGATTGCGCGCGTGGGTGGTGCGGATCATCCCGAAGAGGCTCGCCTCCTGGGGCTTGCCGTCGATCACCCACGACGCGTTGAAGATCTTGTGCCGGCAGTGCTCGGAGTTCGCCTGCGCGAACATGGTGAGCTCGACGTCGGTCGGATCGCGGTCCAGGCGGCGGAACACCTCGAGCAGGTAGTCGATCTCGTCGGGCGAGAGCGCGAGGCCCATCGCCGCGTTCGCCTGCTCGAGCGCGGCGCGTCCCGCGGCCAGCACCGGCAGGGTCGCGAGCGGCCGCGGCGCAAAGTGGCGGAAGAGCGCCTCGGCGGCCGCGAGCGAGTCGAGGACGGTCTCGGTCATGCGGTCGTGGAGCGTTGCGGCCACTCGCGCATCGCGCGCGTCGCGGCCGGCGATGCGATAGGCGATGCCGCGCTCGATCCGCGCGACGTGCGCGAGGCCGCAGCTGTGCGCGATGTCGGTCGCCTTGGATGCCCAGGGCGAGATCGTGCCGAGCCGCGGAACGACGAGATACAGCGCGCCGGCGGGGTCCGGCCCGCCTTCCTGCTGCGGCTCGCCGTAGTGGAGCAGCTGCGCGAGGACTTCGCTTTCGCCGGGCGTCGAGGCGCGCTCGGTCTCGACGAAGTGCCAGAAAGTCGCCGCGGCTACGGAGAGGCCGGGATGGAGCGCCCGGAGGACCGACTCGAGCTTCGCGCGGCGGAATGCGGAGAGCGCAACGCCGCCGCGCAACTTCAGGATGGGCATGACGCCCCGGATTATACGACCCTGCCGGGCGGCGCCCGCGCGCTGTGCCGGACTCGAACGCTATCGCTTTACCGAGAGCTGCGTCGGCGTGCCCGACACGACCAGCGTGGCGCGCAAGCTCGCGCCGGGCGTCTTCATGTCCGCGTTGAACCGGCCCGCGAGCGTCTTGCCGCCTTCGATGTCGATCGCACCGCTCGCCTGCATCGGACCGCCTACGATGCGGACGTTGCGCAGCGCGGCCTTGCCGTCGCCGACCACCGCCTGCCCCGTCATCTCGTCGACCTTGGTCGTGCCTCCGACGCTCTTGCCCGTCTGCAGGGTACGCGGGAGGTCGATGCCGTTGATCTGGCCGCCCTGGACCGCGAAGCTCCAGTCGAGGCGCGCGCCATCGGCGAGCTTATCGAGGGTCTCGCCCTGGGCGGCGATCGCCATCGGGCCCTGTACCGTTCCGGTCATGATGGGCGTGAGGCGCCGCGCTTCCAGACCGCGCGCCTCGAGCGTGCCGTCGAACGACAGCGGTCCGCTCCAGCGCAGCGTGCCCTTGCCGCGCGCGGACCCGCCGAACACCTTGGCGTCGAGCTCGCTCATGACGAACTCGGAGGCGGACGCGACGCCCTTCGCGCTCAGCGACTCCACCTCGAACGGCAGGCCGAGCAGTGCGCCCGCGCCGCCGATCGACGCGTCCACGGCGGCTCGTCCGTCGCTCTGCGGCTCGATCTGGGCGGTGAGGGTCTTGCCGGGATTCGACACGGCGATCTTCTGCACCGCGCCGTCGACCTGGAAGCTCACCGTCGCGTCGAGCTCGGGCAGGTGGAGTCCCGGCTGCACGACCTTGACGCCCGTCGCGTGGATGCGCTCGATGCCGAGCGCCGTCCCCTTGGAGCGCCCGAACAGGATGCCGGCGAGGCCCGCTGCGTCGAGCGTCACGCCGGACACCTCGAGCGATCTCAGCACCGGCGGATCGGCGAACACCGCCCCGAGCTCCGGGGTCGCCGCGACCGATGCGATCTTGACGTTCTTGCCGGCCCCCACCGTCACGTTCTCGAACCGGATTGCCGGCGACGGAATCAGGGAGATGTTCCCCGACCCGATCTTGACCGGTTGGCCAAACCGCTGGCTCGCGAGGGCCTCGTACTTGGCGATGTCGAGCGGCATGAAATGGAGATAGACGAGGCCGCCGACCACCGCCGCGAGCGCCGCGTAGCCGACGTACTTGCCGAAACCGCCCTTGCCCTTGCCCTTGCCGCTGCGGATCTTCTCCAGGCGAGCGACCACGACGGCCGCGTCCTTTTCGCGCTCCTTCGCCCGCACGGCGGCCTTTTCCTCGGCCTCCGCCTTCTCGCGCGCACGCTCCTCGCGGCGCGCGCGCGCGGCCGCCTCGGCCTCCGCCTTGGCGCGCCCCTTTTCCTCGTCCCGCGCCCGGCGCTCCGCCTCGCGCCGCGCGCGCTCTTCCTCGTCCTTGCGGCGCGCAGCCTCTTCCGCCTCGCGCTTGGCCTGCTCGGCGGCCTCGCGATACGCGCGCTCCTCGGCTTCGCGCCGCGCCTTCTCCTCGGCCTCGCGCTGCGCGCGCTCCTCGGCCTCGCGCCGCGCCTGGTCCTGCGCGTCCCGGCGTGAACGCTCCTCGGCTTCGCGGCGGCGCCGGTCTTCCGCGTCGCGACGCGACTGCTCTTCGGCCTGCCGCACCCGCTCCTCGAGGTCGCGCCGGATGCGCTCCTCCTGGTCGCGCTGGACGCGGGCCTCGGCCTCCTTGCGCGCGCGTTCCTCCGCCTCGGCGCGACCGCGCGCCTCGGCTTCGCGCCGCCCCGCCTCCTCGGCCTGCTTGCGCTCGCGCTCCTCCGCCTCGCGCTTCGCCCGGGCCTCGGCGCTTTCCTTCGCGCGCACTTCGGCGTCCCGCCGCGCCTTCTCGTCGGCAGCGGCCTTTGCCTTGGCCTCGGCCTCCGCGCGCGCTTTGGCGTCGGCTTCCCGGCGCGCGCGCTCTTCGGCCTCGCGCTTCGCCTTCGCTTCGGCTTCGGCGCGCGAGCGCGCTTCGGCTTCCGCCGCCCGCGCCTTGGCCTCGGCTTCCTTGCGTGCGCGCTCTTCGGCCTCGCGCTTCGCCTCGCCTGGCCTTCGGCCCCTGCGCGCGCTTCGGCCTTCGCCGCCTCGCGCCTTGGCCTCGGCTTCCCTGCGGGCGCGCTCCTCCGCCTCGCGCTTCGCCCGGGCCTCGGCCTCCGCCTTGGCCTTCGCCTCGCTCTCCCTGCGGGCGCGCTCCTCCGCCTCGCGCTTCGCCTTCGCCTCGGCTTCGGCGCGCGCGTGTGCGTCCGCCTCGGCCTTCCCCCGCACATCGGTATCCTGCCGGGCGCGCGCCTGCGCGACCTGGCGCGAGACCTCGTCCGCCTCGGCGGAGTTCTGCGCGGTGACCTCGGCCCGGCTCGGCGGCTTGCTGATGAGCGCGGTGAAGTCGAGGTCCGCGTCCTCCTGGACGATCGGAACCTGGGACGGTGGGGAGACGCTCGCCGGCGCCGACACGAACTCGCGCACGAACCCGTCCTTGACGAGCTTGCCGAGCGTGTCGATCAGCTTGGCTTCGGTAAACTTGTCGAGCCGCTGATGCAGGTCGCCGACGGTCGCCTTGCCGTCCACCTGCGAGAGGACGTTGCGCAGATCGCGGGGCAGGAGGCTCGTCTTGCCGGTGACCTCCATGAGGCCCTTCGCGGTCTTCGTGAGTACCGTTCTTCTGTCCATGCGCTCTGAGAATACTTATGCCACGGTCATGCCGCCGTGAAACTCGCGAATGCTAGCATCCCGCGGCCGGACCCACCCGTGGAAAAGTGCCAGCACCCGCCGGTCGCCGCCCGCATCTTGTCTCCGTTGCGGGAATAGGTCAGGTGCGCAGGCCGTCGGGCCGGCACGACCGCGCAGTTCAGCGCGCGGGCGGGCCGAAGCCGCCGCCCCCCGGCGTCTGAATCACGAACACGTCGCCCGGCGCCATCTCCGCGCGGTCGGCGGGGCCGAGCTCGACCGACCCCCCGTCGCGGCGCTCGACCCAGTTGCGTCCGGCCGCGCCGGGCAGTCCGCCCGCCATGCCGTGCGGCGCGATGCGTCGATGGTTGGCGAGGATCGATGCGGTCATCGCCTCGAGAAAGCGGATGCGCCGCGTTCCCCCGTCGCCGCCGCGCCAGCACCCGGCGCCGCCCGACCCGCGGCGGATCTCGTAGCTCTCGAGCAGCACCGGAAAGCGCCATTCCAGGACCTCGGGGTCGGTCAGCCGCGAGTTGGTCATGTGGGTCTGCACCACGTCCGTCCCGTCGAAACCGTCCACGGCCGTGCCGTCGGGCGCGAGCGCGGTGGCCCCGGCGCCCGATCCGCCGGCGATCGTCTCGTAGTACTGGTAGCGATCGTTGCCGAACGTGAAGTTGTTCATCGTCCCCTGGGCGGAGGCCATGATCCCGAGCGCGCCGTACAGCGCGTCGGTGATGCACTGGGAGGTCTCCACGTTGCCCGCCACCACGGCGGCCGGATAGCGCGGCCGCAGCATCGAGCCCTCGGGGATGATCACGTCGAGCGGCTTCAGGCAGCCGGCGTTGAGCGGGATGTCGTCGTCCACCAGCGTTCGGAAGACGTAGAGCACCGCCGCCATGCACACCGCCGAAGGCGCGTTGTAGTTGTTCGGGAGCTGCGCCGAGGTGCCGGTGAAGTCGATCGTCGCACGCCGCGCCGCCCGGTCGATCGCGATGCGCACCCGGATCACGCCGCCGCAGTCCATCTCGTAGGTGAACTCGCCGTCCCGCAGCACGCCGATCACGCGCCGCACCGCCTCCTCGGCATTGTCCTGCACGTGGCGCATATATGCGTGCACCACGCCCAGGCCGAAGTGCTGGACCATGCGACCCAGCTCCTGCACGCCCTTCGCGTTCGCCGCGATCATCGCGCGCAGGTCGGCCATGTTCTGCGCGACGTTGCGCGCCGGATACCGGCCCGACGAGAGCAGCGCGATCGTCTCCGCCTCGCGCAGACGGCCGCGCGCGACCAGCAGGAAGTTGTCGATGAGAACGCCCTCCTCCTCCACGGTCCGCGAGTCCGGCGGCATCGAACCGGGTGCGATCCCGCCGACGTCGGCGTGGTGGCCGCGCGAACCGACGTAGAAGAGCACCCGCGCGCCGGCGTCATCGAACACCGGCGTGATGACGGTGATGTCGGGCAGGTGCGTGCCGCCGTTGTACGGCGCGTTCAGGACGTACACGTCGCCGGCGCCCATCCGGCCCGCGTTCAGCCGAATCACGGTCTTGATCGACTCGCCCATCGAGCCGAGGTGCACCGGCATGTGCGGCGCGTTCGCGATCAGGTTGCCGTCCGCGTCGAACAGCGCGCAGGAGAAGTCGAGCCGCTCCTTGATGTTGACCGAGTACGCCGTGTTCGCGAGCGCGAAGCCCATCTGCTCGGCGATCGACATGAAGAGGTTGTTGAAGATCTCGAGCATTACCGGGTCGACGCTCGTCCCGACCGCCGTGGTACGCACCGGCACGGCCAACCGATCCAGCACGAGATGGTCGAGCGGGGTCACCGTGGCGCGCCAACCGGGCTCCACCACCGTGGTGGCGTTCGCTTCGGCGATGATGGCCGGCCCGTCGATCCCGTCGCCGGGACGCAGCTGCTCGCGGCGGTAGACCGGGGTGCTACGGCGCGCGCCGCCGGTGAACATATCGACGATCGCGGCAGGCCGTGCCGCGCCAACCCGCTCCGCCATGCCGGCCTCCGTCACCACCGGCGCGGACGACGGAATCTCGGATCCCGTCGCGCTGGCCTCGACCGAGACCGCCTCGACGATGAGCGCCCGGTCCGGCATCAGGAAGGAGAACCGCTGGCGATACGCCACCTCGTACCGCGCGACCATGTCCGCAGGGGCACCGAACGCCACGATTAGCGCGGAATCGGTCCCTTCGTAGCGCAGATGCGCGCGACGCGCGACGCGGATGCCCTCGTCGGCCACGCCCTGTTCCCGCACCTCTGCGCGCGCCGCCGCCGCGAGCCGCTCCAGCGCCGCCTCGAGCTGCGGCATCGCCCCGTCGTCGAGGCGGAGCTCGACCGCCTGCTCGCGCATCGCCGTGATGTCCGCGAGGCCCATGCCGTACGCGGACAGCACCCCCGCCAGCGGATGAATGAACACGCGCCGCATCCCGAGCGCGTCGGCCACGGCGCAGGCGTGCTGACCGCCGGCGCCGCCGAACGTGCACAGGGTGTACCCGGTGACGTCGTAGCCGCGCTGCACCGAGATCTTCTTGATCGCGTTCGCCATGTTGCCGACCGCGATCGCCACGAAGCCCTCGGCAACCTCTTCAGCGCTGCGCGCGTCGCCGGTTGCCGCGCGGATCGTGCCGGCGAGCGCGGCGAACTTGGCCCGCACCACCTCGGCGTCGAGCGGGCGGTTTCCCTCCGGGCCGAACACCGACGGGAAGAAGGCGGGCTGGATCTTGCCGAGCATCACATTCGCATCGGTCACTGCGAGCGGACCGCCGCGGCGATAGCACGCGGGCCCCGGGTTCGCCCCCGCCGAGTCGGGGCCGACGCGATAGCGCGCGCCGTCGAAGTGCAGGATCGAGCCGCCGCCGGCCGCGACGGTGTGGATGCTCATCATCGGTGCGCGCATCCGCACACCGGCGACCTGCGTCTCGAACGCGCGCTCGAACTCGCCGGCGAAGTGCGACACATCGGTCGACGTCCCGCCCATGTCGAAGCCGATGATGCGGTCGAAGCCCGCGCCTTGAGCGGTGCGCACCACCCCGACGATCCCGCCGGCGGGGCCGGACAGGATCGAGTCCTTGCCCTGGAAGCGCCGCGCGTCGGTGAGGCCGCCGCTCGACTGCATGAAAAGGACGCGCACGCCCGCGAGCTCTCCCGCCACCTGATCGACGTAGCGGCGCAGGATCGGGGAGAGGTACGCGTCCACGACGGTCGTGTCGCCGCGCGAAACGAGCTTCATGAGCGGGCTCACCTCGTGCGACACGGACACCTGAGCGAAACCGATCGCCCGCGCAGCCGCGCCGAGCCAAGCCTCGTGCCGCGTATGCCGGTAGCCGTGCATCAGCAGGATCGCGACCGAGCGGAACCCCGCGTCGTAGGCGGCCAGCAGGTCGCGGCGCGCCGCCGCCTCGTCGAGCGGGACGAGCAGCTCGCCGTGCGCGCCGACGCGCTCGTCGACCTCGATCACCCGCGCATAGAGCAGCTCGGGCAGGACGATGTGCCGGTCGAACAGGCGCGGGCGGTTCTGATAGGCGATCCTGAGCGCGTCGCGGAAGCCGCGGGTGATGACGAGCACCGTGCGCTCGCCCTTGCGTTCCAGGAGCGCGTTGGTGGCGACGGTGGTGCCCATCTTCACCGCGGCGATCCGGTCGCCCGCGATCGGCGCGCCCGGCGGCACGCGCAGCAGGTGACGGATGCCGGCGATCGCGGCGTCGCCGTAGGCTTCCGGGTTGTCCGACAGGAGCTTGTGCGTGACGAGCGCGCCCTCGGGCGTGCGCGCGACGACGTCGGTGAATGTCCCGCCGCGATCGATCCAGAACTCCCAGCGCGCCGGTCCCGTGTCGGGCATCACGACATGACCGTCGGCAGCCAGAGCGCGATCTGCGGGGAGATCATCAGCAGCAGGATCGCGAGGATGTAGACCGCGAGGAACGGCAGCACCCCCCAGAACACGTCGGTGATCGACCCCCGGTCGGGGCGCATCCCCTGCAGGACGTAGAGCACGGTACCGTCGGGCGGGCTGATGAGCGCGATCTCCACCAGCATCGTGATGATGACGCCGAACCAGATCGGGTCGTAGCCGAGCGCCTTCACGATCGGGAAGATCACCGGGATCGTCGTGATGATCATGGAGAAGCCCTCCATGAAGGTCCCCAGCGCGAGGTAGAAGCCGACGATGAGCAGCATGATCGCCCACGGCGGGAGGGGCAGCCCGGCCACCATCGCGGCGAGCTTCTGCGGCACCTGGATGCTCGTGAGGATGTGGTTGAGGAAATACGCGCCGAGCAGGATCAGGCCGATCATCGCGGTGGTCTTCGCCGCCGCCTCGGCCGATTCGCTCAGCATGCGGAAGCTGAACCGCCCGCCGATGACCGCGAAGGCGACCGCCCCCACGACGCCGAACGCGGCGGACTCGGTCGGAGTCGCGAGCCCGGCGTAGATCGTCCCCAGCACGAGCCCGATGAGCACCACGGTCGGCAGGAGGTCGATCGCCACGCGCACGAAGCCCGGGTTCACCGGTCCTTCCGCCCGCTCCCGCTTGCCTTCGCGCAGGCCGTGCCACAGGATCACCGCCAGGAAGAGGCACAGCATGAGCAGGCTCGGCCCGAGCGCGGCGAGGTACAGCTTGCCGACCGAGGTGTCGGTCAGCAGCCCGTAGATGATGAACGTGATCCCGGGCGGGATGAGGTTCCCGAGCGCGCCGCCCGCGGCGAGCGAGCCGAGCACCCAGCGCGGGCTGTAGCTCGTGTTGCGGAAGTACGGCAGCGCGACCGAGCCCATCGTCGCCGCGGTGGCCACGCTCGAACCCGACACCGCCGAGAACACGCCGCACGCCAGGATGTTGGTGTGCAGCAGCCCGCCCGGCATGCGGTGCAGAAACACGTTCAGCGACCGGTACAGCTTCTCCGACAACCCGGCGCGCAGCATGATCTCGCCCATGAGGAGGAAGAGCGGGATGGCGACCAGCAGGAAGTTCGAGCTCGGGTTCCAAAGCATCTGGCCGATGAAGAGCCAGAACGGCCGGTCCGAGAACGCGAACCCGAGAATGAGCGCGAGCACGCCGAGCACCGCCGCGATGTAGACCCCCGCGCCGAAGAAGAGCAGGAAGAGCGCGACCAGCACCAGGAGCTCCGCGATCGGCAGCGGCCCGGCGTGGCCGCCGAACGCGGCGACGACGAGCATCACCCCGACGAGCACGAGAAGGAAGACGACCGCGATCACGTCTTCGGCTCTTCCGCGCCGAGCGCCTCGAGCACCTCGCGCGCCTCGTCCTCGTAAGTGCGCGAGCCGAGCATGCGCTCCACCTCGCCGCCGCGCCCGCGCGCGAGCAGCACCAGCACCTCGAGCAGCATCACCGCGCACATCGCCGCGAACACGAAGATCCCCGCGCCCCAGAGCCCCTGCGGGATGGCGAGCGGCGTGCGCAGGCCGCTCATGTCGGCGGCGCGGAAGTCGAGCGATTCGGCCGTGATGTACCACGCGCCGTAGGCCATCGCCGCCGCCAGCACGAGCAGGAGCGCGAGCGCCACCGCGTGCAGGTAGACGCGCACGCCCGCCGGCAGCTTGTTGACCAGGACGTCGACGCGCACGTGAATGCGCTCGGCGAGCGCGTGCGCGAGGCCCCACGCGATCCCGACCGCGAGCATGTAGCCCGACAGCTCGGTGGTGGACTTGGTGGAGAAGCCGAAGAAGTTCCGCGCCAGGACTTCCAGCGTAATGAAGAACGCGCAGAAAACGAAGAGCCACCCCGCCGCCAGGTTCATCCAGCGGGCGAGGTGGTCGAGAGCCGTGCGCGTGCGAGAGAGGATGGCCCTACCCGGTCGGGCTCGAGAGACGGCGCGTCGACGCTATTTGACGTACTTCACGCCGGTGATCGGGCCGAGCACCTCGTTGAAGACGTCGCCGCACCGCGCGCCGCAGCGCTGCACCCAGGCCGGCAGGACCTTCTCGTTGAGCGCCTTGCGGATCTCGGCCTTGTCGGCGTCGGTGGGCAGGTTCGCCTTCATCGGCCTGGAGGTCACGGTGCTGCCGATCTTGCAGCCGGCGGCGTTGCCGATGTTGCACTGGACGCCGTCGTCGGTCGCGTCCGCGCCCATCTTCCACAGGCCGTCCTCGACCGCCTTGAACTGCGCCTCGATCGCGTTGCGCGTCGCGGGGTCGAGCTTGTTCCACCACGCGAGGTTCGCGTAGTACGCGCCGGTCGACCAGGCGACCGGCAGCACGTACATCGTGTTCGCCACCTCGAACCACTTCGCCGAGTTGCCGCTGCCCGTGCCGGTGATCGCGCAGTCCACGACGCCGCGCTCGAGCGCGCCGTACACCTCGCCGAACGGCAGCCCGACCGGCTGTGCGCCGACCGCCGCGATCAGGTCGTTGAGCGAGCCGCCGAACGAGCGCACTTTCTTGCCCTTCAGGTCGGCGAGGCTCGCGACGTTGCCGCGGCAGAAGAACACCTGCGCGGTGTACGGGAAGGTCGCGATGATGCGCAGGCCGACGCGCTCGAGCTCCTTGTTGGCGGTCGGCACCATCGCCGCCGCCGCCCTGCGCGCCTGCTCGACCGTCGGATTGAGCCCGGCCATGTCGGCCGCGTCGAGGAACGGCACGTCGCCGGACACCGTCGCGAGCGGCGCGGCGCCGATGTCCACCTGTCCGGAGCGCACCAGGCGCAGCACTTCCGGCCCGGCGACGTTGCGCTCCGACCACGCCGCGAGATTGACGTTGATCTTCGCCTTCTTCGGCAGCTCGTCGCGCAGCAGCGGGACGTCGACCTTGGTGTACTGGGGCATGGTCGCGATCGGATGGCTGACGATCGTCACCGTGCTCTGCGCGTGAGCGCCGCCCATGGCGAAGGCAGCCGCGACGGCGGCCGAGCGAAGCGTGATTTTCATCGTTCTCTCCCGGAAGGACATCAGAGGATTGCGAGCTCGGCGTTGCGGAGGTCGGTGACGAGCATCGACCCCGGAAAATGCGTGATGCAGAACGGCACCTTTGCCGCCGCGACGACGGCCTGCGGCGTCACGCCGCACGCCCAGAACACCGGCAGCTCGTCGGGCTTCACCTCGATGGCATCGCCCCAGTCGGGCTGCATGAGGTCGCGGATGCCGATGACCTCGGGCAGTCCGATGTGCACCGGCGCCCCGTGCACCGTCGGGAACCGGGAGGTGATCTGGACCGCGCGGATCGCGTCGGCCGCCTTGAACGGCCGCATCGAAACGACGAGCGGCCCGTGGAACCGGCCGGCCGGCGTGGTCGCGATGTTGGTGCGCCACATCGCCACATTCTTGCGCTGCTCGATGTGGCGCAGGGGCACCCCGGCCTCCAGCAGCGCCTGTTCGAAGGAGAACGAGCAGCCGAGGATGAACGCGACCAGATCGTCGCGCCACCAGCGCCTGACGTCGTGCGGCTCGTCGACGCACTCCCCGTTCTCGAACACGCGGTAACGCGGGCAGTCGGTGCGGATGTCCACGTCGGCACCGAGCGTCGGCAGGCGCGGGTCGCCCGGATCGCCGATTGCGAGCACCGGACAGGGCTTCGGGTTGCGCTGGCAGAACCGCTCGAACTCGCCCGCGTAATCGCGCGGCAGGATCGCGACGTTGCCCTGGACATGGCCGTACGCGACGCCGGCGGTGTTGCCGGTCAGCTCGCCCGAGCGCGCCGCCGCCCGCGCGGCACGCGGCGAGGGCAAGAGCTCGGTGGGATGCATGCAACGACTCCTTGCGTGGAAGGCGGGAGATTACAGCGCCGCCGGTACAATTCCAAGCCGGAACGCGAACGGCGCGAGCAGCGATGGAACGAGTGGACGCAGTCGTAATCGGCGCGGGCGTGGTCGGGCTGGCCGTCGCGCGCGCGCTCGCGCTCGCCGGTCGCGAGGTGATCGTCCTCGACGCCGCCGAGGGCATCGGCACCGAGACGAGCTCGCGCAATAGCGAGGTCATCCACGCCGGGATCTACTACCCGCCGGGCTCGCTGAAGGCGCGCTTCTGCGTCGCCGGCAAGCTCGCCCTGTACGCCTACTGCGCCGAGCGCGGCATCCCGCACCGCCGCTGCGGCAAGCTCCTCGTCGCGACCGAGGAGACTCAGCTCCCCAAGCTGCAGGCGATCAAGGCGCAGGCGGAAGCGAACGGCGTGACCGACCTGCAACGCCTGTCCGCCGGCGAGGCGCGATCGATGGAGCCCGCGCTCCGGTGCGTCGCGGCCTACCTCTCGCCGTCGACCGGCATCGTCGACAGCCACGCATTCATGCTCGCCCTGCAGGGCGACGCCGAAGCGCACGGCGCCGCCGTCGCGTTCAAGAGCCCGCTGGAGCGCGGCCGCGTTCGCGACAACGGGATCATGCTCGAGGTCGGCGGCATCGAGCCGATGCAGGTGCTCGCCCGGACGGTGGTGAACTCGGCCGGCCTGCATGCGCCGCGCGTGGCCGCG
Organism: uncultured beta proteobacterium; assembly: GCA_963716855.1. GTDB lineage: Bacteria > Pseudomonadota > Gammaproteobacteria > Burkholderiales > SG8-39 > JAGVSZ01. The sequence goes on along the minus strand of CAVQUV010000018.1, from coordinate 56,548 downwards.
TCGATCCGGGGCTTGCCGCCCGCGCACGTGCCGCCGACCTACTACGCCAAGGGCAACTACTATTCGCTCATCGGCCGGGCGCCGTTCTCGCGCCTGGTCTATCCGATGCCGAACGAAGCCGGCCTCGGCGTACACATCACGATCGATCTCGGCGGGCAGGCCCGCTTCGGTCCGGACGTGGAGTGGATCGACCGCATCGACTACGACGTGGACCCGCGCCGCGCGGACAGCTTCTACGCCGCGATCCGCGACTATTGGCCGGGGCTCGCGGACGGCCAGCTTGCGCCCGGCTACGCGGGCATCCGGCCGAAGATCGTCGGGCCGTCGGAGAAGGCGGCGGATTTCGTCGTGCAGGGGCCGCGCGTGCACGGCGTGCCGGGGCTGGTGAATCTCTACGGGATCGAATCGCCGGGCCTGACCGCGGCGCTCGCCATCGCGGACCACGTCTCGGCGCTGCTGTCGGTCTGAGCGGCGTAGAGCCATCGCCCCAGGCTCACCACGTCGTACACCGGCAAGCCCAGGCGCGCGCGCAGCGCAGCCCCATAGGGCGGCATGTTGGCGCACTCGAGAACGACGGCGCCCAGATCGGCGTGGTGCGCGGCCAGCCGGTCGCCGGCCGCAAGGAGCTCGCGCTCGGCGGCGGCGACATCGAGCGTCGGCCAGTTGCCGAGAAACGTGCGCACGAATTCGCCGTCGGGATCCACGCCCACGACCGGCGTCTCCGGGTCCGCGCCGACCGCGAGCAGGTGCGCGCGCGTCAGCGCGGCCGCGTCGATCGTGAGCACGCCCGGCCGGCGCCCGCCGGCGAGGAGCCGCTCGAGCAGGGGCAGCTGCATCAGGGCGGAGGACGCGAACGGCACCGGCAGGCGCTCGGCGAGTGCGCGCTGATGCAGCGCCAGGAAGCCGCAGGTGGTGATGATCGCGGCCGCGCCCTCCGCCGCGAGCTCGCGACCGGCCGCGACGAACGCGTCGACGAGCCCCTCCGCCCGCCCGCGCACGACGCGCTCCGGCGAGGCGTCGCGCACCACCTTGGTCCGCACCGGGAACGGCCAGGTCGCGGGATTGCCGGCATCGCCGGGCACGCGCGGGAACGCGGTGTCCAGCATGAGGATGCCGAGTGCGGGGCGCGCGGAGGCTGCGGTCACGAGTGCGATGCGAGGCGGAGTCCTGGCGATCGTACCGAATTGTGCCGGGGCGGGAATTTCGGGTACCCTAGCCGCCGCTTTCCCGAGGAGAAGCTCAAGATGAAATTCCGCCAGATTCTGGTCGCCGCCGCGCTTGCCGCCACGTTCGGCGCGGCCCACGCGCAGACCAAATGGGACCTGCCGACCGCGTACCCGGCCACCAACTATCTCACCGAGAATATCCAGCAGTTTGCGAACGACATCGACAAGTCGACCGGTGGGAAGCTCAAGATCACGGTGCATCCGAACGCGTCCCTGTTCAAGGCCCCGGAAATCAAGCGCGCGGTCCAGGGCGGACAGGCGCAGGCGGGCGAGATCCTGCTCGTCAACTTCTCCAACGAGGACCCGCTTTACGGTATCGACGGCGTGCCGTTCCTGGCGACGAGCTTCCCGGACGCGAAGAAGCTGTATGCCGCTTCGCGCAAGGCACTCGAGGCCAAGCTCGGTGCGCAGGGAATGATGCTGCTGTTCGCGGTACCGTGGCCGCCTCAAGGCGTCTACTCCAAGAAGCCGCTTGCGAGCGTGGCCGACATGAAGGGCCTCAAGTGGCGCTCGTACAGCCCGCAGACCGGGCGCATCGGCGAGCTGGTCGGCGCGCAGCCTGTGACAATCCAGGCGGCCGAGGTGGCGCAGGCGCTCGCGACCGGCGCGATGGATTCGATGATCTCGTCGGGTGCGACCGGCTACGACAGCAAGATCTTCGAGCACGTCAAGAACTTCTACGACACCCAGGCCTGGCTGCCGAAGAATGCGGTGATCGTCAACAAGAAGGCGTTCGACGCCCTCGACAAGGCGACCCAAGACGCAGTGCTGAAGGCCGTCGCCGAGGCCGAGACGCGCGGCTGGAAAACCGCGGAGGAGAAGACCGGCTGGTACCTCGACCAGCTGAGGAAGAACGGCATGAACGTCGCGCCGCCGAGCGCGCAGCTCAAGTCCGACCTCGGCAAGGTCGGCGACACGATGCTCAAGGAGTGGCTCGACAAGGCGGGCGGCGACGGCAAGGCTGTCGTCGACGCGTACCGAAAGATGTGACCCGCGGGTAGCGCGGGTTATCCCGGCGAACGCCGGGCTCCAACGCGCCTTCGCTGCGGCTCTCCGGCTGGCCGGCCGCAGCGCGCAGCACACGCCGGCCGACCGCGCCAGTCGTGCCTCAGGGAGGGGGAAGCGGGGTCATGCGAACCTGGCTCGATCGCCTGTACGAAGCCGCCGGCTGGCTCGCCGCGGTGTTCATGATCGGCACGCTGGTGTTCGTGCTGCTCGGGATCTTCGGCCGCCTCCTCGACTTCCACGTCCGGGGCACCGATGCGTACGCCGGCTACTGCATGGCGGCATGCGGCTTTCTGGCGCTCGCCTACACGCTGCACCGGAATGAGCACATCCGCGTCACGCTGCTCCTGAGCCACGTGCCGCCGATCGCGCGCAAGGCGCTCGAGATCTGGTGCCACCTGCTCGCCCTCGCCCTCTCCGGGATTCTCGCGTTCTACTGCGTGCGGCTCGCGTGGCAGTCGCGCGCGTTCAACGACATCTCCACCGGCAACGACGCCACGCCGCTGTGGATCCCGCAGCTCGCCATGGCGCTCGGAACGGTGATCCTCTGCGTCGCGTTCGTCGACGCGTTCGTCGCCGTGCTGCGCGACGGTGACAAACAGGAAGCGGCCGACGAGCCGGCGCGAATCGAATGAGCGACTTCGGGATTACCGCGCTGCTCATCGCGTTCCTGTTCCTGCTGCTCGGGACGGGCGTCTGGATCGGGCTCGCGCTGGTGGGTGTCGCCTTCATCGGGATGGAGCTGTTCACCACGCGCCCGGTCGGCGACGCGATGGCGGTCACGATCTGGGGCTCGTCGTCGAGCTGGACGCTCACCGCGCTGCCGCTGTTCATCTGGATGGGCGAGATCCTGTTCCGCACGCGACTGTCGGAGGACATGTTCCGCGGGCTCGCCCCGTGGATGGAAGGCCTGCCCGGCCGCCTTCTGCACACGAACATCATCGGCTGCGCGATCTTCGCCGCGGTGTCCGGCTCGTCGGCGGCGACCTGCGCCACGATCGGCAAGATGACGCTCCCCGAGCTGCTCGGGCGGGGCTATCCCGAGGGCAAGGTGATCGGCACGCTCGCCGGCGCGGGCACGCTCGGCCTGCTGATCCCGCCGTCGATCATCATGATCGTGTACGGAGTGACTGCCGAGGTGTCGATCGCCCGGCTGTTCATCGCGGGCGTCGTTCCGGGCATCCTGCTCGCGCTGCTCTTCATGGGCTACGTGATCGTCTGGGCGCTGCTCAACCCCGAGCAGGTGCCGGCGCCGACCGAACGGACGACCTTCGCGCAGAAGCTGTACGCCTCGCGCAACCTCATTCCGGTCGTGATCCTGATCCTCCTCGTGCTCGGCTCGATCTACACCGGCATCGCGACCGCGACCGAAGCGGCGGCGTTCGGCGTGGTCGGCTCGCTGGTCGTTTCGGCCGTGCAGCGCTCGCTGACGTGGGACACGTTCCGCACGAGCCTGCTTGGCGCGACGCGGCTCTACTGCATGATCGCGCTCATCCTCGCCGGCGCGTCGTTCCTCACGCTGGCGATGGGTTACATCGGACTGCCGCGCCATCTCGCCGAGTGGATCAGCTCGCTCGGCCTGTCGCAGTTCTGGTTGCTGATGGCGCTGATGGTGTTCTTCATCATCCTCGGCTGCTTCCTCGACGGGATCTCGATGGTGGTGCTGACGATGGGCGTGATCCTGCCGACGGTCCAGAAGGCCGGCATCGATCTCGTCTGGTTCGGCATCTTCGTCGTCCTGGTCGTGGAGATGGCGCAGATCACGCCTCCGGTGGGCTTCAACCTGTTCGTGCTCCAGGGGATGACCGAGAAGGCAGATCACCTGGATCGCCAAGCACACGCTGCCGATGTTCTACCTGATGATCATCGCGGTCCTGCTGACCTATTTCTTCCCCGGCCTGGTCACATGGCTCCCGCAGCAGATGATGTCGAAGTAGCGCTGCGATGAAGGTCCTCGTCCTCGGCGCGGGGATCATCGGGGTGACGACCGCACACTACCTCGCCGAGGACGGACACGAGGTCGCCGTCATCGACCGGCAGATCGGCCCCGCGCTGGAGACGAGCTTCGGCAACGCGGGCAACGTGTGCCCCAGCTACGCGACCCCGTGGGCGGCGCCCGGAATGCGCTGGAAGGCGCTCAAGTGGCTCCTGCAGGACGACGCCCCGCTGCGCGTCGACTGGCGCGCGGACGCGGCGTTCGCGCGCTGGTGCCTGGCATGGCTCGGCAACTGCTCGAGGCGCCGCTTCGAGCGCAACAAGGCGCGCATGCAGCGCCTCTCCCGCTACAGCCTCGAGTGCCTGCAGGAGCTGCGCAAGTCCGTCGAAATCGAGTACGACGCAACCACGCGCGGCATCCTGCAGCTTCTGCGCACCGAGGCCGAACTGCACGCCGTCGCCGCCCACACCCGCATCCTCGAGCGCAACGGCATCCCGCATCGAATCCTCGCCCCGCAGGACTGCGTGGAAGTCGAGCCCGCCCTCGCGTACGCGCAAGCGCCGTTCGCGGGCGGGCTTCATCTGCCCGCCGACGAGACCGGCGACTGCAATCTCTTCGCGCAGGCGCTGACCGAGCACGCGAGCCGCCGCGGCGTGCGCTTCCGCTTCCAGACCACCGCCGAGCGCATCGACGTGGACGGCGGCCGCGTCGCCGGCGTCGCGACGAGCGACGGGATGCTCCGCGCCGATCGCTACGTCGTGGCGCTCGGCGTCGAGTCGGTCAAGCTGCTCGCGCCGCTGGGCATTCGCCTCCCGATCCAGCCGGTGAAGGGCTACTCGGTCACGCTGCCGATCGCGCGCTTCGACCGCGCGCCGGAGGCCTCGGTCATGGACGAGCACACCAAGGTCGCGATCACGCGCCTCGGCAACCGCGTGCGCGCGGCGGGGACGGCCGAGCTCGGCGCGGACTCGCTCGATGCCGCGCCCGATCGCTTCCGCACCGTTCTGCGCGCCCTCCGGGAGCTCTTCCCCGAGGCCGCCGACTTCGCGCGCGTTCAGCACTGGGCGGGCCTGCGGCCGATGACCCCCGACGGGCCGCCGCTCCTCGGCCGCACGCCGGTCCAGCACCTGTTCCTGAACGTGGGTCACGGCGCGCAGGGCTGGTCGATGGCGTGCGGCTCCGGGCGTCTGCTCGCGCGGCTCGTGGTCGGGCTGCAGCCGGGCATCGACCTGGAGGGTCTGACGCTCGAGCGCTACGACTAGTGCCTGCGGCGCTCGGTTAAACTGCGCGCGACGATGCCCGCCGCGCTGCCCGCTCTCTATCTCACCGCCGGTGTCCGCGCGCTCGAGACGGCTGCGCTGAAGCGCGATCCCGGTGTGCCGCTGATGGAGCGGGCGGGCCTCGCCGCGGCGGAGCTCGCGCGGGAGCTCGCGGGCGCGAGCGGACGCAGCGTTCTCGTCCTCGCCGGACCGGGGAACAACGGCGGCGACGCGCTCGAGGTCGCGACGCACCTCAAGCGCTGGTTCTATCGCGTCGACGTGGTGTTCGCCGGAGAGGCGTCGAAGCTCCCGCACGATGCCGCCGCTGCGCTCGCCAAGTGGAGCGCGGCCGACGGCCGCCTGCTGCAATCGATCCCGGCGGGCGGACGTTACGATCTCGTCGTCGACGGGCTGTTCGGCATCGGGCTCGCGCGCGCCGCAAGCGGCGCAACGGCGCGGCTGATCGAGGCGGCGAATGCGCTGCCCGGCCGCAAGCTCGCGCTCGACATCGCGAGCGGCGTCAACGCCGACACCGGCGCGGCACCGGGGGCCGCGTTCCGAGCCACGCACACGATCACGTTCATCGCGCGCAAGCCCGGGCTCTACACGCTCGACGGGCCGGACTGCTGCGGCGAGATCGCGCTCGCGACGCTCGGAGTCGACGCCGCAACGCTGCACCCCCCCGACGGCCATCTCGTAACCGAGGCGCTGCTCGCCGCCCCGCTCCTCGAACGCCCGAGGAACTTCCACAAGGGCCTTGCCGGCAGCCTGGGCATCCTAGGCGGCGCCGCGGGGATGGTCGGCGCCGCGCTCCTCGCGGGGCGCACGGCGATCCGGCTCGGCGCGGGCAAGGTGTTCCTCGGCCTGCTGACCGACCATCCGCCGTACGTCGACTACGTGCAGCCCGAGCTCATGCTGCGCAAGCCCGAGCAGCTGCTCGCGGACGTCCCGCTCACCGCGCTCGCTGCCGGGCCGGGCATGGGGACCGACGCCGCAGCCCAGCGCCTGCTCGCACACGTGCTGCGCATGGACGTCCCGCTCGTTCTCGACGCCGACGCCCTGAACCTGGTTGCAACCTACACAGTGCTGCAGTCTGCGGTGCACGCCCGCAAGCAGCCGACGCTGCTGACGCCGCATCCCGCGGAATGCGCGCGCCTGCTCGGCGTCGCGACGCAGGACGTGCAGGCCGATCGGATCGGCGCGGCCCGGCGGCTCGCGACCGAGTTGAAGAGCCACGTCGCGTTGAAGGGCAACGGCACGGTGATCGCCGCGCCGGACGGCCGCTGGTGGATCAACGCTTCGGGCAATCCCGGCATGGCGAGCGCCGGCATGGGCGACGTGCTGACCGGCCTCGTCGGCGCGCTCGCCGCGCAGGGGCTCGCGCCCGAGGACGCGCTGATCGCCGGGGTGCACCTGCACGGCGCCGCGGCCGACGCGCTCGTCGCGCGCGGCGTCGGCCCGGTCGGACTCACCGCGGGCGAGCTGATCGAGCCCGCGCGCGAGCTCGCGAATCGCGCGGGGCGCGCGACCTAGCCGCGCCGTTCGGTCTTTCCCCCTTCCCGCTTTTCTCTCTCGGAGCCTCCTCCGCATGGATACCGGCGTCATGATCAACGCACGCACCTTCCTCGGCAACGTCTGGAAGCTCGCGGCGCCCTATTGGCGTTCCGAGGAGAAGTGGCGCGCGTGGGCGCTGCTCGCGGCGATCGTGACGCTGTCGCTCTCCACCGTCTACCTGCTGGTGCTGCTCAACGACTGGAACCGGCAGTTTTTCAACGCGCTCGAGCAGAAGGACGAGCGCGACTTCTTCGTCCTCCTCGTGTACTTCTGCTACATCGCGGCGCTCTACATCGCTGCCGTGGTCTACGAGACCTACCTCGAGCAGATGCTGCAGATGCGCTGGCGGATCTGGCTGACGAAGCAGTATCTCGGCGACTGGCTCGGCAATCAGGTGTACTACCGCCTCGAGTTGGAGAGCCGCGGCACCGACAATCCCGACCAGCGCATCGCCGAGGACCTGCGCCTGTTTACCTCCGGCACGCTCAGCCTCGTGCTCGGCCTGATCCGCGAGGCCGTCACGCTCGCCTCCTTCGCGGTGATCCTGTGGAACCTCTCCGGCGCGCTGCCCCTGAAGCTCGGCGCGACCGAGATGTCCGTGCCCGGGTATCTGCTGTGGGCCGCGCTGCTCTACGCGGTCGTGGGCAGCGTGCTGACCCACTACGTCGGCCGCCGCCTGATCGGCCTGAACTTCATGCAGGAGCGCTACGAGGCGGACTTCCGTTACTCGCTCGTGCGCCTCCGCGAGAACGCCGAGGGCGTCGCGCTCTATCGCGGTGAGGCGCCCGAGAAGACGGCCCTGCTCGAGCGGATCGAGTGGATCCGCGGCAACTGGTGGGGGCTGATGCGCTACACGAAGCGTCTCAACGTCTTCACGGTCGGGTACAACCAGATCGCGATCGTGTTCCCCTATTTCGTCGCCGGGCACCGCTACTTCTCGGGCGCGGTGCCGCTCGGCGGCCTGACGCAGATCGCGAGCGCCTTCGGGCAGGTCCAAAGCTCGCTGTCGTGGTTCGTCAACAACTACTCGACGCTCGCGAACTGGAGAGCGAGCGTCGACCGTCTGCTCACCTTCCATCGTGCGCTCGAGGACGCGGCCGCGGAACAGGCGCGACACGGCGGGATCGACGTGCAGTCGGACGACGGCCGTGCAGTGCGCGCCGAACACCTCGACCTCGCACTTCCCAACGGCCGGGCCATCCTCGCGGACACGGCCTTCACGATCGATCCCGGCGAGCGGGTGCTCATCGCCGGCCCGTCGGGCGCGGGCAAGAGCACGCTCTTCCGCGCGCTCGCCGGCATCTGGCCGTACGGCCGCGGCAGAATCCGCGTCCCGCGCGGCGCACGCGTGCTGTTCCTGCCGCAGAAGCCGTACATCCCGATCGCGCCGCTGCGCGACGCGGTCGCGTATCCGGGGCACGCGGGCGAGTTTTCCGACAACGCCGTCAGGGCGGCGCTCGCGGACGTCGGGCTGGACGCCCTGGCAGCGCGCCTCGACGAACGCGAGAACTGGAGCATGCGGCTGTCGGGCGGCGAGCAGCAGCGCCTCGCGATCGCGCGCGCGCTGCTGCACGCCCCGGACTGGCTGTTCCTCGACGAGGCGACCGCTTCGCTCGACGAAGCGGCGGAGCGGCGGCTCTACGAGCTCCTGACCACGCGGCTGCCGCGCGCGGCGATCGTGAGCATCGCGCACCGCCCGACGGTCGCGCCGTTCCACGCGCGCCGCGTGACGTTCGTGCCGGAAGGGGACAGGATGATGCTCGCCGGCGCGTAAGCGGCCGGTTCAGCCGATCTCGAGCGCCAGCCCGTCGGGATCGTCCGCGGCGCCGCGCGCGATCTCCTCCGCGGTCGCGGTGCGAACCTCGCGCACCGTGCAGCGGAATTCCACGCCGATCCCCGCGAGCGGGTGGTTGCCGTCGAGCACCACCTTGTCCGCGGCGATGTCGGTCACCGTATAGATCGTCTCGTCGTCCGCGCCGCCGGGAACGCCCTCGAAGCGCATGCCCACCTGCAGCGCGTCGGGAAAATCGGCGCGCGGTTCCACGCGCAGGAGCGTCTCGTCGTAGTCGCCGAACGCCTCCTCGGGCTCCAGCCGGGCGGTCACGCGGGCACCGACGAGCTTGCCCTCCAGCGCGCGCTCGAGCGCGGGCAGGACCTCGCCGTAGCCCCCGTGCAGATAGTGGATCGGGCGCTCCGATCGCTGGATCAGATTGCCCTGGAAGTCCGCGAGCTCGAGGTCGATCGCGACGACTCTATCGCGGCCGACCGCGCTCACGAGAGCTGCTTGACCAGGCCGAGCACCTCGGAGGCGTGACCCTTCGGGTTCACGCCGTAGAGCGCATGCCGCAGCTTGCCGCGCTTGTCGATGACGAACGTGGAGCGGACGATGCAGCTGCGGCGCTGACCGTTCTCGTCCGGATCGCGCCACACGCCGTACGCGCGGCAGACGTCGCCGTCGGGGTCGGCGAGCAGGGTGAGCGAGATGCCGTTCTCGTCGCGGAACTCCGCGTGGGTGAGGCAGTCGTCGCACGAGACGCCGATCACGACGCAGTCGTGCTGCGCGAAGTGCTCCTCGTGATCGCTGAACTCGATCGCCTGCCGCGTGCAGGGCGGCGTGCCGTCCTTCGGATAGAAATAGAGGACGACGTGCTTCTTGCCCTTGAAGTCGCCGAGCGCGACAGTCTCCATGTCGGCGTCCGGCAGGGAGAACGGCGGTGCGGACTGGCCCGGCTGGAGCATGCGGGCGCGTCCCTAGGAAAGCGCCGCGCGAACGATCGCGGGGAGGCCCGCGCGCGCGTTCGGGGCGGATCCCGCGGCAGATTCGAGCATCGCAAGCCGTGTGTGCACGATGTCCTCGCTCGTCCAGCTATGCACCGAGACGCGGGGTTAGGGCCCCGCTTCCGCTGCCTCGCGCCTTAACGTCGCGATCGTCTCGGCTTTCCCAAGTCGCGGCGATTCTAAACCAACTTCTTTCCCGTGTTGTCAACCGCACGCGCCATCGCGCCTCATATAATGCATTTTGCGCTCCACCCGGTCGTCCGTGTCCGCCGCTTTGCACGTTCCCGCGATTCACACGCTGCTCGGCGGCCTCGCGCCGCGCGAATTCCTGACCCGGTACTGGCAGAAACGCCCGTTTCTGGTGCGCGGCGCGTGGCCGGGGTTGCGCGATCCGGTGACAGTGAGCGATCTCTTTCAGCTGGCGGCGCGCGACGACTGCGAATCGCGCGTCGTCGTGCGACGCGGCACGCGCTGGGAGCTGCGGCACGGCCCGTTCCGCGCCGCGAGCCTGCGCGCCCTGCCCGCCCGGCGCTGGACGCTCCTGGTTCAAGGGCTCAACCACTTCCTACCCGGGGCCGACCGGATAATGCGGCGATTCGCCTTCGCGCCGTACGCGCGTCTCGACGACGTGATGGTGAGCTACGCGGCGCCCGACGGCGGCGTCGGACCGCACGTCGACTCGTACGACGTGTTCCTGCTGCAAGGTCGCGGTCGGCGGCGGTGGCGGATCGCCACGCACGGCGCGCGCGAGCTCGATCCGCGTGCGCCGTTGAAGATCCTCAAGCGCTTCCGGGCGGAACGCGAGTGGATCCTCGAGCCGGGCGACATGCTCTATCTGCCGCCCGGCGTGGCGCACGACGGCGTGGCGCTGGAGCCGTGCCTCACTTACTCGATCGGCTTCCGCGCACCGTCGGTGCGCGAGCTCGGCAGCGAGTTCCTCGGCTTCCTGCAGGATCGCCTCGCGCTGCCCGACACGCTCTACGCGGATCCGGACCTGGCCCCGACTCGCGCGCCCGCGCGACTCGACGACCGACTCGTTGCCCGGTGCATCCGGATGCTCGAGCGGGTGCGCTGGTCGCGCAGCGAAGTCCTCGAGTTCCTTGGCCGCCACCTCTCCGAACCCAAGCCGCACGTTTCCTTCGCCGCGCCGCGACGACCGCTCGGCGCGACGACGTTCGCCCGCGCGTGCGCGCAGCGAGGCGTCGCGCTCGCTCCGGCGACCGGGATGCTCTATCGCGCGAACCGCGTGTTCATCAACGGCGAGTCGGTCGACGCGCCGCCCGGGTCGCGTGCCGCGCTCACCCGGCTTGCGGACCGTCGCGTGCTGCCGGCCGGGAATTCCTTCACACCGCCCGGTGCGGCGCTCCTCTACACTTGGTACCGAGCGGGATACCTTGCTCCCGCGCCTCGATGAGCGGAGTCGCGATGCCCAGCGCCGCTGACGATCTCGCAAAAGTCATCCCGCAGCCGCGCCGTGAGCTGATCATCAGCCGGCGGCAATACCTCGAAGCGTTCGACGGCCTGCTCGCGACCGCACGACGCGAGCTGCGCGTGTTCGATCCGGACTGCGCCCAGCTCGAGCTCAACGCACCGGTGCGCCACGCGGCGTTGCGTCAGTTCCTGCTTGCAAGCCCCGACAATCGTCTCTTCGTCGTGGTTCACGACCCCGAGCACCTGAAGCGCGGGTGCCCGCGCATGCTCGATCTCGTGCGCGGCTTCAGCTTCGCAGTCGCCATCCATCAGAGCGAAGGCGAGGCGGCGCGCGTGCAGGACTGCTTCGTGCTCGCGGACATGGAGCACTTCGTGCGGCGGCCGGTCGCGGCGCAGCCCCGCGGCGTCTACACGCTCAACGAGTACCAGGACGCGCGCCTGATGCGCGAGCGCTTCGACGAGATCTGGCAGAGCTCCGTGCCGGCGATCCCGGCGACGACCCTCGGGCTGTAGCCCGGCGGGACGCGGCGCCGCGGCGCGTTCGGCCAGCCCTCGTCAGCCGTTCGTCAGGCCGCGCGATATACTTTGAACGTACGGTCGGCGCGATGGCATGCGTCACCGCGTGTCACGACGCCGGCCGACTCCTCCCCTCAAACAGAAAAGGAAGAACCGATATGAAACGCGCTCTACTCATTGCCGCGTTGGCCGCGGCTGCCCTGGCGGCATGCGGCAAGGAAGAAGCGAAGCCCGCAGCGCCGGCCGCACCCGCTGCGGCGCCCGCGCCCGCCCCCGCTCCCGCGCCGGCACCGGCGCCAACCACCGAGGAAAAGAAAGACGAGAAGAAGTGACCCCGCGTTAGCGGGGTCTGCCCGGCACATGCCGGGATCCAGCAGCAGTCGAAGGCCGGCGCCAAGCCGGCCTTCGTGGTTTGGAACTCCGCCGCCGGCTCAGACCTCCCGCCAGTCGAAACCGTTCGCCTGCTCCGCAATCCCGATCCAGTCCGCCGCGCAGCCGAGCACGCCGGCGAGCGCCGCGCGCGCGAGGTCCGGCCGGTTGTTCTTGTCCGAGAGATGCGCGGCGATCACGTGACGCAGCCGCGAGCGGTCTAGCGCCGCGAGCAACTGCGCCGCCGCGGCGTTGGCGAGATGGCCGAACGGCCCCCCGACGCGCGCCTTCAGCCAGCCGGGGTAAGGGCCGTCCGCGAGCATCCGCTCGTCATGGTTGCACTCGAGCACCAGCGCGTCGCACCCCGAGAGCATCGCCTCGACGTGCCGCGTCGAGGTGCCGATGTCGGTGAGCACACCCAGGCGCCGTGCGCCGTCGCCGAGCACGAGCTGCACCGGCTCGCGGGCATCGTGCGGCACCGGAAACGGCGCCACCTCGAGCGCGCCGACCGCGAACGACGCATGGCTGTCGATCACGGTCACAACCGGGTCGGGACCGCCGCCGTCGGCCGTCGCCCGCAGCGTCCCGTGAGTCATCCAGACGCGCAGCCCATGGCGCCGCGCGAAGGGAATCGCGCCGTCGGCGTGATCGCCGTGCTCGTGCGTCACCACGATGCCCGCGAGATCCCCGCCGGCCAGCCCGATGCGCGCGAGGCGGCGCGCGGTCTCCTCGACGGAAAAGCCGCAATCGACCATGACCCGGGACGCGCCCGCCTCGACGACGAGCGCGTTGCCGCCCGACCCGCTACCGAGCGACGCGAAGCGCACCGAGAGGGTCGCGCACGGAAATGCGCCGCTCCGCGCGCAGGGCGCGGAGCGGAAGCGGCACGAAGGGTGGAAGAGCCAGCGACGCGGGGCGCGACGGCGGCGTCACTTCAGCTGATCGTAGAGAAGACCGAGGATCTTTTGCGAAGCGCCGGTGTTGTCCGGACCGCCGTCCTTGCCCAGGATGCGGACCTGGCTCGTGTTGGTCGCGGCGTTCACCACGACCTGGTATTGCGCGGCGGGCTTCGCCGTGTCGGTGCTCCGCCAGAACGCCAGCTTCGACAGAAGGCCGCCCTCCTTTTTGGCACCCTCCTGGGGGTCCGCGTAGCGCACGAAGTAGATGCCCTTGGTGCGGTCGCGATCCTCGACGGTGAAGCCCACCCGGTCGAGCGCCACGCCGACGCGCCGCCATGCGCGATCGAACGGGTCGTCGACGCGCAACAGGCTTGCGCCGTCGGTGCCCTTCACGATCTGCGCGCGTTCCTGGGGTTTGCCGTCCGGCGTGAGCATCGCCTTCGCACGGACTTCCTCGACGCCGAGCTTCACCATCATCCGGCGCAGGAACTCGGCTTCGAGCTCGGGGTCCGCGGGGCGCGGCTCCCAGACCGTGCCTTCCATGCCGCGCGAGCTGTTCACCACCTGCTCGACCATCCCGCGGTGGCTGATGAAGATCTCGGTGCCGCCGTTCGGCGTGCGCTCGAGGCGCGTGCGGAACTTGTCGCGCTCGCCGGTCGAGTACGCCTGGTCGAGCACCTTGCCGATCAGGTTGCGAATCGGATCCTGCGGGATCTTGGCGCGGTTCTCCGCCCAGTCGGTCTCCATCACGCCGGCGTCCGGGCTGTCGATCTTGAGCAGGAAGCCGTTCTCCTGCCAGAACTCCTTGACCGGCACCCAGAGCTTGTCCGGAAGCTCGGCGACGACGAGGTAGCGCGTGTTGCCGTCGCGCTCGATGCGCACGCTGGCCGAGGCCGGCAGCACCTCGGTCGAGCGCGCCCCGCCGCCGCGCTCGGCGTTGTAGGCGGAAAAAGTGGCCGTGCCGCCGGGCGTGATGTCCGGCACCTGGTAGCGGTCGTCGCGCCCCGGCCGCGTGAGATCCGGCGGGACCTCCAGCGGCGGAAGCTTCCCCGCCGACTTGTACTCGACGCTCTTGCCGCCGGCCAGCATCTCGCCGAGGCCGCACCCGGCGAGCAGCAACGGAACGGACAGCGCGGCGAGGAAGGCCCGCGTCGATCTCTTCATGCCCCTCGACCCTCCACGAGGCGCAGGCCGCTTGCTTGTTGGAGCACTCCGGCCTCGCGCATGGCCTCCCTGACGGTCTCCTGGTATTGCGCCGACAGCGGCGTGAGGGGCAGTCGAATGCCGCCCTCGATCAATCCGAGCTGCGCGACGGCCCACTTCACGGGGATCGGATTCGCCTCGACGAAGAGGTGCCGGTGCAGCCCGAGCAGCTTGTAGTTGGCCTCGCGCGCGCGCGCGAGGTCGCCCGCGAGCGCCGCGACGCACATCTCGTGCATCAGCCGCGGCGCCACGTTCGCGGTCACGGAGATGATGCCGCGCCCGCCCATCAGCATCAGCGCCAGGCCGCTCGCGTCGTCGCCGCTGTAGACCGCGAAGCCTTCCGGCGCACGCTTGACGAGATCGGTGCCGCGCTCGATGTTCGCGGTGGCGTCCTTCACCCCGACGATGTTCGGAATCAGGGCGAGCCGCAACGTCGTGTCGTTCGCGAGGTCCGCGACCGTGCGGCCGGGCACGTTGTAGAGGATGTTCGGAATGTCGACCGCATCGGCAATCGCCTTGAAGTGGCGGTAGAGACCCTCCTGGGTCGGCTTGTTGTAGTACGGCACGACGGAGAGGCACGCGGCTGCGCCGGCGCGCTTCGCCGACTCGGTGAGTTCGATCGCTTCCGCGGTCGAGTTGGCGCCGGTGCCGGCCACGATGGGGATGCGACCCGCCGCGTGCGCGACCGCGACGTGGATCAGCTCCTTGTGCTCGTCGAAGCCGACCGTCGGCGACTCGCCCGTAGTGCCGACGACGACGATGCCGTCGGTGCCTTCGGCGATGTGCCAGTCGATCAGCGCTTTGAACCGCGGGATGTCGAGGCGGCCGTCCTCGAGCATCGGCGTCACGATGGCGACCAGGCTTCCGGTAATCATGGCCTCACGCCTTTGAAGAAATGATCGATTTTAACGGATTTCCCCGCCAGGACGCATGTTTAGCCGATCTTCGCGGGGGCGGCCGGCCCCTTCAAGGCGCAGATCCGCTGGACGACCGCGGGCCTGGGCGTGCCCACCTCCCCCTGCTCGAAGGCGACGACCTCGAGTTGGCCCTGAACGGCCTCCAGCAACTCGCCCGGCCGCAACAGGAAATGAGGATTCGACGGCCTGCCGAAGCGTTCGTTCCCGACCATGAACGTCTCGTACACGAGGACCCCGCGGGGCCGCAGCGCGGCCACGATCCGACCGAAGAGCGGCCGGTGCAGGTAGTTCGCGACCACGACCGCGTCGAAGCTCGACGGCGCGAAGGGCCACGCCGCGCCTTCGAGGTCGGCCGTGCGGGTGAAGACTCCCGCCACAGCGGCCAGCGTCGCGATCGCCGCCGCGTCGCGATCGACTGCGAGGACGCCGCAGCCGCGCGCGGCGAGATAGCGTGCGTGCCGCCCCGCCCCGCACGCGAGGTCGAGCACTTCGCTCCCGGGACGGACGAGCGTTGCCCAGCGGACGACCCACGGGGAGGGCGACTCGATGTCGTGCGCAGCTTGCATGCGTGCGAAAACCCGCCGGCCGCCTAGAACGACGACCCGGGCTGCGCGAGGAATGCCAACTCCTCGGGCGTCGACTCGCGACCGAGGAGGGCGTTCCGGTGCGGGAATCGCCCGAACCGCGCGACGATCGCGTAGTGCCGCATCGCGTAGGCGAACGTGCCGGCGCCCGCCGCGTCGGTGGCGAACGGCTCGAACAGCCGCAGCGATTCGCGCTGGGCGCCGAGCGCCTCGGCGTGCTCGAACGGCAGGTAGACGAACCAACGCTGCACCGGCAGGAGAACGTCGTCGAAGCCGCGTGCGACGACCTCGCGCGCGAGCGCGAGCGCGCGCGCATCGGCGGCGAACGCACGCGGCGTGCCGCGGAACATGTTGCGCGGAAACTGGTCCAGCACCACCGCCAGCGCGAGCGCCGCGAGCGGCCCGCTCGCCCAGGCGTCGAGCGCCCCGGCCGCCGCCGCCTCGTGCGTGGCGAGGAAGCGATCGCGGATCAGCGCATCGAACTCCGCGGACTTGACGAACCAGGGCGCGCGCGGACGCCCGAACTCGGGCGAGTCGGGCGCGCCGAACCAGAAGTCGAGCACGTCCGGCCAGGAGGCGAGGGGCATGCGGGCTTCAGGCCTCCGGTTCGATCACGACCTTGCCGGTCACCGCGCGCTGCGCGAGCACGACCAGCGCGTCCGCAGTGCGCACGAGCGGATAACGCGCCGACACATGCGGCTTCACGCGCCCGTCGGCGAGCCAGCCGGCAAGCTCGGTCATTTCGCGCCGGCTCGCCTCGGGCTCGTGATTGAGCCATGACCCCCAGTACACGCCGACGATTGCGCTGCCCTTGAGCAGCGGCACGTTCGCCGGGAGGCGCGGGATCTCGCCCCCTGCGAAACCGATCACCAGGAACCTTCCGCGCCATCCGACGCTGCGCAGCGCCGGTTCGCTCAGCGCGCCACCGACCGGGTCGTAGACGACGTCGACGCCTTTGTCGCCGACGATCTGCTTCAGCCGCTCGCGCAGATCCTGCGTCGCGTAGTTGATCGTCTCGGTCGCGCCGTGTGCGCGGCATACGGCGAGCTTTTCGTCGCTCGATGCCGCGGCGATCACGCGCGCGCCCATCGCCGCGCCCAGCTCGACCGCGGCGAGCCCGACGCCGCCCGCGGCACCGAGCACGACCAGGGTCTCGCCCGCCTTGAGCTGGCCCCGGTCCTTGAGCGCGTGCCACGCAGTGCCGTACGCGACGGTGAACCCGGCGGCCGCGGCGAAGTCCACGCCGCGCGGCAACGGCACGAGCCGCGCTTCCGGCACCACGCACTCCTCGGCGAACGCCCCGAACGCGACGTTCGCGACCACCGCGTCGCCGGGCCTGGCGTGCGTGACGCCGCTCCCCGTCTCCTTCACGATGCCGGCGAGCTCGACGCCGGGCGTGAACGGGAGCGGCGGCTTGAACTGGTACTTGCCCTGGATCATCAGCACGTCGGGAAAGTTGACGCCGGCCGCCTTCACGTCGACCACGACCTCCCCCGCGCCGGCGCGCGGGGGAGGCAGGTCCTCGACGACCAGCGTCTCGGGGCCGCCCCAGGTCTTGCACCGCACTGCTCTCATGTCGAGCCTCAAACCCTCAGTTGGTCGGGCGAAAGGTACCGCTGCCGGAAGGTCTCGAAGGGAACGGTATCCGCGGTCTCGATCCGCCGCTGCGCCGCGAGCGACTCCTCCGCGAGCCGCGCGAACTTCGCTCCGACGTCGGCCGGCAGCGGCAACGCGCGCAGCTGTCGAGCGTGCAGATGGGACAGCGCGAGCACGCAGCGCACGTAGGACTTGCCGAACTCGCGCGTCGTCACCTCGAGCACCCGCGCCGAGGGCGTGCTGTCGGGCGCTTTGAGCGCCGCCACCGCCGCGGCGAGCGCGGCGCGGTGGGCCGTGCCGCCGCCGTGCGCGACATCGAGCGCCGCGGCGAGCGGCTCGCATTCGACGAGCAGCTGCCCGCCCCACTCGAAGAGCGATACTTCCTGCGAGCCGCGGCCGAGCTGCAGGCCCGGCTCGCGGCCGCGCGTGGCGGCACGCTGCTGGTTGCGCTGGATCGCGGCGATCTCGTCGGGCGTGTCGGGCGGGCTTTCCGCGAGCAGGCAGTGGAGCAGGAAAACGTCGAGAAAGCGCATCGTCGCCGCCGTAATGGCGACCGGAACGAAGGGATCGAGGTCCATCAGCCGCACCTCGACGTATTCGACGCCGCGCTCCCGCAGCGCGTGGAGCGGCCGCTCGCCCGGGCGGATCGTGCGTTTGGGCCGGATGGTGCCGTAGAACTCGTTCTCGATCTGCAGGAGGCTCGTGGCGAGCTGCCGGTAGTCGTCGCCGTCGCGGATCCCGATCGCCTCGTACGGCGGGTAAGGCCGGGTGAGCGCGTCGTGCAGCGACGCCGCATAGCTCTCGAGGCTGTTGTAGCTCACCGCGAGCGCGGCCTGCGCATCGCTCTGGTAGCCGAGGCGCCCCATGCGAAGCGAGGTGGCATGGGGCAGATAGAGCGTGCCCGGCGCGAGCTCGTGCAGCTCGTGGTCGCGGCCCGCGACGAACGTGCTGCAGAGCGCCGGCGATGCTCCGAAGAGATAGAGCACCAGCCACGAGTGCCGCCGGAAATTGCGGATGAGGGCGAAATAGTCCGCGCTCGTCGCCTCCGGCAGCGACCAGTTGTAGTGAATGCCCGAGATCGTCTGCATGCGCCGGCCGTAGCGGTGGGCAAGACCGGTGCGATACACGGTCTTTGCGCGCCCGACGTTCGCGGTTCCGTAGCGGCCGATCGGGATGCTGTCGTCCGCGGGAAGCTGGCAGGGCATGCTCGCGCACCAGAGCAGCTCGTCGCCGATGGCGCGATAGACCACTTGGTGGATGCGCTCGAGCTCTTCCAGGCACGCCTCCGGACTCGCGTGCGGGGCCGTGATCAGTTCGAGCTGCGATTCACTGAAGTCGGTGGTGACGTGGGCGTGCGTCAGCGCCGAACCGAGCGCGGCCGGGTGCGGCGTGAGGGCGAGCGAGCCGTCGGGTCGCACCCGCAGGCTTTCCTTCTCGATGCCGCGCCGGATGCCCTGCAGGATCGGCGGCGAAAGGGCGCGCAGTCGTTGCATGGGCCCTAAGGTAGCAGACTGTCGGCGTCCTGCGCCGCCGCTCCTCGTCGTGCCCGCGACCTCCCGCTCCGTGCCCTTTGGATCGCGTAGAATCCGCGCCGCTCTCGCCGTAGTTCAATGGATAGAACGAGCGCCTCCTAAGCGCTAGATTCAGGTTCGATTCCTGACGGCGGGACTCCTAGCATTCTCTCCCTGAGTGCATCTGCGTCGCGTCAAGGTGCAGTAACCCTTTGACGCATGAAGCGAAGTAAGCTGATTCGCGGCTTTCAAGGTGCACAACGCTTTCGCCTGAGTGCGGCCCTATGCGCGAGTTTAAGGCGGATAGAGCGGCGGATCAGACGCGGAAGAAAGGGAGAGCAAATGGCAACGCGACTGCTTGGAGCGAAGCTCAATTTGCTGTCGGTGCGCGACGTGCTGAACGCGCGCGACAAGGAACTCTCGGACGGCGGCGGGCTCCTGCTTCGCTGCGCGGGACCGAGCGCAGCCTGGGTATTCCTGCGGGTGGTGGGAGCGGGGGCTTGCTCCGAGCGGTCCGGTCTGCTGCGTCTTAGATTAGGCTTCTCTCCCTCCGTCTCAGAAAACTCAAGAAGTCCGCGTCGGCCCTGTCGTTTTCCTGGGATTAGAGTTTGGACAAGTACGCTGGGTGCCCCGGTTGTTCGACCGGCCGCGCGATGTAAACCACATCGGAACAGCCGGCTCGAAAAAGTTGCTCGACGGGCTTGTGAATATCCAACGGTGCACCGGCGCTGTCCTGACTTAGTAATGAGCGGGCGCACTTCACGACTTTCACAGTGGTTGACGATCCTGTCCTGAGTGCTCGCCTAAGCTCGCGGTGGATTACACACACATGCACACTGGGAGGGTCCCGATGATGTTCGCCGATCAGGAGCGCCAAGCTTTCGACTTGGGTCGCCGGATGTCGGAAGCCAATTTTTCTCTCCAGGACAATCCGTTCGAACGCATTCATCCGCGCCTATCCGTGCAGTGGCGGCACGGCTTCTTGGCGGCACACGTACTCCAGAACGTGAGCGCGGGGCTGGCGCGCGGCGCACTGTCGGCGAAGCGGCCGCACCGCCTCCTCGTCAGCGTGGCTTGAGCCGCGGCGCGCCGAAGCAGATTATTTTGGTAGGCGAAGAAGGACTCGAACCCTCAACCATCGGCAGGTACCTACGCCGGCGCTCTACCGTTGAGCTATTCGCCTGGCCGCTAGAGTAGTTAAGTCGGCTCTCGGCAACAGCAAAACTTTGTCAAGCCGAGTGCATTCTGTGCAGCATCCGCCATTCCCACGGCGGCACCGGCTTCGCGTCCTTCCGCTCCACCCAAGGGCAGGCGCGGGAGACGGGGTACGGATCTACTTGTCGAAGCGGACCAGATCGCTCGGCGCGACGCTTATGCGAGCCAGGCATTCACCTTTCGCGTCGGAAAAGCGACCCAGATTTCCCATTGAACATCGATCCCCGCCCACGACCTGCACACGCGCTATCTCCCCGCACTTGATTCCGTGGAACTCGAACTCTCGGGACTGCCTGTTTCCAGGCTTCAGGGAAGTGAAGGACCTCGGGACTGAAACGGTATCGTATACGACACCGTTCGACCGATACGCCGAGAAGCTGGGCACGAAACTTTCGATTTCGTACGGCAAGTTGTTCACAAGGGTAATGACGAAGCGACAACCGTTTCCCTGCTCCGACTTTCCGTCTAGCCGAAGGCCCGCGGTCTCCTGCGTTCCGCCCTTGGCCGACTCCAAGTACTTCCAGGTGCCGTCGTCCTTTAGGAGAATCCTGCGACCCTGAGGATCGGTAAGCTCGAAATCAGCCTTCCAGAAACCGATCCCGGAATCCAGGACGATCGTTTGGGATTTGCGGGACGTGCGTCTCGAGCTCGCCCAGCTGCAGCGGGCGCCCTAATCGCGCCTAATCCGGATAACGCTTACTGGCGTTGAGCCCCCCTGGGCGCCGTGATACGGTTGGACGTCCCATCCGAAATACGGCGAACCAGCTCGGGCCTTGGCTATGATCCTGTCACCCTTATTCCACGACCCGTCCTTGTCGAACACGATACCGATGCGATCGAATGCTCAGCGCGCTAACCGGCGCCGCCTGATCGTGTTTGCCTCGACGTTTGCAATCGCGTGCACGGCCAGCCTCGCGTACACCTTTCTGCGGCCAGCCGAGTATCGGGCATCGACGCAGGTGCAGATTACGCCCGGCGTGCTCGACGCGCACGTTCCACCTGCGCCGGGAACTTTCCAAGCGGACACTCCGGGAGAGCAGTTGCGGCCGCTTCTCACCGAGGCGCAGGTGCTGCGCAGCCGACCGCTCATCGAGGCGACCCTCGAACGCTTGCAAAGGCTCGGGACGATGTACCCGCGCGGTGATCGTGACCCGGTGAGCGACGTGCAAGCGGCCCTCCAGGTCGAAGCATACGATGCGACCAATCTGGTGGAGGTGTCAGCCACGTTGCCCGAGCGCGAGTTCGTTGCGCCGCTGTTGAACACGTTGGTTTCCGTCTACCGCGAGCGGCTGAGCGAGTCTTTCGGCTCGACGTCGGGCGACGCGCTCGCGCGCGCGAGCGAAGAGGCGAAGCGCCTCGAGGCCCAAGTCGCCGAAAAGCGGAAGGAGGTCGAGAACTTCCGTTCGCGTAACGGCATCGTCTCGGCCGAGAACGAAGAGAACGAGGTCCTCTCCCGCGTTCGTGGTCTCAACACGTCGCTTAACCTCGCCAACGACAAGGTCGCCACTGCGGAAGGCAGGCTGCGTTCGCTGATGCAGTCGGCAGCCGCCGGCAAGAGCGTCGTGCGAACGCGGGACCATCCCACGCTCGCAAATCTCGAGCAACGCGCGTCGGCGCTCAAGGCGCAGCTGCGCGAGCTCGAACGGAACTTTACCGCCGATTACCTCGCACTCGATCCCACTGCCAAGGCGCAGCGCGCGCAGCTGACGGAGCTTGAGCAGCAGATCAAGGTGGAGCGCGAGGCCGCCGGGCAGGCCGCGTTGGCGGAAGCGCAAGAGGAGGTGGCGAGCGCGCGCGAGGCGGCGACCCGGCTGCAACAGCAGATCGCCAGCGACCGGCAGACCGTCCAGCTCTTCACGGCGCGGCTGAACCAGTACAAGGCGATGCGCGACGAGCTCGCCGAGCTCGAGCGGCTGTACCGCGACCGCGCACAGCGCAAGGCGAGTCTCGAGGCGAGCGAGAAGTCCCGCTCGCCCTCCATCGCAGTGCTTCAGGCTGCGGCGCGGCCGGATCGCGCATGGCGCCCCGACTACGTGCGCGATGCCCTGCTGTCGCTCGGCGGCTCGCTGCTTTTCGCTTTGTTCGCGATGGGGCTGGTCGAGCTCTTCAACCGGTCGGATCGCCAGCCTGCGGTGCTCATCTCCCAGCCGATCACTCTGCACGGCTTGCCGGTCGGCCCCCCTCAGGCGCAACTGTTGCCCCGGACGACACTGACGCCCGTGCTCGAGTCGTCCTCTTATCCCCTGCTTGGCGCGGATCCTCTGCCGTCCCGAGAGCTGAGCGAGCAGGAGCTTTTCGCGTTGTGGGAGGCCTCCGCACCGCGAACGCGGGTGGCGATCCTGCTGCTGCTTAGCGGCCCCAGTGCCGATGAGCTGCTGGCGTCGACCAGCGACGACGTGGATCTCGCCGCCGGACGCATGCGCGTTCGCAGCGCATCGCCGCGAGAGATCGTGTTGCAACCCGCGACGCTGCACCAGTTGCAGGCGTGCGGCCTCGCGCCGGGTACTCCGCTGCTTACAACGACATCCGGCGACGCCGTTTCGCGCGACGAGTTGGAGGCCGACCTGCTCTGCGCTGCGCACGACGCCGGGCTTGCACGTCCCGACGAGGTGACGCCTGCGGCGCTGCGCCACGCCTACATCCTATTCCTGCTGCGGCAGGGTGTGCGGATGAGCGATCTCGTCGCGATCGTGGGTCGACTCCCGACAGCCGTAATCTCGGCCTACGGACAGCTCGCGCCGCCCGGCCCGCGCGTGACGCGCGAGTCGACGCAGCTTGCCTTCCCGCTCCTGGCTAGAGTCGGATCCGTCAGCGAACCGCGAGTAAGCTGACAGCTACCCGAGCGTCCCCGACGTTCACGCGCTGGCCGACAAGCTGGCGAACCGCCCGTGAGTCGCACAATCGAAATCCCCGCCACGCGGGCGGGGTCCTGCTGCGCTAGGTGCTACTCAGTGCAACTTGCGGCGGCGAGAGAAGCCAAGGCCGGCGAGGGCTACACCTAGAAGTGCGAGGCTGGCTGGTTCCGGCACGCGTTGGAACTGGAAATTACCGAACACTGCATCGATGTCGGCTGATACCAACTGGCTCGTGTTCGTCAGGCGGACGAAGTTGATCGGCCCCGTGAAGGCGCCGGCGATGTCCACGTTGTTGTTCGTGGCGCTGAATCCCCCGATCAGGGTGTACGAAATGTTATCCGAGCTCACCTCGACGCTGAAGGTCTCATTGGCCGAAGACACAACGTCAATAATGGTGATGTCCGCTCCCGCCCCGTCTGCCAACGCGACGGGGAAGGACACCGTCAGCGAGCCGAGCAGAGCAGGCGGATCAAAAGTCGAGCCGAGCCATCGACCTCCCCCATCGGGGGCGCCAGTGACGAGACCGCTGCCGAATGCCGTGGTGTTCGACTGGGTGACGAGAGTGTCGGCATAGATCGGCGCAGCGTGGATAGCGCCGGTGGTCAACATCCCACCCACCAACGCGAGCAATGCGAGTAGCGACGAAACGTGCCTGTACATTGCGATTTCCCCGGTTTCTTGCTCTCGCCAAAAAACCCATTCCGAAGGCATTGACTGCTGCAGCGAATTGGAAAGCATGTGCTATACCAATCTGAATTGACTAGAGAAATCAGTGGCCTACGAAACATCTGCAAGGACGCTGGCGATCATTTGTAAAGCGATCCGACGATGCGGCGGTGTCTGGGACGTCCTTGTTCGCGAGTGCTACTCAGTGCAGCTTGCCCCGGAGGGGCTCACGCTGGCTAGCCAGTTGAAAAAATGACTGGCAATGTGATATCGGAATCGCGTGCAAGCCTTGCAGGGCGCGCGCCTGGTTAGGCGCAAGAGATGAGCGGGTCCGCGCGCCGCGGCAACGAGGCAAGCCTGCGCGTCCGGCGCCTGAAGTGTGGGTGCTACCGAGGGTGAATCCTATTGCACTCAGGCGTAAGAGAATGCGCAAAAACTGACTCAACGACAGCAAGCCGCGCAAACGGTCGGCGAGCGGTGCGCACTCCGCTCTTACGCGCGTGCCTCAATCGCGTCCGCCTACCGCCAGCGCCAAACGCAAAGGAGTTTGGCTATGGGCCCCCGCCTGAAGATTCTCGGCGTCGTCGCTTCGTCGCTGATCGCATGCGTCCTCAGCGCGGGCTTGGCCTACGGCCAGAGTGCGCCACTCGACCCGAGTGCGCCACTCGACCCGAGTGCGCCACCCTTCCCGAGTGCGCCACTCGACCCGAGTGCGCCACCCTTCCCGAGTGCGCCACTCGACCCGAGTGCGCCACCCTTCCCGAGTGCGCCACTCGACCCGAGTGCGCCACCCTTCCCGAGTGCGCCACTCGACCCGAGTCTGCCACCCCCGACTGTCAACCGTGCTCCGATATGGGGGCCGGTAACTACAATCGAGTTCGTGGAAGGCGTTCCTGCGGTGGTGTCGATGCTAGATTTCGTGCGCGATCCGGATTCAGATCCGCTCGTGATCACGCTCAAGTCCGGTGCGCTTTCGGCCGGACTTACTTGGAATCCGATGAATTACACGATCACCTACGACGGTCTGCCGGTGGGCGCGAAGGCCGATGCACCGATGTTCACAACAGTCATCTTCAGCGCCGACGACGGGAGGCAATGATGGCGAATAGCGTGGCAGCCAGAGCTCTTCGTTCGGACAAATCCAGTGCCTGATCTCACGCATGTCGAGGCACGCGGCCTCGGTGGTTACGCCTTTGGTCATCAACAAGCGAAGAGTTAGTGGCGGGTTCCCGTCTGGCGGGTGAGTCGGACGCCTTTGCCGGGAGTCCCTTCCCGCCACCCCTCGATGGCCTGACGCTGCGACTCTCTGGCACTCGCCGAGCGCTTGAGCAGCGAGCGCGCGTGGCGTAAGCTGGTCGTGCTTAGCACGGTCGCTGACCCACCAAGTGGTTCCCGTGAACGTGAACACGCTCGATCGCTACGAAATCCTCGGCGAGCTCGGCCGGGGGGCAATCAGCATTGTCTACGACGCGCGCGATCTACTCACCGACGATCGGGTAGCGCTGAAGCTCATCGAGCCTTCGTTGTGGGCGCCGATTTCAGCGGCCGAGCCGCTGCGCTTCCTGACCGAGGCGATGCCGGAATGGCGACTCAGGCACCCGAACATCGTCAGGGTCTACGACGCCGGCGATAGCGACGGCAGCCTCTACATCGCCATGGAGCGTCTCGAGGGGCGCACCCTTCGACGAGTGCTCGACGAGTCGCCGTTTCCCGGCCTGCCGCGCAGCCTCCGGATGGCTACGGAGCTCGCCTCCGGTCTGGCTTACGCGCACGAACGCGGGGTCGTGCATCGCTACCTGAATCCCTCGAACATCTTCGTCTTTGCCGACGACCGCGCGAAGATCACGGACTTCGGCATGGCGCCGCTCCGGGACGCGGCCCTCGCCTCGCCGAACCACGCCGCGTGCTTGAGCTACATGTCGCCGGAGGCGATTCGCTGCGACGCGACGATCGACGGGCGCTCCGACATCTTCTCCCTCGGCGTCGTGCTCTACGAGATGCTCACCGGCGAACGGCCATTCAGCGGAGACTCACCGGACGAGATCATGCGGAACGTGCTGGAGGCCGAGCCACCGCTGCCGAGCGAAGTGAATGCGTGTGTGGCTCCCATGGTGGACTTGCTGGTGTGGAACATGCTCGCGAAGCGTCGCTTCGACCGCGGTCCGAGCGCCGAGATACTCGCTCGCTGCCTTCGGAGGCTGGGCGAGGAGGTCGACGGGGTGCTTACAGCGCACGCCCGCGACGAGGGGGTGTCCGGCGCCGCGGGAACGACGGATGAGCGCGCATCCGACGATCGCAACGTAGTGCTGATGCCGGCTCATCGAGGCGACGACCGCGCGCCGAGCGCCGAAATCCTCGTTCACCCCCTTGGGGAGCTGGGCGAGGAGGTCGACGGGGTGCTTACAGCGCACGCCCGCGACGAGGGGGTGTCCGGCGCCGCGGGAACGACGGATGAGCGCGCATCCGACGATCGCAACGTAGTGCTGATGCCGGCTCATCGAGGCGACGACCGCGCGCCGAGCGCCGAAATCCTCGTTCACCCCCTTGGGGAGCTGGGCGAGGAGGTCGACGGGGTGCTTACAGCGCACGCCCGCGACGAGGGGGTGTCCGGCGCCGCGGGAACGACGGATGAGCGCGCATCCGACGATCGCAACGTAGTGCTGATGCCGGCTCATCGAGGCGACGACCGCGCGCCGAGCGCCGAAATCCTCGTTCACCCCCTTGGGGAGCTGGGCGAGGAGGTCGACGGGGTGCTTACAGCGCACGCCCGCGACGAGGGGGTGTCCGGCGCCGCGGGAACGACGGATGAGCGCGCATCCGACGATCGCAACGTAGTGCTGATGCCGGCTCATCGAGGCGACGACCGCGCGCCGAGCGCCGAAATCCTCGTTCACCCCCTTGGGGAGCTGGGCGAGGAGGTCGACGGGGTGCTTACAGCGCACGCCCGCGACGAGGGGGTGTCCGGCGCCGCGGGAACGACGGATGAGCGCGCATCCGACGATCGCAACGTAGTGCTGATGCCGGCTCATCGAGGCGACGACCGCGCGCCGAGCGCCGAAATCCTCGTTCACCCCCTTGGGGAGCTGGGCGAGGAGGTCGACGGGGTGCTTACAGCGCACGCCCGCGACGAGGGGGTGTCCGGCGCCGCGGGAACGACGGATGAGCGCGCATCCGACGATCGCAACGTAGTGCTGATGCCGGCTCATCGAGGCGACGACCGCGCGCCGAGCGCCGAAATCCTCGTTCACCCCCTTGGGGAGCTGGGCGAGGAGGTCGACGGGGTGCTTACAGCGCACGCCCGCGACGAGGGGGTGTCCGGCGCCGCGGGAACGACGGATGAGCGCGCATCCGACGATCGCAACGTAGTGCTGATGCCGGGTCATCGAGGCGACGACCGCGCGCCGAGCGCCGAAATCCTCGTTCACCCCCTTGGGGAGCTGGGCGAGGAGGTCGACGGGGTGCTTACAGCGCACGCCCGCGACGAGGGGGTGTCCGGCGCCGCGGGAACGACGGATGAGCGCGCATCCGACGATCGCAACGTAGTGCTGATGCCGGGTCATCGAGGCGACGACCGCGCGCCGAGCGCCGAAATCCTCGTTCACCCCCTTGGGGAGCTGGGCGAGGAGGTCGACGGGGTGCTTACAGCGCACGCCCGCGACGAGGGGGTGTCCGGCGCCGCGGGAACGACGGATGAGCGCGCATCCGACGATCGCAACGTAGTGCTGATGCCGGGTCATCGAGGCGACGACCGCGCGCCGAGCGCCGAAATCCTCGTTCACCCCCTTGGGGAGCTGGGCGAGGAGGTCGACGGGGTGCTTACAGCGCACGCCCGCGACGAGGGGGTGTCCGGCGCCGCGGGAACGACGGATGAGCGCGCATCCGACGATCGCAACGTAGTGCTGATGCCGGGTCATCGAGGCGACGACCGCGCGCCGAGCGCCGAAATCCTCGTTCACCCCCTTGGGGAGCTGGGCGAGGAGGTCGACGGGGTGCTTACAGCGCACGCCCGCGACGAGGGGGTGTCCGGCGCCGCGGGAACGACGGATGAGCGCGCATCCGACGATCGCAACGTAGTGCTGATGCCGGGTCATCGAGGCGCGCCGCAACGGGCGAAACTGCGTCTTCCGACCTACGCTCTAACTGTCCTCATCCTCGCCGTTGCGGGAAGCGGCTTCCTGTGGCAGTGGCGGCAGTCCTTGGGCTCGAGCGAGGCGGACAGCGCGACGCCGAGCGAAGAACCAGCAACTGCAATCACGTTCGAACCATCGATTCCGGACGAGCCGCGCCTCTCGGCGTCAGCGCCTGAGCCGAAGGAGGCGGCGTCAGAGCCTGAGCCGAAAAAGCGAGCGAGCAAAGCGCCTGCTAGGAAGCCGTCTCGATCGGCGGTCGCAAGCGGCAGCGCCACGGAACAGGAAATCGAGCCGCCGGCGGTAGCCCTCGCCACGGAGCCGGCGTCGGCGCCGCTGCCCCCGCCGGCCAAGATCGCCACCCTTGTTTTCGACGTTTCTCCTTGGGGCGAAATCTATGTCGACGGCAAGCTGCACGGAACGACGCCGCCCGTCAAGACCGTCGACCTCCCGCCCGGGAGGCATCGCATCGAGCTGCGCAATTCGGCCCAACCGCCTCACTTAATCTACACAACGCTAGAACCCGACGACGTTCGGCGCATCCGACACCAATTCGAATAGGTCGCCATCGCCTGGCCGGGTTGGCGCGGCCGGCGAGGCGCGATCGTTGAGGTCTGAACGAATGGTCTTGGTCCCACAACGCGACTGCTTCAAGCCTTACGCTTGGAGCCGTCTGGGCCTAGGGAGGCGGCGGCTAGCCGTTCATTCTGCGCAGTCGCATCAGCAGACGCCTTCGCTCGACGCCGTTCAGTTTGACCAACTCGATCATTAGGTCCGCGGTACTCCATTGGCCGACCTGAAGGCGTTCACGTGTGGTGCCAATAGCATCGGCTCGTGGTCGTCTTCCCGTGCGGGCGGTGGGAGCGGGAGGCGGGGGCGGGCGACGATCCGGGCCTCACTTCTGGCGGATTCAGCGGCGGATAGAGCGGCGGATCCCAAAGGCTCCTACCCGGAGAGCCAGCAACGGCGCGGGGGTTGACTCATGACGGCGGGACTACCTAGGCAAGCGCATCCGCCTGCTTCATCGGCTGGGTCGCAGCGAACGCGTCGAGCCGCATGCACGCGTCGAAGATCCGCATGATCGTCGGGTACGGCGCGAGGTCGCAGTCGTAGCGCTGCGCATTGAACACCTGCGGGACGAGGCAGCAGTCGGCCATCGAGACCGCGTCGCCGTGGCAGTACTTGCCGTGGCGCCGCTCGCGATTCAGGTAGGCCTCCAGCATCGCGAAGCCGTCCGCAATCCAATGGCGATACCAGTCGTTGACGCCCTCCTCGTCGAGCCTGAAGGCCTTGCGGAGGTGCTTGAGCGTGCGCAGGTTGTTCAGCGGGTGCATCTCGCAGGCGATGATCTGCGCGACCGCGCGCACGTAGGCGCGCTCGATCGGGTCTTTCGGCATCAGCGGTGGCACGGGATGGCGCTCGTCGAGATACTCGATGATCGCGAGGGACTGGATGAGGACGTGGCCGCCGTCCTCGAGGGCCGGCACGAGGCCCTGCACGTTGACGCCGCGGAACGCGTCCGACTGGTGCTCGGCCTTCACCAGGCTCACGTACGCCGCCTCGTGCGCGATGCCCTTGTAGGCGAGCGCGATGCGGACGCGATACGAGGCCGACGAGCGGAAGTAGGTGTAGAGCTTCATCGAGTTCACCCGGGCCGATGCTGGAAGAGACGCGAGTCTACTGCGCCTCCCGGCGCCTTGCGCACCGCAACCGCCCTCTGCAACAATCGGCATCTGCGCAACGGAGGGCGTCCGATGTTCCCCGGCAAGCACTACGACGAGACGAAGGTCGGCGAGACGTTCAGCTCGTCGCTCACCGTGACCGAGACGCACCTGGTGATGGCCTCCGGGCTGTTCGGGGACTTCAACCCGCTGCACGTCGACGAGGAGCACTCCAAGCGCTCGCGCTTCGGCGGGCGCATCCTGCACGGGCCGTTCACGAGTGCGCTCGTTTCGGCGCCGGTCGGCATGTACTTCCACAGCACCGCGATCGCCTATATGGAGCACACGTGCCGCTTCAAGGCCCCGGTGCGACCGGGCGACACGCTCACGACCACCTGGACGATCGTCGAGAAGCTCAACAAGCCGAAGCACCACGGCGGCATCTGCGTGCTCACCGGCGTGTGCCGCAACCAGCAGGGCGAGGTCGTGGTCGAGGCGGAAGGCAAGATCCTCGTGCAGAGCCGCAAGCCGTGAACCGCGCACCGCCGGCAAGGGCTCTCAACCGACCACTCACGACTCGCGGGTCTTTTTCCGCTCCTCTTCCCGAAGCCGCAACACCCGCCGCTGCACCTTCCCGGTGGTGGTCATCGGCAGCGCGTCGATGAACTCGATCTCCTTCGGGTATTCATAGGGCGCGAGGCGTCCGCGCACGTGGTTGCGGATCTCGTCCGCGAGCGCCGGAGAGGCCTGGTGGCCCGGCGTGAGGACGATGAACGCCTTCACGACGTTGCCGCGCTCGGGATCGGGGCTCGGCACCACCGCCGCGTTGGCGACCGCGGGATGCTTCACCAGGCAGTTCTCGATCTCCGACGGACCGATGCGGTACCCGGCCGCCTTGAACATGTCGTCGGCCCGACCCTGGTACCAGAAGTACCCGTCCGCGTCGCACTTGGCGAGGTCGCCGGTACGGCACCACTCGCCGCTGAACTTCTCCCGCGTCGCCTTCTCGTTCTTCCAATAGCCGAGGAAGAAGACGGCGTCGGGGTCGCCGTGGATGTCGGTGCGATGGACCGCGATCTCGCCGATCTCGCCCGGCGGCACGTCGGCGCCCGCATCGTCGATGACGGCGATGCGATGTCCGGGGTACGGCCGCCCGATCGAGCCGGGCTTGGCCGGCCAGAGCGTGTGCGAGTTCCCCACGAGGTAGTTGATCTCGGTCTGGCCGAACATCTCGTTGATCGTCACCCCGAGATGCTCGCGGCTCCAGCCGAACACGGTCTCGCCCACCGCCTCACCCGCGCTCATGATCGAGCGCAGCGCGAGGTCGTACCGCCCGCGCGGCGACGGCACCGCCTTCATCATCATCTTGAGCGCGGTGGGAAACAGGAAGCTGTTGCGGACCTGGTACTTCTCGAGGAGCCGGAACGCGCGCTCGGGATCGAAGCGGCCGCGGTACCCGAGGATCGGATACCCGTAGTACAGGGTGGGCAGCAGCGCGTCCATCAGGCCGCCCGTCCAGGCCCAGTCCGCGGGTGACCAGAACATGTCCCCGGCCTGCGGAAACTCGTCGTGCGAGTACCGGAACCCCGGCAGGTTGCCGATGAGCACGCGCTGAGGCTTGAGCGCCCCCTTCGGCGGGCCGGTAGTGCCGCTCGTGTAGATCAGCAGGGCCGGGTCCTCCGCAGCCGTGTCCACCGGCGTGAACCGCCAGGCGGCTTTTTCGAGCAACCGCTCCCACGGCGTCACCGCCGCTTCGAGCGCGCCCGCGACGCCGACCACGTGCTTCAGGTCGGGTAACCGATCGCGGATGGTCTGGAGGTTGGGGAGCGAGGCAGGGTCCACGAACGCGACGCTGGTCTCGCTGTTCCGGAGCCGGTATTCGAGCGCTTCCGGCCCGAACAGGATCGAGAGCGGCATCGCCACGGCGCCCATCTGGTAGCACGCCACGTGCGCGATCACGGTCTCGGGGCGCTGGGGAAGGATGATGGCGACGCGGTCGCCACGGTTCACCCCGAGCGACGCGAGGGCATTCGAGATCCGGTTCGCCTGCTGCTGGATGTCCCAGTAGGTCCACGCCGAGGTCGCACCCGACTCGTCTTCCCAGTACAGGCAGAAGCGGTGGCGATCGCGCGCATGCCGGCGGCAGCAGGCCTCCGCGATGTTGAAGCGGTCCGGCACCTGCCACCGGAAGGCGCGGTAGAGCTCGTCGTAACGATCGTGCATGCCCCCTCCCGGAGCGAAATTAGCACTTGACCCCGGCGAGTGCCAGAGTCACCTGCTCCATGCCGCGTCGAGCAACGCCGGCAGGATCGTGCCTGCCGCGCCGAGCAGGCTGAACGTTGCGGCGCGGGTGAGCGGCGTCGGGCCCCTGTTGACCTCGACGACCGTGGCCCGGCCCTGCAGCGCGATCATCGGCAGTTGCGCCGCCGGAAACACCGCCGCCGAGGTGCCGATAGAGAAGAACAGGTCGCAATCGCGCGCCGCCTCCTCCGCGCGGGCGATCGCCTGCGGTGGGAGCCTCTCGCCGAACCACACCACGTCGGGCCGCAGGTGCGCCCCGCACGTCGGACAGCGCGGGGGACGCTCGGCGGTCTCGGGCCAGGGGTCGACGACGATGCCCTCGACGAAGCACTTGCTGCGATGGATGTTGCCGTGGAGCTCGACCACGTCGACTGAACCGGCCCGCTGATGAAGGCCGTCGACGTTCTGGGTGACGAGCGTGAATACGGGCACGAGCGTTTGAAGGCGTGCGAGCGCTCGATGCGCGGCGTTCGGGACCGCGCCTGCAACCAGCCCGCGCCGCCACGCGTACCAATCCCAGACCAGCTGCGGGTTGCGTCGGAAGGCGTCCGCCGTCGCCAGCTCCTCGGGGCGGAAGCGCGACCACAGGCCGGATTGTGCGTCACGGAACGTGGGGATGCCGCTCTCGGCGGAGATTCCGGCGCCGGTAAGGACCCCGACGCGGCGGGCGCCCCGCAACGCGCGCAGCAGGCGCGGGTCGAAATCGCCGCTCATGACCGAATGATCGGGACCCGGACCTGCGCCGTCATCGCTTCAGGTGCAGAATGCGTTGTAGCGAAGACTCGAGGAGAACCGAATGGCGTCGCAACTTTGCCACGCACCCCTTGTCCTAAGGGCGGGTTAGACCCGAAAATCGCTACAAGTTCCTACATGAGCAGAGAGCGCGAAGCAGATACTCAACGCACTTTCCTCGCAGCGGAGGCTCGCATGGAAGGAAACCCGACGCAAGTCTTCTCGGCGTTCGGCGAGGCGGGCGGCGCAGTCGCCCAGCGCGCCGGCACCGAACGCAGTCACGACAGCCGCGGCGGGGTTCTCTCCCGCTTCCAGGCGCGCTACGAGAGCCGCCTCGAGGAGGAGTACTCGCTCGGCGAGTACCTCGAGCTCTGCAAGTCGCACCCCGCCGCCTACGCCACCGCCGCCGAGCGCATGCTCATGGCGATCGGCGAGCCCGAAAACGTCGACACGCGCAACGATCCGCGCCTGTCGCGCATCTTCTCGAACAAGGTCATCCGGGTCTACCCGGCGTTCCGCGAGTTCTACGGGATGGAGGAGACGATCGAGCAGATCGTCGCCTACTTCAAGCACGCGGGACAGGCGCTCGAGGAGCGCAAGCAGATCCTCTACCTGCTCGGCCCGCCGGGGGGCGGCAAGAGCTCCCTCGCCGAGAAGCTCAAGCAGCTCATGGAGGAGATGCCCTTCTACACGCTCAAGGGCTCGCCGGTGAACGAGTCGCCGCTCGGGCTCTTCACCCCCGAGGACGACGGGGCGACGCTCGAGGACGAGTACGGCATCCCGCGGCGCTACCTGAACCCGATCCCCTCGCCCTGGGCGGTCAAGCGCCTGAAGGAGTTCGGCGGCGACCTCGGCAAGTTCCGCGTCATCAAGCTGCGGCCCTCGACGCTGCAGCAGATCGCGATCTGCAAGACCGAGCCCGGCGACGAGAACAACCAGGACATCAGCTCGCTCACCGGCAAGCTCGACATCCGCAAGCTCGAGCAGTACGCGCAGGACGACCCCGACGCCTACAGCTACTCCGGCGGCCTGTGCCGCGCCAACCAGGGCCTGCTCGAGTTCGTCGAGATGTTCAAGGCGCCGATCAAGGTGCTCCATCCGCTGCTCACCGCGACCCAGGAGGGCAACTACAAGGGCACCGAGGGCTTCGGCGCGATCCCGTTCGACGGCGTGATCCTCGCGCACTCCAACGAGAGCGAGTGGCAGTCGTTCCGGAACAACAAGAACAACGAGGCGTTCCTCGACCGGATCTACATCGTCAAGGTGCCCTACTGCCTGCGCGTCACCGACGAGGTCCACATCTACGAGAAGCTGCTCAAGAACTCCTCGCTCGCGCACGCGCCGTGCGCGCCGGGAACCCTGAAGATGATGGCGCAGTTCGCCGTCCTCACGCGCATCAAGGAGCCGGAGAACTCGAGCCTGTTCTCGAAGATGCGCATCTACGACGGCGAGAACCTGAAGGACATCGACCCGAAGGCGAAGTCGATGCAGGAGTACCGCGACTTCGCCGGGGTCGACGAGGGCATGACCGGACTCTCGACCCGTTTCGCCTACAAGGTGCTGTCGAAGGTCTTCAACTTCGACCATACCGAAGTGGCGGCGAACCCGGTCCACCTGCTCTACGTCCTCGAGCAGCAGATCGAGCGCGAGCAGTTCCCGCCGGAGGGCGAGAAGCGCTACCTCTCCTTCGTCAAGGAGTACCTTGCGACCCCCTACGTCGAGTTCATCGGCAAGGAGATCCAGACCGCGTACCTCGACGCGTACTCGGAGTACGGCCAGAACATCTTCGACCGCTACGTCACCTTCGCCGACCTGTGGATCCAGGACCAGGAGTACCGCGACCCGAACACCGGGGAGATCCTCGACCGCGGGGCGCTGAACGACGAGCTGGAGAAGATCGAGAAGCCCGCCGGCATCGGCAACCCGAAGGACTTCCGCCACGAGATCGTCAACTTCGTGCTGCGCGCGCGCGCGGCGAACCAGGGCAAGAACCCGTCCTGGACCAGCTACGAGAAGCTGCGCACCGTGATCGAGAAGAAGATGTTCTCGACCACCGAGGACCTGCTGCCGGTGATCTCGTTCAACGCCAAGGCCTCCGCCGAGGAACAGAAGAAGCACCAGAACTTCGTCGACCGCATGGTGGCCAAGGGCTACACGCCGAAGCAGGTGCGCCTGCTCATCGAGTGGTACCTGCGGGTGCGCAAGTCCTCTTGACCAGGACATGAGCAGCAGTCGGCCATGCGAGCCGCGAGGGCACGCAGCGTGAGGCACGAGCTGTTAAGCAGCGCGGCGATAGGTTGCTTCGCGAGCCGCGCGGTCGTATGACCGACGTCATCGACCGGCGCGAGAACCCGCGCCACAAGAGCGCGGTCAATGCGCAGCGGTTCCTGAAGCGCTATCGGGCGCAGGTGCGCGAGGCGGTCGCCCGCGCGATCTCCGGCCGCAAGATCGCCGAGGCCGACCGCGATGCGAGCGTGTCCATCCCGGCGCGGGACCTGAACGAGCCGGTGTTCCAGCACGGCGCCGGCGGCCGGCGCGAGGTGGTGCTCCCGGGCAACCAGGAGTACGTCACCGGGGACGAGATCCAGCGGCCACCTGCGGGCGGCCAGGGCCAGGGCAGCGGCGCGAGCGACGACGGCGAAGGCGAGGACGCCTTCCGGTTCCGGCTGTCGCGCGAGGAGTTCCTCGACTTCTTCTTCGAGGACATGGCGCTGCCCGAGCTGATCAAGACGCAGCTCACGGCGATCCCGCATCACAAGCGCGTGCGCGCGGGCTACCGGACCGACGGCACGCCGACCAACCTCGCGGTGGTCCGGACGATGCGGGAGTCGCTCGCCCGCCGCATCGCGTTCGGCGGGTCGCACACCGCACGCCTGCGCGAGATCGAGGAAGCGCTTGAGGCGCTGGGGTATACGGCCAGCGGCGGGGAGCACGCCGACCCGGAGGATCCGCGCGTCGCGGCGCTCCTCGCGGAGCAGGCCGAGCTGCGCGCGCGCGTCGCGAAGATCCCGTTCATCGACACCTTCGATCTGCGCTTCCGCAACCGCGTCACCCAGCCGATGCCGATCGCGCAGGCGGTGATGTTCTGCATCATGGACGTGTCCGGCTCGATGGACGAGACCCGCAAGGACCTCGCCAAGCGCTTCTTCATCCTTCTGCATCTCTTCCTGAAGCGCCACTACGAGCGCATCGAGATCGTCTTCATCCGCCACCACACCACCGCGAAGGTGGTCGACGAGGAGGAGTTCTTCCACTCCACCGAGACCGGCGGAACCGTCGTGTCGAGCGCGCTCACGCTGGCGATCGACGAGATCAACGAGCGCTTCCCGCTCGACCAGTGGAACATCTACGTCGCCCAGGCCTCCGACGGCGACAACTGGGAGGGCGACTCGCCGCGTTGCCTGGACCTGCTCGTGAACGGGTTGCTGCCGATGGTGCAGTACTTCACCTACGTCGAGATCACCACCGGCGAGCCGCAGAACCTCTGGGTGCACTACGAGCAGGCGCGCGCCGCGAAGCCGAACATGGCGCTGGGCCGCATCCGCGAGCGCACGGACATTTACCCGGTGCTCCGAGAGCTGTTCGCCAAGAAGGAGAAAGCGGCGGCGTGACGAAGTCGATGCGACCGCCCGGCAAGAAAAGCCAGATGCCGCTCCCGCTCCCCGAGTTTCTCAAGAATCGCGGCGGCGAAGGCGACGGCCCGGTGGCGCTGCCGCCGCGCGACCCGTCGCGGCGCCGCGCCGCAGAGCCGCTCTCCACCGGCTCGGAGTGGAGCTTCGATCTGATCGCGCGCTACGACCGCGAGATCGCGCGCGTGGCCGAGCAGTACGGCCTGGACACCTACCCGAACCAGGTCGAGATCATCAGCGCCGAGCAAATGATGGACGCCTACGCGTCCAACGGCATGCCGATCGGCTACTACCACTGGTCCTTCGGAAAGCGGTTCCTCGCCACGCAGCAGGTCTACAAGCGCGGCGCGATGGGGCTCGCCTACGAGATCGTCATCAACTCCAACCCGTGCATCGCGTATCTCCTGGAGGAGAACACGATGCCGATGCAGGCCCTGGTCATCGCGCACGCCTCCTACGGTCACAACTCCTTCTTCAAGGGCAACTACCTCTTCCGCACCTGGACGCAGTCGGACGCGATCGTCGACTACCTGCTGTTCTCGAAGCAGTACATCATCGAGTGCGAGCGGCGCTACGGCGAGGAGGAAGTGGAGCGCACCCTGGACGCCTGCCACGCGCTCGCGAACTTCGGCGTCGACCGCTACAAGCGCCCACCCAAGCGCACGCTGGCCCAGGAGCGGCTGCGCCTCAAGGAGCGCGAGGAGCACCTGCAGACCCAGGTGAACGAGCTGTGGCGCACCCTGCCGCACGCGGCGGACGACGAGCCCGAGCAGGCCGAGATGCGGTTCCCGTCCGAGCCGCAGGAGAACCTGCTCTACTTCCTCGAGAAGCACGCGCCGCTGCTCGATCCGTGGCAGCGCGAGATGGCGCGCATCGTCCGCAAGCTGGCGCAGTACTTCTACCCGCAGCGCCAGACCCAGGTGATGAACGAGGGCTGGGCCACGTTCTGGCACTACACGATCATGCAGACGCTGTACGACGAGGGCCTGCTCGCCGACAGCGTCCTCCTCGAGGTGCTGCACTCCCACACCAACGTGCTGACGCAGCCGGGCTTCGACAGCGAGTACTACGGCGGCATCAACCCCTACGCGCTCGGGTTCGCGATGTACCGCGACCTGCGACGCGTCTGCGAGCACCCGACCGAGGAGGACCGGCGCTGGTTCCCGGACATCGCCGGCTCGGACTGGCTGAAGACGCTCGACTTCGCGATGCGCAATTTCAAGGACGAGAGCTTCATCCAGCAGTTCCTCAGCCCGCAGGTGATCCGCGATTTCCGTCTCTTCTGCCTGATCGACGACGAGGACCTGCCGAACCTGCGGATCGGCGCGATCCACGACGACGCGGGCTATCGCCTGGTGCGCGACACGCTCGCGCGCCAGTACTCGCTCGCCGAGCGCGAGCCGAACATCCAGATCGTGAACGTGGACGTGAGCGGCGACCGCTCGATGTCGCTGCGGCACTTCCGCCAGGATCGCCGCCCGCTCGCGCCGATGTACAAGGACGTCCTGCGCCACCTCGCCTATCTCTGGGGTTTCACGGTCCGCCTCGAAACGGCGAACGAAGACGGCACGGTGGAACCCACCCACGAGTGCAAGGTCGACAAGCGCCGCCGCGGCGACCCGACGCTTGCCGCCGCGCTGCGCTCGCTGAGCTAAGTGACCTTCGCGAAACTCCGCTCAAAGCGGAGTTTCGCCTGGGACTGGGGAGTCGCAAGAGGGGCCGAAGGAAGGGTTGGGACCCTTCCTTTCCCAACCTGGCCCCTTTTGCATGGATTCCCTACCTTCCCACGCGTAGCATTCCCCTCCGCGCCCCGTCCGGAGGAAGCCATGACCGCTCGTCCCGCCGCCCTGGTCTTCGACGCCTACGGCACGCTCTTCGACGTCCACTCGGTCGCCGCGACCGCCGAGTCGATCTGGCCGGGCAAGGGGGCCGCCCTCTCGCAGCTCTGGCGCACGAAGCAGCTCGAGTACACCTGGCTGCGCAGCCTGATGGGACGCTACGAGGACTTCTCGCACGTCACCGAGAGCGCGCTGCACTACGCCTGCGCGGCGCTGAAGCTCGCGCTCGACGACGCGCAGCGCGCGCAGCTCCTGAAGTGCTATCTCCATCTCGCCACCTTCCCCGAAGTGGGCGAGGCGCTCGGACGGCTGCGCGGCATCCGGCTCGCGATCCTCTCGAACGGATCGCCCGCGATGCTCGAACCGGTGGTGTTCAATTCCGGTCTGCACGACCTCATCACCGACGTGCTCTCGGTGGACGAGGTGAAAATCTTCAAGCCGGACCCGCGCGTCTATCGCATCGCGGTCGACCGCCTCGGCGTGCCGGCCAAGGCAATCGGCTTCGTGTCGTCGAACTGCTGGGACGCGATCGGCGCGAGGTCGTTCGGCTTCCGCACGTTCTGGATCAACCGCGCGGGAGCGCCGGTCGACGAGATGGGCGTGCGCCCGGACCACGAGCTCGGCTCGCTCGCGGAGCTGCCGCAGCTCGTCAGTTGAGCTGGACGCGCTCGCCCCAGGGCACCGGCGAGTTGCCCTTGACGAGCCACAGCACCGGGTAGCCGGGCGCGAAGTCCGGAAACTGCATGCCGTGGCGCGCGGCGCCCTGCGCGACGATCTGCGACTTGCCGACGCCCGGCGGCCCCCAGAGCATCGCCAGCGTGTGCGCGCCCGAACCCGCGGCCCGGAACTCGCGGTCGATCACTTCAGCGATCTCGGAGGGACGCATGACGCGTGCGTGGAGGCGGTGCGGGGGCAGGTTATCATAGGCTCGCACGGCACCCGCCATACCGATGAAGTTCTGCTCCAACTGCGGCGCACCCGTCCAGCTCCGCGTCCCCACCGGCGACAATCTGCCGCGCCACGTCTGCTCGGCGTGCGAAACGATCCACTACCAGAATCCCAGGATGGTGATCGGCTGCATCGCCGAATGGGAGGACCGCATCCTGCTCTGCCGGCGCGCCATCGAGCCGCGTCACGGCCTCTGGACGCTGCCGGCGGGATTCATGGAGAACGGCGAGACGGTGGCGCAGGCCGCGCTGCGCGAGACGCTCGAGGAAGCGAACGCGCGCGTGGAGCTTGCGGCGATGTACTCCGTGCTCTCGGTCCCGCACGTCAACCAAGTGCACATCTTCTATCGTGGCCGCCTGCTCGACCTCGAGTTCGCGCCCGGCACCGAGAGCCTGGACGTGGCACTGTTCGGCGAAGGCGAGATCCCCTGGAAGGAGCTCGCCTTCCGCACGATCTCGACCACGCTGCGGCACTATTACGACGACCGGAAGGCCGGCGTGTACGGCTTCCACACCGGCGAGGTCCTTCCGGTCAAATGACCTTCTGGTTCCGGCTTGCGCCGGAGTGACGGCCTCGCCTCAGCGCTCCGGCGCCGAGGTGATCTTGTGGATCGAGAGATCCGCGCCGTTGAACTCCTGCTCCGCGTCCAGGCGCAGCCCGACGAAGGCCTTCATCGCACCGTAGACGATCGCGCCGCCCACGAGCGCGACGACGATCCCGAGAGCGGTCCCCGCGACCTGGGACAGGACGCTCACCCCGCCCATCCCGCCGAGCGCCTTGGCGCCAAAGATCCCGCACGCGATGCCGCCCCACGCCCCGCACAGCCCGTGCAGCGGCCAGACGCCGAGGACGTCGTCGATGCGCCAGCGGTTCTGCGTGATGGTGAAGAGGTAGACGAAGATCACACCCGCAACCGCGCCGGTGACGAGCGCGCCCACCGGATGCATGACGTCCGATCCCGCGCAGATCGCCACGAGCCCGGCGAGCGGGCCGTTGTGCACGAAGCCCGGGTCGTTGCGCCCCGCAACCAGCGCGGCGAGTGTCCCGCCGACCATCGCCATCAGCGAATTGAGCGCGACGAGACCGCTGATCTTTTCGAGCATCTGCGCCGACATGACGTTGAAGCCGAACCAGCCGACCGTAAGGATCCACGCGCCGAGCGCAAGGAACGGGATCGACGACGGCGGGTGCGCCGTCATCACCTTGCCGTCCTTGCTGTAGCGCCCGCTGCGCGCGCCGAGCAGGAGCACCGCGACCAGCCCGAGCCAGCCGCCGACCGCGTGCACGACCACCGACCCGGCGAAGTCGTGGAACTCCTCGCCGAACGCGCCCTTGAGCCGCGCCTGGACGCCGAACTGCTGATTCCAGGCGATTCCCTCGAAGAAGGGGTAGACCACCGCGACGATCGCGATCGACGCCACGAGCTGCGGATAGAAGCGCGCGCGCTCCGCGATCCCGCCCGAGACGATCGCCGGCACCGCGGCCGCGAACGTGAGCAGGAAGAAGAACTTCACCAGCTCGTAGCCGTTCTTCTGCGCGAGCGTCTCCGCGCCGGTCAGGAAGCTGATGCCGTAGGCGATGCCGTAGCCGACGAAGAAGTAGGCGAGCGTCGACACGGCGAAGTCGCACAGGATCTTCACCAGCGCGTTGATCTGGTTCTTCGAGCGCACGGTGCCGAGCTCGAGGAACGCAAACCCCGAGTGCATTGCGAGCACCATGATCGCGCCGATGAGTATGAAGAGCGCGTCGGCGCCCGACTTGAGCGTTTCCATGACCCCTCCTCTACGTGGCGACGCGGACCGCGGCTGGCGCCCGTCCGCGTCGCTCTGATTGTGCTTTCCCGCGCCGCCGTCGCGGCGCCGGCGGATCATACCCCGGCGCAAGCGCCCGGGCGTTGACAGGCGGCGGAGCGCTGGCTAGCCTCGCGCCGAGGAGATTCAGGACATGGACCGCAGGGATTTCGTGCGCGCCTGCGCCCTCGCCGGCGCGACTGCATCGCTGCCGGAGCTGATCGGTCAGGCGCTCGCGCAGGCAGACGCGAAGCCGCGGCTCTACGGCCGCGCCCGCCTGGTGGACGCGGACGGGCGGCCGGTCAAGTCGAAGGCCATCCCGGTGGGGCGAAACCTGATCTTCCACTATCCGTTCGCCGGGACGCCCTGCTTCCTCCTGAATCTCGGCGCGCCGACGCGCACGAGCGCGACGCTCAAGACCACCGACGCGCGCAGCTACCAATGGGCCGGCGGCACCGGGGCGAACGGCGGCGTCGTCGCGTATTCGGCGATCTGCGCGCACAAGCTGACCTATCCGACGCGCGAGATCAGCTTCATCAGCTACCGGGGCGAGAAGACGCCGGGCAACCGCTTCGCGCACGTGATCCACTGCTGCTCGGAGCACAGCCAGTACGATCCCGCCGATGGCGGCCGTGTGCTGGCGGGACCGGCCCCGCAGCCGCTCGCGGCGATCCTGCTCGACTACGACCGCGGCGCCGACGAGTTGTACGCCGTCGGGACGGTCGGCGGGGAGATGTTCGCCGACTTCTTCGCCAAGTACGAGATGCGGCTTGCGCTCGAGCACGGCGACCGCGCGAAGGCGCCGGTACGGGACGCGTGCGTCGTGAAGGAGCTCGAGGAGTACTGCAGGCAGCAGGTGAAGTGTTGATTCCCTGGCTCGGGACCGAGACGACCTTTCCGCCGCTCACGTCCGCGCTGAAGGAGCCGAACGGCCTGCTCGCCGTCGGCGGCGACCTCTCGCCGCGCCGGCTCCTCGAGGCCTACCGGCGCGGGATCTTCCCGTGGTACTCCGAAGGCGATCCGATTCTCTGGTGGAGTCCCGACCCCCGCATGGTCCTCGTGCCCGGCGACGCTGCGCGTGACGCGCTCGCTCGCGAAGACGTTGCGCAACGCACCGTACGAGGCGCGCTTCGACACCGCGTTCGACGACGTGATGCGGGGCTGTGCCGCGCCGCGGGCGGGCCAACCCGGCACGTGGATCACCGCGGAGATGCGGACTGCCTACGGCCGCCTGCACGAGCTCGGCTACGCGCATTGCGCGGA
Source organism: uncultured beta proteobacterium (assembly GCA_963716855.1). Taxonomy (GTDB): domain Bacteria; phylum Pseudomonadota; class Gammaproteobacteria; order Burkholderiales; family SG8-39; genus JAGVSZ01. Next base: position 14,739 of record CAVQUV010000018.1, on the reverse strand, counting down.
GACCTGGATCGAAGGCGAGCTGGCCGGCGGCCTGTACGGCGTGGCCATCGGGCGGATGTTCTACGGCGAGTCCATGTTCAGCCGCCGCCGGGACGCATCGAAGATCGCTTTCGCGCACCTCGTCGAGCACCTCCGGGCGGAAGGATTCGGCCTGATCGACTGCCAGATGCATACCGAGCATCTCGCCTCGCTCGGCGCACGCGAGATCCCCCGTCGGGAGTTCTCACGCCGCCTCAGGGACTTGGTAGACTACGAACGCCCGCCGGGGCGCTGGCAATCGCCGCCAGGCCCGCGCGGGCAGGAGCGCATAGCACACCGCATGTCGCAGCTGAACGATCTGCCGCACGCCGTCCTGCAGTTCTACGTGACGGCGCCCTATCCCTGCAGCTACCTGCCGGGCCGGATGGCGCGCTCGCAGGTCGCGACGCCGTCGCATCTCATCGGAAACGACCTGTACGGCGACCTGGTGCGGCTCGGCTTCCGCCGCAGCGGCATCTTCACCTACCGGCCCTACTGCGATGCATGCCGCGCGTGCGTGCCGGTGCGGATCCCGGTCGCAGAGTTCGAGACGACGCGGTACCAGCGGCGCGCGGTCCGCAAGCACGAAGGGCTCGCCGCCACCGCGCTCGGGCTGCGCTTCCGCGTCGAGCACTACGCGCTGTACCTCCGCTACCAGGCCGCGCGCCACGCCGGCGGCGGGATGGACCAGGACAGCCGCGACCAGTACTCGCACTTCCTGCTCCAGAGCCGCGTGAACACCCGGCTGGTCGAGTTCCGCGACGGCGCGAAGCTGGTGATGGTGAGCATCGTCGACCAGCTCACCGACGGCCTGTCGTCCGTCTATACGTTCTTCGATCCGGAGCTCGAGGGCGCGAGCCTCGGCACCTACAACATCCTCTGGCAGATCGAGCAGTGCCGGGCGGCCGGCCTGCCCTACCTCTACCTCGGCTACTGGATCCGCGACAGCCGCAAGATGGCCTACAAGGCGCGCTTCCGTCCGATCGAAGGCCTCGTCGACGGCGCGTGGCGGCGGCTCGGCGCGGCCGAGGTGGACGGTTGAGCCCGCGGTAAACTCCCGGCGCGATGCTGTACGGTCTCGCGCGCCCGCTCCTCTTCCACCTCGACCCCGAAACGGCGCACGAGCTCGCGCTGCCGTCCTTCAAGCTCCTGCAGCGCTGCGGCTTCCCGGCCTGCCCGGCGGGCCGATCCCCGGCGCACGGGTCGACGCGATGGGGCTCGCGTTCCCGAACCCGGTCGGACTCGCCGCCGGCCTCGACAAGAACGCGGCATACATCGACGCGCTCGCGGCGTTCGGCTTCGGCTTCATCGAGGTCGGCACCGTCACGCCGCGCCCGCAGCCGGGCAATCCGCGGCCGCGCCTGTTCCGCATCGTCGAGCGCGAGGCGATCATCAACCGCATGGGCTTCAACAACGTGGGCGTGGAGCGCCTCGTGGAGAACGTGCGCCGCGCGCGCTACCGGGGCATCCTCGGCATCAACATCGGCAAGAACTTCGACACGCCGATCGAGCGTGCGGCCGACGACTACCTCGCCTGCCTCGAGAAGGTCCATCCGTACGCGAGCTACGTCACCGTGAACGTCTCCTCGCCGAACACCAAGAACCTCCGCCAGCTCCAGCAAGCCGACGAGCTCGGGCGATCTCCTCGCGCAAGCTCGCCCGGCGCCGCGACCAGCTGGCGCAGGCCGCGAAGCGTCGCGTGCCGCTGGCGGTGAAGATCGCACCCGACCTGGACGACGAGCAGATCGCCGCGATCGCGCGCCTGGTGGAGAAGCACGGGATCGACGCGGTGATCGCGACCAATACGACGGTGTCCCGCAAAGGCGTCGAGGGGTTGCCCCACGCCGACGAGGCGGGCGGCCTCTCCGGCGCGCCGGTCCGCGCCGCCTCGACCGCAGTGGTGCGCAAGATCGCGAGCGCGCTCGGGGGCCGCGTCCCGATCATCGGCGTCGGCGGCATCATGAGCGCTGCCGATGCGCACGAGAAGCTCGCGGCGGGCGCGTCGCTCGTGCAGGTGTACACCGGCCTCGTCTATCGCGGGCCGGGACTCGTGCGCGAGATCGTGCGCGGACTCGCGGCGCCGGCCGCGCGCGCGGCCTAGTTCCCGGGCAGGATGCTCGCCGACGCGATCGACCGCGCCCTGCCGCAGACGCAATGCACGCGCTGCGGCTACCCGGCCTGCCGGCCCTACGCCGAAGCGGTCGCCGCGGGCGAGGCCGCGATCAACCGCTGTCCGCCGGGCGGCGATGCCGGGATCCGGACGCTCGCGGCGCTCACCGGGCGTCCCTACCTGCCGCTCGATCCGGCGTGCGGCGTCGAGCAGCCGCTGCAGGTCGCCCTCATCGACGAGGCGCACTGCATCGGCTGCACGCTCTGCATCCAGGCGTGCCCGGTCGACGCGATCGCGGGCGCGCCGAAGCGGATGCACACCGTCATTGCCGAGCTCTGCACCGGCTGCGATCTCTGCGTGCCGCCCTGCCCGGTGGACTGCATCGCGATGGTTCCGAGCCCGTGGTTCCTAGCCCGATGGTTCCGGCGATCGGGCCGGACGCGCAGTGGAACGAGGACCGGGCCGACGCGGCGCGGGTGCGCTACGTCGCGCGCCAGGCTCGCCTGGCGCGCGAGGCCGGCGAGCGCGCGGATCGGCTGGCGCGACGCGCGGCGGCGCTGCGCGACGCGCCGACGCCCGAGACGAAGCGCGCCGCGGTCGATGCCGCCCTCGCGCGCGCACGCGCCCGGCGGGCCGCGTTCTGCGCGCCGGCACTCCCGATGAATCCCGCCAAGCGCGAGGAGATCTTCGCGCGCCTCGCACGCGCCAATCCCGCGCCGACGACCGAGCTCGGCTACCGCACCCCGTTCGAGCTCCTGGTCGCCGTGGTGCTGTCGGCGCAGGCGACCGACAAGAGCGTCAACCTCGCCACGCCGCGGCTCTTCGCGGCGGCCGACACGCCGGCAGAAGATGCTCGCGCTCGGCGTCGACGGGCTGATCCCGTACATCCAGACGATCGGGCTCTTCCGCAGCAAGGCGAAGCACCTGATCGAGGCGTGCCGGCTCCTCGTCGAGCGGCACGGCGGCACAGGTGCCGGAGACGTCGCGAGGCGCTCGAGCAGCTGCCCGGCGTGGGCCGCAAGACCGCGAACGTGATCCTCAACACCGCGTTCGGACAGCCGACCATCGCGGTCGACACGCACATCTTCCGCGTCGCGAACCGCACCGGCCTCGCGCCGGGCAGGAACCCGCGCGAGGTCGAGGAGCGACTGCTGAAGTTCGTCCCCGAGCGCTACCGCAAGGACGCGCACCACTGGCTGATCCTGCACGGCCGCTACGTCTGCAAGGCGCGCAAGCCCGACTGCCCCGCGCTGCCTGATCAGCGACCTGTGCGAGTACCGCCAGAAGACCCGGGCGGCCTGAGGATCCGATGTTCAACCCGTCGCGCGACCAGGCGCGCCAGTTTCCTCTTCGACGCCTGGCGGAAGTATCGCGAGCGTGCGCCGCTCGAAGGCCTCGAGACGGTCGCGGTCGACGTGATGCTGCTGCATCCCGAGTACCACCACGTCCTGGACGACCCCGACCGCTTTCTCGACCGCGATTACATCCCGGAGCACGGGCAGGCCAACCCGTTCCTGCACATGAGCCTGCACATGGCGATCGAGGAGCAGCTCTCGATCGACCAGCCGCCGGGCATCCGGGCGGCGTTCGAGCGCATCCTCGCGCGCCGCGGCGACCGCCACGACGCGCTGCACGCGGTGCTCGAGTGCCTGGGAGAAGTGATCTGGCGGGCGCAGCGCGATCGCGCGGCGCCGGACGAGCAGGCCTACCTGGACTGCCTGAAGCGCGCCTAGTCGTGGATGAACACCGCGCTGGTGCGGATGACCTTCAGGCTGCCCGGCTGGCCGGCGTAGTATTGCGCCAGTGCGCGCATCTCCGCGTCGGTCAGCGGCTGCGCCATGCCCGCCATGATGGCGTTCTTGCGCGCACCGCTCTTGTAGCCGCGCAGCGCGTGGTACAGGTAGTCGCCGTACTGGCCGGCGAGCTTCGGATAGTCGGGAAACTCCGGCTTGCCGCTCCCGTCCTCGCCGTGGCAGGCGGCGCACACTTCCTTGGCCTTCTTGACGGCGTCCTGCGCGAACGCGGGCGCTGCGCAGGCGACCGCGACGAGGGCAACGAGAATCCTGTGCATGACCGGCCTCACTTCGGCTGTGCGCCGTAGTACGCGGCGAGATCCGCCATGTCCTGCGGCGTGAGCGACACGGCGATGCCCCGCATGCTGGGGTGATCGCGCTCGCCCGATTTGTAGGCTTCGAGCGCTTTGACGATGTAGCCCGGGTTCTGACCGCCGATTCGGGGCACGTGGTAGACCTCGGGGTAGGCAGTGCGGTAGCCCAGGATGCCGTGGCAACCGTTGCACATGGAGAGCTTTCCCTGCGCCCGCGTCGCGTCGCCTTTCGGCGCCGCCTGCTGGGCCTGCGCCGCGCCCGCGAACGCGAGGGCGAGGGCGACGAGCGTGACGGCGAGTGTCGTTTTCATTCCTGTCGCTCTGAGATGGGGTGTGTTCGGAGCCCGCAAAAAGCCGCGCGATTCTACCCGAGGCCCCGATGAGGGTCAAAGCGCCCGACCGACCGGCATGCAACGCCTCAGCGTGCCGGCGCGACACCGAGGCAGCCGCGCACGCCTTCGGCCACGGCCGTCGCGATGCGCCGCTGCGTGACGGGTTCGCGGAGGACGAGCTCTTCGGCCCGGTTCACGATCACGCCCGCCTCGAGCAGGACCGCCGGCCTGGCTCGCGCTGTGGAGGACGACGAGGTTATCGTAGTAGTGCACGCCGTTCTCCCGGTCGGCGAACGGCTTCGACTCGCCCGGAATGGGCTCCGCGTGATACAGCGACCGCACGAAACCCGCCGCGCGCAGGCGCGCGCCGATCGACGAGGCGCAGGCGAGGCTCAGCGGGAGATCCGGATTGCGGCGCGAGACGAAGAGGGAGAACCCGGCGAAACGGTCGCTGTACCGGCGCACGATTGCCTTCGTGCTCCCACTCCTCGAGGTAGTGCGGCTGCACCGAGTCATGGTGGATCGACACGAACAGGTCCGCTTCGCGGGCCGCGGCGGTCCGGCGCGAGAGCACCGTCAGATCGCCGTTCGCGCCGATCACGCGCGCCCGCAAGCCGGCCGCCTCCAGCGCGCCGGCGACCTCGACCGCGAGGTCGCGGTTGAACGCGAGCTCGGGCCGACCCCGGGCGCTCGTGGCGCCGGGCTCGGCGAGGTAGTGGCCCACGTCGACCGCGACCAGCGGTCCCGCCGCGGCCGCGGCGCAGAGCCCCCAGCCGACGATCGCGGCGAGCACACGCATGGTCGTGCGCATTCTCGGGGGTGAGCGCCGCGCCCGCAACCGGGAGACCGCGACCGCGCCGGTATAATCGCCCCGGAACCTCGAAGAGCGCCTGACGGGTTCACCGTCAGGTGGCTGACTGGGGGAGCGTGAGGGTAGGCATCTCCTCATATCGCCGCTGTCTCAAAGGACTCGAATGCGCTTTCAAGGCTCGGACACGTACGTCGCTACCGACGACCTCAAGCTCGCGGTCAACGCCTCGATCACCCTGCAGCGGCCGCTCCTCGTCAAGGGCGAGCCCGGCACCGGCAAGACCAAGCTCGCCGAGGAGGTGGCGCAGGCGCTCGGGCTGCCGCTCCTCGAATGGCACGTCAAGTCGACCACCAAGGCGCAGCAGGGGCTCTACGAGTACGACGCCGTGTCGCGCCTGCGCGACTCGCAGCTCGGCGACCCGCGCGTGCACGAGATCCGCAACTACATCGTCAAGGGAATGCTCTGGCAGGCGCTCACCTCCGACACGCCGGTGGTGCTGCTCATCGACGAGGTCGACAAGGCCGACATCGAGTTCCCGAACGACCTGCTGCGCGAGCTCGACCGGATGGAGTTCTTCGTGTACGAGACGCGCGAGCTGGTGAAGGCGAAGCACCGCCCGATCGTCTTCATCACCTCGAACAACGAGAAGGAGCTGCCCGACGCGTTCCTGCGCCGCTGCTTCTTCCACTACATCCGCTTTCCGGACAAGGAGACGATGGAGCGGATCGTCGCGGTGCACTTCCCGGGCATCAAGAAGACGCTGCTGCGCGAGGCCCTCGAGGTGTTCTTCGAGGTGCGCGACGTGCCCGGGCTCAAGAAGAAACCCTCGACCTCGGAGCTGCTCGACTGGCTCAAGCTCCTGCTCGCCGAGGACATCCCGCCCGATGCGCTGCGGGCCAAGGACCGCAAGACCATCGTGCCGCCGCTGCACGGGGCGCTGCTCAAGAACGAGCAGGACGTGCACCTGTTCGAGCGCCTCGTCTTCATGGCGCGGCAGAACCGCTAACGCGGAATCGGGACGGGCTCCTATGCTCACGGGCTTCTTCCTCAAGCTCAAGCACGCCAAGGTCCCCGTCTCCATCAAGGAGTGGCTCACCTTGATGGAAGGGATGCAGAAGAAGGTCATCGGGCCTTCGATCGACGACTTCTATTACTTCTCCCGCATCGCGCTGGTGAAGGACGAGGCGAACTTCGACAAGTTCGACCGCGTGTTCGCCGAGTACTTCAAGGGTGTCGAGACGCTCCTCGGCACCGAGGCCGACATTCCGATCGAGTGGCTCCTCAAGCAGGCGGAGCTGAACCTCACGCCCGAAGAAAAGGCGCTCATCGAGTCGCTCGGCGGCTGGGAAAAGCTCATGGAGACGCTCAAGCAGCGGCTCGAGGAGCAGAAAGGCCGCCATCAGGGCGGCAACAAGTGGATCGGCACGGCGGGCACTTCGCCCTTCGGCGCGTACGGCTACAACCCCGAGGGCGTCCGCATCGGCCAGGATAAGTCGCGCAACCGCAGCGCGGTCAAGGTCTGGGACCAGCGCGAGTACCGCAACCTCGACGGCGAGACCGAGCTCGGCACGCGCAACATCAAGGTCGCGCTGCGCCGGCTGCGCAAGTTCGCGCGCGACGGCGCGCCCGAGGAGCTGGATCTCGACACGACGATCGACAAGACCGCGCGCAACGCCGGCTACCTCGACCTGCACATGCGCCCGGAGCGCCACAACGCGGTCAAGGTGCTGCTCTTCCTGGACATCGGCGGGTCGATGGACGACCACGTGAAGCTGCTCGAGGAGCTGTTCAGCGCGGCGAAGACCGAGTTCAAGCACCTCGAGTACTTCTACTTCCACAACTGCCTGTACGACTTCGTGTGGAAGGACAACCGCCGCCGGCACTCCGAGCGCACGCGCACGGCCGACCTGATGCACAAGTACGGGCACGACTACAAGGTCGTGTTCGTGGGCGACGCGACCATGAGCCCGTACGAGATCCTCCAGCCGGGCGGCTCGATCGAGTACCACAACGAGGAGGCCGGCGCGGTGTGGATGCGCCGGATGCTCGACGTGTACCCGAAGGCGGTGTGGCTGAACCCCGAGCCCGAGCAGCTCTGGTCCTACCGGCAGTCGATCGCGGTGCTGCGCGAGATCATGGGCGGCCGCATGTACCCGACCACGATCGAGGGCCTGGAGCGCGCGATGCGCTACCTCTCGAAGTGACTGCGCAGAGCAGCGGCGCAGCAGCTGCGGCGTGGTCATCCCGGCGCATGCCGGGATCCAGTACGGCCGCTAGGACTGGACTCCGGCTTTCGCCGGAGTGACGGGCATTCGGCCGACCGCGCCGTGACGAGCCCTACCGCCGCGGCCGCAGCGCGAACACGTTCTCGGTCCGCAGCCACCGGCGCTCGAACTCCCCGGACGATCCCGCCTCGGCGAGCAGGTGGCCGGAGTACTCCTCGCAGCCCATGTTCTTCAGCAGCGCGAGCTCGGCGTCGGACTCCACGCCTTCGGCGATCGTGTTGATGCGCAGGCTGCGCGCCATGTCGATCATCGCCTTCACGACGATGCGGTCGTCGGGGCTCCCCAGCATCCCGCGCACGAACGAGCGGTCGATCTTGATCCCGTCGATCGCGAACCGCCGCAACTGGCTCATGGACGAGTAGCCGGTCCCGAAGTCGTCCACCACGACCCGCACGCCCAGGCCGCGCAGGCCCGACAGGACGGCACGCGCGTCGTCGGGGTTGCGCGCGAGCGCCGCCTCCGTCAGCTCGAGCTCGAGCATCCGCGGTTCGAGCCCGCTCGCATCGAGCGCGGCGCGGACCCGGCCGAGCAGCGCGCGGTTGAACTGCTTCGGCGAGATGTTCACGGAGACCGCGAACGCCGGCCCGTTCAGCGCATGCCAGCCCTGCGCCTGTTCGCAGGCGCTCTGCAGCACCCATTCCCCGATCGAGTGGATCAGGCCCGTCTCCTCGATGAGCGGCAGGAACCGGCCGGCCGCGAGCAGTCCGTGGTCCGGATGCTGCCAGCGCAGCAGCGCCTCGGCGCCGGTCAGCGTCCCGGTCTCGATGTCGGCGCGCGGCTGATAGAACACCCGCAGCTCGCGTTGCTCCACCGCGCTCTTCAGTCCGGCCTCGAGGCGCAGCCGCTCGGTCGCGCGGACGTTCATCTCGGCGGAGAAGAACTGGTAGTTCTTGCGGCCGCTCGACTTCGCCACGTACATCGCCGTGTCGGCGTGGCGCATCAGGGTGGCCGCGTCGGTGCCGTCGGTGGGGCAGACCGCGATCCCGATGCTCCCGGCGGTGTTGAGCGTGAGCCCGGCCACCTCGCACGGCTGCGACAGGAGATTGATGACCTTCTGCGCGACCTGGCCGGCGTCCTCGGCCGTCTTGAGGCCCTCGAGCACCACCACGAACTCGTCGCCCCCGAGGCGCGCCAGCGTGTCGCCCTTCCGCAGCAGGCCGCCGATCCGCTTGGCCACCTCGCGCAGCAGGCCGTCGCCCACCTCGTGGCCGTGCGTGTCGTTGATGCGCTTGAAGTGGTCGAGATCGATGAACATCACCGCGAGCGATGCGCCCTCGCGCTGGACGTTCGCGATGCCCCGCGCGAGGCGGTCCGAAAGCAGCAGGCGGTTCGGCAGATTGGTCAGCGGATCGCGCGTCGCCAGCTCGGAGATGCGCGCCTCGGATTGCTTGCGCTCGGTGATGTCGAGCGCGGTGCCGCGATAGCCGAGCGGCCGGCCCGCGGCGTCGAAGATCGGCACGCCGCTCACCAGTTGCCACACCTGGCTGCCGGTGCGGGACATCGTGCGGTGCTCGAGGTTGCGGAAGCTCTCGCGCGCGCGCACGGCCTCGGCGAACACCTCCTGCACGCGCTCGCCCTCGCCCGCCGGCATGAACTCGAGCGGCGAGCGCCCCAGCAGCTCCTCGGGCGAGTATCCGGTCACCTGCTCGACGCGCCGCGACACGTAGGTGAAGCGGCCGTCGACGTCGATCTCCCAGACGTATTCGCCGGCGGCTTCCGCGAAGTCGCGGAAGCGCCGCTCGGACTCCCGCAGCTGCCGCTCGGCGCGCTTGCGCTCCGTGATGTCCATGACGGAGGTGACGATGCACGGCTCGCCGCTGAGCTCGAGCGGCTCCGCCGACAGCAGCACGTCGGCGATCTCGCCCGAGCGCTTGCGCATGCGCGCCTCGAGATTGCGCACGGCCGAATCGGCAAGCAGCCGCTGCGTGAACCCTGCGCGATCGGCCGCCGTGAGCCACACGCCGAGGTCGACGGACGTGGCGCCGAGCGTCGCGGCGCGGCTGTGCCCCGACCACGCGAGCCAGGCGTCGTTCACTTCGAGATAGCGGCCGTCCTCGAGGCGGCTGATCACCACCGGGACCGGGCTCGACTGGAAGATCTTGGCGAACCGCGCCTGCGTATCGCGCAGCGCGGCCTCGGCGCGCCTTTGCTCGGTGACGTCGATCCCGTTCGACAGCATGACCCGCTCGCCGCCGAGCTCGACCACTTCCGCCGACAACAGCACGTCGGCGACCTCGCCGGACTTCTTGCGCCACCGGCACTCGAAATTGCGCAGCGCGCCGCCGGCGCGCAGGGTGTCGCGCACCCTGCGGCGCGCGTCGAGGTCGGTCCAGAGGCCGAGCGCGACGAAGTTCCGGCCCAGGATCTCCTCGCGTGCGTAGCCGTATGTGCGCGTCCAGGCGTCGTTGACGTCGAGCACCGCGCCGTCGTCCACGCCCGAGATCGCGATCGGCAGGGGGCTCGCGCGGAACAGGCGCTCGAAGCGCTCCCGCGAAGCCGCGAGCTCGGCCGCCGCGCGGTTGCGCTCGGTCACGTCGACGCTCGTGCTGATCACCGATGCGAGCCCGTTGACGAGGACGACCTGGGCGGAGAACAGGATGTCGCGCACCGCGCCGTTGGGGACGCGTACCTGCAGCTCGAGGTTGCTGATCTGGCCCGACTCGCTCACGCGCGTCTGGACGATCCGGGCCGCCTCGGGGTCGACGTTGAACGAGAGCCCCTGCACCGGGCGGCCCACCACCTCGTCCCGGCCGAGGCCGAAGAAGCGGCACCACGCATCGTTCACCGCCGTGACCACGCCGTCGTCCAGCCGTCGGTACATCATCGGAATCGGACTGCCGCCGAAGATGCGCGCAAACAGCTCGCGCGACTCGCGCAGCTGGCTCTCGACCCCCATTTGCGCGGTGACGTCGCGCCCGACCCCGCGGTAGCCGCGGAAGCGGCCCCGCTCGTCGAACACCGGCTCGCCGCTCGTGAATCCGTAGTGGAGCGCGCCATCTGGCGCTGCGCCGCACGATGAGGAAGTCACGGAACGGCTCGTGCGCCTCGACGCGACGCCGATGCTCGGCCCATGCTGCCGTATCGATGTCCTCGTGCGGGATCTCCCAGCGGCACCGGCCGAGATACTCCGAAGCATCGAAGCCGTGCACCGCGCTGAAGCCCGGCGACAGCAGCGTGAAGCGCAGCGACTCGTCCTGCTCCCAATACCAGTCGGCCGAGAGGCTGGTGAGGCTGCGGAAGCGCGCCTCGCTCTCCGCGAGCCCGGCAGTGGCCGTGCGGCGCTCGTTGCTCAGCGCTCCGAGCAGCAGCGTGGTGAGCGCGACCGCACCGAGGAGGCCGTGCAGCGCGACCAGGCTGCCGAGGTCGCGCTCCGATACGAACGGCCCGATCCCGAGCCAGGCGCCGCCGAGGCAAAGCACCGCGAGCGCGAGGTTGAAGGTCGCGACCTCGCGCATGGGGAATCGCACCGCCGGCCAGATCGCGAGCGGGAACAATGCGAAGGACGCCAGCAGCTGGGTCTTCTCCGCGCCCAGGTAACCTTCGAGCACGAACGCGCCGAAGAGCAGGACGAGCGCGATGAGCGCCGCATGGGCAAGCGCCTCGGCGACGCGCGCTTCGGGCTGGCGGTGTCGCAGCCACGTAAAAGCGAACGGCGCGAACAGCAGCACGCCCTGCGCGTCGCCCGCCCACCAGGTGATCGCGGCCCGGGTGAAGCTCTCCGCGTCCAGGAGGCCCGCTGCGAGCAGGCTGGCGGCGCCGACGCACGCCGCGATCACCGGCGTGCCGAGCGCGATCGGAAAGATCAGCCGGAAGACATCGCGCACGCGGCCCAGCGACGGGTCAAAGTCGCGGGAGCGTTCGAGAAGCCATGCGCCCGCAAGCGCCGCGAGCGTGTTGCCCGACGCGACCGCTGCCGCGGTCGGGAGCGCCAGCCCGTGCAGCGCGTAGGCCGCGATGCCGCCGACGACGAGCGCCGGAAAGTAGCGCAGGCCCATCAGCGTCAGCGCGACCAGCGCAAGCCCCGACGCCGGCCAGATGAGCGAAATGAAGTCGTGAACCACCGCGAACGCCAGTCCCCCCTTCACTGCGCCGCAGTAGCCTGCGGCGAGGAGAAGGCACTTCGCGGCGTAGCGGAGCGCGCCCTTCATCACGCCCCTTCATTCTGGTGCGGCGGCGCGACCTTGAGGATCTCCTCGAAAGTGGTCACGCCGGCGGCGACCTTCATCGCGCCGCTGATGCGCAGGGACTTCATGCCGTCCTTGTAACCCTGCTCGCGGATGCGGCCGATGTCGGCCTCGGCGTTGATCAGCCGTTTCACGCCGGGCGTGAGGAGCATCACCTCGTAGATGCCGCTGCGTCCGCGGAATCCGGTCATGCGGCACTCGAGGCACCCGACCGGACGGTAGATCCGGTTGGGACGGCGCGCCTTCCACGGCGTGACCAGCTCCTCCCAGGTGGTGTCGTCCGCCCGCCCCTCTCCATAGGGCACCTTTTCCTTGCAGTGCGAACACAGCGTGCGCACCAGGCGCTGCGCCATCACGCCGAGGATCGTCGCGTTGAGGAGGTACGGCGGGACCCCGAGGTCCAGCAGTCGCGTGACGGCGCTCGCGGCGTCGTTGGTGTGGAGCGTCGAGAGCACGAGGTGCCCGGTGAGCGCCGCCTGGATCGCCATCTCGGCGGTCTCGAGATCGCGGATCTCGCCGACCATGATGATGTCCGGATCCTGCCGCATCAGCGCCCGCACCCCCTCCGCGAACGTGAGGTCGATCGCGGACTGCACCTGCATCTGGTTGAACGCCGGCTCGATCATCTCGATCGGGTCCTCGATCGTGCAGACGTTCACCTCGGAGGTCGCGAGGGTCTTGAGCGTCGAGTAGAGGGTCGTGGTCTTGCCGGAGCCGGTCGGCCCGGTCACGAGCACGATGCCGTGCGGCTTGGCCGTCATCTCGTTCCAGCGCGCCTTGTCCTCGTCCGAGAAGCCGAGCTCGGTGAGATCCTTGACGAGCACCTCGGGGTCGAAGATCCGCATGACCAGCTTCTCGCCGAACGCGGTCGGCAGCGTCGAGAGACGCAGCTCGACCTCCTGGCCGTCGGCGGTGCGGGTCTTGATGCGGCCGTCCTGCGGGCGCCGCTTCTCGACGACGTCCATGCGTCCCAGGATCTTGATGCGGCTCGTCATCGCGGCGATCACCGGCGCCGGCAGCTGGTACACGCCGTGCAGCACGCCGTCGATCCGAAAGCGCACGAGCCCGATCTCGCGCCGCGGCTCGATGTGGATGTCGCTCGCGCGCTGGTCGAACGCGTACTGCCACAGCCAGTCGACGATGTTGACGATGTGCTGGTCGTTCGCGTCGAGCTGGCGGTTCGACTTGCCGAGCTCGACGAGCTGCTCGAAGTTCGAGATCCCGGAGCGCCCTTCGGTGAGGCCCTTCGCGCCCTTGACGGATTTCGCGAGGTTGTAGAACTCGACGATGTAGCGCTGGATGTCGAGCGGGTTGGCGAACACCCGCTTGATCTCGATGCGGTGGATGCGCTGCAGCTCCGGCTCCCACTCGCGGATGAACGGCTCGGCGGTCGCGATGACCGCTTCCTTGCCCCGCACTTCGACCGGCAGGATCTTGAAGCGCTCGGCGTAGGCGCTCGACATGAGGTCGGTCACCCCGGCGAAGTTGATCTTCAGCGGGTCGATGTGGAAGTACGGGAGCCCGGTCTTCGGCGCGTACCACTCGGTGAGCGCCTCGAGCGTGAGCGGCTTGTGCGGGGCCACCGCCGAGCGCCACTTCTGGTCGGCCGCCACGATGAGCGGGTGGACCGATCCGGCGCGGTGCGCGCGCCGGTCGGCGACGAGGCGCTCGGCCTCCTCGCGCGGCACCATGCCGTCGGCGATGAGGGCGTTGATGACCTCGGCGACGGTCAGGCGGCGTTCTTCGGTGGCGACGGCGGCAACGGCCATTCCAGCTCCTTGCGGGACGGTCCGACTATAGCGACAAAACCCTTACGTCTCAATGGCTTCCCTAGCCGTGTTGAGAGCGATTTTTGACTTTGTGGGCGTTCTCGGCGATGCTCGCCAACTCCCTTTTCCGGAACCAAGGAGACCTGCCATGCCGATCAAGCCAGGAGAGCGCCTGCCCGAGGGGCAGCTCACCGAGTGCACCGAGTTCGATCCCGGGAACGGGTGTCCGATGAACCCGCGGGCGCTCAACGTGGGCGACCTCGTCAAGGGCAAGAAGATCGTCGTGTTCGGCCTGCCCGGCGCGTTCACGCCGACCTGCTCCGCGAAGCACGTTCCCGGCTACGTCGCCAACTTCGAGAAGCTCAAGGCGAAAGGCGTCGACGAGATCTGGTGCATGGCGGTCAACGACGGCTTCGTGATGGCGGCCTGGGGCCGCGAGCAGAAGGCCGGCAGCAAGGTGCGGATGATGGCCGACGGCAGCGCCGAGTACACGAAGAAGCTCGGGCTCGAGCTCGACCTCACCGCGCGCGGCATGGGCGTGCGCTGCCAGCGCTTCGCGATGGTCGTGCAGGACGGCGTGGTGAAGGACATCGCCATCGAGGCGCCGGGCAAGTTCGAGGTGTCGAGCGCGGAGGCGGTGCTCGGCAAGCTCTAGTCGCCGGCCGCCGATCAAGGCGTGCCACGACCGGCACGCCTTTTTCTTTTCTGCTGGCGCTGAACTTAAGCGGCCCTGTAGTCAGCCACTTGCTGCGCTTGCCGATCTCGGGATCCGTCTATCCCGATCACAGCTTGGGTACCGGTCAAGTTTGAGTTGGTCACGACTGTGCTCGTAGATCGTTGAAACTCCCGCGCCTTAAACGCTTCGCTTCCGCAACGCGCGGGCGAGATCTGGGCCTGTCGTGCGCTCGCAACCCGTCTGCTTCCGGCCGAGGCTGTGTAAAAACAGAAAAACGACCCCCGAAAAGTTCGATAGCGAGTGATTCGAGTAATGCAAATCGCGCGATAGGGCACGTACGTGCCCGAAAATGCATTGCATCAATAGTGACTCGATGGTTCTTACACAGTCTCGGCCACAACCGGAAGATGGGACGCGTGCCGCAAAGCGGACTGTCAACGGTGCTTT
>CAVQUV010000017.1:0-40646 GCA_963716855.1 uncultured beta proteobacterium | reverse complement strand
CCCCCGACAACGGCGAGAAGTATCTGGTGGAGATGAGCAACGCCACGCTGACCAACATCAAGGGCCAGCAGGCGAAGAACGTTGACCTGACGATCACGCTCAACCGCGCCGACCTCAACATGGTGATGATGGGCGCCAGCTCCTTCGACGACCTGATCAAGGCCGGCAAGGCGAAGTTCGAGGGCGACCGCAAGCCCTTTGAGCAGCTCAGGGGCCTCATGGTCACGTTCGCGCCGAACTTCGAGATTCTGCCGGGAACCGCCGCGAAGGCGCCGGCGAAGGGTCTGAAGCCGTTTGAAGTGCCGGAATTGCTGCCGCCGCAATTGGCCGGCGACTGAAGCGCTATAGCAGCGCGGGCCGCAGTGGACTTGGGAGTCATGAGATCCCGCAAGCGGCCCGCCTGCCAGACCCCGAAAGCAACGTCAGATCACGCCGTCCTGCGTCATCGTCGTGATGATCAGCTGGACGAACTGATCGATGATCTGCGGGACCGAGTCGAAACCGAGCGACGTGGTCGTCGCCGCCGACCACAGCACCGCGGCGTTCTGCGCCTCGAACAGACGCGTGTCGGCATGGACGTTCTGCGTCGTCGTGACCTGCGGCGGAATCGTCGTCGCCCACATCGAGTTGTAGTAGCCGTAGAAGCCGCCCCAACCCCCGCCCCACCCGGGACCCCACGCCGGCCCCCATCCGGGCCCCCACGCCGGGCCCATCACCATTCCGGGCGAAACGTTCACCTGCGTCGAGACGTTGCTGATGCGCGTGACGATTGCGTGCGAAACCCCAGCTTCCGAGACGGCCCGGCGCAGCCGGTCTTCCCCGACCGGGCCGTCCTTCGGGATGAACCGGTACGACTGCACCGCCTTGACGCCCGCAGCGGTGAGCGCGGCGACCATCCTGTCCTCGAAGAGCCGGCGACTGCTCGTGTCGCGGACCGCCGACATCACCAGCACGTTGCGCACCGCTTTCTTGCCGACGTATTCCGGGTTCACCCATTGCGCATCTAGTCTCGTGGCCGGCACTGCGCAGGCGAGCAGAAGCAGCGACGCGGCGACGGCGAGGAGGGCATTGGTGAAGCGCGTGCACATCGTCTTGTTCCGGAGCGTCTGGAGACACGATTCGTCCGCAGACGCAGCGAACGTTCACGCAAGGCTGCTCTACGCTTGAGACGCCTCTGGCGCGCCCGCCGCCCTCAATCCGAGCACGTCGAGCGCAGCCGGCGCAGCGCCTCGTTCGATGCCGGGAGGTCGGCCGGATTCTCGCCCTGGAAGTACCGCTCGCCCGGCGGCAGCGTCGGGCTGCCGGCGGGCGGCCAGCCGCGCACCGCGACGACGCGCGGCGCAAGGCCGGCGGCGTTGATCCTGCCGTTGTCGATGTCACGCTGGCAGACCAGCAGGACGCCGTTGGCCGCGAGCACACGGTTGCGCACCGCGGCGTTCGAGCCCGTAGCCGATGCCGCCAGCGCCTGCGTCTCCGGCGGCACCGTCAGCAGGAAGAACCGCTGGCCCCCCGGGTTCTGCGCGATCGCCCGATCGGCCGCTTCCTGGAAGGTGAACCCGTAGCCGGCGATGTAGAGACCGCCTTCGGACTGCGCGAATATCGGTGCCGCCACCCCGCTGCGCAGACCGCCGCAGCGACCGCGATGAGATTCGAGCGAAGCGAGTACCGTGTATTCGGGCGGGCCATTGGCAGAACTCCTCGGGTCCGATTATCCGACAAGCCGCGCCCGCTCGCCGCTAATCAGCGTCCGCCGCCACAGCATCCGACAGACCACGAAGCCCGCCACCGCCGCGGCCAGGTGCTTGAGGGTGTGGCCGCTCACGAGGTTTCCGAGCGCGAGGAGCTCCCGGTCGAACAGTTCCATGAGCTTCGCGATCACGTACGCCGCGAAGACCCAGTACACGTCACTGCCGCGCGTGTATCTCGACGGGAGAAACAGCGCGAACACGAGCAGGATCACCACCGCATAGGCCTGCACGACCACGTAGGGCACGAGGTTGCCGGCGCCCGCCCGCTCCGTCGCGATCCAGTAGAGGGTGGAGGCGGCCCCTGCCAGCAGCGCCGGCACCAGCAGGGCGAGCCCGGCCCGCACGCTGACGCGATCGACGACCTGGGCCGCGATCAGCGACATGAGCGCGATCGTTATCGGCAGCCGGTCCCAGAACAGGCGCTCGTTGTCCGGCGCGAGGTGGTAATACGCGGACCCCGCCGCGGTCAGCACCAGGCCCAGGAAGAAGAGGCCGTACGGCCAGCGCTCGGCCGCGAACTCGAAGCGCGTGCGCGGGCGCAGGACCACGACCAGGCCGGCGATTCCGGCCAGCAGGAACCCGACATTCGATACGACATCGAGGACGTTCTCGATCCCGAACCCTGCACGGTGATCGGCGAAGTCGTGGTACGCGGCGGGCTGCGGCATGGCCGGCAGCAGGAAGGCCGCCGCGATGCTCAGCAGCGTGAAGCCGACGATGTACCAGGTGCGGTTTGCCACGTCCCTCCAGGCTCCCGTGCCAGGGCGTCGCGAATCGCCGCTCAGAACGACCCGAACAGGGTGCCGAGGACGATCACCGCCACGAGCGCCAGCAGCGCGCCGACGATCCCGACCATCACGATGTCGAAGTAGCTCTTGCCGTGCGTCGACCCGCACACCGCGAGCAGCGTCACCACCGCGCCGTTGTGCGGCAGGCTGTCGAGCGTGCCCGCGCCGATCACCGCGACGCGGTGCATCAGCGCCGGATCGATGCCGAGCTCCGCGGCGAGAATCATGTAGGTGCCGCCGAGCGCATCGAGCGCGATCGTCAGGCCGCCCGATGCGGACCCGGTCAGCGCGGCGAGAATGTTGGTGGACACGGCGAGCGAGACGAGCGGCCCGCCGCCGATCGACAGCACCCAGTCGCGCACGACCTCGAATGCCGGCATCGCCGCCACGACCGCACCGAAGCCCACGAGGCTCGCCACGCTCAGAACGGGCAGGACCGAGGCGTTGGCCCCTGCGTCGACGGTGTCGCGCAGCGACGACAGCCGTCCGCGGTTGCAGCACGACGAGCACGACGATGGCCGACGCCAGCGCCACGACCACCGACCACACGCCGCTCACCGACGCGAGCGGGATCCCGCCCCAGCGCTCTTCGGCGAGGAAGCTCGTGTCGAGGCGCGGCAGCACCGCGAGGGACATCGCGAGATTGACGAGGACCACCACCACGAGCGGCAGCATCGCCACGAGCACGCCGGGAGACCGGTCGCTGTGCCGGCCGCGATGCACCTCCGGCGGATCGAACGAGCTCGCGGTCGTCGCGCGCTCGCGCACGAGCGGGTCGTCGGCGGCGGCATCCGCGGCGACGGCCGCGGTGCCGTAGCCCTCGCCCTTGCGGCGCGCAGCGGCCTCCGCGCGCGCGAGCCACCACAGGCCGAAGCCGAGCATGATCGCCGCCGCGATGATGCCCAGCCCGGGCGCGGCGAACGGCGTGGTGCCGAAGAACGGCATCGGGATCGCGTTCTGGATCGCCGGCGTGCCCGGCAACGCGGTCATCGTGAACGTCGAGGTGCCGAGCGCAATCGCGGCCGGCATGAGCCGGTTCGGGATGTCCGCCGCGCGGAACAGCGCCTGCGCCATCGGTCCGAGCACGAAGAACGCGACGAACAGGCTCACGCCGCCGTACGTGACCAGCGCGCCGGCGAGCACGACCGCCAGGATCGCACGGCTGGGTCCGAGCTTCTCGGTCATGAACTGCGCGATCGCCGCGACCGAGCCGCTGTCCTCCATGAGCTTTCCGAACAGCGCGCCGAGCAGGAACAGCGGAAAGAACTGCGCGAGAAAGCCGGCCGCCGAGCCCATGAAGGTCTGCGTCCAGTGCGCGAGCAGCGGCTCGCCGGCCGCAGCCGCGGCGATCAGGCCGGCCACCGGAGCGAGGACCGAGCACGCTCCAGCCGCGGAACGAGAGCCAGACGAGGACACCGAGGCCGAGCAGAATGCCGAGTAGCCCCATGACTTCTAGATGCCTTCCAGATACGCGTCGATATCGAGGGTCGACCGAACGCCGAGGTCCGCCCCGTGCGCGTCGAGGAACGCCGCTGCCGCGCGGCGCCCCTCGTCGCGCAGCATGCAGAAGAACGCCCACTCGGCGATGAGCTTGGAGGAGTAGCCGAGGTCGAGCATGACGTCGCTCGCGATGCGGTGGACGCGCATCTTCGCCCAGACGGCGCCCTCACCGGTGCCGGGATCGGCCACGTGCCGCAACAGCGCCGCCGCGCGCATCTCCTTGATCAGCGTCGCGTTGAAGGCGATTTCATTCAGCCGGTTGTGGATCTCGCGCGCCGTCTTCGGCGTGCCCGGCCGCTCGATCGGGTTGATCTGCACCAGGATCGTGTCCGACGACGAGCATTCCCGGATCAGCGGCGACATCGACGGGTTGCCCGAGTACCCGCCGTCCCAGTACGCGTCGCCGTCGATCTCCACCGCCTGGAACATCGTGGGCAAGCACGCCGAGGCGAGCAGCACGTCGGGGGTGAGATCGGCGTTGCGGAACACGCGGCCGCGGCCCGTGCGCACGTTGGTCGCGGTGACGAAGAGCTTGATCGGCGCCGCGGCGAGCCGGTCGAAACGGACGCTGTCCGCCAGGATCTGGGTGAGCGGGTTCGAGCCGAAGGGGTTGGTGTCGTAAGGCGAGAGCACCCGCGCCGCGATGTCCAGGACCGCGAACACCGGCGAATAGTCGAGCGTCCAGCGCCCGGTCAGGATCTCGAGCGGGCCGCGGCGCAGGGGGCTGAGCAGCGCCGCGTCCGACACGCGCTTCCAGAATTGCTCGAGCGCAACCCGCGCCTGCGGGGGGCCGCCCTCGGTCAGCCCGTCGGCCATCACCACCGCGTTCATCGCGCCGGCGGAGGTGCCGGAGATGCCGTCGAACTGGAGCCATGACTCCTCGAGCAGCCGGTCGAGGACGCCCCAGGTGAACGCGCCGTGCGCGCCGCCGCCCTGCAGCCCGAGATCGACCGCAACAGGATCGCGATTCATGACGGCCTCCGCAGTGAAAGTGGCACGCCGTCGGCGGCGTGCCGGGTCATGCGAGCGCCTTCGTCTTGAGTCGCGCGAACTCGTCGGCGTTGATGGTGCCGGCGTCGAGCAGCGCCTTCGCGTCGGAGATCTGGTCGGCCGGCGACTTGCCGGCGACGCCCTTGATGTACGCCTCGGTGTCGGACTTCGCCCGCTGCAGCGCCGCCCGCTGCCGTTCCGCCATGCCTCTGCCGCGGGCGACGATGTAGACGAGCGCGGTCAGCAGCGGCACGAAGATGAGGCCGATGATCCAGAGCGCCTTGAATCCCCCCCCGAGCTCGTGATCCCGGAAGAGGTCGATGACGATCTGGAACAGGACGAGGATGTACGCGACGAAAACGAAGGTGGAGAAAATCAGCCAGAGGAGGTCCCAGAAATTGCTCACTACACTTCTCCCTTGATCAAGCGGCGAATGCCGGCAACTTTGACGAGGCTACAACGAAACGGTGACACCCCTTAGTGGGGGCGCCGACTGGGGCCGCGGACCCAGCAACGGGTTTCCGTCGGGAGGCCCGCTCATAGGGGGCCCGGTTGTTCGCGTACTTCGGGGCGACGACACAACGCATGCTTGCGTGTGTTCGCTGCACTGCACAAACATTCTCTACTATCCGAGCGCCGGTGGCAACTTCCGCGAGTCGCGACGCGCGCTCCGCCTGGCACCCGATTGAGGCGGAGGCACTCAGTCGAACGACCGTCGGTACGTGAAGCCGAAGCTCGAGGTCGTCTGGGTCGTCTGCGCGTTCACGCTCAGCGTGCGCGTGAGCGCGAAGGTGAGCCGCACGAGGTTCGCGGCGACGCTGAGGCCCTGCTCGTACTCGATGTAGAGGCGGTCCGAGAGCCGCTTGCCGAACGCGACGACCTGCCCGGTCGCCGCGCCGCCGGAGGCGCCCCGCACCGCGATGTCGTCGAGCCCGATGTCCTGGATGATGCGGCGGTGGAGCGGCACCGCCTGGTCGGACGTGACGAGCTGTGCGGCCGCCGCCTGCAGCAGCGCCAGGTCCGCGCTCGACGCGTCGGGTGAGCCGCGGCCGAGCACCAGCCACGACAGCTTCTCGGCGTCCGGCACCGGCGGACGCGAGGTCAGCCGGACCTGCGGGGCGCGCGCGGTGCCCGTCACCTCGACGCCCGCTTCGACCTGCAGGTTCTTGCGCAGCGCCAGGATGTCGAGCGCGGGGTTGTCGATCGGGCCGTCGAACAGCAGCCGCCCGCGCTCGATGTCGAGCTTCTGCCCGAATGCGCGATAGGTGCCGTCCGGCGCCGTCTCGATCGTGCCGCGCGCGACGATCACGCCGTCGGCGCGCGACTGCACCTGCACCTTGCCGCGCAGGTAAGCGTCGAGCCCCTGGCCGACGATGCGGAAGCGCGGCCCGGGATCGAGCGTCATGTCGAGGTCGAGCGGCAGCGCGCGTGGGCCCGCCCGCCGCGCCTGCGCGGCGCGCCCGACGATCACGACGTCGTCGCCGAGCCGGCTTGTGTCCTGCGCGGCGAACTCGATGTAGCCCTCGTCGGCGCGCAGCGTGCCGCGCAGCGCGAGCTTCGCCTGCGACAGTGCGGCGGTACCCTCGCCGGTCACCATCAACCGCCGGTCGGGACGATTGAAGATGCGCAGCCGGTCCGCGCGCCAGGCGAGCTTCGCGCCCTCGCCGCCGCGCGCGAGCGTGCCGGTCGCAGTCAGCTCGCCTTCGGGACCCTTGATCGAGAGGTCCTCGAGCACCAGCGCGTCGCCCTCGAGCTTCGCGCGGAGCCGTCCCTCGCGGAGCGCGATGCCGTACTGCGGCACGTCGATCCGAACCCCGTCGGCGGTCGCGGTACCGGCCAGCGCGGGTGCGCCCAGCGTGCCGCCGAGGGCGAGATCGAGTGCGGCGCGGCCGTTGATGATCGCGGCCGTGCCGACCATCTCGTCGAGCATCCGCAGCGTCGTCACGTTGGCCGTGACGCGGCCCGCGAGGCGCGCGTCGCGCGCGAGGCCGCTCGAGCTCGCCTCGAGCGCGACGGTGCCGACGCTCGCCGCGTCCAGGCTGCCCGTCGCGGTCATCGCGTCCTCGACGAACTTCGCCTCCACCGCCAGGCGCGACAGCCCCAGCGCGAGGGGTGGACTCGCCACGACCACGACGTCGCCGCTCTCGCGCTCGATGCGCGCGCTGCCGTTCACGCGCGGGTTCATGTCGAGCGACCACTCGCCGCGCAGGCGCAGGTCCGTCCCGCGCTCGGGCGTCCAACCGGCGGCCGCGAGCAGCGGCGCCGCCGGCAGCGCGCGCATCCGTCCCGCCGTCGAAAGCCGCCCGTTCTCCCAGGCGAGCCGCTGGATCGCGAGCTCGCCTTCGAATCCGCGCACCGTCGCCTCGCCCAGCGCGACGCGGTCGGGCGCGATCTCGAGCCGCGCCGGCGCGGCGAGCGCCAGCGCGTACTCGCCGCGGTTCTCGAGGCGGGCAATCGACCCGCGCCAGGTGCGCGCACCGTCCCATTCGCCCTCGACGCGGGCGACCGCGTCGATGCCTTCGGCCGTCACCGCGAGATCGATCGCCCGCTGCGCGCCCGGCGCGAGCTCGCCTTTCGCCAGGAGCGTGTGGATCGCGCGCTCGCTCGCCCAGCGCAGCTTCGCGCCGCGCACGTCGAACGCGACCGTCGGCCGGCCGGCGCTGCCGTCGCTGCCCCCAATTGTCGCTTGCCCCGCCAGCTGCCCCGCTGCACGCGGATCGAGCTGCGCGAGGTTGCGTGCGTCGACATCGAGCGCGAGCGAATCACCCGGGCGACCGTAGCTGCCCTTGGCGGTGATTCGGTTCGCGCCGAGCGTCACGGTGGCATCGGCATCGCGCACGCCCTGGGGCGACGCGGCGAACGCGCCGCCGCCCGCGAGCGGCGCGCCGCGAAAGCGACTGTCCGCCAGCGCAATCCGCACGTCGGCGCGCCACGCCGGCTCGAGCGTGCCGGTCGCGCGGATGTCGCCGTTCAGATTTGCCGTGGGCCAGTCGCCGAACGCCGCCGGGTCGAAGCGGCTGAACGTCGCGCGCGCCTCGAATGGTTTCGCGCCGGCGAGGGACAGCGTTGCGTCGCCGCTCAGCTCGCCCTTACCCGCGGCCGCTCGCAGCTTCGGAATGCGCACGCGATCGCCCTCGCGCGACGCCGTGCCGGCGATCGCGATGCCCTTCTCGCGCAGATCGACGTCGAAGTGCTGCGCGCCGTCGTCGAGTCGCGCGACGATCTTCCCCGCGAGCCGCGTCTCGCGCAGCGGCGCGTGCAGGCCGCGCAGGTTCAGCGCCTCGACCACGAGGTTCCAGCGACTGTTGCCTTTGACGTCGACCGCGCCTGCGCCGCGTGCACGTCCGGCCACGCCCAGGTCGGCCACGAGATCGTTCAGCCGCAGGACGCTTCCGTCGTACACGAACCTGCCCGTCGCGCGCTTCAACGGCACGCGACCGACGGTCGGGGCGCCCGGCACCGCGTTCTCGACCGCCACGTCGCCCGCATAGCCGCCGCGCTCGCCGCCCGCGGCGTCGAGCCGGAGCGACGCGGCGGTCTTCGGCGCCTCCGGCACGAAGGCGGCGAGGTCGACGTCGCGCGCGGTCGCGCGCGCGCGTACGAGCCACCGGTCCTCGAATGGCGCGAGCACGAGCTCGCCCTCGATTGGTGCGGTGCCTACGCGTCCGTCGAGGCGCAAGTTCATCGAGAGCAGCGTCCCTGCCAGGCCTGCCGTCGCGTCCACGATCCACGGCGGGGCCGCCCGCACGAAGCGCACGCCGCCTTCGATCGGGAACGGTTTCTCCGCCCCGAGCGTCGCGAGCCCGCTCGCATCCCCCCACGGCGTACGGGCACGCGTCATCTCGACGCGGTGCCCATCCGGCCCGCCGCGGTACGCCCCGGACACGTCGTGGAACTCGATCGTTTCGCCGCCGTCGACGAGCGCCACCGAGGCGACGTCAAAGCGATCGACCCCGATCGGCACCGGCACGCCGATCGAATCCGGCGGCCCGGTCGAAGGGGTCGGCAGGATCTCGATCCGGAGAGCCTGCGCACGCAGCGAGCTCGCCTCGACGCGCTCGCGCATCAGCGGCGCAAGCCGCAGGTCGAGCTCGACCTCCGTGGCGGTCACGCGCACGTCCGGGTCGGCGTACACGACGCGCGCCGCACCGATCGGCCCGAGCAGCGTGCCGCGCGGCGACTCGATGCGCAGCCGCCCGCCGCTCAATCCCTCGAGGCGGGCGGTGATCCAGGCGAGCGCCGTCTCCGACCGTGCCGCCCACCACGCGGCGGCGCCGAGCGCGCAGACGACAGCGGCGAGCGCGATCAGGCCGATGCGGGTTCGGCGTGTCATCAGAACGACAGTCCCACCGAGAAATGCAGCCGTACCTTGCGGTCCTCCTGCCCGTAGGCGACGTCGAGCCGGAACGGGCCGATCGGGCTCCGCGCGCGCACGCCGACGCCGTACCCGAGCGCGAAGCGGAAGCCGGAGAGGTCGTCGGCCGCGTTGCCGGCGTCGACGAACGCCGCGAGCCCGAGGCCCTCCCAGATCCAGCGCGTGTACTCGCCGCTCACGATCGCGAGGTAACGGCCGCCCACCACCGCCTCGCCTTGCGTGACGCCGAGGGAATCGAAGTTGTACCCCCGCACCGTCGTCGCGCCGCCGGTGCGGAAGAGCAGCGACTGCGGAATGCCTTCGGTCGACGGCGCCAGCACGGCGCCGGCCTCGGCGCGAAACGAGAGCTCGTTCGCGGTGCCAAGCGGCACGAACCACGCGAACCGGCCGATCGCGCGCCCGAAGCCCTCCGTGGAGATCCCGGGCACGCCGCCGCCGAGCTCGAGCTGCGCGACCCATCCGCGCCGCGGCGAGAGGATGTTGTCGGTCGTACGCCAGGTGTGCACGTAGTCGAGGAACGTGGCGTACACGTCCTCGGTCGGAAAGCCCGAGGGTGTCTGCCGCGCGACGATGAAGGCGGCGCCGAACGCGGGCCGCGAGCGCTCGTCGACGGCGGTGCGGCGCACGGCGAAGGTCAGCTCGTCGGTCCGGAGGTTCTCGATGTCGGTGTGCTTGCCGCGCACGCCGACGGTGTCGGCCCAGCCGCTCGGGCGCTCCGGCAGATCGACCGCGATCTCGGCGGACTGCTGGACCGTTTCGATGTTCGCGTTGAGGCGCAGGCGCCAGTCGCGCGCGAAGAGGTCGTTGTCGCGCCAGTCGAAGCTGCCGCGGAACTTCGTGTCGGTACTGTAGCCCAGGCCGAACTCGAGCCGGCGCCGCGGTCCCTCGATGAGGCTCACGCGCACCGGCACCTCGCCGCCTTCGGCCGCCGCCGGGTCGGCGTCGACCTGCACGCTGGCGAAGTACCCGGTGCCGACGAGGCGGCGCTGGTAGCGCTCGAGCTTCTCGCGGTCGTAGGGCTCGCCAGGCGGGAAGGTCCAGAGGCTCGTCGCGCGCTCCTCGTCATGGCGCGCGACGCCGCGCACCTGCAGCGCGCCGAAGCGCAGGGGCGGGCCGCTGTCGATCGTGACGGTGAGGGTCGCCGAGTCGGTGTCCGGATCGATGCGCGCCTCGCTCTGCGCGATCCGCGCGCCGGCGTAGAGGCGCTCGGCGACCATGTCCACCGCGCGCCGCTTCGCCCGCTCCCACGCGACCTGCGTGAACACGGCGCCGGGCGGCAGGAGCCAGTCCTCGCGAACGGACTTGATCAGGGCATCGGCGCGCGCGTGGTCGTCGGCGAGCGGACCGCTGAATCGGACGTCGAAGGCGGTGACCCGCGTGGGCTCGCCGGGCTCGACGGCGATCCTGACGACCTGCGGCTCGACGGCGGCGTCGACGGTGGCCTTCACTGTCGCCCTGAAGTAGCCGTTGGCGGCGACGATGTCGCGGGCCTCGACCTCCGCCTCGGTGGCGAGGCGCGCGAGCAGCTCGGGCGTCATCGTCTCGTAGCCCTGCCAGCGGTAGAGGTCGAGTCCGGTGCGCAGCGCCTCCGCGAGCGCGCGCGGCGCGTCGATGTCGACGCGGTACTTCACGTAGGGATTCGGGGTTTGGGCGCGGACCGGTGCAGCGAACGCGAGCAGCAGCGCGACGATGAGGATCGCCCGGCAAGCCGGAAAGCGGTGACGCACGGACGACAAGTCGGTCGGCTCGGAGGTGGAACGGACCGCGCGCGGGGGTGGGGGCGCGGGCGCGGGTGAAGGTTCGGGTGCGTATTCTACTGGGCGGGGTGGGTCGGCGACGGCGCGGATGCGCGGTCGCGCGTCGGCAGGGCGGGCGTGCGGCGTCGCCGCGTCCCGACAGTCTCTTGCGGCGGGAGGGCCGATTTCACTATTCTGAGCGGCCTATGGCGCTCCCGGCACGCAGTGACGTCCTCATCGTCGGCGCTGGCCCCACTGGGCTGATGCTCGCAAACCAACTCGTCCGGCGCGGCGTTCGCCCGCTGATCGTCGACCGGAATCCCGGCCCGTCGACCAAGACCAAAGCGCTCGGCGTGCAGGCGCGCACGCTGGAAATCTATTCCCGCCTCGGAATCGTCGAGCGGGCCCTCGATCTGGGCACGCGCGCGATCGGCGCGAACATGTGGGTCGACGGGCGACGGGCCGCGCGCGTTCCGCTCGGCGACATCGGGCGCGATCTGAGTCCATATCCCTTCCTCCTGATCCTGGGGCAGGACGACAACGAGCGGCTGCTCGGCGAAGCCCTGCGCGACCGGGGCATAAACGTGCAGTGGAGTACGGAGCTCGTCGGCCTCGAACAGACCCTCGAGCGCGCATTGGCGACGCTCAAGCAGGCGGACGGCGCGACTCGAACGATCCACGCCGGATGGGTCGCCGGTTGCGACGGCGCGCACAGCGCGGTCCGCGGCCTGAGCAAGATCGACTTCCCCGGCGCACCGTATGAGCACGTGTTCTTCGTCGCCGATACGCAGGTCACCGGGCCGATGGTGCCGGGTGAGCTCAATGTCTACCTCTGGCGCAGCGGCTTTCACCTGTTCTTTCCCATGCGGGGAACCGACCACTGGCGAGTGGTCGGGATCGTGCCGCCGGACCTCCGTGGACGGGACGACCTCGACTTCGACGCCGTGGCACCGGCCGTCCGCAACGAGGTGGGCGCCGCGACCGCGTTCCAGGCGTGCAGCTGGTTCTCGACCTACCGCATCCACCACCGGCGCGCCGCGCGGTTCCGTGAACGCCGCTGCTTTCTGCTCGGGGATGCCGCCCACATCCACAGCCCGGTCGGCGCGCAGGGCATGAACACCGGGCTGCAGGACGCCTACAACCTCGCGTGGAAGCTCGCGCTCGTCGCGTCGGGGCGGGCGGGCGCGAGCCTGCTCGATTCCTACGAGAGCGAGCGCGTGCCGGTGGCCGAGCGACTGCTCAGCACGACGGACCGGGCGTTCTCCCTGATCGTTTCCGATCGATGGCTGCCCGGCCTGCTCCGCACGCAACTGGTTCCCAGGCTTCTCGCCTTCGCGATGAACTTCGACGGACCGAGGACGCTCGCGTTCCGCACCATCTCGCAGACGGGTATCGGCTACCCGAAGAGTCCCCTGTCGCAGACGCTCGCGGGCTTACCCGACGGCGCGCCGCGCGCGGGCGATCGCTTTCCGTGGCTGCGGCTCAAGCTCGCGCCGAACGGCCCCGCCGAGGATCTCTACGCGCGACTCGACGACACGCGCTTCAACCTGGTCCTGATCGGGCAGCCCGCGCCGCTCGACGGCCTGGGGGAGCACGGCGATCTCGTGCGCACCCAATCGGTGAGCGACGATACGGCCAATGACGTTGCGCTCGGCCGGGCGCGGATCCCGAAGCCCGCGTTCTTTCTGCTGCGCCCGGACGGCCATGTCGGGCTCGCGGGCATCCGGCTGGAATCCGGTGCGTTGACCCGTTACCTCGCCGGGCGGCTGAATCTCCGGATGGCGAGCACCAATTGAAGCGCCGGCCTTGCGATATGCATACACTGTATATACTATCGCTGCGTGCGATTCGAGTACGACCCGAGCAAGGCCGCGGCGAATCTCAGGAGACACCGGGTCTCGCCGCGCGACGCGAAAGGAACGCAAGTAGTATGCGAGCTGAGTACGATTTCTCGAAGGGCAGGCGCGGCGCCGTCATTCCGCAGAAGGGCAAGACGCGCATCTCCATTTTCATCGACAACGCGGTCTTGGACGCCTTCCGCGCCCGCGCCGAGAAGGCGGGGACCGGCTACCAGACGATGATCAACGACGCGCTGCGCGAGTACCTGTCCGAGACCGACCAGCCGATCACCGAGAAAGTGCTGCGCCAGGTCCTGAGACAGGAGATGCCGGAGTACCTGCGGGGCCTCGGCACGCGCGCGATCCGCACCTCTCGCAAGCGTACGCTCCGCTAGCGGGTCCGGTCCTCGACCTTCGCGGAAGGAGACGCAGTGCCGAACATCCTGTTGATCCAGGGCCCCAACCTGAGCTACCTCGGCCGGCGGCAGCCGGAGATCTACGGCAAGACCTCCGCCGCCGAGCTCGACGCCATGCTGCTCGGGCACGCCGCGACGAACAAGTACCGGCTCGACATCTTCTACACGCACACCGAAGGCGAGGCGATCGAGCGGCTCTACCGGGCGGTCGACGAGAAGTGCGACGGACTGGTGATGAACCCCGCGGCGTTCATCTTCGCCGGCTATGCGCTGCGCGACTGCCTGCGCGCGGTGCCGTTCCCGTACGTGGAGATCCACATCACGAACATCGAGAAGCGCGGCATCCACTCGATCCTCGCGGAGACCGCGGTGGGGCTGATCGCCGGGTTCGGCATGAAGTCGTACCTCCTGGGGCTCGACGCCATGCTCGATCACCTGGGCAAGCAGCGCGGCGCGAAGCGCGGCCCGGCGGCGAAGCGCGCTCGTTCGAGCCGGGCGCGCTAGCCCGGCATTCGCCTCATCGCTTCGCCGCGCCCGTCTGGCGCAGGGGATCGGTGCACACGTCTGCGCCGTCGCGCGGCAGCGGGCCCTGGGTGAGCCACTCGAACGGCACGACGATCACGGAGCCGAGCAGGCGGAGGATCGTCGCGAGGACATCGCCCGCCTCGACGCCGACGCTGTAGTCGGTGAACGTGCCGGTGACCTGGAGCGGGGTCTGCAGGCTGAGGAGCGCCAGCCCCTTCGCGCGCGGGCGGAAGCGGAACCCGAGCGCCTCGGTTTCGAAGTTCGCGCCGCCGGCGCCGCGCACGCGCACGCGGGTGGTGTCGATCACGAACGTGTCGTCTCTCAGCTTGCCGTCGTTCAGGTCGAAGCGGCCGACGACGCAATTCACGCGCGACTCCGAGTTCGGGTCGATGAACGGCAGCAGCGCGAGCATGACGTTCACCGACCACAGGTCGAAGATGCCCGCGCGCACGTCGATCGGCCAGATGGCGAAGTCGATCCGCCCGCTGGCCTGGCGCATGATCGTGTCGAGCGACGGCGCCGTGCCCGAAAGCTCGAGGTTCAGGCTGAAGAGGCCTTTGACGTCGTCCGCGCGGCGCAGGCGGCGCGCCAGGATCCCGTAGTCGAAGCGCTCGATATAGGCCCCCGCGGCAAGGTCGATCGCGCCCTTGGTCGGGTCGTACAGGATCGACAGCCTCGCGGTGCCGCCGGGCAGGTTGACCTCGGCCGGGCCGAGGTAGAGCCGCCCCTCGACGATCTGCGCGACGAGCTTGCCGTCGCCGAGCCGGTCGTTCCCCGAGAGCACCTGCCGCACCTCCACGTCGAAGTACGCGTCGAGCCGACGCAGGAACGCCGCGCTGAGCAGCGCCTGGGCCTGCGTCGCCGTCTCCCGCGCCGTCGCGCGCACGTCCTCCGGCATCGGTCGGCCTTGACTGCGCGTCGGCGCTCGCTCGCGCGGTATCGGGAAATCGTCAAGCTGCACGTTGGGCGCGGTGATGCGCACGTCGAGGCGCGGGCGCGCGCCGGTCACGTCGAGCCGCCCGGTTCCGTTCAGCCGGCTCGTGCCGACCCGCACCTGGAGCCGCCGCACCTCGTAGCCGGTCGGCGTCATCTGGAACGGTCCACGGATCGACCACGGGCCCCACGGCGGAAGCGCCACGCGCGCGAGTCCGCTCAGTGCGTCGAGCCGCTCGCCGCTCATCTCCAGCGTGAGCTGGCCGCCGCGCCCGAGCGGCAATGCGACCTCGCCTTCGAGAGTGAGCCGCGCGCCGGCGCCTTTCGCATCGACCGTGAAAGGCACCTTGCTGGCGTCGCGCGCGAAGTCGGCGAGCGTCCCGCTCCATACCAGGATCTCGACCGGCGTCTCATCGAGGGCGCCCTCGAGTCGCGCGGCGATGCGCTTGCCCGCCGGTGCGGCCAGGACGGCTTCCTTCAGCTTGATTGCAATCGACGGTTGCTTCCCGGGGCCGCGGACCGCGAGGCTGCCGCCGAGCAGACGGGCCTCGAAGGACGAGCGCGCCGTGAGCTCGCTCAGCCGACTGCCTCGTCCCGACCAGCTCGACCTGCAGCGCGTCGGCGCGCCCGTCGAGGTCCTCCGCGACGCCGAGCCGGCGCAGCAGCGCACCGATGTCGACCTCGCCCGTGGACATCGCGAGCGAGGCTTCGGGCACGTCGCCCCGCAGGTCGAGCCCGAAGAGCCCCTCGAACGGCACACCGGCGAAGGTCGCCGCGAACGGCGACGGCGACAGGCGCCCTTCGCGGATTCGCGCGCCGAAACCGACGTCGGCGAGGTCGGCGCGGCCGAGCACCACCCGCTGCAGCCCGAGGCCGAGGTCGGCGTCCTCGAGGGCGATCCCGTACGGCAGGATCGGGACGTCGATTTTCCCGTCGGCAGGAGTGGACTGCTTGGCGCGCAGCGTTTCCAGTTCGGGTACGTCGATCAGCGTGCTGCGCACCGCCGCGACGATGATCGGCTTCCCGCCGATGCCGGTGCGATGCGCGTCGATGGTCAGGTCGCTGCGCCCGAGCTTCAGCGTCGTCTCGTCGAGGTGCCACTCGTCGCTTTCGACGCGCGCGTGGCCGCGCAGCGCGAGCGGCAGGTTCGATTCCGGCGCGACGCCCAGCCAGCGCGCGAGGTCGCCCGAGCGCCGCGCGTCGAGCCGGAACGCGAGATCGGTGCCGCGCGTCGCCTCCGGGCGCGCGAGCGTGCCCTCGATCCGGACTTTGGTGTTGGCCGCCGCGAGGTCG
Organism: uncultured beta proteobacterium; assembly: GCA_963716855.1. Classification (GTDB taxonomy): domain Bacteria; phylum Pseudomonadota; class Gammaproteobacteria; order Burkholderiales; family SG8-39; genus JAGVSZ01. Next base: position 24,504 of record CAVQUV010000017.1, on the reverse strand, counting down.
ATCTCGACCGGCGTAGCGAGCTCGCGCAGCATGTCGGGCAGTTTGCCGCCGCGGATCGAGAGCGTCGCGCGCTCGCCGAGCAGCGTGCCGCGCGCCGTGCCGCGCAGGCGTTCGCCGCGCCGGACCGCGACGTCGAGGGCGTCCAGCGTGAACGCGACCGAGCGCCCGCCCGAGAAGTTGCCGTAGCTCAACCGCGAGGCCGCCACGGCGAGGGCGAGCTCGAGGTCACGCACCACGGCACCGAGGGTCTCGCCGCGGCCGCCGAGCCGCAGGTCAAAGCGCCCGAGCGTGCCGTCGATGCCGGTCGCGCCGGTCAGCACGCGCGCGAGGTCGCCGAGGACAGAGCCCCGCGCGCCCAGCTCGAGCGCGAACGTCGGCGTGGCGGCCGCTGTGTCGAGATCGAGGCGGCCGGTGAGCGGCACCCCGGCGAACGTCACACCGATCGGCGCGCGCACGCCGCGGGCGTCGGCGCGCAGCTCGAGCCGTGCGTCGCGTACGTCGCCCGGTAGACCGAGCCAGCGTGCTACGCGCAGGTCGAGGTCGACGTCGATCGGGACGAGGTCGCGCAGCGGCAGGTTGTGCCGCGCCAGCTCGTCGTAGCCGAGCGGCTCGTCCCGCCTCTGCGGATCGCCGTCGAGGAATGGCCGCAGATCCAGCGTGGCGATCGTCAGTGCGCCGGTCATGCGGCGCCGCGCACCGCCCAGGGTCAGCGCGAGCCCGCCGTCGAGCTCCGAGGCGCCGAGGACGCCGTGCAGGTCCTTGAGCTCGACCGCATCGGCGTTCGCGAAGACCTTGCCGGTGAGCGCCGCAATGCCGAATTTCGGCAGCTTCGTCTGCAGGAAGCGCTCGACCTGCGCGAGGTCCTCGGTGCCCGCCCCGAAATCGAACCGCGCTTCGCGTTTCCCCGCGTCCACGGTTCCGCTCGCGTGCAACCGCGTGCCGAGGAACTCGAAGTCGAGCGTGAACGGCCACGGTTCGTCCGCCTCCTGGAGGAGGCGCGCCGAACCGCCCGCGACCTCGACCGAGTAGCGGAACGTCTCGTCGACGCGCCCGCGGAGCTGGAGCGTCAGCGGCTCGCTCCAGCGGCCGTGAGCGGTCAGCTCGTCGAGAGCGAGGACGTGGCGCGTGTCCGAGCGCGCGTCCGCGTACTCCACCGAGAGCCTGTTGAGCGCGACGCGCTCGACCTCGATCGCGGGTCGAGGAAGGGTCGACCCGGCGGGCGGTTCGGAGGCGCGCGCGGTCACTGCCCAGTTCGCGCGGCCGTCGGCGGTGCGCTCGAGGCGTACGCGACCGTCGGCCGCCTCGATGCTCAACACGTGCAGCTCGCCGCGCAGCGCCGCGAAGAGGTCGACTCGCGCGCGCGCGTCGCCGAGCGCGGCGAACTCGGCTGCAGCAAAGCCGGGCGGGTTCAGGATGCGCACGCTGCCGACGCGAAGACGAGTCTCGCGGCCGAGCACCAGTTCGAGCGCGCCGTCGAGGATCACGGGCCGTCCCAGGGACGCGGTGGCCCGCGCGGCGATCGCGTCGCGCCAGCGCGCGATGTCGATCGCCACGTCGAACAGGGCGAGCGCGACGGCCGCGCCGAGCACGGTCACGATCGCCAGGCCGGCCAGCGCCGCAGCGAGCACGGCGACCAGTCGCCGGCGCGTCATCGCGTAACGCGGGCGCGCGTGGCCATCGCGAGCAGATAGACGAGCGCCGCGAACGGCCAGAGCGTCGAGACGGTGCGCGTCAGGCCGTTGAAGTTGAAGAAGTGTCCCTGCCACCAGACCGCGAGCGAGTTCGCGAGGTACGGGTTCTCGGGCGCGACGTTGACGAGGGCGGTCGCCGCCATGAGCGCGAGCCCGCCCAGCGCCACCGCGCCTGCGCGCGGGAGTCCGACCGCGGCGAGCGAGACGACGCTTCCGAGCGCGAGCCCGGTGGCCGCGCCCGGCGTGAGCCAGGCGAACGCCGCCTGCGGCTCGAAAAGAATCGCGAACGCGGCGGTGCGCGCTGCGAGCGCGGCGAGGATCGCCATCGCCGCGATTCTGCGTCGCGGCCCGTCCGCGGCGACGAGGAGCGCGACGAACAGCGCCACCGCGAGGACGTTCGCCCCCGCCACCGCCGCCTCGATGCGTACGAACGTATCGGCCGGGTACAGCTCCGGGGTCGCACCGCCGATGAGACCGCGCAGATCGCCGTTGCCGAACAGCAGCGTCTCGGGGTTGAGCTGAGTAAAGAGCCACAGCCCGATCAACACCAGCCCGAGATCGACGGCGTGACCCGGACCGAACACGCGCGCGCGCGCGCGCCGCAAGCCGGCCTCGGGTGCGAGGTGGCCGGAAATCGCAATCCCCGCAAGCGCCCCGATCGCTGCGCCGACCGCGTTTGCGGCGAGATCGGCGTTGGACGCGATGCGCTCGGGCAGATAGCTCTGCGCGGCTTCGAGCAGCAGGCTCAGTGCGGTCGCCCCCGCGGTCGCGATCAGCGCGGCGGCCGCGCCGTTCACCCAGGGCGCGAGGGCGAGCATCGCGAGCAGGCCGAGCGGCAGGTAGGCGGCGACGTTCAGCGCGACGTCGAACCAGGTGAAGTACTGCGGCGGCGGCGCGCCGAGGAACGCGAACGGCGAGAGACCCTGGTCGCGCCAGCCGCTCAGCGGGTAGAGGCTGCCGTAGACGACGAGGAGCAGGTATGCGGCCAGCAGGTAGCGCGCAAGGGGCGAGGCGTGCGGGGCCATCGCGCGCGCCGACTCAATCGCGCCGCGCGAGCGCGGCCGCGTAGGCGCGCAACGCGTCGTCGGCGAACAGCGCGAACACGACGCGCTCGATCCGCGCGTCGGCCGCGACGAACGACGCGCACGTCTCGACCGCGAGCGGCGCGGCGAGCTCGAGCGGATAGCCGTAGATGCCGCAGCTGATCGCCGGGAACGCGATCGTCCCCAGCCCGTGCGCGACGGCGATCTCGAGGCTGCGGCGGTAGCAGGAGGCGAGCAGCGCAGGCTCCCCGCGCGTGCCGCCGTGCCACACCGGTCCGACGGCGTGGATCACGTGGCGTGCGGGCAGCCGGTAGCCGCGCGTGAGCTTCGCGTCGCCGGTCGCGCAGCCCCCGAGAGTGCGGCATTCGGCCAGGAGCTCGGGACCGGCCGCGCGGTGAATCGCGCCGTCGACGCCGCCCCCACCGAGGAGGGACGCATTGGCGGCGTTCACGATCGCATCGACGGCGAGCGAGGTGATGTCGGCGCGAACGGCCTCGAAGCGCGTGCCCATGGGTGCGGCAATTCAATCACGGATCGGACGCCGACGGCGTGCGCTAGACTCCGGCCCGTTCACAGCAGGGAGAGCAGTGATGTCGAAAAAGCAGGAAGTCCTTGGCCGGATCGAGAAATTCGTCGATCCGTACCGCGTGACGAAGGGCAAGGGCTTCCGCCTGAAGGACATCGATCCGGGCGACACGCGCCAGCTCAAGTCCGACCGGAAAGACGAGGCAAAGGCGATGCTGGCGAACGGCGTGGAGTGGCTCGCGGACCAGCAGGACAAGCTGTACGCGCAGGACCGCTGGTCGGTGCTGCTCGTGTTCCAGGCGATGGACGCCGCGGGCAAGGATGGAACGATCAAGCACGTCATGAGCGGCGTGAACCCGCAGGGCTGCCAGGTGTTCTCGTTCAAGCAGCCGTCCCCGGAGGACCTCGACCACGATTTCCTGTGGCGCTACGTGAAGTGCCTGCCCGAGCGCGGCCGCATCGGCATCTTCAACCGCAGCTACTACGAGGAGGTGCTCGTGGTGCGCGTGCACGAGGCGATCCTCCAAGGCCAGAAGCTGCCGCCGTCGGTGGTGAGCAAGGGGATCTGGAAGGAACGGCTCGCGGACATCGCGGCGTTCGAGGACTACCTGACGCGGCAGGGCACGCTCGTGCTCAAGTTCTTCCTGCACGTCTCGCGCAAGGAGCAGAAGAAGCGCTTCATGGAGCGCCTCGACCAGCCCGAGAAGAACTGGAAGTTCTCGCCCGCCGACGTACACGAGCGGCAGTACTGGAACGACTACATGACCGCCTTCGAGGACGCGATCCGCGCGACCGCCACGAAGCACGCGCCCTGGTTCGTCGTGCCCGCGGACAACAAGTGGTTCACGCGCCTGGTCGTCGCCGCGGCGATCGTCGAGGCGCTCGAGAAGCTCGACCTCGAGTACCCGAAGATCGACGCGGCGAAGAGGAAGGAGCTCGCCGCGGCGCGCGCGGCGCTCGCGAAAGAAAAGTAGCCACCTCCGGGGGGCCTCCCGGGGCACCTCTTGCGTGGGGTCAAGACCGCGTCGGATCGGTGTGGTAGTCTGATGGTGCAGCGCACCATTGAAGTGTCCTCGTTTGCGCCTACCGTTCCGAAGGTGACCCCCATGACCGACCTAGCGAAACAACTGTCCCGCACCCACGACCTGTCCGGAAAAGTCGCGCAGGTGTTCCAGAAGCGCACGCAGCTCGCGCAGCAGCAGTTCGCCGAGCGCGTGCAGGCCGCCTACGCCAAGCACGCCGCCGACCTTATGGCCAAGCCCATGTCGCCGTGGGACATCTGGACGGACTGGGCGCGCTACTCGGTCGACTTCGCGCAGCGCTCGGTGCTCTTCTGGGACACGATCCGCCAGCGCGGCAACCAGTTCGTCGAGCACGCGCGCGAGGGCCTGCAGCCGGTGCTGCACTTCGAGTACGAAGTCGTGCTCGATGCGCGGACCTTCGACCGGCCGGCCAACTACGCGCTGCTGCGCATCGTCCCGCCGCCGGGCGTGACGATCGACCCCAAGCGCCGCCCTTACGTCATCATCGATCCGCGCGCCGGGCACGGACCGGGCATCGGCGGCTTCAAGGACGACTCGCAGGTCGGCGTCGCGCTGCGCGAAGGCCACCCGGTCTACTTCGTCATGTTCTACCCCGAGCCGGAGCCGGGCCAGACGCTGCTCGACGTGTGCGCGGCCGAGGCGCAGTTCGTGCGCAAGGTGCGCGAGCTGCATCCGGACAGCGCCAAGCCGGCAATCGTCGGCAACTGCCAGGGCGGCTGGGCGGCGATGATGCTCGCGGCGGCGAACCCCGACGATACCGGGCCGATCGTGATCAATGGCGCGCCGATGTCCTACTGGAGCGGTGCGTGGGAGCCGGGGGCGAGCGACAACCCGATGCGCTACGCGGGCGGGAACCTCGGCGGCACGTGGCTCGCGTCGCTCACCGCCGACCTCGGCAACGGCAAGTTCGACGGGGCCTACCTCGTCGACAACTTCGAGGGCCTCAATCCGGCGAACACCTTCTGGGACAAGTACTACCACGTGTTCGCGAACGCGGACTCGGAGCCGCCGCGCTTCCTCGAGTTCGAGCGCTGGTGGGGCGGGTTCTACCTGATGAACCGCGAGGAGATCGAGTGGATCACGCAGAACCTCTTCGTCGGCAACAGGCTCTGGTCCGGCGAGGTGAAGAGCGGCGCAGGGAAGACCTTCGACCTGCGCGAGCTGAAAGTGCCGATCGTCCTGTTCGCCTCGATGGGCGACAACATCACCCCGCCGGAGCAGGCGTTCAACTGGGTGGCCGACGTCTACGGCTCCACCGACGAGATCAAGGCGCGCGGCCAGGTGATCGTGGGGCTCGTGCACAAGGACATCGGCCACCTCGGCATCTTCGTCTCCGGCAAGGTCGCGAAGAAGGAGCACGCGCAGATCGTCTCGGTCCTGAAGTCGATCGAGGCGCTGCCTCCCGGCCTGTACGGCATGAAGATCGTCGAGAAGAAGGGCGCGGACGGCAGGCCGGTGTACGACGTGCACTTCGAGGAGCACCGGCTCGAGGAGATCGTCGCCCGCCTGAACCGCTTCAAGCGCGCCGACGAGAAGCCCTTCGAGGCGGTGGCCGCCGTCTCCGAGTTCAACCAGCGCGCCTATGAGCTGTTCGCGCAGCCGCTCGTGCAGGCGATGTCGAACGAGTACACCGCCAAGCTCGGGCGCGAATTCCACCCGTTGCGCTTCCAGCGCTGGGCGTTCTCCGACCTGAACCCTTGGCTCGCCTGGCTCAAGCCGGCGGCGGGGATGGTCGCGGCGGGCCGCCAGGCGCTCGGGCCGGAGTCGCCGAGCCGCCGGGTCGAGAAGATGATGTCCGAGATCGTGAGCGCGTCGCTCGACTACTACCGGGCCATGCGCGACGCCTCGAGCGAGGCGACGTTTTTCCAGACCTACGGAAACATGTTCGCTCTCTACATGGCGGACAAGCACGAGGCCGAGGCGACCGCGCAGGCGAAGCGCGTCGATCCGCGCGAGCTGCCGTTCGTCAAGGAGGCGCTCGCCTCGATCGAGAAAGGCGGCTATCGGGAGGCGCTCACGCGCGTCGGGGCGCTGCTTGCGTCCGATGACGTGCAGATCCCGCTCGCGCAGATCGAACTGAAGCGCGATCTCGCAGAAAAGTACGCGAAGCTGCTGCCTGATCTCACGCCGGACGAGTGGCGCCGCACGCGCGGCGAGCAGGACATCATCGTGCGGTACGCACGCGAGCGGGCCATCGAGACGCTGCCGAAGCTCCTCGACGAGCGCGCGGACCGCGAGCGCTTCCTCACGCTGCTCGACAAGCTCGCCGCCGATCCGCGCCTGCTCGGGCGCGAAACGAGTGCGCACGATCGCGACTTGATCGAGACGGTGCGCAAGGTGCTCGGCGCGTCCGCGCCGCGCCTCACCGCGGTGAAAAAGACCCAGGCGCACTGAACGGATGGCGACCGCAAGCTACCGGAACGTCACGTTCGACGAGATCGAGATCGGCAAGCCGGTCAGCGTCTCGCGCCCGGTCACGCACACCGAGGTCGAGGCGATGGCGCTCGTGTCGGGCGACGTGGATCCGTACCACGTCGAGCCCGGCGCGCTAGAGCGCGACGAAGGCCCGGTCAGTGCGCAGGCGGTCGGGGCGGAGGCGATCCTCTCCGGGCTGCTGAACCGGCGGATGCCCGGGCCGGGTACGCGCATCCTGTCCCAGGACCTGCGACTTCCGCGGCAAGATCCGCACCGGCGAGACGGTCACCGCGACGGTCACGGCGCGCGAGAAGCGCGCCACGGGGCACGTCGTCGTCTTCGACTGCAAGGTCAGCCAGAGCGGCATCGACCTCATCGACGGCACCGTGACCGTGCGAGGCGCCGACGCGCCGCATCGCGTACGACGAGGTCGCGACGCCGGAGCTGATCCTGCGTCACAACGACGCGATCGCGAAGCTGCTCAAGCGCTGCGAGAGCCTCGACCCGGTGAGCTGCGCGATCGTGCACCCGTGCGACCGCGATTCGCTGCTCGGCGCGCTCGAGGCGGCGAAGCGCAAGCTGATCGTGCCGGTGCTGGTCGGGCCCGAAGCGAAGATCCGCGCGGTCGCCGCCGCCGAGAAGGTGGACCTGTCGCTCTACCGGATCGTCTCCACCGAGCACAGCCATGCCGCCGCCGAGCAGGCGGTCGCGATGGCGCGCGCGGGCGAGGTCGAGGCGCTGATGAAGGGCAGCCTGCACACCGACGAGCTGATGGGCGCGGTGGTGCCGTCGGCGACGGGCCTGCGCACCGCACGGCGCATCAGCCACGTCTTCGTCCTGGACGTACCCGCCTACCCGCGGCCGTTGCTGGTGACCGACGCGGCGATCAACATCTTCCCCGATCTCGAGTGCAAGGCCGACATCGTTCAGAACGCGATCGAGCTCGCGCAGACCCTGGGCATCGAGCAGCCGAAGGTCGCGATCCTCTCGGCCGTCGAGACGATCAACCCGAAGATCCAGTCCACGCTCGACGCGGCGGCGCTGTGCAAGATGGCCGACCGCGGACAGATCACCGGAGGATTGCTCGACGGCCCGCTCGCATTCGACAACGCGATCAGCGAGGAGGCGGCGAAGACGAAGAAGATCGTCTCGCTCGTGGCGGGCAAGGCGGACATCCTGCTCGTGCCCGACCTCGAGGCCGGCAACATGGTCGCCAAGCAGCTGCAGTACCTCGCCGGCGCCGACAGCGCGGGCATCGTCCTCGGCACGCGCGTGCCGATCGTGCTGACGAGCCGCGCCGACAACGTGCGGACGCGGCTTGCGTCGGCGGCGGTCATGGCCCTCGTCGCGCACGCGAAGCGGGCGAAGCTGGCACCCAGGCAGTAGGTACGGAATGGCCGACGCGATCGCCGTTCTCAACGCGGGCTCCTCCAGCATCAAGTTCTCGCTGTTCCTCGCGCGGGGCGCGGACCTGGAGCTCGACGTCCGGGGGCAGATCGAGGGGGTCTACACCGCGCCGCACTTCGTCGCCAAGGGGCGCGACGGCGCGACCAGGAGCGAGAAGTCGTGGGGCGAGGGGACGAAGCTCGGCCACGACGCGGCGCTGCGCCACCTGATCGACTTCCTGAAGGGCGAGCTCGCCGACGACCGGCTCGTCGGCGTCGGGCACCGCGTCGTGCACGGCGCGCTCGACTATCGCGAGCCGGTGCGCCTGGACGCGAAGGTCTTGGCGACGCTGGAGAAGTTCATCCCGCTCGCGCCGCTGCATCAGCCGCACAACCTTGCGCCGATCCGCGCCCTGTTCGCCGCTGTGCCGGAGTTGCCGCAGGTCGCGTGCTTCGACACCGCGTTCCACCGCACCAACCCCGAGATCGCCCAGCGGTTTGCGATTCCGTCCGAGCTGCACGACGCCGGCGTGCGCCGTTACGGCTTCCACGGCCTGTCGTACGAATACATCGCCTCGGTACTGCCGAAGTACGACGCCCGGGCCGCCGCGGGCCGGACGGTCGTGCTGCATCTCGGCAACGGCGCGAGCATGTGCGCGATCGAGGGCGGCAAGAGCATCGCGAGCACCATGGGCTTCACCGCCGTCGACGGCCTGCCGATGGGCACCCGCACCGGCGCGCTCGATCCGGGGGTCATCCTCTATCTCATCGACGAGCGCAAGATGGACGCCCGCGCCGTCGAGAAGCTGATCTACAACCAGTCGGGGCTGCTCGGGGTCTCGGGCATCTCGAGCGACATGCGCACGTTGCTCGCGTCCGACGACCCGCGCGCGCGGCTCGCGATCGATCTCTACTGCTATCGGATCCGCCGCGAGCTCGGCTCGCTCGCCGCCGCGCTCGGCGGTCTGGACGCGCTCGTGTTCACCGCCGGCATCGGAGAGAACTCGGCGGCCATCCGCGAGCGCATCTGCCGCGACGCGGCCTGGCTCGGCGTCGCGCTCGACGCGGCTGCCAACGCGAAGGGCGGGCCGCGAATCAGCGCCGCGGGGAGCCGCGTGTCGGTGTGGGCGATCCCGACCAACGAGGAGCTGATGATCGCGCGGCACACCCGTCGCGTCATCGAGAAAGGCTGAAGACATGGCCATCGAGATTCCCCGCCCGGTGCTGAAGGGCAAGAAGGCGCTCGTCGTCGGCATCGCGAACGAGCACTCGATCGCGTACGGCTGTGCCGCCGCGTTCCGCGAGCTCGGCGCGGACCTCGCGATCACCTATCTCAACGAGAAGGCGCGCGCCTACGTCGAGCCGCTGTCGAAAGCGCTCGAGGCCCCGCTGTTCCTGCCGCTCGACGTGTCGCGGCCAGGCGAGCTCGACGCAGTCTTCGATCGCGTGGCGAAGGAATGGGGCCGGCTCGACATCCTGGTGCACTCGATCGCCTGGGCGCCGAAGGACGATCTTCAGGGCGGATTGCTGAGCGTGTCGGCCGAGGGGTTCGCCAAGGCGATGGACATCTCCTGCCACTCGTTCATCCGCATGGCCCGGCTCGCGGCGCCGCTCATGAAGGACGGCGGCACGATGTTCGCGATGAGCTACCACGGCGCGCAGAAGGTGGTCGCGAACTACAACGTGATGGGGCCGGTCAAGGCGGCGCTCGAGGCGGCGTGCCGGTACCTCGCGTACGAGCTGGGACCGCAAGGCATCCGCGTGCATCCGATTTCGCCCGGGCCGCTCAAGACGCGCGCCGCGTCCGGGCTGAAGGACTTCGACATGATGCTGAACGACGCGATCCAGCGCGCCCCGGTCGGCGAGTTGGTCGACATCATGGACGTGGGCTTCACCTGCGCGTACCTTGCGACGCCGTACGCGCGCCGCCTGACCGGGCAGACGATCTACGTCGACGGCGGCGTCAACATCATGGCGTGAGCACGCCGCGGAGAGGAGAGCGTTCATGAGCGAGAGACTCTGGATCGGCAACGTGCCGCCGGATGCGACCGACGACGAACTGGCGGAACTGGCGAAGAAGTACTCCGGGCTGGACGGCAAGGTGGTGCAGCACGTCGACGGCGACGGCACGCGCCCGGCCCGCGTGCTCGAGTTCCCCGGCGCGCCGCTCGGCAAGGTGGACGAGCTCGCGCTGCGGCTCGCCGGGATGTACTGGAAGGAACGCGAGCTCCACGCGTTCCGGATGCACGACTGAACGGGCGCGGGCTGCCCCGCGTTGCCGGAGTCCGGCAAACTGGGGCAGAATCGCACCGCCACAAGACCTCGCCGCGCCCGCGCGCGAGGCGAATCGACAGGGAGGGAGACCGTCGCGGCCAGCGGCGGTGCGTTCCTCTACCCACGCTGAGGAGGCATCGATGAGCAAGCCCGTTTCCATCCGCATTCGCGCGCTGTCGGCCGGCGCGCGCGCTCTGGCGCTCGCCGCCTGCCTGCTCGCCGCGGCGCCCGCCATGGCGCAGCAGAAGGTGCTCCGGTTCATCCCCGAGGCCGACCTGCGCTCGATCGACCCGATCTGGACCACCGCGTACATCACGCGCAACCACGGCTACATGGTGTACGACACCCTGTTCGCCACCGACGCGAAGTTCCAGATCCAGCCGCAGATGGTGGACAAGTGGGACGTGAGCGCCGACAAGCTCACCTACACCTTCACGCTCCGCGACGGGCTGAAGTTCCACGACGGCCAGCCGGTGCGCTCGGCGGACTGCATCGCCTCGATCGAGCGGTGGGCGAAGCGCGACGTGCTCGGACAGAAGCTCGCCGAGATGACCGACGCGTGGTCGGCGGTGAACGACAAGACCTTCCGCCTCAAGCTCAAGAAGCCGTTCGCGTACGTGCTCGAGGCGCTCGGCAAGCCGTCGTCGAACGTGCCGTTCATCATGCCCGAGCGCATCGCCAAGACCGACGCGTTCCAGCAGATTCCCGAGCCGATCGGTTCCGGGCCGTTCCGCATGGTCAAGGAGGAGTGGGTCCCCGGCAACAAGGTCGTGTACGACAAGTTCACCGACTACGTGCCGCGCAAGGAGCCGCCGTCGTGGGCCGCCGGCGGCAAGGTGGTGAAGGTGGACCGCGTCGAATGGCGCTACATCCCCGACTCGGCGACCGCCGCCGCGGCGCTCAACTCCGGCGAGGTGGACTGGTGGCAGCAGCTCCCCCCCGATCTGATCCCGCTGCTCGCTAAGAACAAGGACATCAAGATCGAGAACACCGATCCGCTCGGCTCGATGGGGATGATCCGCTTCAACCATCTGCAACCGCCGTTCAACAACGCGAAGCTGCGCCAGGCGCTGCTCTACGTGGTCGCCCAGCAGGACTACGCAATCGGCATCGCCGGGGACGCGAAGAACGGCAAGCCCTGCGCGTCGTACTTCACCTGCGGCACGCCGCTCGCGAACGACGCCGGCTCCGCGGTGCTCACCGGCAAGCGCGACCTCGACAAGGCCAAGCAGCTCGTCAAGGAGTCGGGCTACAAGGGCGAGAAGATCGTCGTCATGGACGCAACCGATCAACCGATCGTGCACGCGCAGGCGTTGATCACGACCGAGATGCTGCGCAAACTCGGCCTCAACGTCGAGCTGCAGGCCGGCGACTGGGGCACGCTGATCACGCGCCGCTCGTCGAAGGAGCCGGTCGAGAAAGGCGGCTGGTCGATCTTCCACACCTGGTGGGTCGGGCCCGACCAGGCCACGCCGGCGCTCAACGCCGCGCTGCGGGGCTCGGGCGACAAGGCCTGGTTCGGCTGGCCGACCGACGCGCGCCTCGAGGAGCTGCGCGACCAGTGGTTCGCCGCGCCGGATGCGGCCGCCCAGAAGAAGGCCGCCGAGCAGATCCAGAGTCGCGCGTGGGAAGTGGTGCCCTACATTCCCACCGCGCAGTTCATCATTCCCACCGCGTACCGCACGAACCTCTCGGGCATCCTGGTCTCGCCCGTGAACTTCATGTGGAACGTCGAGAAGAAATAGCGGGGTAATTCTCCCCTCCTGGCCTGGAGGGGTGGCGCGCAGCGCCGGGGCGGTTGACCGGCGCCCGCCACACCACCCCGCCCTCGCTTTCGCTCGGGCACCCCTCCTCGGGGAGGAGGGGAGATAGGCAGCGCGATGCTTGGCTACCTCCTCCGCCGTCTCCTCGCGACCATCCCCGTCATGGGGGTGGTCGCGCTGTTCGTCTTTTCGCTGCTGTACATCACTCCGGGCGACCCCGCTGCGGTGATCGCCGGCGACATCGCGACCGACGAGGACATCGCGCGCATCCGCGCGAAGCTCGGCCTCGACCAGCCCTACTTCGTGCGCTTCGGCACCTGGCTCTGGGCGCTCGCGCACGGCGACCTCGGGGTCTCGATCTTCACCAACCTCCCGGTGTCGCAGCTCGTCGGGCAGCGCCTGGAGCCGACGGTCGCGCTCACGCTCTGCACGTTGATCGTGACCGTGCTGACCGCGGTGCCGATCGGCGTGATCGCCGCGTGGCGCGTCGGCACCTGGGTGGACCGCGTCGTGATGGGTTTCTCGGTGCTCGGCTTCTCGGTGCCGGTGTTCGTGTTCGCGTACCTGCTGATGTACGTGTTCGCGATCGAGCTCGAATGGCTGCCGGTGCAGGGCTACGTGAGCATCGCCGAGGGTTTCTGGCCGTTCCTGCGCCACATGATCCTGCCGAGCGTGGCGCTCGGCACGGTGTACATGGCCCTCATCGCGCGCATCACGCGGGCGTCGATGCTGGAGGTGCTCTCGCAGGACTACATCCGCACCGCCCAGGCGAAGGGTCTCGCCTCGCGCGACGTGCTCATGCGCCACGCGCTCAAGAACGCGGCGGTGCCGATCGTCACCGTGATCGGCATCGGCATCGCGCTGCTCATCTCCGGCGTGGTGGTCACCGAGACCGTGTTCGCGATCCCCGGCATCGGCCGGCTCACCGTGGACGCGATCCTGCGGCGCGACTACCCGATCATCCAGGCGGTGACGCTGCTCTTCTCCGCGGTGTACGTGCTCATCAACCTCGCGGTGGACCTGAGCTACACGCTGCTCGATCCGCGGATCCGATACTGAAATGGTCGCCGTCGCGGAAGCCCTCCCCGTCGACCGCTCGGTCTCGCCCACCTGGGGCCGATTCAAGGACGCGCTGCGGCGGCACCCGACCGCGATCTTCGGCGCGGTGGTGCTGGCCGCGATGATCGCGGTCGCGATCTTCGCGCCGTGGCTCGGCACGGTCGACCCGCAGGCGCTGTCGCCGGTCAAGCGGCTGCGGCCGCCGCAGGCGGAGTACTGGTTCGGCACCGACATGCTCGGGCGCGACGTGTACAGCCGCGTCGTGTACGGCGCGCGCGTGTCGCTCACCGTCGGCCTCGCGGTCGCGATCTTCTCGACGCTCGCGGGACTGGCGATCGGGCTGGTGACCGGCTTCATCCGCTGGCTCGACGCCGTCGTGATGCGCGTGATGGACGGCCTGATGTCGATCCCGCCGGTGCTGCTCGCGATCGCGCTGATGGCGCTCACCAAGGCCAGCATCGAGAACGTGATCTTCGCGATCACGCTGTCGGAGGTGCCGCGCGTCACGCGCCTGGTGCGCAGCCTCGTGCTCACCCTGCGCGAGCAGCCGTTCGTCGAGGCGGCCACCGCCGCCGGCACCGGCATCCCGCGCACTCTGGTGCGCCACATCCTGCCGAACACCATCGCGCCGCTGCTCGTGCAGGCCACCTACATCTGCGCCTCCGCGATGATCACCGAGGCGATCCTGTCGTTCATCGGGGCGGGCACCCCGCTCAACATCCCGAGCTGGGGCAACATCATGGCCGAGGCGCGGAGCCTCTTCCAGCTCAAGCCCTACCTGATCCTCCTGCCGGGCGTGTTCCTGTCGCTCACCGTGCTCGCGGTGAACCTCCTCGGCGACGGCCTGCGCGACGCGCTCGACCCGCGGCTCGCGCGACGGATGTAGGGTCAAGGCGATGTATTCTGACTTGGGGGAATCAAAAGGGGGTGTGCCCCCTTTTGAATGTTGACGATCCATGAACGCGCCGCTCCAGCCGCTTCTTGCAGTCGACGATCTCCGGACGTGGTTCTACACGCGCGACGGCATCGTGCGCGCGGTGGACGGCGTCTCCTGCGCCGTGTATCCGGGCGAGACGCTCGCGGTCGTCGGCGAGTCCGGCTGCGGCAAGAGCGTCACGTCGCTCTCGATCCTGCGCCTGATCGCCTCGCCGCCCGGGCGGATCGTCTCCGGCCGGCTGCTGTTCGAAGGGCGCAACCTCCTCGAGCTCTCCGAGGACGCGATGCGCGCGATCCGCGGCAACGAGATCTCGATGATCTTCCAGGAGCCGATGACCTCGCTCAACCCGGTCTTCACCATCGGCCGGCAGATCGCCGAAACCCTCGAGCTGCACCAGGGGATGGACCGCCGGCGCGCGACCGCGCGCGCGATCGAGATGCTGCAGCTCGTGAAGATTCCCGAGCCCGAACGGCGCGTGCGCCAGTACCCGCACGAGCTCTCGGGCGGGATGCGCCAGCGCGTCATGATCGCGATGGCGCTGTCGTGCAACCCGAAGCTCCTCATCGCCGACGAGCCGACGACCGCGCTCGACGTGACCATCCAGGCGCAGATCCTCGACCTGATGCGCGAGCTGAAGGCGCAGACCGGCGCGGCGATCATCCTGATCACGCACGACCTCGGCGTGGTCGCCGAGATGGCGCAGCGGGTGGTGGTGATGTACGCGGGGCGCAAGGTCGAGGAGGCGCCGGTCGACGCGCTCTTCGCGCGGCCGCTGCATCCGTACACGAAGGGGCTGCTCGGCTCGATCCCGCGCCTGGCCGAGGCGGCACAAGCGGGCGCGCGCAAGCGCCTCGTCGAGATCCCCGGCATGGTGCCCTCGCTGAAGGAGGCGGTGCCCGGCTGCCTGTTCGCCCCACGCTGCCCGCACGCGACCGCGCGCTGCGCGGCGGAGTACCCGCCGCTCGAGGAAAAGGCGATGGGCCACTGGGTCGCGTGCTGGGAAGCGGATCGGCTGGCGACATGAGCCACCCGGCGAGGGGCCCCGCGCGAAGCGTGGGGATCGACGGAAAGGCGAGTGGCGCCAGCCGCCGACGCCGCGGGCGCTCCTCGACCATTGATGCTACGGAGGCGGCCGGGTGAGCGCGCTGCTCCAGGTGCGCGACCTGCGCAAGCACTACCCGGTGCGGAAGGGCGTGTTCGGGCGCCTGGCCGGAAAGGTGCACGCCGTCGACGGGATCAGCTTCTCGATCGCGGAAAGCGAGACGCTCGGCCTCGTCGGCGAGTCGGGCTGCGGCAAGTCGACCGCCGGCAAGACGATCCTCCGGCTCCTCGATCCCACCGCCGGCACGATCGAGTGGCGCGGGCAGCGGATCGACGCGCTCGGGCGCGCGGCGATGCGCCCGTTCCGGCGCGAGCTGCAGGCGGTGTTCCAGGACCCGTACTCGTCGCTCAACCCGCGCCTGCGCGCCGCCGACATCGTCGCCGAGCCGCTGCGCAACTACGAGCGGCTCGCGGCGGCCACGGTGCGCGAGCGGGTGGCGTGGCTCTTCGAGAAGGTGGGCCTGCGCCCGGACCAGATGATCAAGTATCCGCACGAGTTCTCGGGCGGCCAGCGCCAGCGACTCGGCATCGCGCGCGCCCTCGCGGTGCGGCCGAAGCTGATCGTCTGCGACGAGCCGGTCTCCGCGCTCGACGTCTCGGTGCAGGCGCAGGTGATCAACCTGCTCGAGGACCTGCAGGCGGAGTTCGGCGTGTCGTATCTCTTCGTCGCCCACGACCTCGCGGTGGTCGAGCACATCAGCCATCGGGTCGCGGTGATGTACCTCGGCAAGATCGTCGAGCTCACCGACAAGCGATCGCTCTTCCGCGATCCGCAACACCCCTACACCGAGGCGCTTCTCTCGGCGGTGCCGGTGCCCGATCCGAAAGCGCAGAAGAAGCGCATCATCCTTCCGGGCGATGTGCCGAGCCCGATCACGCCGCCGCCCGGCTGCCGCTTCCACACCCGCTGCCCGTACGCGGAGGAGCGCTGCCGGCGCGAGGAGCCCGCGATGAAGGAAGTGCGCCCGGGGCACTTCGTCGCCTGCCATCTACGCGAGGTCAAGCCACAATGACTGCAGAAATCCGCCTGATCGTCAATCCGCGTGCCGCGGCGGCCGACGCGCCCTACGGGGACGCGCGCGCCGCGGTGCTGAACGCCGCAGGGTTCGCCGCGGCGGAGCAGGAGATCACGGGCTGGCCGGGCTACGCGCCCACGCCGCTCGTCGCGCTGCCCGGCCTCGCTCGCTCGCTCGGACTGGCGTCGCTGCGCTACAAGGACGAACGCGGACGCTTCGGGCTGAAGAGCTTCAAGGCGCTTGGTGGCGCGTACGCCGTGCGCCGCGTGCTCGCGCGGCAGGCGCGACCGGCGCGCGAGCTCACGGTCACGTGCGCGACCGACGGCAACCACGGCCGTTCGGTGGCGTGGGGCGCCCGGCTCTTCGGCTGCAATTGCGTGATCTTCATCCACGAGACGGTGAGCGAGGGGCGTGCGGAGGCGATCCGTCGCTACGGTGCCGAGGTCGTACGCGTGAAGGGCAATTACGACGACGCGGTCCGGCACGCCGCGGCCGAAGCATCGAAGGATGGCTGGTTCGTCGTCTCCGACACGTCCTACGAGGGCTACCGCGACGTGCCGATCGACGTCATGCACGGCTACGGCGTGATGGCCGCGGAGATCTTCCGGCAGCTGCCGGCAGGCGAGATCCCGTCGCACGTGTTCGTGCAGGCGGGCGTCGGCGCGCTTGCCGCGGCGATGTGCTCGAGCTTCTGGCTCGAGTGGGGGCCGCGTCGTCCGCGCTTCATTGCCGTCGAGCCGGATCGCGCCGACTGCCTCGTCCGCAGCGTCGAGGCGGGGCGTCCGGTCGCCGTGCACGGCGATCTCGAGACCGTGATGGCGGGCCTGGCGTGCGGCGAGGTCTCCGCGCTCGCGTGGGACATCCTGCGCGAGGGAGCGGATGCGGCGCTCGCGATCGGCGACGACTGGGCGCTTGCGGCGGTGCGCGCGATCGCGACCCCGCGCGACGGCGACCCGGTCCTCGTGGCGGGCGAGACCGGCGGGGCCGGGCTCGCCGCGCTCCTCGCGCTGCAGGATCGCGCGGATCTGCGTGCGCAGCTGGGGCTCGACGCGGGCGCGCGCGTGCTGTTGTTCGGCAGCGAGGGCGACACCGACCCCGAGATCTACCGGCGCATCGTCGGGAAAACCGCCGAGGAGCTGCTGCGGTGAAAGCGGGAGCGCTCCGCATCGACGCCGATTCCGTCCGGCGGGAATGAACTCCGCGCCGGACAGTAGCCCACGCATGTCCCGCATCGTCACCGTCGGCGCCGCGCAGCTCGGCCCGATCGCGCGCGCCGAGACGCGCCAGCAGGTCGTGGAGCGGTTGCTCGTGCTCATGCGCCAGGCCAGCGCGCACGGCTGCGACGTCGTCGTCTACCCCGAGCTCGCGCTCACGACCTTCTTTCCGCGCTGGCACTTCGAGCGGCAGGAGGAGATCGACGCGTTCTTCGAGCGGGCGATGCCGTCTCCGGAAACGCAGCCGCTCTTCGACGCCGCGCGCGAGCTGGGCATCGGCTTCTACCTCGGCTATGCGGAGTTGGCGGACGAGGGTGGACGTCCCCGGCATTTCAACACGTCGATTCTCGTCGACAAGGCGGGCCGCATCGCCGGCAAGTACCGCAAGGTGCACTTGCCCGGTCACGCCGAGCACGAGCCGTGGCGGCGCTTCCAGCACCTGGAGAAGCACTACTTCGAGACCGGGAACCTCGGCTTCCCGGTCTTCCGCGCGTTCGGCGGGATCGTGGGCATGTGCATCTGCAACGACCGGCGCTGGCCCGAGACCTATCGCGTCATGGGCCTGCAGGGCGTCGAGATGGTGCTGCTCGGCTACAACACGCCGGTGCACAACCCGCCCGCGCCGGAGCACGATGCGCTGTCACACTTCCACAATGAGCTCGTCATGCAGGCGGGCGCGTACCAGAACGGCACTTGGGTGGTCGGCGTAGCCAAGTGCGGCTGCGAGGAGGGCGTCGACCAGATCGGCAACTCGATCATCGTCGCGCCCTCGGGCGAGATCGTCGCCGCGTGTAGCACGCTCGGCGACGAGCTCGCGATCGCGCGCTGCGATCTCGACCTCACGAAGTCGTACAAGAGCACGGTCCACAACTTCGCGAAGCACCGCGAGCCGCAGGCCTACGGCCTGATCGTCGAGCGCAAGGGTGCGATCCCGCCCCCGGAATGAGAGTCGCGGCGGTACAATCCGCCCGCACTCGATCCGAATTGTTCCTGAAGGGTTGTTCGATGAAGAAATCTGCTTTGTTGATGGGCGCCGTGCTCCTGCTCGCCGCAGGCGCCGCTAGCGCCCAGGTGACCGAGAAGCACTTCGTGCTGCGCACGACCGGCGACCTCGTCGCGCTGTGCGGCGTGACCCGCGACGATCCCAACGCGATTGCCGCGATCCATTTCTGCGAAGGCTATCTGCTCGGCCTCGATCACTTCGCGGAGGTGACCGGCCGGCCGTTCCGCGGCACGCTGTACTGCCCGCCCGACGGCTTGAGGATGACCCGCGACGAGGTCGTCGCGAGGCTCGTCGTCTGGCATCGCCAGAGTCCGGGGCCGGCCGCCGAAGGGCCGTTCGACGGCGTCGTGCGCTGGGCCGCCGCGACCTGGCCGTGCAAGAAGTGAGCGACCAAAGGAGCCTCGACATGAAGCGACTTCTCACCATCGGCGTCCTCGGCGGCGCGGTCTTCCTCTCGAGCTGCGCGGGCATGACGGACCAGCAGCAACGCGCGACGACCGGAACGGCGATCGGCGCCGGCGCGGGCGCGCTGATCGGCGCGATCTCGGGCAACGCCGGGACGGGCGCGCTGATCGGCGCCGGCGTCGGCCTGGCGACCGGCCTGATCGTCGATCACCAGCAACAGCAGCAGCAGCAGGCCTACGAGCGCGGCGTCCAGACCGGACGCCAGCAAACGCAGCAGCCGAAGTAGGCGCTCTACCAGCGATCGACGCGCCGAGCGCCGGCATGTAGCTTCCGGGGCCGGATTTCCCTCTTCCAAAACGGAGTCTTCGACAATGATCAAGTCCAGAATCGCCCTCGCCGTGATTGCCGCGGCATTCGCCACTACCGCATTTGCGCAAAAACCCGAGGCAACGGGAGGCGCCGTCGTCACCAGCGAGCCGGGCAAGGCCTCGATCGTCCGCGCGGCCGAAATGTCGGCCCAGGTCGTCGCCATCGACAAGGCGAGCCGCACCGTCACCCTCAAGGGACCCAAGGGCAAGGTCGTCGATCTCGTCGCGGGCGACGAGGTCAAGAACTTCGACCAGATCAAGCTCGGCGATTTCGTCGTCGCACGCTACGCCGAGGCGCTGACGCTCGAGCTGAAGAAGACCAAGGTGAAGGCGGGTGGTCCGATCGTAACCGAGGCGGCCGTGCGGGCGAAGGCCGGCGAGCGTCCGGCGGGGGCTGTCGCACGCGAGGTGACCGCGATCGCCGACGTCATCGACGTCGATGCGAAGAAGAGCACGATCACGCTCAAGGGGCCGCGGGGCAACGTCGTGACGCTCAACGTGCAGAACCCCGATCAGTTCAAGGTCGTCAAGAAAGGCGATCAGGTCGAGGTGACCTACACCGAGGCGCTCGCCCTGAGCGTGGAGCCGGCGCCGAAGCCGGCGGCGAAGGCGCCTGCGGCGAAGAAGTAGGTCTGCGGCGCGCGGGCGCGGCGGGCCGGCCGCTAGCGGACGACGACCGGCTCGATCGACGCCCCGAGCACCTGCACGCGGCTGCCGACGCGGTAGTTCGGCACGACCCGGGTCTCGATCTGGGCGCGGGTCCCGTCGTCGTAGCGCACGGTCACGGTGTAAGCCATGTACGACGACGGATGGGCACCGACCCGGCCGCCCACCACCGCGCCGCCCACGGCCCCCACGACGGTACCGAAGGTGGAATCGCTGACCTGGTGGCCGATCACGCCGCCAACCGCACCGCCGACGACTGCGCCGCCGGTGCTCGGCTCGACTTCACCGCGCCGGGCCGCCTGGTCGATCCGCTCCACCGTGCCGACGCGCCGCTGGTACGCGCCCTCGCGGGCGTCGTAGTGGCTCACGCCCTGCTGGCACGCGGCGAGCCCGAGCGCCGCGAGCGCGATCCAGTGCCGCGCCCTCATTCGGGCAGCGCGTTGATGTAGTAGATCGACTGCAGCAGCACGCCCGGCCGGCCGAGCGCGGCGAGCCAGCGGTCGTAGATCTCCTGGATCGCGCCGCTCCGATAGGTCTCTGCCAGGCCGCGGTTCACCGCGAGCCGGAACGCCGAGTCGTCGCGCCGCATCACGAAGCCGTACGGCTCGACCGAGAAATCCTCGTCGGAGATCGCCAGGCGCCCCGGGTCGCGCGCGCGGCCTGCCGCGCCGAGCAGGATGATGCGGTCGTTCGCGTACGCGTCGACGCCGCCCACCTCCAGCATCGCGACCCCCTCCTCCGCGGTCGCGACGTGCACGATCTGCGCGCTCACGCCGCGCGCCTTCAGCGCTTCCGGCAGGCGCCGCGCCGCGGTGGTGTTGCGGCCCACGGCGACCTTCTTGCCGGCGAGGTCCTTGAGTTGCCACACCTTCGAATCGACGCGCACGAGCAGTCCCCCGCCGTCGACGAAGGTCGGATTGGAGAAGTCGACCTGCTCCTGGCGCGCGAGCGTGGTCGTGGTCGTCCCGCACTCGAGGTCGACCCGCCCCTGCCGCACCAGGTCGATGCGGTTGTCGGGCGTGACCGGGACCCACTGCACGCGCAGTTCGGGCAGGTTCAGGGCCGTCTTGATCGACGCCGCGACGCGGTTGCAGAGGTCCACCGTGTAGCCGGCCGGCTGGCCGTTGCGGTCGGCGAACGAGAAGGGCGGCGCGTCCGTGCGGTAGCCGAGCGTGATCGAGCGGGCGTCGCGGATTTTGGCGAGCGTGCCGCCGGCCGTCTGGGCCACGAGCGGCCCGGCGAGCACTGCCGCAAGCGTAAACGCGATAGAGCGGATAGACCAATGCATCGGCGACTGTCCGAGAACGAAGGCGCACCGAGTATAGCCTCGGCGTGCTCCGCTTTACGGCTCGCCATGCCTCCGCATGGCCGCGAGCAGCGCCTGCACGCCGACCGCGGTGATGAGTCCGGTCAGCAGAACCCCGGTCACGCCGATCCCGATCGCGAGCGCGCGCGCGAGCAGCGACTTTGGGACCAGATCGCCGTACCCGATCGTGAGTCCGGAGACGAAGGTGAAGTAGAGCGCGTCCCGGAGCGGCCAGTCCTCGATGACGCCGACCACGACGCCCAGCGCCAGCATGACGACAAGCAGGGCGGACAGAATCGGCCAGACCACGCGCAGCCCGGACCATAGGTCCGCGACGAACTGCCGTCGCATTGTGCGAGGATCCATCTGCATGTCCCGTGTCGACGCACCGACGCGGATGCTAACAGAGGCGATTTTATCTGCCGCAAGCCAGCGCCCTTGAAGGGGAAGCAGGATTGACGGCTATTCGGCGCGGCAGTTCGGCCGCGCGCCGGCTTACAATCCGGCCGCAGGGCCGCAACGGTACCGCAGGCGAGCGCGTGCTGAAAGCGGACTGGGAGACACGGATGGAACGCAAGCGTTCGGGATTGGCGTGGGTGTCCGCGGGAATCGCTGCATTTGTGGCTGCCTCACCGGCCGACGCATCCTTCCTGTCCGGCGACCTGCTCGACACCGCGGCCGACTGGCTCGCTCTGTTCGTCATCTTCGTCGTGCCGTGCGTCGTCATCGTCCTGTTCTGGATCGTCCACGTCCTGCCGGAGAAGATCGCGCACAAGCGCCACCATCCGCAGCGGGACGCCATCCAGACGCTCTGCCTGCTCTCGCTCGTGTTCGGCGGCCTGCTATGGCCGATCGCGTGGCTGTGGGCCTTTACCAAGCCGGTCGGATACCGGGCCGCGTACGGCACGGACAAGCACGAGGACTACTACCACGAGATGGCGGAGAAGCACCGCACCGGCGGGCTCCTGCGCGAAGAGGTTTTCCACCTGCGCGAGGATCTGGAGGCGATGGAGGCGAAGGGCGCCTTGCCCCCGAAGCTCAGGACGCTGAAGGAGGAGCTCGAGCGGCTCAGGCTTGCCGACGTCGCCGAGCGGGCGCCGGTGGTCGAGGTCAAGGGAGGCCAAGCGTAATGGAACTCCTCCTCCTCGGGATCTACTCGTTCTTCGTCTGGCTGATCTTCATCAAGCTGAAGTGGCTGCCGTGGAACACGGCGACGCAGGTCATCGTCGTCATTATCCCGGTGGTCGGGATCGCTGCCCTCATCCTGCTTCTCAACATCTTCGCGCCGTCGTCGGCCGACGTGCGCGTCTACAAGTACACGATCCCGATCGTCTCCCAGGTCAGGGGCCGCGTGCTCGAGGTGCCGGTCGTGGAAGGGAACGTCCTGGTGAAGAAGGGCGACGTCCTGTTCCGGGTCGACCCGACGCCATACCAGCTCGAGGTGAACACGCTCGAAGCACAGCTCGCCAACGCCCAAGGCTCGCAGCGCGAGCTCGAGGAGTCGGTAACGGGCGCCAGAGCGAAGATCGCCGAGACGCGCGGCGCGATCGAGCAGGCCGCAAGCCGCACCCGGGAAGTCAGCGCGCGACTGGATCTCGCGCGGAAGCGCGTCGATCAGTATCGCGAGCTGGCGGGAACGGGTGCCGGCAACCGGTTCGATCTCGAACGCGCAACGGCCGACGTGCAGGAGCTCGAGGGCCAGCTCGCCGCAGCGCGGAGCGCGGAGACCCAGGCGCGCGCCGGCGAAGGGCAGGCGATCGCGAGCGAGCGGCAAATCCAGCAGAAGCTCGGCGCGAAGTCGAAAGGCGAGTTCGCCCAGGTCGCGCAGATCCGCGCCCAGCTCGAGAACGCGAAATGGCTGCTCGGCGAGACGACGACCCGCTCGCCATGCGACTGCTACGTGATCAACCTGCAGCTGCGTCCGGGCGCGTTCGTCGCGGGACTTCCGTTGAATCCGGTGATGACGCTCGTGGAGGCCGAGGGCCAGGTCGTCGCAATGTTCAACCAGAACGAGCTGCACCAGGTCGCGCCGGGGAACGAGGCCGAGTTCGCGCTCAATACGCTCCCGGGCCGGATCATCAAGGGCAAGGTCGACTCGGTCATCTGGGCGCAGGGGCTGGGACAGCTCCCGGCGAGTGGCACCATCCCGATGACCGGCATGATGGCGATGCCGCCCGGCCGGTACGGGGTCAAGTTCGACATCGCCGAGCGCGACAAGGAGATCTTCCTCGCGGCCGGCGCCGCAGGCCATGCAGCGATCTACACCGAGCACCTGCACGCGGTGCACATCCTCCGCATGGTGATCCTCCGCGTCGGGTCGTACATGAACTACCTGATCCTCAAGCTGCACTGAACCCATGGGCGCGCTTCGCTCGATCCTGGCGGTAGCGGTCGCGGCGGCGCTCGCCGGCTGCGCGCTGAAGTCGCCGCCGGAGCGCGACGAGCTGGCGAACGAGGCCGCGGCGAATCGGCAGGTCCCGGAGAAGTGGACCGCGCAGGGGGGTGCACCGGACGCCGTCGCGGACGGCTGGCTCGCGTCGTTCAGCGATACGCAGCTCGACGAGCTCGTGCGGGAGGCGCTTGCCTACAACCCCGACCTGCGGGTCGCGGCAGCGCGCGTCGAGCAGGCGGCGGCGTACGCGAAGCTCGCGGACGCGACGCTCTGCCCGCAGGTGAACGTGCTGGCCCGCGGCGGCGGGGAGATGAGCGGCGACTCAAGCGGGTTGCAGGGCGTCGGCGTGTTCGTGGACTGGGAACTCGACCTCTGGGGGCGCGTGCGCTCGGGCGCGGCCGCAGCCAGTCCGCGAGTTATGAATCCGCCGCTCGCGACCGCCGATACGCTCGCCAATCGATGGCCGCACACGTCGCGAAAGTCTACTTCCTCGCCACCGAGGCCCGCGTGCAGAAGACGACTTGCCGACGAGACGGTGCGCGGAACGACGCGGCTCGTCGGACTTGCCGGCCAGCGGGAGCGTGTCGGCCTGGGCGACGCGTACGACACCACGCTTGCGCGCGCCAACGTCGAAACGACCCCGCGACACGGTCGCAACAGTTCAAGCTCGCCACGCGAGCAGTCGCTGCGCGCGCTCGAGGCGCTCCGGGCCGATATCCGGCGGCGGACGTCGACGTGACGGCCGAGCTCGCCCGGATGCCCGGGCCGGTGCCGGCCGGACTGCCGTCGGAGCTGCTCGAGCGCAGGCCCGACGTCGTCGCCGCCGACCGGCGCGTCGCCGCCGCATTCCACGGCGTGCAGGAAGCCAAGGCGGCGCGGCTGCCGCGGATCTCGCTGA
>CAVQUV010000016.1:0-385791 GCA_963716855.1 uncultured beta proteobacterium | reverse complement strand
CGAGACAACTTCTGGCCGCGATCGGAAAGGAGCCCCGCATGAAACCCTGGGACGGCATCATCAGCCGAGGAGCAGCAGGCCTACGCGCGGCCGGCTTCGGGCGCCCTTCCGGCGTCGGCCAGCGACCCGGCGCTGCTCATCATCGACGTGCAGTACCGAACCGTCGGCACCACGCCGATGCCGTTCTGGGAAGCGATCAAGGAGTTTCCGACGTCCTGCGGCGAGGTCGGCTGGGCGGCGATGCGCAAATCGAGACGCTGCTCGCGGAGTTCCGCCGCAACGGCTGGCCGGTGCTCTACCCGTACGTTGCGCCGAAGAAGAACGTTCGACCACGGCCGGCTGTCGCGAGAAGGTGCCCGCCATCATGGACGTCGCGGAACGCGGCTACCAGTTCGTCGCCGAGGTCGCGCCGCGCGAGGGCGACATCCTGCTGCCGAAGAAGCATCCGAGCGCGTTCTTCGCCACGCCGCTCGTGAGCCACCTCGTCGACCTCGGCGCCGACACGCTGGTCGTCACCGGCTGCACCACCAGCGGCTGCGTACGCGGCACCGTCGTCGACGGCTTCGCCTACAATTTCCGGTGCTCGTCCCGTACGACTGCGTCTACGACCGCAGCGCGACCTCGCACGCGGTGAATCTGTTCGACATGGCGGCGAAGTACGCCGACGTAGGGAGCGCCGCGGAGATCCTCGAGAAGCTGCGCCCGCTCGCGAAGGCGCCGACGGTGCGCAAGGCCGGCTGAGGAGCGCGCGGCGGTGAGCGAGGCGGTCCTGGTGCTCGACATGACCCGGGACTCGATTGCGCCCGAGGCGCGCGCGGTCGAGAAGCGGCGCGCCATCCTCCCGCGGGCCGTCGCCTACCTCGCCTGGGCGCGCGGCAAGGGCATGCCGGTGGTGTTCGTCTGCAGCGCGCGGCGGCGGACCGACAAATGGTTCCTCAAGCACTGGGAGCTCGCCAACGAGATCTGGACGCCGGGACAGCAGCCGATCCCCGAGCTCTTCCAGCCGGAGAAGGACACCGTGGTCCACAAGCGCCGCTACAGCGCCTTCTTCCACTCGGACCTCGAGCTCACGCTGCGCGAGCTCGGCGTGACCGCCCTGCAGCTCATCGGCTGGTCGACCTCGCTCGCGGTGGCTACGACCGCGGTCGACGCCTGGCAGCTCGGCTTTCCGACCACGGTGGTGAGCGATCTCACGGTGGCGCACGCGTGGGGCGGCCACTCCGTCGAAGAAACCCAGAAATGGTCCCTCGACTTCATCGCGGCGATGGCCAAGTCCCGCATCGCGACGTCCGACGAACTGATGCGATGAGCATCGCAGGCGGCGCGACGCGGCGCGAGCTTCGCGTCGGCGGCGCGGTGTTCGACTATTACAGCCTCGCCGCCGCCGAGGCGCTCGGCCTCGCCGGCGTGTCGCGGCTGCCGTGCTCGCTCAAGGTGGTGCTGGAGAACGTGCTGCGACAGCACGCCGAGGGCCGCTCCGACGGCGCCGACATCGCCGCGGTGGCGGGGTGGCTGGAGAGCCGCCGCGCCGAACGCGAGATCGCCTTCCGCTTCACGCGCGTGCTGATGCCCGATTCCTCGGGCGTGCCGCTGCTCGGCGACCTGGCGGCGATGCGCGACGCGATGATCCGGCTCGGCGGCGATCCGCGGCGGCTCAACCCGTCGGTGCCCGTCGACCTCGTCGTCGATCACTCGGTGATGGTGGACGCCTACGCCGCGCCGGATGCGGCGAGCCGTAACGAGGCGCTGGAGCTCGAGCGCAACGCCGAGCGCTACGCGTTCCTGCGCTGGGGCGCGCAGGCCTTCGACAACCTGCGCATCGTGCCGCCGGGCAACGGCATCTGCCACCAGGTCAACCTCGAGCACCTGGCACGGGTGGTGTGGACGAGCGACCGCGCGGGCGACGCCGCAGGCGGCACGCGGCGGACCGCCTACCCGGATTCGGTGCTCGGCATGGACAGCCACACGGCCATGATCAACAGCCTCGGCATTCTCGGCTGGGGCGTCGGCGGCCTCGAAGGCGGCGCCGGCGCGCTGGGCGAGTCGGTCGCCATGCTGGTGCCGGAGGTCATCGGCTGCCGGCTCACCGGCAAGCCGCGGCCCGGGGTCACCGCCACCGACGTCGTCCTGACCGTGACGCAGGCGCTGCGGCGCCACAAGGTGGTGGACAAGTTCGTCGAGTACTTCGGGCCCGGCGTGGCGGCGCTCGCGCTGCCCGACCGCGCCACGATCGCCAACATGAGCCCGGAGAACGGCGCCACCATGGGCTTCTTCCCGGTGGATGCCGAGACGCTGCGTTACCTGCGGTCGACGGGCCGCGACGAAGCGCAGGTTGCCCTGGTCGAGGCCTACTGCAAGGCGCAGGGATTGTGGCGCGACGCGGAGACGCCGCCGGCCGAGTTCACCGAGGTGATCGAGATCGACCTCTCCGCCGTGGAGCCGAGCGTGTCCGGGCCCAGCCGGCCCCAGGACCGCGTGGCGCTGGCCGCGGCGCCCGCGGCGTTCAGGAACTTTCTGTCGGCTTCCACCAAGCGGAAAAAGAAATCCTCGGCCTCGTCGCTGAAGGACGGCGACGTCGTGATCGCCGCCATCACGAGCTGCACCAACACCTCCAATCCTTCGGTGATGATCGGCGCCGGCCTGCTCGCGCGCAACGCGGTGGCGCGCGGGCTGAAGGCGCGTCCGTGGGTGAAGACGTCGCTCTCGCCGGGCTCGCGCGTCGTGGCCGACTATCTCGCGGAGAGCGGCCTGCAGCGGTCGCTCGACGCGCTCGGCTTCCAGCCGGTGGGCTTCGGCTGCATGACCTGCATGGGGAACTCCGGTCCCTTGCCCGCCCCGGTGGCCGAGGCGATCGAGACGGACGGCGCCACCGCCGTCGCCGTCCTGTCGGGCAACCGCAATTTCGAGGGCCGCATCCACCCGTCCGTGCGGGCCAGCTTCCTCGCTTCGCCGCCGCTCGTGGTGGCCTATGCGCTGGCGGGCAGCGTGCTCGTCGACCTGGCCAGGGAACCGCTCGGCGAGGATGGCGAAGGCAGGCCGGTGTACCTGCGCGACATCTGGCCCGACGGCGGCGAGATCCGCAGGATCATCGGCGAGGTGGTCACGCCGGCGCTGTTCCGCGCGCGCTACGCGACGATGCAGGAAGGCACGCCCGAGTGGCGGGCCCTGCGCGGCGCCACGGGCACCACGTTCCCGTGGAACCCCGCCAGCACCTTCATCCGGCGGCCGCCGTTCTTCGACGACATGGCGGTCGCGCCGCCCGAGCTCGACGACATCCGCGGCGCGCGCGTGCTGGCGATGTTCGGCGACATGTTCACCACCGATCACATCTCGCCGATCGGCGCCATCTCGAAGGGCACGCCTGCCGCCGAGTACCTGGCGTCGCTCGGCATCGCGCCGCGCGATTTCGTCAACTACGCGCGCGCGGCGCCTGAACCACGACGTGATGATCCGCGGCACCTTCGCCAACGTCCGGGTGCGGAACGAGATGACGCCGGACGTCGAGGGCAGCAGCACGGTGCACTACCCGGACGGCGAGCGCATGCCGATCCATGTCGCGGCGACGAGGTACCGGGACGAAGGCGTGCCGCTGGTGGTGATCGCCGGCACCGAGTACGGCGCCGGGTCCTCGCGCGACTGGGCGGCGAAGGGCACGCGCCTCCTCGGCGTGCGCGCGGTGATCGCCGAGAGCTTCGAGCGCATCCACCGCTCCAACCTCGTCGGCATGGGCGTGCTGCCGCTGCAGTTCCCGGACGGCGTCACGCGCAGGACGCTCGGCCTGACGGGCGCGGAGCTCGCTCGACGTCGCCGGCATCCGCGGCTACGCGGCCCCGCGGAGCGCAGCTCGAATGTACGATTACCCGCGTCGACGGCAGGCGCGACACGATCCGGTTGCTCTCGCGCCTGGACACGACGCGCGAGGTCGACTATTTCCGCAACGGCGGCCTGCTGCACCACGTGGTGCGCCACCGCCTG
Organism: uncultured beta proteobacterium; assembly: GCA_963716855.1. Taxonomy (GTDB): domain Bacteria; phylum Pseudomonadota; class Gammaproteobacteria; order Burkholderiales; family SG8-39; genus JAGVSZ01. The sequence continues at coordinate 381,816 of CAVQUV010000016.1, read as the reverse complement.
ACCCCCGAGGTGCATTCATGAGCCCGAGAAAGAAGCTGCGCGCCCTGCTCGCCGAAGGACGCCTACACCATCGTGCCGGGCGCCCACGACACGCTGACCGCGCGGCTCGTGCAGGTCGCGGGATTCGAGGCGGTCTACCTCACCGGCGGCGGCTACTCGCGCGCGAGCGGCTATCCGGACGTGGGGCTGCTCACGATGACCGAGATCACGCAGTACATCTCGCGCACCGTGGACGCCGTGGAGATCCCGGTGATCGCCGACATGGACGCCGGCTACGGCAACGCGCTCAACGTGATACGCAGCGTGCGCGAGTACGAGAAGACCGGGGTCGCCGCCTTCCATCTCGAAGACCAGGTCTCGCCCAAGAAATGCGGCCACTACGAGGGCAAGCAGATGGTGAGCAAGGCGGAGATGATCGGCAAGATCAAGGCGGCGGTGGACACGCGGCGCGATGCGGACATGGTGATCATCGCGCGCTCGGACGCGCGCGCCATCGAGGGACTGCAGGCGTCGATCGACCGCGTGAACGCGTACCTCGAGGCCGGCGCCGACGTCGGGTTCGTCGAGGCGCCGCAGTCGGCCGAAGAGCTCGCCGCCGCGGCGCGGCAGCTCAAGAAGCCGGCGCTCTGCAACATCTTCGAGGGCGGCAAGACGCCGGTGCTGCCGGCGCGGGAGCTGGCGGCGATGGGCTACCGCATCGGCATCTACCCCTCGCAGACCCATCGCGCGGCGATCGCCGCCGCGAAGCGGGTGCTCGCCGTGCTCAAGCGCGACGGCGACACGGCAGCCATCGAAAGCGAGCTCGCCACGTTCAACGACCGCGAGGAGGCGGTGAACGCGGTCCGCTGGCGCGATCTCGAGGCGAAGTATCTCAAGGACGTCTGAGCCGATCGGCCAGGGCCCTCTGAGCCGACGAGACCCATGAGGCTCACGTTGTGCGAGAACATGCGCGCGGTTCCCTACGTTCCGTTCTATCTCGCGCTGGCGGGGGACTACTGGCGCAGCGAAGGGCTCGACATCCGCCACGTCGTCTCGCCGAGCACCTCGCGGACGGCGACCGCGCTGCTCGACGGCAGCGTCGACGTCTCCTGGGGCGGGCCGATGCGGGTCATGATGCATCACGACGCCGACCCGGGCTGCCCGCTGGTGTGCTTCGCGCAGGTCGTCGCGCGCGATCCCTTCCTGCTCGTCGGCCGCGGCCGCAAGCCGGCTTTCCGCTGGCGCGACCTCGTCGGGCTGCGCGTGGCGCCCGCGGGGGACGTGCCCACGCCGTGGATGACGTTCCAGGACGACCTGCAGCGCGCGGGACTCGATCCCGCGGCGATCGCCGGACGCCGGGTTGCGCCCGATGGCGGACAACGTGCGGGCCTTCCTGCGCGGCACGGTGGACGTCATCCAGGTCTTCGAGCCGCACGCGGATCGCCTCGTGAGCGAAGGTCGCGGGCACGTCTGGCACCGCTTCAGCGAGCGCGGCGACGTCGTCTACACGACGTTCTATGCGACGCGCCGGTTCACCCGCGCGCGGCGCGAGGCCTGCCGGCGCCTGGTGCGCGGCATGGCGCGCGCGCAAGCGGCGCTCTTCGCCGCGACGCCGCGCGCGGTGGCCGATGCCGTGGCGCCGTTCCTGCCGGAGCTCTCGCGCGACGCCCTGACGCGGATCGTCGGCGCCTACCGCGCCAGCGGCCTCTGGTCGCGGACGCCCGATCTGCCGCCCGCGCCCTACTTGCGGCTCAAGGCTGCCCTCGTCTCCGGGGGACTGATCCGCAGCGACCCGGCCTACGAGAAGGTCGTGGACGCGGCGCTGTCGCGCGCCGACTGAAACGGGAGTGCCGAATCAATGAGTGCAACGAGCGTCGTTCCGACCATCGACATCGGCCCGTTTCTCGGGGGTGATGCCGCCGCCGGGCGCGCGATTGCCGGGCAGGTCGCGCAGACCTGCGAGCGCACCGGGTTCCTGATCATCTCCGGCCACGGCTTCCCGCTCGACCTTCTCGAGCGCGCGCAGCGGCTGCTCTTCGCGTTCTTCGACCTGCCGGAGGAAACCAAGAACCGCTGGCATCCGACGGGCCCTTCCAAGCAGCGCGGCTACCACGGCTTTGCCACGCGCGGCCTCGCGGGCACCCTGGGTCAGCAGACGCCGCCGGACCTGCGGGAAACCGTGTTTCTCGGGCCGGTCGACGATCACCGCGGCCATTACGCGGGGATGCCCGAGGCGGCCACGAGCTACGCGCCCAACCTGATCCCCACCGAGCCGGCCGGCCTCGAGCCCACGCTGGTCGCGCTCTACCGCGCCTACGAGCGCCTCGCCGGCGACATGATGCGGGTCTTCGCGGCGGCGCTTCGGCTGCCCGAGGCATTCTTCGACGGCGTCCTCGCGCGCCACTTCAGCATCATGTCCTGCCACCACTACCCGGTGCTCAGCCAGCCGCCGCTGCCGGGGCAACTGCGCACCGGTGCCCATACCGACTACGGCGCCATGACGATCCTCGCCGCGACCGACGCCGAGGGTGGGCTCGAGGTGCGCCTGCCCGACGGCAGCTGGGCGGGCGTGAAGCCGCGGGCGGGAGAATTCGTCGTCAACCTCGGCGACATGATGGCGCGATGGACCAACGAGCGCTGGGCGTCGACGCTGCATCGCGTGGTCAACCCGCCGCTCGGCATGGCGCAGAGCCGGCGGCTTTCGATCGGCATGTTCGTGCATCCCAACTACGACCAGCGCATCGAGTGCGTGCCGACCTGCCTGGCGCCGGGCGAGAAGCCCCGCTACCCGGCGATCACCGCGGGCGAGCACATCAAGCGCAAGATCGAGCGCAGCCACGAAACCGCGTGACAGCGCCATCGCGGCCGGCGGAGGGGACCCGGTCAGCCGACCAGGGCGATGCACTCGATCTCGACCTTCATTCCGGCGCTGAGCTGCACGCCGCACGTGGTACGGGCCGGCGGGTCCTTGGGAAAGAACTGCCGGTAGACCGCGTTCATGTTGTCGAACTCGAGCATGTCGTAGAGGAGCACGTTGATCTTGACCACGCGCTCCAGGGAGGACCCGGCCGACTCCAGCATGTGCTGCATGTTGGTCAGCGTCTGGCGCGTCTCGTGCGCCATCGTGCCGGGGCTGCGCTCGCCGGTCGCCGGATCGGTCGACAGCATGCCCGAGAGGAAGATGAAGTCCCCGGCCCGGATCCCCGGGCTGTGGGGCAGGTTGAAATTGCGCGACACGTTGAGCCGGTCGTTCTGCGGGACGATGATTTCGCGGGGCACGGGCACGGGGTTTCTCCGGGACTACACGACGGCGATCGCGTCGAGCTGCACCTTGAACGCGTCGATGATCTGCACGCTCCACACCGTGCGCGCCGGCGGGCCGTCCGGCGCGTACTGACGGTAGACCCGGTTGAGCGCGTCGTACTCGATGCGGTCGTAGATCATGGCGCGGACCTGGACCAGGCGCGCGAGCGACGACCCGGCGCTTTCCAGTACCCGCTGCAGGTTCTGGAAGGCGCGATGCGCCTCGCTCGTCACCGTGCCGTTCAGCCGCTCGCCGCTCTCCGGGTCGATTGCAACGACGCCCGACACGAAAAGAAAGTCGCCGGCTCGGATCGCCGTGCTCTGCGCCCAGCCGTAGCCCGCCGCCATGTCCAGGCCGCGGCACGGCGGCGGCACGACGATCCGGGCGGGGCGCTCAGCGTTCACGATGAGTACACTCGTTGGTCATGTGTCCACGCTCGCGCATTCTAACGGCCTCATCCAGCGCGGATTGATGTGCGCGGGGACGAACCCGTGAGCGCCGATCGACGCCTCTTCCTGAGCGTCACGCTGCCACTCGCGACGCTCGGCCTGATCAATCAGGCCGCGCGCACCGTCATGGCGATCATCGGCCCGGTGCTGGCGGTGGAGTTTTCGCTGTCCGGCAGCGAGCTCGGGCTGCTCGCGGCGTCCATGCTCGTCGCCTACGCCTTGGCGCAGCTCCCCGACGGCGTGGCGCTCGACCGCCTCGGGCCGCGGCGCGTGCAGGGGACGCTCAGCCTGCTGACCGCCGCCGGCTTCGCCGTGTTCGCGCTGTCCGACAGCCTGGGCGGCTTCGTCCTCGCGCGCGTGATCATCGGCGTCGGCGTCTCGGCCGGGCTGATGGCGGTCATCAAGGCGAACACCCAGTGGTTCGCGCCCGCAAAGGTGGCGAAGGTGACCGGCGTCGCGGTGGCGATCGGCGGGCTCGGCAGCGTCCTCACCACCGCCCCGGTCCAGGCGGCGCTGCCGTCGCTCGGCTGGCGCGGCGTGCAGTGGCTGCTCTGCGCGATCGCCGCCGCCGTGGCGCTGTGGATCTTCCTCTCGGTTCCCGAGAAGCCCGCAGCCGCAAAGCAGGGTGGACTGAGAGCCGAGCTGTCGGTGATGGCGTCCGTCTACCGCTCGCCGCTCTTCTGGCGCTTCGGGCCGGCGGTCGCGATACTGTCGGTCCTCAATTTCACGTATCTCGGCCTGTGGGCGGGGCCGTGGCTGCGCGACGTCGCCGGCTACGATGGCCAGGCCAGCGCGAATACATTGCTTCTCTACACGCTCAGCCTGATGGCGGGCGCGCTCGTCATCGGCGCGGCGAGCAGCCGCGCGCAGGCGCTCGGCTATTCGGCGGCGCTGGTGCCATTGGCGTGCATCGCCGGGCAGCTAGCCGCGCAGATCGGCCTCGCGCTGCAGCCCGCCGGCCCTGCGGCGATCACGATCCTGTGGGTCCTCTTCGCGTTCTGCGCCGCCGGCGCGGCGCCGGGCTACGTCGCGGTCGGCCAGATGTTCCCGGCCGAGCAGATGGGGCGCGTGGCGACCGCCGTCAACACGCTGACGCTGGGCGGGGCCTTCGTGCTGCAGGCGACGATCGGCTGGATCCTCGACCTGTGGCCGCGCACCGCGGCGGGCGGGTGGGACCCGGCCGGCTATTCCGCCGCGCTCGCACTTTCGGTGGCCGTCCAGGCGTTCCTGGCGGCGCAGCTCTTACGCATGAGGAGATAGATGGCACGCGAGATCGCAATCGACCGTTTCGGCGGTCCGGAAGTCCTGCAGGCGCGCGTGGTCCCGGACAGCGCGCCGGGTCCGGGCGAGGTGCGCATCCGGCAGACCGCCATCGGCGTCAATTTCACCGACGTGCACGGCCGGCGCGGCGACTACGCGCCGCTGCGAGCGATGCCGATGCCCCTGGTGCTCGGCATGGAAGCGGCGGGCGTGGTCGAGGCGCTGGGCGAAGGCGTCGCACGCTTCCGCGTCGGCGATCGGGTCGCGTACGCGTCGCAGCCGCTCGGGTCGTACCGCGACGTGAGGAACTTCCCGGCCGAGCGCTGCGTCGCGCTTCCGGCGGGCGTTCCGGACGAGATCGCGGCCGCCGTCCTGCTCAAGGGACTGACTGTGCACATGCTCGTGCGCCGCGTGTTCCGCGTTCCGCCGGGCGCCTGGGTCGTGTTCCACTCGGCAGCCGGCGGCGTCGGGATGCTCGCCGGCCAGTGGCTGCGGGCGATCGGCGCGCGCGCGATCGGCATCGTCGGCAGCGAGAGCAAGGTCGACGCCGCGCGCGGCGCGGGCTACGAAGCGGTCTTCGTCCGCGGCCGCGACGATTGGCCGGCGCGGGTGCGCGAGCTCTCCGGCGGCGGGGTGCCGGTCGTCTACGATCCCGTGGGTCGCGCGACCTGGGAGGGCTCGCTCTCCTGCCTCGCGCCGCGCGGTCACCTGGTGTGCTTCGGCAACTCCTCCGGTCTCGTGCCGCCCTTCTCGGTCAACGAGCTGCGCGACCGCGGCAGCCTGTCGGTGTCGTGGGTGCGGTTCGGCGACTACACCGCGAACCGCGCGGAGCTGGAGGCTGCGGCGCGGGAGCTGTTCGACGCGATCGTCGGCGGCGCGCTGCAGCCCGCCGCGCCGCGCCGCCTGCCGCTCGAGCAGGCGGCCGAAGCGCACCGGCTGCTCGAGGGTGGGCAGACCACCGGCCCGCTCGTGCTGGTGCCCTGAGCGGTAGTCAGGGCCTCCTCAGATGGGAACTTCGACGTCGCGCAGCGGCGCATGAGCGCAAAACCGTGCCACCTGACGCTGCACCTGCGCGACGGGCGCGCCCTGCGCGAGCGGATCGAGTACGGCCGCGCCGAGCCGGAGAATCCGATCCCTGAGGACGCGGTCTTCGCCACGTTCAACGCGCTCGCCGCGCCCTTCCTGCCGCGCGCGGAGATCGAGAAATTCGCCGGCCTCGCGCTTTCGCTCGAGCGGCAAACCACGTTTCGCAGGCTCGTGCAGGTCCTGCGGAGCGCAGCCTAGGAGAGAAGGCCCGGATGCGGAAGACCACTGCCCTGCGAAAGCTGCTGAAGAAGAAGGAATTCGTCTACATGCCGGTCGCGTACGACGCGCTCGGTGGCCGGCTCGTCGAGAGCCTCGGCTACGACGCGGTCTACACGGGCGGCTTTGTCACCGGTGGCTCGCGCTGCACCTCCGAGCCGATGCTCACGATGGACGAGCAGGCGCGCGTAGCCGGCGACGTGGCGAGCGCGGTGGGCATCCCACTGGTCGTCGACGGCGGCGCCGGTTTCGGCGAGCCGCTGCACACCATGCGCACCGTGAGGGAGTTCATCCGTGCCGGCATTGCCGGCACGCACATCGAGGATCAGCTCTATCCCAAGCGCGCCCATTACCACAAGTACGTAGCACATGCGATCCCCCGCAAGGAGTTCGTCGACAAGATCAAGTTCGCGTGCCGCCAGCGCGAGCGCTCCGACCCGGACTTCGTCGTCATCGCGCGCACCGATACCTGCCGCTTCGAGGGCCTGAAGGAGGCCGTGCGGCGGGTCAACGCCGCCGCCGACGTCGGCGCGGACATGGGGCTGATCTTCCCGCGCAACGACGAGGAGATGAAAAAAGCCCCTAAGCAGGCGAAGATCCCTCTCGTCTACGTGATCAGCCGCGGCAACCGCGACGGCCGGCCGCTGCCTACCGGCCCGCAGCTCGCCGATATGGGCTATAAGGGGGCGATCGACGCCCTCACCTACCTACTGGTGAGCTTCCACTTCGCCAAGCTGGCCTATGCGGAGACCAAGCGGACCGGCGGCTACAGCGGCCTCACGCAGGAGCAGTGCGTAGAGGCGCGCCACGAGATCGAGACGCTTGTCGGCCTCGACGAGTTCTACGAGATCGAGGAGAAGACCGTCGAGGAAAAGAAGTGGGGAAAGCGCTAGCCTAGGCCGACGCCGCCGCGCGCGACATCACTGCGGCGGTATCGTTCACCGCTGTGCTACGCAATTACCCGATCATGCGACCACAGGCGCGCCTGAGTACTCGTGATGCAGTCCACCCAACACCGCCTTGCGAGTACGACGAGGGCCCCCGCGAATACGATGTCCGGACTGCTGAGTCGGGAACGCGGCAGCTTTCGCCGGCGGAAAAACCAGATGCTGAAAGGCTGGCCGGTGCGCACCATCGTGCACGGCGTCACCGTGATGGACAACGGCAAGATCGTCGGCCCCGGCGGGCACGGCAAGTACCTCTGGCGACGCATCGGCGAGCCGCCGATCCTCGGCAAGCTGAGTCAGCCGTCAGCCGGCAGGATTTGGAGTCACCTTTCCCCTGAGAAGTCGTTAGCAGGTTCCTGCTGGCGCGAGAAGCGCCGCACGTGCTCAACAAGTGTCTGAGACGGGCGAGCATAGTACTGATGGCGGCTTACGCCGGCCGCGGTCGTCCGTGCGAGCCTGACCAGGAACGCAGCATGCTGAAACAATACGCCGAGGCTGTCCATGACCGGCACGCCGCCACGAGCCGTCAAGCGACCACGACGCACGAGAAACTCGTTGAGCACTCCGTCGGCGGGGATGATGATTTCTGCGCCACGCTCGACGCTGAGCGCACACGCCTCATCAAAGCGCTCCTCGATCACCCGCGCGGCCTCCTCATCCGCTTCTAGCGCGAACTCATCAATCGGAGGATCGACCGAGACCGCCCCTGCGAAGCGGCGTTCGAGCCCGTAGGCCTGCATCAGATCGGTGTAGTCGGCGGACTGCTCTTCGCAGAGCGTGACGAGACCGAATTTCCGTGCTAATGAGCAGGCGACAAGCGCGCAGGTCTCTCCGAGTCCGACAACCGGAATGTCGACGAGCGATCGTGCGGCCCGCAAGCCCGGGTCGAAGAAGCACCCGATTGCGACCGCGTCGAAATCTTCTCGCTCCGCGACAAGCGCCGCGTCGCAAATTTGGAGCTCGTTGATTGAGGCTACGTAACGATACTTGATCGCGTCGATAGGCGCACAACCCTCGGCGTAGGTTCCCGGTCGGAGGCCGTGCACACTCACAGCGGCGTCGTTACCCATGACCGTGGCAGCGTGCTCCGCAATCGTCTTGCGATACAGCGGCATGACCGTCAGGTCAGTAAAGCTTTGGTGCCAGATGCGCATGTCTTCGTGCTCATTCATCACGGATCCCGCCGGCTGGTTCACTTCAATGTCACGGCACACCCCACAGCGGCCCGGACGCTACAGCAGTTGAGGGAGGCGATTGCTTTCGAAGACGGCTTGAGAATTCTGAAATCGCCCCTCCATAGTCCCATGGCAAATGCCGTTTGCGAGCGCCTGATTGGCACCATGCGGCGCGAGTGTCTGGACGGGCTGATACGCATCTCCGAGTCGCATTTGTGCTTGTTGCTCGCGGTATAGAGTAGCCATTACAACCGGTCACGTCCCCATGTGACGCCCGGACCCGGCGTGCCCGACCCGCCCTCAAAATCTGCCGCATTCCAGGCCCGACAATCTCGACATCGTATTCGCGATGGCCTCGTCGTGCGCTCGAAGTCGGTGTTGGGCGGGCTGCGCCATGAGTATTCACTCGCGCCTGCGGTCGTGTGCTCGGGTATTTGCGCACCACAGCGCGCGACGGCGGGTCATGGCCCAAGCTCCGGCGAGCGCGAAACCGAGTAACGCAGCCGAGGCAGGCTCGGAGACAACGGAAGGGTTGGGCGCAGTTGTGACGTTGCCGAAGCTGTAGTTGCCGAAGCCGACGTTCCCGCCGCCGGAATCGGTGCCCTGGTTTTCGAATTCGACGGACGTGAGACCGAGCGGGTCCGTGAACCCGACGAAGCTGACCCCTGAAACCTCCAGCGCGAGAATTCCACTTCCGCCCGTCACCGTCAGCCTCAGCGTGTCCGTGACGTCGACGGCGTGAAGGTCCGCGCCCCAAAACTGGGTGCCAAGCGGGAACGCCGCGAACGTCCGGAGGCCCGCGGCCGACGCGCTGTCGAAAAGGCACTGGTCCCCGTCCCCACATAACGTCGCCGACGCCTGGACGCGTGGCGCCCCAGAGGTGAACGCCCCATTAGCGGTAACGAAGGGCGACGCGAAATCGGTGCCGTTCGGGTAACTCTCGAAATCCTCCACGATCGTGGTCAGCCCGGCGATGCCCGCGATAAACTGAGCCTGGGTCAGCGACATCGGCAGCCCGGCCGCTGCGGTGCTCACGACGAGCGTCAGGCAGAGGAGCGCCCCGCGCAGGACGGCCGAAACGCGTACGCACTGTTTCTTGAAATGGGCAATCACGTCGTCAGATCCATTTCCGGATGCACCGAAGCGACCCGTTCAAGTAAGGTTGATCTCTGAGCATGTCCCGGTCATAACGGAACTCATGTGAATCGGCACTTGGTCGCCGCCCTTACTTTGCAGGATGTCGAATCGCCTATTTCACTGACTGAAGGATCTTGTTGGTTCGATCTATTTGCGTCCGCACCTGCGCACATGGCATGGAGACTGGTTTACTTTGGTCGTCGAGACCGTCGGCGATAAATGAAAGCACGGTTGTGTTTAGCGCGTCGCGCTGGCTTGCGGACAGTTAGCTCTTGTCCATGTGGTCCAATTCTCCGGCGTCAGGTTCGGATGCGTAACTCTCCTCATTCGCCAACTTGACGGATGTGTTCGAACGATCGCGTGGGCGCCCTATCCTCCCGGCGCCACGAGGTGCCTAGGTGTCCAGCCTGTGCGTGGCGAATTCGTAGTGTGACGCAATCCGCCCACGCCGTGCAGTCTTGCACGCACTGGCGGGGATGCTACCGTTCGCTCCATGCGCGAAATCCTCATCCTCGCCATTTACCTACTGGTCACCTTCGCGAAACTACTCCGCCCAGGTGGCTTACGTGCAGTCGCCGCAGAATCCTTGTTGCACAAGCATCAGTTGCTCATCCATCGCGCTCCGAATCTCACCACGCTCGATCGCGTTGTGCTCGGGCCGACCACCCAGTTCGTGAACGCGCGCCGCATCCCGAAGCTTGCCGCGATCCTCAAGCCGTCCACGTTATTGAAGTTCCCGAAGGCCTTGGTGGATCGCAAATACCGCATCGCCGCGTCTTTCGCATCCCCCACGCGACGCGCGCCGTTGGGTCGCTTCGCTGGACCGGAAACAACGAAGCCCGCTCACGCGGGCTTCACTTGTTCCTGGCGGAGCACGGAGTCCCCAGCGAACCCCTCTCGCGCAATTCCCTGTTAACAGCGATATCTGCAGGGATTCTACGTGTTCCAAGGCTCAAGCCCGCGCCCTGCGCTCACGCGCAACGCCTCGCACGCGTTGGGCTTCTTTCGCTCCGGCACTAGGAAATGGGCAACCCGATCAGGGAATTTTTCGCGCAAAGCAGGGAAATCGAGATTGCCCGACTGTGGTTCGAGGATGCGGCGACACTGGAGGCCGCCTTTTCGTCCCCGGCCGGCCAGGTGACGATGGCCCACGCGAAAACGTTTCTCGCTGAAATCACGGCCTTCGTGGTCGTTGAACACCGGGTCATTTGAATTTCGGCGCAAGCGCTGGATCACGGTGTGCTTGCCGGCGCGTCGAAACGCGTGCCGCGAGCCGCCGCCGGTGACGTGGGCTGCCTTGCCCTGCAGTGTCATGCGAATGCCCTGCCGCTCAGTGGAAGGTGCGGCCCGAATCGATCACCACTGTCTGGCCGGTCATGGTGTTGGTCCGGCACATCGTCACCACCTGGTCGGCAACGTCGTCCTTGTCGGCGGCCTTGCGCAGCAGCGAGGTCTTGGCGGAATTCTCGATCTGCTCGCGCCGCAGGTTCGCGGTCGTGCGCGTGCCCTCGAGCAGGCCGGGCGCCACGCAGTTGACCAGCACCTCGGGTGCCAGCGCTACGGCCATGCACTTGGTGAGATGGATCAGGCCGGCCTTGGAAACGGCATAGGCGATCGACGAACCCTGCGGGCCGAGCCCTGCCACCGAGGAGATGTTGACGATGCGCCCGCTCCCCTGGCGCTTCATGACCGGCGCCACGGCCTTGATGGTGAGCATGGGCCCGGTGAGGTTGATGTCGATGATCTTGGTCCACTCCTCGTAGGTGAGGTTGTCGAGGTCGGCGAAGGGGATCGCCTTGTTGTAGGCGGCATCGTTGATCAGGATGTCGAGGCGGCCGAAGCGCTTGACGACGTCGTCGACCAGGCACTGCACCCGGTCGCGCTGCGTCACGTTGCAGGCGAAGGTGGCGGCCGAGACCTGATGCTTCTCGAGATCACGCGCGACGCCCTCGGCCTGGTCCTTGCTCTGGGCATAAACCACGGCGATGTGACAGCCTTGGGCGGCGAGCGCGTGGCAGATGCGCTGGCCGAGCCCGCCATTGCCGCCGGTCACGACGGCGACCGTGCCTTTGAGATCCATGCGTTCCTCCCGCAACGTACCGGACGGGTTGGCCTTTCTTCGCTCCGGCGCTCCGAAAGTGAGAATGTAGGATGCTTCAGGAGCCGCCGCCCGAGTGATACAGATACGAGGGGAAGACGAGCAGCGTGTCGTCTTTCACCCGCACCACGACCTGATCGGTGTTAGCGGCACAGTATTGGCGGGCTTCTCACCTGCGACAACTTTTTTTCGATACCGGGTGTATCTGGGGCACCGTGCGCGTATAGTGAAAAAAGGGCGGGTACTATCCGACGCCGAGTACACCTCTTGGCAACTCCAAACTCGGGCCCGAAGACAGTTACCCGCCTCCTCTGCTCCTCTCACATCGTCCCGGGCAGGACAGGCGTCGTTCCGGGTTGATCTTGCATGCGGCGCCGTCGAAGCGACGAGCACAAGCGCGGCGACGCCGGGCGATCAGCGCCGCTTGGACTCGCAATCCACACCGTTCTGGCTTTCCCGAAGTGCGAAAAGGCAGGCGCGTCGCCGAGCGAATTTGCTGGCGTTTCGGCGCCAAAATTCTTCCAAGTCCGGTGTGTCTTACTTCGTTTTTTGGATTGCCGGCAGAGGCGGCTTCGGTGGGAAAGCCCTCTGGCCAAGAGGGATCCGCCACGTTCACACCTGTTACTTACGGGCGCAAGTCGCAACCGGGACAGCATGATGACGACACGAGAACCAGCAACCGAGGGTCAGATCCCCCTGCAGGCAGGGATAAAGGATCGATTGGAGCGGCTCAGCACGCTCATGGGTGAGCCGTCCCTTACATTGGCATCCCATGCGATACAAAGTTGGGTGGCTCAGCAGGAAAGAGCGTTGGCGTTAGTTGAAAGCCTTGGGGACGCCGTCGGCGGCGACATGGGACTGCGCCTGAAGGAAATGTTGCGCACAGGCCTGTTCGGACGACAGCAGAACATGGCCGGTGGACCCGAACTCACCGCGCATGAAGTAGGTGCAATCGCTGAGCAAGAAAATCTATCGACGACGGCCGCCGCCGGACTGGGAGGCGCTTTGCTTCAATCAAAAGACGGTCTGCGCGAGATTCAGCGCTTGATCCAAGAAAACGTTGAGAAAGCGAAGGCGCAAGGCGAATCCGAAAAGGCCGAAGACCTCGAACGCATTCTTGTCCGTTTCAAGCAGGTTCATCCGTTCTAGGAGGCCGGGAAGGTCCGGTGGCGCACCGCCGATTCGAATCCGCCGACACATCCCGCTCAGATCGACCGCGTCTTAGCCTCGTCGGTCTCGCGTTCGGTCACGACGAATGCAGGTCGCGGGTAGTCCTGCCTGCGGGAACCACCACATGAACACCATCGAGACGCTGAACCTGCTCGTGAAAACCTGTCGCGACGGCCAAGAAGGCTTTCGGCTCGCAAAACGCACTCACGGGGGTCGTGTTCGCAAGCCGATTACTGTCGTTCATCTCGTTCGACGTGATCAGCTATGCCGCCGGCCTCACGGTGCTCTCATTCTGGCGCTTCGCCCTTGCAACGCTTGCCGGGGTCGCCCCGGCGAGCTTCCTCCTCGCCCATTTCGGCGGCGAGATGACGACTGGCGAAAGCAACCAAATCCTGTTTGCAGCCGCGGGACTCGGCTTGCTGGTCGCCGTTCGCCTCGTCGCGAAGGCCCTCCGCGATTACCTGAAGCGCCGCCGCCCACCCAGCCCGGGGCGCGGGATCCGGGTCCGCACTAAGGGCGCGCGTTCGCTTTCGGGGCGCGGGCGCCGAGCGCCTCCGATAGTGCGTCGAACCTCTGCCGGCCGATCATTGCGAGCCGCTCGCAGGTAAGGCGCGCGTCGGTGACGATCCGAACGGCTTCGTGTCCCATCTCCTAGATACCCGCTGGATCGTCGGCGAGCGTCGGACCTACCTGGGTCTTCAGCCCGCCTCCGGCTTGCGCGCGTGGGAGAGTGCGCCGGTCACCGCGCGTCTTATCGCATCGGCCACGACCTCGTCATCCTCGGGCTGGAGGGCTTGCGGATCGACGATCAGAACGTTCTGACTCGCGAACCGCTCCGACAGATGCACCGGCGGGTCGCCGCGCTGCAGGCGCGCGCTCAGCTCGATCGCGCTGGCGCCGACAATGGAAGGGTCGATCGTGAGCTGCACCACCGGCACGCGCCCCGTTTCGCGCGCTGTCAGCACTCGCGCGCTGACGCCCGACAGCGCTCCGAGCAGGGCGATGACCCGCGTCAGCCGGACCTCGCGCTGCCGGTTCACCGCCTCGTCGTCGGCAGCAGCAAAGCGCTCCAGCGCGACGAGCAAGCCAATGATTTCTTCCTTTCCTGCCTTGAAGCCGCGCCCGAGGCCATGATGCGGCACGCCCCTTAGCGCATCGCGATCGACGAGATCGGGCGGCGTCCACGTCTCGGGCGCGACGTCCATGTCGAGTTGCTGCACAAGGGCAGCACCGACCAGGTCACGGCGGCCGGCAAGGATGCCCGAGGCCTGGGGTCCGCCGATCGCCTTGCCGCCCGAAAAGGCGACGAGGTCGGCGCCGAGTTCGATGTAGCAGCGCAGGTTCGCCTTGGGCGGCAGCTGCGCGGCGGCATCGACAATCACCGGCAGCCCACGGGCCCCGCACACCGACACGACGGTCGGCAGATCCTGGATGTTCGATGGGTTCGCCGAGAACGCGAACGCGACCGTATTGCGCGTGATCGCGGCCTCGATCTCCCACGGCTCGATCCCCCGCACGCCGGCGCCGGTCCCGCGGTCGTTGTGACCGAGATCGACGAGCCGCGCACCGGCCGCCTGCAAGGAATGTGCGTAGCCGGTGCGATGCGTTCGAGGCAGGAGAATCTCGTTCGGAAAACCCTCAGCGTGCGGCAGCGCGGCCATCCGCCCGATGTCCCAGCGCGTCATGCTCGCCGCGGCCGCCAGGGTGAGGGCTGCGGCCGCGCCGGTGGTCACCAGCCCCGCCTGCGCGCCCGTGATCCGCGCGATCGTGCGACTCGCCGCGGCCTGGAGCTCGCCGATGTCCACCGACCAGGCGGCCGCCGCGGCCATGGCCTCGATCACTTCGGGTGCCATCAGCGCACCGCCAAGGCGCGTGAGCGTCCCGGCGGCGTTGATCCTGCGTCTGACGCCGAGTGCGGTGTAGACGATGGCCTTGTCCATTTTCGCTTCGTATCGCGCCGGATCCGCCGCATCATATACTGGCTGCCTTCGCCAGGAGACCCCGCGCGAATGACGGCCGACCACGACCCGATCGCCTTCGAACTGTTCAAGAACGCCATGTTCTCGATCGCCGACGAGATGGCGCTCACCGTCTTCCGCACGACCTATTCGGGGGTACTGAAGGACAACATGGATTATTCCACCGGCTTCGCCGACGCCGAGGGGAAGCTGGTAGCGCAGGGCCTCACGCTCCCGGGGCACCTCGGGTCGGTGCCCACGGCGATGGAATCGATCATGCGTCACTACCGTGACGACATGGCCTCGGGCGACGTCTTCATCATGAACGATCCGTTCGATGGCGGAATGCACCTGCCCGACATCTTCGTCTTCAAGCCGCTCTATCACGACGGGCAGCGGCTCGCGTTCGCCTGCACGGTGTGCCACCACTCGGACGTCGGCGGGCGGGTCGCCGGGTCCAACGCGTCCGATTCGACCGAGATCTACGCCGAGGGCTTGCGCATCGCGCCGCTCAAGCTCTACGAGGCGGGCAAGCTCAACAAGACGCTGATGACGTTCATCGAGAAGAACGTCCGCCTGCCGGTGCAAGTGTTCGGCGACCTGCGCGCGCAGCTCGCGGCTTGCCACATCGCCGAGCGGCAGTTCGCCGAGCTCGTCGCCAAGTACGGCCCGGACCAGATCCGCGTCTACATGAAGGAAACAATTGACTACGCCGAGCGCCTGACGCGCGCCGCGCTCGAAAAGCTGCCGGAGGGCGAATGGAGCTTCGAGGACTGGATCGACGACGACGGCATCGACTACGGCAAGCCGATCCGGCTGTTCGTCACCATACGCAAGCGCGGCGGCCACATGGTGGTTGACTGGACCGGTACCCATCCCCAGGTGAAGGGCGCGATCAACAACACGCTCTCGTTCACGAAGGCCGCCTCCTACACCGGCGTGCGCTCGGTGCTGCCGCCCGGCATCCCGAACAACGAGGGCGTGTTCCGCGCGATCGAGGTGATCTGCCCGCCGGGCACGGTCGGCAACGGCGTCCTTCCGGCCGCGTGCGCAGCGCGCGGCCTCACCGGGTTTCGCATGACCGACTGCATCTTCGGCGCGCTCGCAATGATGCTGCCCGACAGGGTGAAAGCGGCAGGCGACGGCGGCAACACCGGGATCTCGATCGGCGGCTATTACGCCGATCGCCGGCCGTTCGTCTACGTGGACTTCACCTGCGGTGCCTGGGGCGCGCGGCCGTGGGCCGACGGGCTCGACGGCAACTCGCACATGTTCGCCAACATGGCCTCGCACTCGATCGAGGTGACCGAGGCCGAGCACCCGATCTCGCTCCTCACCTACGAGTTCGTGCCCGACAAGGCGGGCGCGGGCAAGTACCGCGGCGGTGTCCCGTTCAGGCGCGACTACCGCTTCAACGAAGCCGAGGGCGTGCTGCAGGTACGCTCCGATCGCCGCGACCACCGGCCCTTCGGTCTGTACGGTGGCAGCCCCGGCCGGCCGTCGGAGAACTATCTCAATCCCGACGGGGAAAATCGCACGCTGCCCGGCAAGCTGACGATGAACATCAAGCGCGGCGATGTGTTCCGACACGTGCTCGCCGGCGCAGGCGGCTGGGGCGATCCGCTGGACCGCGATCCCGCCGCCGTGCTGAAAGACGTGCGCAACGAGCTGCTCTCCCCCGAAAAGGCCGCGTTCGACTACGGCGTCGTGGTCGACGTGAAGCGGTGGGTCGTGGACGAGGCGGCGACGAAGCGGCGCCGCGAGGAGATTCGCGCGACCCGCGGCTGGCGGGAGGTGCCGAAGGTACAGTGGCACGACCCGATCCCATCGCCCGGCGCGGCAGAGTGAGCCGATGATCAGCTATCGGGTCGGCGTCGACGTCGGCGGAACATTCACCGACATCGTGCTGCTCGGCTCGGACGGCACGATCCATACGAAGAAGGTCGGCTCGAGCGTCGCGAACTATGCCGAGGCGATCGTCGAGGGGCTCGCGGAGCTGTTCCGGGAAACCGGTCTCGACGGGAAGGCGATCGAGGAGATCCGTCACGGCACGACGGTCGCCTCGAATGCGATCCTCGAGCACAAGGGCGCGCGCGTCGGCCTCATCACCTCGAAGGGATTTCGCGACATCCTGGAGATCCGGACCCTGCGAATGCCGCGGCTCTACGACATCGGCTGGACGAAGCCGGCGCCGCTGGTCGAGCGGTATCTGCGTCAGGTCGTCGACGAGCGCATCGATGCCCAAGGCCGGGTCGAGCGAGCGCTCGACCCGCACGACGCCGAGCGGGCCGTCGATGCGCTGCTCGCCGAGAAGGTCGAGACGATTGCCGTCTGCCTGCTCAACTCCTTCACCAACCCGGCGCACGAGCTCGCGCTGAAGGCGATCCTTCTCGCGAAGGCGCCCAACCTTCCGCTCAGCATCTCCTGCGAGGTGCTGCCCGAGATCAAGGAGTACGAGCGCACCTCGACAACGGTGGTGAACGCGTACGTCATGCCCGTCGTCGCTCGCTACCTGCGTGCGCTGCGCCGCGGCCTCGACGAGACGGGCATCCCGGCGCGTGTGCTGCTCATGCAGTCGAACGGCGGCCTGAGCACCGATGGCGCCGCGATGGAACGGCCGATGAACATCATCGAGTCCGGTCCGGCGGGCGGCGTGGTGGGCGCACAGGCGCTCGCGCGCGCGAAGGCGCTGCCAAAGATCATCACCTTCGACATGGGCGGCACGACGGCAAAGGCCGCGATCGTCGAGGACGGTGCGGTGACGCGCGCCGCCGAGTACTCGGTGGGCGCCGGCATCATGGTCGGCTCCCGGCTGCTCACGGGCGCGGGCTACACCCTGAAGGTGCCGGCGATCGACCTTGCCGAAGTGGGCGCGGGCGGCGGGTCGCTGGTATGGATCGACGGCGGCGGCGCGTTGCAGATCGGTCCCGAGAGCGCGGGCGCGTCGCCCGGCCCGGTCTGCTACGACACGGGCGGGACGGTGGCAACCGTTACCGACGCGAATGTCCTGCTCGGTTACATCAATCCCAGGCATCTGGTGGGCGGCGCGCTGAAGCTGAACGCGGAGAAGGCGCGGCGCGTCTTCACCGAGACGATCGCCCGGCCGCTCGGGATGTCGCCCGAGCGGGCGGCATACGGCGCGCACCAGATCGCGGCGTCGAACATGATCCGCGCGATCAAGGCGGTTTCGACCGAACGGGGACGCGATCCGCGCGAATTCGCCCTCTTCGCGTTCGGCGGCAACGGCCCGCTGTTCGCGTGCGGGATGGCGGGCGCCCTCGGCATGAGCCGAGTGGTGGTGCCTCCCTCCGCCGGCCTCTTCTCGTCGTTTGGGCTGCTCTATGCCGACGTCGAGCACCACTACTCGCGCACGTTCCGGCGCCTCCTGCGCCAGGCCGAGCTGGCGGGGATCGAGCGCGCCTGGGATGCACTGGCCGATCAGGCGACGACCCAGTTAGCGATCGAGGGCTTCAGCGGCGCGCGGGCGCGGCTGCGCCGCGCAGCGGCGCTGCATTACCAGGGTCAGAGCTACGAGCTGCCGGTGCCGGTGCCCGAGGGGCGACTCGACGCCAAGATGCTCGCGCATCTCGAGGCCGCGTTCGGCGAGGAGCATGAAAAGACCTACGGCCATCGCGCCGGCCCCGACGAACCGGTGGAGCTGGTGTCGATCCAGGTCGTCGGTCAGGGCGTGCGCGAAGGTGCGGGCGTGCCCGAGCGCGTGCGCCCGAGCCGCGCCGAGCCCGAGCCGCCGCCCCCGCGTCCGGCCTGGTTCGGCACGCCGCACGGTTGGGTCGAGACCCCGATCCTCCGGCGCTCCGACCTCGCCCTGGCGCGCGTCGGACCGCTCATCATCGAGGAGTACGACGCGACCTGCGTCATTCCGCCGGGCGCGAAGGCGAGCCTCGACACCGGCGGAAACATCGTGATCGAGCTCGGCTAGACGGAAAAGCGCTGCGGACGGCAGCGCCGGTGGTCACTTGTCGGACGCGCGCGAGGGTGTGACCCCCTGCACTGAGACACTCCCCGCTCAGTTCGCCGCGCCCTGCGGCAGCCAGAGCGCAACCGCCGGCCACACCGAGAGCACCACGATCATCAGGAGCATCGTCACGACGAACGGCGCCGCGCCGATGATCACGTCGTCGATCCTGCCGCGCGAGCGCAGGCCCTGCACCACGTAGAGGTTGATGCCGACCGGCGGCGTGATCATCGCCGTCTCCATCAGGATCACGATCAGCACGCCGAACCAGATCGGGTCGAAACCGGCCTTGAACATGATCGGCGCGATGATCGGCACCGTGGCGACCATCATCGACAGCGTCTCCATGAACATGCCGAGAACCAGGTAGAACACGATCACGGCGACGAGGAGCTGGGTCGAAGTGAGCCCGAGACCGATGATGAACCCGTTGACCTGCGCGGTGAGGCCGATCGAGGTGATCACGAAGTTAAGGAAGTAGGCGGCGATCAGGATCGCCATGATCATGGCGGTGGTGCGCATCGTGCCCTCGAAGGCGTCGAGCAGCATGCGCACGCTCAGCTGGCGATGCCAGGCGGCAACCGCAACGGCCGCGAGCACGCCGAGCGCGGCCGATTCCGTGGCGGTGGCCCACCCCGCGTAGATCGAGCCGATGACGGCGATGAAGATCACGACCGGCGGGATGAGGTCGGGCAGCGCCCGCACCCGCATCTCCCAGCTCGCCGTGGTCCGGCGTCCGCCGAGCGCCGGGCGCGCGATGCAGAGGACAAGCACGGTCAACATGAACAGGCCGGCGAGCACCAGCCCCGGGAAGATCCCGGCGAGATAGAGCTTCGGGATCGACGAGTCGGTCAGCACGCCGTACACGATCAGGTTGATCGACGGCGGGATCAGGATCCCGAGCGTGCCGCCGGCGGCGATCGTGCCGAGGAAGAGGCGCTCCGAGTAGCCGTGCTTGCGGATCTCGCCCATCGCCACAGTGCCGATCGTGGCGGCCGTCGCCACGCTCGAGCCCGACGTGGCGGCGAACATCGCGCAGGCGACGATGTTCGAGTGCATCAGCCCGCCGGGTAGCCAGGGCATCCACAGCACGAGTGCGTTGTACATCCGCTCGGCCATGCCGGAGCGCAGCAGCACCTCGCCGAGCAGGACGAAGAAGGGAATCGCGACCAGCAGGAAGTTGTTCGACGTCGCCCAGCTCATCTCGCCGATGGCGAGCGTGAGCGGCAGCTTGGAATAGAGCTCCGCGAGCGCGAGGCCGAGCACGCCGAGTCCTGCCGCGACCGGCACGGCGAGAGCGAGCACCCCGATGAGGATGGCGAGCGCCCAGAGCAGCATTCGGGACTCGCCCTATCCGCGCGACTGGCGCTCTTTGAGGCGCGTGATTTCGGCTTCGACGTCCTCTTGGGCCGAGCGTGTGCCGATGGCCGCCGCCACTGCGCTCGTTTCCCCGCGCGCTGCCAGGCGCAGCGCGTAGACGAAAAGCACGATCCCGACCACTACAAACAGCACCAGCCCGACAAACCAGATCGCCTGGGGGATCACGGTGGGGGTCTGCAGCGCCGACTGGCTGCGCGAGCCCGCGCTCCAGGACTGCTCGACCACGTTCCACGCGTGCCGCGCGATCAGGCCGAAGAACCCGACGAACAGGATCAGGCCGATGAAATCGAGGACCAGGCGCAGCCGCGCGGGTAAAAGGACGTAGAGCGAATCGATGCGGATGTGCGCGCGATCGAGCAGCGCAGCGCCGAGCGCCCAGGCAGTGCCGATCGCGAGCGCGTAGCCGGCGAGCTCGTCCGCGCCGCCGATTGACCGTGCGAAGAACTTGCGCAGGACGACATCGATGCCGATCAGGATCGCCGCCGCGAGCACCAGCGCCCCGCCGAGCCACAGACCCCAGCGCGTCAGGCGCCGCACGCCGTGCATCAACGCGTCCAACCGGCCCTCCTCTTGGCGCCGCAGAACCCTGAAGGGACGCGCGCCGCGGCCTCGCGCGCGAATCGGCGCCCGGGCCTGCCCGACCCTCTGGAGGGGCCCCGCGGCGGGCTACATGCGCTCAGCTCAGTTGGTCGGTGCCGCGAGCCCGAGGGTCTTGCCGACCGTGTTGTTCCACTCTATCGCGCATTCACGCCCGCAGCGCTTCGCCCAGCCGGCGAGGACCGCGCCTTCGACCAGCGTCTTGTGCTGCTGGGCCTCGGCCGGCTTCACCGGCACGATGGTGATGTTGGCGAGCTTGCCCATGGTGCACGGCTGCTTGCCGGTGTTGCAGTTGTCCGCTTCCTCCGTCGCCTTCTTCAGCGTCTGCCACATCTTGTCCTCGTAGGCCTTGACCTGCGCGAGCAGGAACTCCTGGGTCTTCGGCTCGAGCCGCTTCCAGGTGTTCAGGTTGACCGCCATGACGTTGATGCTCCAGCCGAGCGACATCGGATAGAGCGACTTGGTGACTTCCGGCCAGCCGGCCGTGTTGCCCGACAGGCTGCCGGTGACGCCGCAGTCGACCACGCCGTTGTTGAGGGCCGGCACCACCTCGGCGAAGGCCATGCTCACCGCGGTCGCGCCGACGCCGCCGAGGAAATCGCGCATCGTATTGTTGAACACGCGCACCTTCTTGCCCTTGAGATCGGCGAGGCCGCCGAGCATCCCGCGGCACCAGAACACCTGCGGCGGGTTGCCGCCGAACGCGAGCAACTTGGCGTTCCAGTTCTTCTGCATCTGGCGGTCGATGACCTCACGGTAGGCGTTGCACCCCGCGCGGGCCTTGTCGGCATCCAGCGTGATGCCGGCGAGATCGCAGCCCTCGAAGCGCGGGTCGTCCCCGGCCATCTTGGAGATGTCCATGCCCGCGAAGTCCATGACCCCGAGCCGCAGCAGGCGCAGCATCGTCTTGTCGTCGATCCCCATCTGGTCGAGCGGCGTGACATCGGCGGTAATGGCGCCGTTGGAGGCCTTCGGCAGCGTCTCGCGCCAGAAGGGCAGCTCGTCCACGATCGAGGCGACCGTCGGGCTGTTGAGCCCGATGACCTTGAACTGATTTTTCGGCAAGACCTGCGCCGCAGCACCGAACGCAACCGACAGCGCGAGCACGATTCCAGCGGACGAACGGAGCAACATGGTCTCCTCCTTGGGCATTGAGTCGGCTCGCCGAACGCCGCGATGACTGCCGTTCCCCTCGCGACACGACACCTCCGCGAGGATGGTCGCACCATTGGCGCGTAAGGGGCAAGTGCCGGCCGGCGGGCCCCGGGAGGCGGCGATACTGCAGAATGGCCCCGTTCCGACTGCCCGAGGCATCCATGTCCGCGACCCTCGTCCTCACCGAGGCGCTGCCCGAGCCGGGAATGGGCGTCCTCGCCGCCCGCGCGGACCTCGTCGTCCGGGTCCTGCCCGCGCCGACGGCGGCGGCGCTTCGCAAGGCGCTCCCGACCGCCGACGGGGTCGTGATGGTGATGGAGACGCCCTCGCTCAGCGCGGACCTGATCGAGTGCGCCTCCCGGTTGCGGGTCGCCTGCCGCATGGGCGCCGGGTACGACAACTTCGACGTGCCAGCGCTGACGCGCCGGCGCATCCCGCTTGCCACCGCCGGCAGTGCGAACGCCGCGACGGTCGCCGAGCACGCGCTCTACCTGATGCTCGCGCTCGCCAAGCGCGGGCCGGCGCTCGATCGCGCCGTGCGGACCGGGGCGTGGCCGCGCGCCTTCGGCGCGATCGAGCTCCGCGACCTGACCTGTCTCATCGTCGGCTATGGCCGGATCGGGCGCCAGGTCGCCCAGCGGGCCGCCGCGTTCTCCATGCGCATCGTGGTGGTCGATCCCAATGTCCCGGCCGAGGTCCCGGCACGCGAGGGCTACGCGCGTGCCGAGACGCTCGAGAGCGGCCTGCGGCAGGCCGACTTCGTCGTGGTCGCCTGCGCGCTCGCGCCGGCGACGCGCGGCCTGATCGGCGCCCCGGCATTCGCGGCGATGAAGCCCACGGCGTTCGTCGTGAACGTCGCGCGCGGCCCGATCATCGACGAGCCAGCGCTCGTCGCGGCACTGCGCGAGCGCCGCATCGCCGGGGCGGGTCTCGACGTTCTCGAGACCGAGCCGCCGCGTCCGGACCATCCGCTGCTTGCCCTCGACAACGTCGTGCTGACCCCGCATACCGCCGCCTACGTCCGCACCGCCTTCGACCGGATGGCCGTCGCCACGGCGCTGAACGCGCTCGCCGGCCTCGACGGGCGACTCGATCGCGATGTCGTAATCAACCCCGAGGTTCTCGGCAATAACTGAGGAACGCGAATCCATGTCCATCACCACCCAACGGCTCTCGATCGTCGAGGCTCAATACCGCGCACGGACCAAGCGTTCGGCGCAGCTCTACCAGGAAGCGTGCCAAGTGATTCCCGCGGGCCTGACACACGACTCGCGCACGACGCTGCCCTACCCGATCTACGCCGCCCGTGCAGCGGGTCCCCGCAAATGGGATGTCGACGGCAACGAGTACGTGGACTATTTCGGCGGCCACGGCGCGCTGCTGCTCGGGCACTCGCATCCGGCCGTGGTCGAGGCCGTCCAGCGGCAGGTCACGCTCGGCACGCATTGGGGCGCCTCGCACGAGCTGGAAGTGCGCTGGGCCGAGCTCGTGCAGCGGCTGATTCCCTGTGCCGAGCGCGTGCGCTTCACGGCCTCGGGAACGGAGGCCTCACAGCTCGCGCTGCGGCTCGCGCGCGCCTATACAGGGAAGCCGAAGGTCTTGCGTTTCGTTGGGCATTTCCACGGTTGGCACGACCAGGTCGCGCCCGGCGCGATGTCGCATTTCGACGGGTCGGTGCCGGCCGGAATTCCGCCGTCGCTCCTCGAGCAGTCGATTGTCCTGCCGGCGGACGATGTCGCTCCCGCCGTCGAGGCCATCGAGACGCGCGACGACATCGCTGCGGTCATCCTCGAGCCGTCCGGCGCGTCGTGGGGGCAGGTGCCCGTGCCGCCCGGCTTCGTCGCCGCCCTGCGTGAGGCGACGAGGCGCCGCGGTGTCCTGCTCATTATGGATGAGGTGATCACCGGCTTTCGCTGGTCGCGTGGCGGCGCTCAATCCCGCTATGGGATCACCCCGGACCTCTGCGTACTCGCCAAGATCCTCGCCGGCGGGCTGCCTGGTGGCGCCGTCGCAGGGCGCCGGGACGTCATGGACCAACTCGACGCGGCGGCCGCAAAGGCCGCTCGGCGCGAGAAGATCGGTCACCAGGGCACCTTCAACGCCAACCCGCTGTGCGCCGCCGCCGCGGTCGCCACGCTGCAGCTCGTCGAGACCACCGAGGCTTGCGCCCAGGCCGAGGCGACGGCGGAGTCGATCCGCAACGGGATGCGAAAGATCCTCATCGAGGATCAGGTGCCCTGGGGAATCTATGGCGAGGCCTCTACGTTCGTCATCTTCCCGAACCCGAGCCGCATCGCGATCGATGCGGCGACCTTCGATCCGCTGAAGCTCGGCTTCAGGGGCATCAAGGGTGCGCGCGACGCGAACCTCATCAATCGACTCCGCCTCGCCATGCTCGCAAACGGCGTCGACATCATGGGTGGACCGGGGGGCGTCGTGTCCGCGACGCACGGGCCGCGCGAAGTCGCGCTGACGCTCGAGGCCTTCCGCACCGCCGTGCAGTGGCTGCGGGCCGAAGGAGACATCAAGGAGCACAACTGAGAGCTCCACGCGTTCAGCGCTGGCCGGGCCGCCTGCGCCGAGTTCCCGATTTCGGAGATCGCTGCGCCGAGCCGAACCAGGTGCTGCAGGCGCGGATCATCGATCTAGCGCAGGCGCGACGTCGGTTCGGCTATCGGCGGATGCACGGTCTGATTGAGCGTACGAACCGCTCGGCGTAGGCGTTCAGATTAGGCGACTTCGGCGGCAGCCGGATGACCTCCACGCCCTGCTCTTCCAGGAACGCGCGCCAGTCGCCCGAGTACTTCGCGTCCCGATCGATGAGAAGCTTCCTACCTTCGGACAACACGCCATCATCGACGTCGCACGCGTTGCGAGCGATCTGGAGCATCCAGCCTTCCGCGGGGTTCGTGGTGATCCCTGCAATCCTCACCGCTCGCGTCGGCAGTTCAATGAAAAACAGCACGTAGTACGTCATCAGTCCGCGTAGCTTCCAGACCTCGACGGTGAGAAAGTCGGCGGCGACGAGGCTTCGCCAATGCGCCTTGAGAAACACCGACCAGGGCGTGCGCGTGCCCCGCGTCGGCGCAGGCTCGATCCCCTCACGCCTCAAGATGTTCGCGACCGTTCCACGGGCGACCTTGTGCCCAAGATTGGAAAGCGCGCCCTGGATGCGCGTGTACCCCCAGCGTGGGCTCTCACTGGCCATACGCACGACAAGCGCCTCGATTGTCCCCATCACCCGCGGCCGGCCCGGGCCTTTGCGCCGGAACGTCCACTTCATCGCGATCAGCTGCCGGTGCCAGCGCAGCAGTGTGTCGGGCGAGACGATCGGATCGAGCTCGAAGAGCTTCTTGCGGCCCACCGCCTTCGCGTGCCGCGCAAGGAGCCGGCGTTCAGTGTCGGTGAAGATAAGTCGGCGACGACCAAGACGCGCCTTGAGCATCCGGTTCTCGGCCTTAAGGTATTCGATGAACGCTCCCTGCTGCCGGGCGAGCCATGCAGCGAGCACGACGACCAAGAACTGCACCAGCACCCGCCCTTGAACCATGTTGCCAGCCTACATGAGGCCGTCGCATCATACTCGCTCAACCTCGGCTGAATTTCTGGACCACACGGGCGTGTCAACTCGTCCGGCGCGTTCGCGCCGGCGCCGCGTGCGGCATTGACGCTCTCGCGACGTTGCTCGTATGCTACTCACGCGCTGGTTTCGAACCTCGACGCCGGACTGCCGCACCGGCATGGCCGGCAGCCGCCGAGCGCGATCAACGCGACATCCAGTGGATGACCCGAGGCCGAGCGAGCCACCGATCGAGCCGCCGGACAGCGGTCGAGTGCGCGCCGCGACTGACGTGAGGCTGCTGGGCCGGCGGCGCGTGGCGCTCGCGCTCGGTGCGCTGTCGCTCGGCGCGCTCGCCGGCGGCTGCGGCGAGCGGAACGCCGGGCGCGCGCCGGGCGCCGTCGTCCTGCGCCATCCCAAGCTCTTCGGTGATCCGCGGCCGCTCGACACGCTGCTCGCCGGCTTCGAGCGCGCCGCGGGCGTCCACGTACGGCGCGCCACGCTGCCGGCGTCGAGCGACGAACAGCATCTCTTCTACGCGATCAACCTCCAGGCGCGCTCGACCGAGTTCGACGTGCTCGCGCTCGACGCGATCTGGGCGGCGGAGTTCGCGCAGGCCGGCTGGCTGCGCGACCTGTCGCACCGCCTCGCCGCGGAGGAACGCGCCGATCTCTTCCCCGGCCCGCTCGCAGCCGTCACCTGGCGCGGCCGCGTGTACGCGCTGCCGTGGTTTGCCGACGCCGGGCTGCTCTACTACCGCACGGACTTGCTGGAGCGCCACCACCTCGCGCCGCCGCGGACGTGGGACGACCTGGTGGCCGCCGCGCACGCCGTGACGCGCGCGGCGTCCGACGTGCACGGTTTCGTATGGCAGGGCAAGCAGTACGAGGGCCTGGTGTGCAACGCGCTCGAGTTCGTGTGGAGCCACGGCGGCGGACTCGACGAGGCGGACGTCCCCGCGGCGGCACGCGGCCTCGCGTTCATGCGCTCGCTGGTGACCGCCAACGTGACCCCGGACTACGTAACGACCTTGACCGAGGAGCCGACGCGCGTCGCGTTCGGCCGCGGCGGCGCACTGTTCCTGCGCAACTGGCCGTACGCCTGGCGGCTGTTCGAGCGCGCGGACTCGCCGGTGCGGGGTCGCGTCGGCGTGTCGGTGCTGCCGCACGCCCCGGGCGCCGCGCCGGCGGCGACGCTCGGCGGCTGGCAGCTCGGCGTCAACGCGTTCTCGCCGCGCCCGGAGGCGGCCGAGCGCCTCGCCGCGTTCCTCACCGCCGCGCCGGCGCAGAAGGCGCTCGCCCTCGCCTACGGCTACAGCCCGCCGCGGCGATCGCTCTACGCGGACGCCGAGCTCGCCGCCGCGCAGCCGTTCCTCCCGCGGCTCCGCGCGGTGCTCGAGGCGGCGCGCCCGCGGCCGGTCTCGCCGCACTACGTCGCGCTCTCGCAGACCTTGCAGGCGGAATTCAGCGCGGTACTGGTGGGCGAGCGCGCGCCCGAATCGGCGCTCGCCGCGATCGGGCGCGCAGCCGCCGCGCTGGAGCGGCGATGAAGGCCGCCCGGTTCGAGTCGGCGCCGTTCCTCGCGCCCGCCGCGGCCCTGCTCGCGGTCGTGACCGCGGTCCCGATGGCGTACGTCGTCTGGCTGAGCCTCGAGGTGCGCACGCCGTTCCGCGCCCCGGCGTTCGTCGGCCTCGACAACTACCTCCGCCTCGCGTCCGACGGGAGGTTCTGGAACGCGCTCTGGAACACCGCCTACTTCACCGCGGCGTCGGTCGCGCTCGAGCTCGTGCTCGGCCTCGCCGTCGCGCTCGCCGTCGCGCGCGCCGGGCGGACGCGCGCGCTCGTCTATGGCGCGATCCTCGTCCCCTGGGCGATCCCGACCGTCGTGTCGGCGCGGATGTGGGAGTGGATGTACAACCCCGAGACCGGCGTGCTCAACTACCTGCTCGGCGCGCGCGTCAACTGGCTCGGCGACCCGACGTGGGCGCTGCACGCCGCGATCGCGATGGACGTGTGGAAGTCGACGCCGTTCGTCGCGCTGCTGCTCCTCGCCGGTTTGCAGGGCATCCCGCGCGATCTCTACCGCGCCGCGGCGACCGACGGCGCGAGCGCGTGGACCGCGTTCGTGCGCGTCACGCTGCCGCTGCTCATGCCGGTCATCCTGGTGGCGGCGGTGTTCCGCACGATCGACGCGCTGCGCGTCTTCGACGCCGTGTACGTGCTCACCGGCGGCGGTCCGGCGAACGGCACCGAGACGCTGTCGATCTACGCCTACAAGGTGCTGTTCCAGACGCTCGACTTCGGGTACGGCTCGGCGCTCGCGGTCGCGATGCTCGCGGTGACCGCGGCGGCGACGCTCGCCTACGCGCGGCTCCTGCGCGGGGGCGCCGCGTGAGGCGGCTCGGCCTCTGGGCCGGCCTCGCCGCGGTCATGGCCTGGTCGCTCGCGCCGTTCGTCTGGCAGCTGCTGACCTCGCTCAAGCCGGTCGCGGAGCTGGAAGCACTGCCGCCGCTCCTGCCGGGCAGCCCGACCCTCGAGCATTACCGCGCCATCCTCGCGGGGGAGCCGATCGGGCGGCTGATGCTGAACAGCCTCGTCGCCGCCGCCGGCGCGACCGCGCTCGCGCTCGTCCTCGGCAGCCTCGCCGGCTTCGCGCTCGCGAAGCTCCGTCCGCCCGGGCGTGCAGCGACGCTCGCGGCGGTGGTGACGCTGTCGATGCTGCCGACGATCGCCACCGTCAGCCCGCTCTTCCTGATGGTGAGCGCGACCGGGCTGCACGACACGCTGATCGCGCTCGTCCTCGTCTACGCCGGGTTCGCGCTGCCGCTCGCGGTGTGGCTGATGACGCAGTTCTTCCGCGGCGTGCCCGACGAGCTCTACATCGCCGCCCGCGTGGACGGCTGCTCCGCGCTCGGCGCGTTCGTCAAGGTGATGCTGCCGCTCGCCACGCCGGGGCTCGTCGCGACCGGGCTGCTCGTGTTCATCTTCGCCTGGAACGAGTTCCTGTTCGCGCTCTCGCTCACCGCGAGCACGGCCGCGCGCACGGTGCCGGTCGGGATCGCGCTCTTCCCCGGGCTCCACGAGGTGCCGTGGGGCGAGATCGCGGCCGGCTCGGTCCTCGCCACCGCCCCGGTGGTGCTGCTCGCGATCGCCTTCCAGCGCCGCGTGCTCGACGGCCTCACCGCCGGCGCGGTGAAGGGCTGATGGCGGCGATCGCGCTCGAGCGGGTGAGCAAGCGGTTCGGCGCGACCGTCGTCGCGGACGACCTGTCGCTCGAGATCGCAGACGGCGAGTTCTTCGTCTTCCTCGGCCCGAGCGGCTGCGGCAAGTCGACGCTCCTCCACCTCGTCGCGGGCGTCGAGCCGCCGTCTTCAGGTCGCATCCGCATCGGCGGGACCGACGTCACGGACCTGCCGCCGCAGAAGCGCGACGTGGCGATGGTGTTCCAGACCTACGCGCTCTATCCGCACCTCGACGTCGCCGGGAACCTCGCCTTCCCGCTGCGCAACCGCGGTCTCGGCCGGCGCGCGGCACGCGCGGCGGCCGAGCGCGTGGCAGGGGCGCTCGGTCTCACTCTGCTCCTCGACAAGCACCCGCGCCAGCTCTCCGGCGGCCAGCGGCAGCGCGTCGCGCTCGGCCGCGCGCTCGTCCGCCGGCCGGCGGCGTTCCTCATGGACGAGCCGCTCTCCAATCTCGACGCGGCGCTGCGGGTCGAGATCCGCGAGGAGATCAAGCGCGTCCACCAAACGCACCGCATCACCACGGTCTACGTCACGCACGACCAGGAGGAGGCGCTCGCGCTCGCCGATCGCATCGCCGTGCTCCGCGACGGCCGGGTCGTGCAGTGCGACGCGCCCGGCACCGTGTATGCCCGCCCGGCGGACGCGTTCGTCGCGCGCTTCGTCGGCACGCCGCCGATGAACCTGCTGCCGGCCGCCGCCCTGGCAGGGCATCCGGCGGTGCGCGCGCTGCTCGACGGGCGCGACCCGGCGGGCGTAACCGTCGGTCTGCGCCCGCACGCGCTCGCGGTGCACGCCGCCGCCCGGCCGGACGCGCTCGCACTCGAGGTCGCACTCGTCGAGCCGGCTGGCGCCGAGACCTGGGTTGTCGCCGGCGCCGGCGAAGCGTGCGTCAAGGGCAGGCTCGCGCCCGGCGTGGCGCTCGCGCCCGGACAGATGGCACACTTCGCGTTCGCTGCCGACCACCTGCACCTGTTCGACGCGCGATCCGGCCGGCGGCTCGACTGATCACGCCCTTCGCGCCCGACAAGAGAGGCCTTCCATGCAACTGCGCACGCTGCTCCTCGTCCTCGCGCTCGCCCTGACCGCGACGTTCGCGGCGGTCAACTGGCGCGCGTTCGTTGCGCCGACCACGCTGTCGCTCGTGTTCACGACGATCGAGGCGCCGCTCGGCCTGATCATGCTCGCGATCACCGCGGTGATCGCGGTGCTGTTCCTCGCGTTCATCGTCTACCTGCAGACCTCGGTGCTGCTCGAGGCCCGGCGGCACGCGAAGGCGCTCGAGACGCAGCGCCAGCTCGCCGACCAGGCCGAGGCGTCGCGGTTCACCGAGCTCAGGGCGTTCCTCGAGCGGGAGCTCGCGAGCAGCTCCGCCGAGCGGCAGGTGGTGAAGGCCGAAGTGCTGGCGCGCGTCGACCAGGCGGGCAACACGCTCGCCGCCTACATCGGCGAGCTCGAGGACCGGCTGGAGGGCCGGCCCGCGCCGGGCGGCGCGCCGATCGGGCGCAGCGATTGAACGTCGGCTTCTGGGCCGTTAGCGGGCGCGCTACAAGCGCCGGAGGCGTCGCGAGACGCGGACTAGTGATGCCCCCAACTGCGGCAGATTGATTGTCTGTTGAACACAAGCTGCAAGTCGCTGATCGCAAACGAGCCCGCGCACCTCTCGCAAGAATTGGAGAAGGCAATTGGAGAAGATTGGAGAAGCTGATCAGCTAACGAATCGTTGCGAAGGCACTCGCAACGAATTGATTCTGGCGGAGAGGGTGGGATTCGAACCCACGGTGCGGCAAGCCGCACAACAGATTTCGAGTCTCGGGTTCAATTCACGAGGAATCAGTATCTTGCGCTCTCCTGCCTTCTACAACTTCCAGAATCTTGTAGGGCGGTTTGCTTCGGAGCCATGACGTTCCGGGAGGTTTTGTAGAAGCCGCTCGAGCGCATCCGCCCCCAAGGCTCCGCACAACGACCTCCTGGTTCGTAGTCAACAGAGTCACGGAAATCTCGCGCAGCAGCGATCGTCGACTCAGCGCCACTTCGTATCGTGCCCTTGTGCGATTCAATCTCCGGTTTCGCGACCCGATGGCTCTTTGAACGCCGGGGCGCGGCCTGATTAGTAAATCGCCACCCACAGGCTGTATTCGACCGCCAGCGGGAAGCAGTCGTTCGAACGGATCCCGGAAGCGGACGCTCAACGACGCAGTTCAGCCGACCGTGTGGGCGAACGGAGCCCGCCGGCACGGGTCGGCTGCAACCGCTGGTTACCCGCTCACAGCCTCACTTCGGCTTCGCGTAAACGTCGGCGCTCATCACTTCGATTCCAACGAAGGGCTGATTGCCTTCTACCCAGGCATCGTGTCCTGGCGGAATCGTGTACGACTCGCCCGCGACAATGGTCTTTTCGGTGCCGTCCTTCATGCGAACCGTAATTCGCCCCGAGACAGCGTACCCGACATGGGATACCTGGCATTGGTCGGTCTTGACGACCGGCTTGACGCATTCCGACCAGCGCCACCCGGGCTCGAAGTTGAAACGCCCAATCGTGAACCCCTCGAGTTGAACGACCTCGACCCGGGTCTTGCTAGGGCTGCGAACCTCGTCGGGCGAGTTGTGGGACTTCGCTTGGAACTTCGTTACTGTTACTGGAGTCGCCATATTTTCCTCCTGGTTTCAGATAGGCCGCGGCCGGTGACCGCGACTACACCGCCAAGGAAACGCACGTCGCGTCGACGGTCAGAGACCGCACCTGAACACGGCGGCATCCCAGGGTTGGAAATGTTGCACCCCATCGTGGCTCACCACCGCGGCTAACGCGGGGTTGGGCGCCGGGAACAGCTTCCGGCGTCGATTTCTAGAGCGTGCCTTCGCAGCAAATATTGAAGTGCGTTGCGCAATTACAAGACGCGGTAGATTTCCCAGCGGTTTGTCCCGGAAACCACATGCGGCTCGAGATCTTTGCTCCATTGCTTATGCGCTGCGATCGTAGCCAGTTTTTCCCAAGCCTGGTTGAGCTCGCTTAGGTCCTTAACAAGATGCTCCGACTGAATGGTTGCCTCCAGCGCGCCGATCGAGCCGGTTAGCAACCGCGTCTTGTCGGCACTAAACCCAACTTGCGGCGCAATCTCCCTTAACCAACGCTGCATCAGGTCGATCACATTCTGTTTGTATCCGAACTTCGCATCGATGCTCCAACGGGCGACGATCATGGTTGATCTCCTCAGTCCTTACGGGAAATGACGTGAGCAGTACTTCCTGTAACAGCTTGCGTCTTCCAATGCCCAACGCCGCCGTTGAGCCGCCCGCGTAGACGGGCGAAGCCCGCCGGAGCGATCGTGCGCCCCAAGAACGGGAATGGCCGCACGAACACCTCTCTGCGACGCAGATCCGTGACTGCTATGCAGAGTTGGTACAGGCCGTACCGAAAGGACGGGCCCTGCGGCCCAAAAGTGATGCTTGGGGTTAGCGCGGTCGGCTGACCCGAGTTGTTGTTTCAGCGCGGCGAGTCTACGCTATCAGTAGGTCGGTATAAAGCAATTCAGATTCCATCGATGGTCGCGCAATCGATCAGGGACGCCCAACGGGCGCGATCAGCGGCCGCGAAACAGCGGGCGCAATGCCGCTGTGAAGCGGTCCGCTGGATCGCGTTGTTGGGCGTCGCTTTGGTACGGTCCAGACACATAGGTAACAGTTTAGTCCGGGGACATAGGTAACAGGTTGACGATCCGGGGCACCGCAGGAGGTGCCCGATGCCATGGAGTCAGACTTCGCCTATGGACCAGAGAACGAAGTTCATCGCCGATTACCTGCGGGAGTGCTTCAGCATC
Source organism: uncultured beta proteobacterium (assembly GCA_963716855.1). Classification (GTDB taxonomy): domain Bacteria; phylum Pseudomonadota; class Gammaproteobacteria; order Burkholderiales; family SG8-39; genus JAGVSZ01. The sequence continues at coordinate 349,311 of CAVQUV010000016.1, read as the reverse complement.
ACCGAGCTGTGCGAGCGCTACGGGGTGGCCCGCAAGACCGGCTACAAGTTGATCGACCGGTATCTTCGCTACGGCCCAGCGGGGCTCGAGGAGCGATCGCGTAAACCGCACCATTCGCCGAACGAGACCGACCCGGAGATCGTCGTAGCGTTGCTGGAGGTCCGTCGTCGACATCCATCTTGGGGCGCGAAGAAGCTGCTCAGGGTCGTGCAGCGACGTCACCTGCGATGGGCATTGCCAGGACGATCAACGGTATGCGACATCCTGAGCCGGCACGGGATGGTGGCCAAGAAGCGCCAGCGTCGTCAGCTTGGCCATCCGGGCAAGCCTTCGAGCCTGATCCTGGCGCCTAATGATCTGTGGTGCGCCGACTACAAGGGGCAGTTTCGCACCGGCAACGGCCGTTACTGCTATCCGCTGACGGTGACCGATGGGTTCAGCCGTTACCTCCTGGGTTGTCAGGGATTAAACTCCACCGCGGTGGCCGAGGCGAAACCGGTGTTCATGCGGCTATTCAGGGAATTCGGATTGCCCAAGCGCATTCGCACCGACAACGGCGTGCCCTTCGCGACCAACACGCTGGCCCGGCTGTCGAGTCTGTCGGCCTGGTGGGTACGCTTAGGGATTGTCCCGGAGCTGATCGAGCCGGGTAAACCGCAGCAGAACGGCCGCCATGAGCGCATGCATCGGACGCTTAAAGCCGAGACCACGCGCCCGCCAGCTAACAGCCTGCGCGCGCAGCAACGAAAGTTCGATCGCTTCCGGGAGGAATTCAACAACGAGCGACCCCATGAGGCGCTCGATCAGCAGACGCCGGCGGCCTGCTACCGCGCATCGCCGCGCGAGATGCCCAGCAAGCTGCCGCCCCTGGAATACCCCGATCGCTTCGAGGTGCGCTACGTGAGTGCCAACGGCGGCATCCGCTGGAACCGCAGATAGGTGAACGTGTCGATCGTCTGCGTCGGCGAGTATGGCGGCCTGGAGGAGATCGACGATGGGATCTGGGAGGTCTACTTCGGCCCGCTCAAGCTGGGTCGGCTCAACGAGCGCCGCATGCTTATAGAAGATGAATTCGGGAGACTAAAGCGCCACAATGTGTAACCCATGTCCCCGGACTTCTTTGTTACCTATCTCCCCGACCGCTCATTTCCGCTGGCACATCAAGGTTCTCATTCGGCCTATGGCAGATATTCAATCGCGTCCTTGTATGCGCTAAATCGATCAGCGGTGTACTTCAAGGAATGGGCATCGGTCGTGCCTTTGGATGGAATATCGCGAGCCAAAGATACTTGAGGTACCAAAGACCGAACCGATAGTTCCGGCGGTCGTGCCGTGCCAGCATCTTGACGAGGTCAAAATGATTCGTGAGACCCTGAAGCGGCGGGTCCACAAAGACGGGGCTGCCTGCGATGTGGGACATGATCGACTTCGCCGCATGAGCGTAGGCCCAGGGCGTCGAGGTGTTAGTCTCGAGCACGCCGGGCGCCAGGAGAAAGAGGTTGGGGGCGTCGATCGAGCGAAACACGGAGTAGCAGCGGGCGGAGATCTCGTTCAGCCCCCGTGCCTTGGTCAGCGAATCCAACCCCAGATAGCCGAGCTCAACGGCGTACCCGGTTCCCCATAGCAACAGGTCCGTCCCTATCTCTTCGCCGTTCGAGAGGCGAATCGTCTTGCCGCGGACGGACTGCACTTCGCCGCGGTGGCGCTCTATGCGGCGGAAACCCTGGATCATGCGTGGCCGGCCTGGGAGGATCTGGTCGCGACGGATGTCGAAGTCGCCCGCTGGCATGATCTCCTGGAGTCCCGCCTTCGCGTACCTCGCCCGCAAGTCCTCGTTGATGCGGCGGTTCACCGCGCTCGTGGAAAGACCAAGCATCTGGTATTTCGCCAGCAGGCGCATGTCGATCCCGAGGTATTTGACCTGGCGCGTCGGGCGCATCCACTTGGTGGAACGATAGATCCACGCGATGCTGCTCGCCTGGTGCGTGAAGCACAAGTCAAGTAGATCGTACGCCGATGCGCCGCCTCCGACGACAGTGACGCGCTTGCCTCTCAGCTCCTCCGGATTGCGGAGCTCGGACGAGTGATATTCGGCGATCGACGAATCCTTCCGCTCGACCTGTGGAACGACAGGGCGATTGTGTCCCCCTGTGGCGGCGATGAGCCACCTCGATTGATACACGGCGGCACCTCCCGTCACTCGCCAGCCGCCTTCGCAGGGCTGCGCACTCGTGACGGGTGCACCTAGAACGATGTGAGGCGCGAGTTCGAACCGCTCGACCCAGGCTTCGATGTTGCGCAAAATGCCCGGCTGCTTCTCTTCGGACAGTGGAAGATCGCCGAGCGTCCAGTCTTCCTTCCGGAACTGGATGTCCTGCCACGACGGAAGGTCGCGCCATATCCCGCCGATACGCTCGCGGCGCTCCAGAAGCAGAGTCCTCAGCCCGGCGTCTGTAGCGTACTTAAGGCAGATGACGCCGCCGATGCCCCCGCCCACGATGATCAGATCGAAGTACGAAATTGAGGCCATTCATGCAAGTATTCAGAAGTTTCAGCGTGCTCGCCGGAGGGATTGATGTACCGTCGTGACGCCCAACGCGTTCTATCGCATCAGTTTTTCTAGTTAACCGGGAGCGTACTCTCGCTAACCGGATCGGGCTGCTGCCTGTGGAGCGATGCACAGCACGGCTTGACAGGCCGGAACTGTATGCCATTACGGTACGCACATTCATGTTAACCGGCACCAAGCGAGCCGGTGCGATCGAATTGATTGTCCGCTTTGACCTGATTTGTGGGCGCGTCGGGTCCGACCGCTCCTGGCCCGAAAGCGGTAATTCGCGGGTGCCGACATTCAACACTAGGCGGCGGCCCAACATCCTCCTAAGATCCTCGCCAATTACAGGAGGCGTCCATGACGATCAAGTTCTACTCGTGGCCTCATAGCTCCGGCACTCGTGTCGCGTGGGCGCTTGAGGAGCTGGGTCTGGCGTATGAGTACATCAAGCTCGACGCAAAGAAGCAGGAGCACCGGTCGCCCGAATATCTCGCGTTGAACCCGCATGGCAAGGTGCCGGTGCTGGTGGATGGCAGCCAGATTTTTTTCGAATCCGGCGCGATCCTCCTGCATCTGGGCACCAAGTATGGGGTCGAGAAGAATCTCTTTCCGGCCGGTGGCGGCCAGCCTCGCGCCGACGCCATTTCCTGGACCGTGTGGGCCATGGCCGAGTTGGGTCCCTACATGATGCAGTACCTCTACCACGGGCTCGATACGCCCGTTTCGTACAAAAGCGAGGACCGCAGCAAGGCGGCCGCTGAGTACAACCTGTCGCAGTTCAATCGCCAATTGGATGTCCTCGAGGCCCGTCTCGGGAGCCGCGAATACCTGTTGGGCGCTTTTTCGCTGGTGGACGTCGCGGCTGCGAGCTGGCTGGTACTGGGCACCATGTTCGGTCTGAAACTAGAGCAACATCCGCGGGTGGCCGGCTGGTGCAAACGCTGCGCGGAGCGCCCGGCGATGAAACGGGCCCAATAGCGAGAGCCGGTCGGGGCTCGGCCGGTTGGCCTTACCGGGAGGTTTTGATGGCTGACAGTCCACTGTATCACGATGGAATGCGACAGCTCCAGGATGCGCGTGAAACGCGGCCCCTCGCTGACCGGCTGGAGCAGGTAACCGTTCGCACGGTGTTTACCGACGAGGACCGCGCATTCATTCAGCGCTGTCCGATGTTCTTCATCGCTACCGCCGATGCCCACGGCCACCCCGACTGCTCCTACAAGGGCGGCATGCCCGGGTTCGTGCGCGCTTTGGACGATCGCACGCTAGCAATTCCTGATTACGACGGCAACGGCATGTACCGATCCTGGGGAAACGTACTCGTCAACCCCCACGTCGGGTTGCTGTTCCTGGACTTCGAGAATCCCAAGCGCATTCGCGTGAACGGCACGGCCCGTGTCTCGGCGGATGATCCCCTGCGTGCCGAGTACCCTGGGTCCGTGTTCATCATTCGCGTCGCGGCGACCAGGATCTTTCCGAATTGCCCGCGCTACATACACAGGATGCAGCTTGTCGAACACTCGGCGTATGCGCCGCGGCCCGAGTACACGCCGCCAGTCCCGGCGTGGAAGACGTTTGATGCCTTTCGCGACGCCCTTCCCGCTCGCGACCGTAGCGAAGGCGGGCAGAAATAAGCACATCCGCGAATTACCGCTTTCGCTGTTCCGCTAGTTCGCCGCTAACCCGAGCCAGTTGCGATCACGATGCAACCCCCCCTCCATGCGTTCGCCTCTCGCCCCCTGAGTCGCCACCCCTCACCGGTCCTCGAACGAGCCTTCGACGGCGCCGGTTCTCGCGGCACGTCGAGCCGCGCGCCCCCTACTTCAAGCCAAGCGCCCGATCGAGCGACACCATGCCGCCACCGCGGCCAACCAGGTAGAGCAGGAGCCCGGCCCAGGACAGATGAGTCGCCCACGCCTCCGGGTAGACGAAGATCTGAATCACCGCGGTCATGCCGAGCAGCGCGAGCGCCGAGAACCGCGTGAAGAGGCCAAGCACGAGAAGGACCGGGAAGAAGTGCTCGGCGTAGGTCGCGAGATGCGCGGCCAACTCGGGGGGAAGCAGCGGCACCTTGTACTCGTCGGCGAACAGCGCGACGGCGCTATCGCGGACCGCGAGCCAGCCCTCGACTTTCGTGCGGCCGGACATGAAGAAGATGCCGGCGATCGAGAATCGCGCGGCGAGGGCGAGTAGCGAGTGCCCGATCCAGCGCTCGAGCGCGTCGGCAGCTCGATTCCACGCAGCACGCACGCTGGTCGACCCCTCCGGGGCAGACGTGATTGCGGTCCTCATCTTCCGAGCTCCTCGGGGTCGAGATCCAGGGTGTCCAGGCGGCCGAACGCGCCGACGTCCAGCAGCCGTGTCATGAGGCGCGCCAGATCGGCCTTCTCGTCCACTGCCAGCGCGGCCACCGCGGCATGCGCGAGCGTGCCGCCGGATGCGCAGACGTCCAGGAACGTGCAGCCGGCCGCGTCCAGATCGATGCTCTCGACGCTACCGCCGGAGCGCACGACGAGCACACCCTCCGGGCGCCACTCGATGTCCGCCAGGTCGGGATCGACGGGGTAGCGATTTTGCCGCCATAGGGCGGCGATCGGATGCGCATCGAACCACGCCCAGCGCGCGCTGGCGTGGGGACGCAGCACCGTACGCGCGAGCTCGTCCGGCCCGAGCCGCGCGACCGCGGCTGCATCGACTGGCGCCTCGTCGGGAGCGGTGTGGGCCTCGGTCCAGAACCGGTCGACGCGCGCGACGCCGGGGAGGTAAGGCAGCTCGGCGGCAGGCTCGAATGCCGCGAGGAAGCCCGCGAAGTCCGCGCCATACACGGCGAGCGTCGGCTGCCGGGGCAGGTTTGCGCGCACGAAGATCGCGGCGGCCGCACGGAACCACTCGTCGCCGACCAATCGCGCGACCGACGGGTAATTGGCCTGCAACGCGTCGATGCAACCCTTCATCACGGTGTTACGGTAGACGGCGAAGGCCGGTTGCTCGACGAGGCGCGCGATCTCGGGCGGATACTCGTCCGGGCGCAGTTCCACCGCGAGCAGGGCGCGCGCGAATCCGTCCTGGAATCGGTACAGCGGACCGCTCATGCCGCCCGGCGCATCGGTGCGGCAAGCACGGCCTCCGCGCGCGCGCGCTCGGCCATCAGCACGTCGAACTCGGGGAGGTTGTCGTCGCGTTCGATCAAGGTGGGCCGCGGGCCGATGCGCGCGATCAGTCGCTCGTAGAGCGCCCACACGGCCGGATCGACCGGCGCATCGTGCGAGTCGACGAGCAGCGCGGCGCCGAGGGACGGGTCGGCGGTGTGCCCAGCGAGATGAATCTCCTCGACGATGGCGCCTGGAAATGCATTTACGTAAGCCTCCGCCGACAGCCCGAGGTTGCGCGCCGAGACGAACACGTTGTTCACGTCGAGGAGCATGCGGCAACCGGTGCGCCGCGCGAGCGCCTCGAGGAAGTCGATCTCGTCCCATTCGTGGCCGACGCAGGCGAGGTAGTGGGACGGGTTTTCGATCGCGATCCGGCAGCCGAGCGCCCCCTGCACCCGGTCGACGTTCTCGACGATACGCGCCAGCGCCTCGCCCGTGCGCGGAAACGGCAGCAAATCTGGGCTATACGCGCCTTGCCAGGTCGACCACGCCAGATGCTCGGAGATGTGGGCGGGCTCGAAGCGCTTCACCAGCGCGGCGAGGCGGGCGAGGTGCACCTCGTCGGGCGGCGCGTCAGCGGCGAGCGAGAGCGCGACCCCGTGCAGCGCGAGCGGATGCCGCGCGCGAATCGCCTCCAGCCATGCGAGCCGCGGTCCGCCCGCGACCATGTAGTTCTCCGGGTGGACCTCGAACCACAACCCGTCCGCGGGCGCGGCCAACGCCTCCTCGAAGTGCCGGGGCTTCAGCCCGAGCCCGGCGGACGGTGCGGTCCTCATCGACGTGAATCAGCTCTTCATCGGCGTGAGCGAGCCCATGCCCTTCGGCGTCTTCATGGTCGTGCAGGTTCCCTTGGTAACGTACGTCCAGGCGTTGCCCTGGTAGTCGGTCTTCGAGGTGCCGGCGCAGGTCGTGCCGGGGCCGGCGGCGCAGTCGTTCTTGCCGGCGAGCGACACCCCATAGCACTTGTCCATCGAGGGCTGGGCGGGCTTGGGCTGGGCGAACGCGGCGCCGGCGGCGAGCGCGGTGAGGGCGACGGTGGTGACGGCGAGGGCGGTGCGGTTCATCATTGCGACTCCTGTGGGTTGGTTGAAGCGGCCGCGCTGCGGAGAGCCCGGCCTGTGAGGTAGTTCGCAGCGTTCAGGCGTCCGGTTACAGGCACAGGCACAATTCACGGCCGGGCCGCCAGGGAGCGCCGCGGCCTGTAACCGAATCCCTGTCTGCAACGAATCAGGAAGAGAGCCGGTTGAGCGCCAACGAGGATCGACTCAAGGACCTCCTCGTGCGCTCGCTCGCGGGCGACGCTACGGCCTACCATCGGTTCCTCATAGAGCTTGGAGCGCACCTGCGCGCGTTCCTCAGGCGGCGCCTCGCCCGCCTGCCGGACGAGGTCGAGGATCTGGTCCAGGAGACGCTTTTGGCCGTTCACAACCAGCGGCACACCTTTGACATCGCGCAGCCGCTGACGGCGTGGGTGCACGCGATCGCCCGCTATAAGCTCGTTGACTGTCTCCGCCGTCGCGGCCGGGGCGACCTGCTGACCGAACCGCTCGACGACGAAGTCGGCGTGCTGTCGACGGCAGACGCCGACGCGGCGGAGGCGCGGCGCGACCTCGCGAAGCTGCTCGAGACGCTGCCCGAGCGCCAGCGCATGCCGATTGCTTACATGAAGGTGCAGGGCTTATCGGGCGCCGAGACTGCGCGCCTCACCGGGATGTCGGAGTCGGCGGTGAAGGTGGCGGTCCATCGCGGACTCAAGGCGCTCGCGGCAAGGATCAGAAACGGAACATGAACACCGACGAGCTTGCGAAGCTGCTCGCGACCGGCGCCGAAGCGGTCGATCCGCATGCGCCTCTGCGACGGTGCGCGCTCGCCGTCGGCGCCGGCATCGTGGTCTCCGCAATTGTGATGGCGACGTGGCTCGGCGTCCGGTCGACGTTGGCCGAGGACGTCGCAGCGCCGATGCTCTGGATCAAGTTCGCGTTCGTGGCGTGGCTCGCCGTGGGCGGCTGGATGGCGACGCTGCGCCTCGCACGGCCGGGCGCGAGGCTCGGGCGCGTGCCCGGCGCGCTCGCCGGGCCGGTCCTTGCGATGTGGCTGCTCGCGGCGGTCGCGCTCGCCGGCGCCGACGCTCCGCGTCGCGCTGAGCTGTTCTTCGGGCAGACGTGGAGCGAGTGCCCGTTCAACATCGCGGTGCTGTCGCTACCGATCTTCGTCGCCGCCCTGTGGGGCATAAAGGGGTTCGCGCCGACGCGGTTGCGTTTGGCGGGGGCGGCAGCGGGCCTGCTCGCCGGCGGCGCCGGGGCATTCGTCTACACCTTCCATTGCCCGGAGCTCGCGGCGCCGTTCCTTGGCGTCTGGTACGTCCTCGGCGTACTGGCCCCGGCCGCGCTCGGCGCGCTGATCGGGCCGCGCGTGCTGCGCTGGTAACGCGGGAATCCAGACCGCAACCAGATCGAGCGCACCCCCGATGCAACCCGCGCCGTCTCAGCGCCGGGGCGCGGGATCAGCTGCGATCGCGAAGCTGTCCATCAGGGCGCAGCCGCCGCCCAGACGACGCTGCCATCGAAGAGCAGCGCGGCCACTCCGGGACGAGCGCCCGAACGCCACGCGCGCGTCGCGACGACCGGCTGCGCGAGCGTGTAGACCGAGCGCTGAGACCAGGGGTCCCCTGCAAGGACATGCAGCGTGAGGCGGTCCTGGCCGGGCAGCACCAGCGCACCGCCGGCCCAGGCGGCGAGATCGAGTTCGCGGCTGCCGAGCGCATGCGTGCTTAATCCGTCTGCGATGCGCCGCGCGCACAGGGCGTTCCCGTCGCGCACGTACTCGTACAGGACGCCGCCGATGTGCGGCGTATGTACTGCCAGCAGCCGGCGACCGTCGGTGGTCATGGCCATCCATCGATTCGGTGCGCCGATCGGCTCGCCGAGCGCCGCCAGCGTGAGGACGTCGCGCTTCGCGCGGTCGGCCGCGACCACCGCGGGCTGTGCGCCGAACGGACCGGAGCGGACGGTGAGCAGCCCGGTGGCGCCGCCCCACTCGATCGGCCGCGGCGCGATGTCCTCCAGGACGTGAGGGGCCGGCAGCGTAAGCGTGCGCAGCGGCTCGAGGCCGTGTCGCTCCAGGTACAAAACTCGCGTCGCTTCGATGTCGTCGCCGAGGACGGCGTGGCGGTAGCGCTGGGCATCCGGGCCGCCTAGTACGAGGAGGTGGCCGTCGCTCGCGGCCGAGAGCGGACCGTCCAGATCGACCTGCAGGGGTCGTGCGTCGGGCAGGACGTGATCCGCGCTGCGCGCGGTCTCGCGCCACGCACCTCCCGATGACGGCTCGAGTCTCACTGCGTAAGCGCGCCCTCCGGCACCTTCGGCTACCGCAATGACACCGAGGGGCAGCACGTGAAGCCCCGCGTAGGGCAGCAGTCGGGGCGCGGCGGCCTGCGTCGCGCGGCCCGCTTCCAGCACCCACAGTCCGCCTGCGGCCGCGCGACCGACGACGTGGCCATGTCCCGAGGCGAGCGGCGCCCGCGGATCGAGCCCGTCGCCGCGCTGCTGCCAGGCGCGGCCGTCGAACTGCCACAGCCGTCCGGCGCTCGAGACCGCGAGCAGCTCACCGGTCGCGGTGACGTGAAGCTGGGCGATGCGCTCCGGCGCGGCCAGCGAGATGGGTGTTTCCGCGGCCGCCGCCACGCGCGCCGCAAACGCACCCCCGAGCGTCCCGACCAGTGCGCAAAGGACCTCGCGCCGCGTGACGGGCACTACTTCCCCCGACTGCCGGCCGGGCCGGTCCCCGCAGCGCGGACGTGCTTCGCGTTGCTCCAGCCGCCCTTCGCCAGGAACCGCTCGCCGATCTCGGTGGGCTCGTCCTCGAGCGGTGTGGCCATCGTGTCGTTCCAGCGGTTCATGAATCCGAACATCGAGATCACGCCGACGATCTCGACCATCTGGTCATCGGTCCAGTGCTCCCGCATCTTCGCGAACAGCTCGTCGCTCACGTCGTTGGGCACCGCAGCGGCGGCGAGCGCGAAGTCGAGCGCGAGCCGCTCGGCCGCCGTGTACAGCGGGCTCGTTCGGTAGTCCCACAGCGCGTCGAGCTTCTTCTCGTCTACGCCCAGCCGTAGCGCGCCGCCGGCCGTGTGCGCCATGCAGTATTGGCAGCCGCTCGCGCGGCTGGCGAAGTGGGCGAGCAGGCGCTTGAACCCGAGGTCCACGCTCGACTCGGGATCCCACACCGCGGCAGCGAGTTGCGCGAGTGCCCGCACCATCTTCGGCCGGCGCTGCATGATGAGCACGCTGTTCGGAATGAATCCGAGCGATTTTTCGTAAACGGCGAACGCCTCCTTCAGCTCGGCGGTGGGGGCGAGCGGCGCGAGGCGCGGCACGGGCTTGGTGGGTTGGTCCATGAAGCTCTCCTCGGATTTGCGGCTCGCGATTTAGCGGGCGCCGGGCAGCATCGGCATGTCTCGCTTCGTCACAGGTTCAGCACGATCTCGCCGCCCGCGGCCTTCGCGCGCGAGCAGCACAAGATCATCTTGCACTCGCGCTCCTTTGCGCACAGCACGTAATCGCGATGCTCGATTTCGCCTGCAGTATACGGAGTCGCGCACACACCGCAGACGCCGTCGGTGCACTTGGGGTGTCCACGACCATGTCGGCGGCGGCAAGCGCCTCAGTGGCCGCCAACTCGGCGGGCGGCTCGACCGAGCGGCCCCTCCTGGCGAGGCGCAATTCGAACGGATAGTTCACGAAGTCCGGCGGTTCCGGCACGCTGAAGTATTCCTTGTGCAGCGCCTCCTCGCGCCAGCCACTCGTGCGGGCGGTGTCGAACACGCCGTCCATGTAGCGGGGCGCGCCCCAAGCGTAGAGATGGAAGCCGTTTTCGTAGCCCGGCGCGCCGCCGCACGCGTACAGGAGTGAGCCGGTAAGGCTAGGCATCGGCCCTCCTCGCGCGCAGCGAGCCGACCGCTGTGCGGAGCCGGATCCGGCGCGTGGCCGAGGGCTCGCTTCCACCGCAGGGTGCCCGTGCGATGATCGCCCGTTCACACACCGAAAGGACACCGCCAATGCACCGCACCCTTTCCGCCGCTCTGGTCTTCGGCGCGCTCGCGTCAGTCCCGGCTGTCCGCGCCGCCGACGGCCTGATCACAGTCAAGAGCCCGCATGCCGTGAAGGAGACGATCGACCGCTTCGAGTCGACGGCAAAGGCCCGGAACCTCGTGATCTTCGTGCGCGTGGACCATGCCGCCGGCGCCCAGAAGATCGGGCGCACCCTGCGCCCCACGGAGCTCCTGATCTTCGGCAACCCGCAGGGCGGTACGCCGTTCATGGAGTGCGCGCAATCGGTCGGCATCGACCTGCCGCTCAAGGCGCTCGCGTGGCAGGACGAGTCGGGCCAGGTCTGGCTCGCCTACAACGATCCGCAGTTTCTTGCCGCGCGCCACGGCGTGCCGAACTGCGCGGTAGTGCCGAACCTGAAGAAAGGCCTCGAAGCGCTTGCCGGCGAGGCGACGAAGCCGTAACGCGAACCGGCTCGCTCGCAGCGCCCAACTCCCGGGGTGGTCACAGTCTCCGCGCCGGGCTCCGGTTCACGCGCCCCGGGCGGCAGCCTGCGCGCGGCGTCGCGATGCACGTAGCGAAGTCCGGACGCCCGCTAGGTGAAAGCGGGCCGCAGGCCACGCAGGCCAGTACCATTGGGACCCGATGGCCACACTAGACGAAGACCAAGAGTGAGTCCGCGGCTGCGCGAGCTGCGCGCGATGCTCGTGCGCGTCCTGGACGATCAGCGCGTGCGGGCCTCGCGGGCCGAGGCGCTGCCGCAACTCGCCTTCCTCGGCCTTCTCTGCGGTCTGCTGGCGGCGCTGGTCATGATCGCCTTTCGCATGATCATCGAGCTCGCGCAGCGGGCGTTGCTGCCCGACGGCACGCCGGATAACTTCGAGGCCCTGCCCCCGGAAGCCCGCGTGCTGTTGCCGCTGGCGGGTGGTCTCGTGCTGGGCCTCCTTTTTCAGCGCGCACCCGAGCTCGCCCGCCAGGTCGGCGTCGTTCACGTGATGGAGCGACTTGCCTATCACCAAGGACGGCTCCCGCTCCGCAACGCCGCGATGCAGTTCGTCGGTGCGGCCATCGCGATTATTTCGGGGATGTCGGTGGGCCGGGAGGGACCGGCCATCCATCTCGGCGCCGCGAGTGCGAGCGTCACGGGGCAGCGCCTGGGCCTGCCCAACAACAGCCTGCGCATCCTGGTGGGCTGCGGCGTCGCGGCGGCGATTGCGGCCTCCTTCAACACCCCGCTCGCGGGCGTCGCCTTCGCGATGGAGGTGATCCTGATGGAGTACACGGTGGTCGGCTTCGCGCCCGTGATTCTCGCGGCCGTGAGCGCGACGGCCCTGACGCATCTTGCCTACGGCGGCGACCTTGCCTTCGCCGTCCCGCCCCTCACGCTGGGCTCGCTCTGGGAACTGCCGTACGTGCTCGCCATGGGTCTCGCGATCGGGACGCTGGCGGCGGCGTTCATTTTTCTGGTCGGCGCGACCGCGCGGCGGACCGGCAGTTGGCCCTTCTGGCTGCGCATCGCGCTCGCGGGACTGTTCACCGGGCTCTGCGCAGTGCCGGTCCCGGAGGTCATGGGAATCGGGTACGACACCGTCGGCCGGGCGCTGCTCGGCGACCTCGGCGTGTGGGTACTGGTGGCGATCGTGTTCGCAAAGCTCGTGGCGAGCTCGGTCAGCATCGGGCTGGGCGTGCCGGCGGGCCTCATCGGACCGATCATCGTCATCGGAGCCACGGCCGGGGGTGCGCTCGGCGTGCTGGGCCAGTGGCTTGCGCCTATCGACGTTTCCTCGCACGGTTTCTACGCTCTCATCGGGCTCGGCGCGATGATGGGCGGCACGCTGCACGCGCCGCTCGCCGCACTGACCGCAATGCTCGAGCTCACCGGCAACCCGAACATCATCTGGCCCGGCATGCTCGCGGTGATTGCCGCCTACGGCGTGTCGCGCGTCGCCTTTCGCCAGCAGCCGGTGTTCGTCACGCTGATGCGGGCGCGCGGGCTGGACTATCGCGTCGACCCCGTCTGGCAGGCGCTGCGTCGGGTCGGCGTCGGTGCTGCAATGGACACGAGCGTGGCCGCCCTACCCTGCCGTTCGACGCGCGGCGCGATCGACGCCGCCCTCGGCCAAAGTCCCCGCTGGGTCCTGGTGCTCGGTCCGGAAGGTCCCACGGCGTTGATGCCCGCGGTCGACCTCGTCCGACACGTCATGGACCACGCCGCCGCGGGGGACGTCGATCTCCTCGAAGTGCCGGCCGACCGCAGCCAGGTCGCACCGATCGCCTTGCAGGCCACGCTTCAGGAAGCGCTGGACGCGATGGACGCCACCGGCGCAGACGCCCTCTATCTCCCGCGCCCCGCGGCGGCGGGTACCGCGAGCGCGTATGGCGTGGTCACTCGCGCCGACATCGAGCGAAACTATCGGTACGCGAAATGATCCGTTTGAATGCCCGGACTCCTGCCGACCGCCGCCGACGACTGTCGCCGGAGGTGCCGCGGCGCTCCGGCGCCTCAGCGCCGCCGGCGCAGGGACTCGGCCGAACGCGCCCCGCCGAAGTCCACCCCTCGTGAAGCGCTCTCGTGAGGTCATCGGCGTGGTGCTCGTGCTCGGGCTCCTGGTCGCGTACTGGCTGCTGAACCAATCGGGCGCGATCACCGCGATCCGGGATAGCTCGGCCCTGAAGCCGAACATCACCGCGCTCGGAGCCTGGGGCCCGGTCGCGGTGATTGCGCTGATGGCCCTCGCCATCCTCATCAGCCCCATCCCGAGCGCGCCGATCGCCCTGGCTGCCGGCGCCGCCTACGGTCACACGTGGGGAACGCTCTACGTGCTCGCCGGCGCGGAGCTCGGCGCGCTCGCCGCGTTCGGCATCGCGCGATTGGTCGGTCATGAACTGCTCCGCCACTGGTTCGGTGACCGGCTCGCGCTCGGCTGGGTCGGCTCCCAGAACATGCTCATGGGGATCGTGTTCGCGAGCCGGCTGCTCCCGTTCATCTCGTTCGACGTAATCAGCTATGCCGCAGGCCTGACGGTGCTCTCGTTCTGGCGCTTCGCCCTGGCAACCCTCGCGGGCGTCGCACCAGCGAGCTTTCTCCTCGCGCACTTCGGGGGCGAGATGGCAACCGGCAAGAGCGAGCGAATCCTGCTCGCGACCGCAGGACTCGGCCTGATCGTCGCGATACCGCTCGTCGCCAAGTTCGTTCGCGATCGCCTGAAACGCCACCGTGCGCCCGGGCCAGACGCGCCGAAGCCGGGATCGTACTAAGCGCTCCTGACGCGCTCACGCAATCGCGAGCTCACGAAATCAATCCTCGATATCCGTCACGGTGCAACGGCATAGGGAGCGAGCGGCCGCCTGAGAACGCTGCCGGCGGGCAAGGCAGTCTGCGCCGGAACCTGGCCCCGCGACGGAGAGTGATGTCGTGGAACGCTGCGGTGTCGAACCTATCGTGGCGGTCTTGAAACGGGCCGCTCCCGCGCGCGGTCAGCGTTCGGCGCGCACGACATCGTTCAAGGGAGTTTCGAACACAACGCGCAGCGTGACCACGCAGGTACGTCTGCAATTCATTTAGGTCGTTGCGAAACTTAGTAGCGCACTTGCACACTTTGCAGGTGCGCTTTCGCGATGAATCAATGAACTACGAGATTGAAATTTGAGACACCTATGCGGGATTTTGGACAGGGACTTTTCTGCCCTCGCCTAAGTGATTGATTTTGGTCGGGGCGAAGTGATTCGAACACTCGACCCCCTGCACCCCATGCAGTCGGCGCTTCGGCTCGGTTCAAGCGCTTGGGCTCCTGTCCCCCGCACCCGCACACCAGCAGATTCCTACTCTGCAGACATCCGCTGGCGTCGGACTCGAGACTATTGATTCGTCAACACTTCGCGCTGACCGCAAAGTGCCGATCGAGCAGAATTGTAGAAGTTTGTAGAAGCCTGCCTATTTCTTAAGCAGCGCGAGAAATGACGTAATTCTTTGATCTGGCGGAGAGGGTGGGATTCGAACCCACGGTGCGGCAAGCCGCACAACAGATTTCGAGTCTGCCGCATTCGACCACTCTGCCACCTCTCCGGGGGCGCGCATTGTACCATCGGCCCCGCTCTCCGCCGCCCTGCGCATCGCCCGGATGACGAACGATCCTGCTCAGACCGTCCGCGACTATCTCGCCGCCATGGAGCGGCGCGATCTCGCTGCGGCGAAAGCGCTGCTCGCGCCCGGATTCTTCATGCTCTTTCCGGGCGGCAAGCGCTTCGAGACGCTCGAGGCGCTCGTCGAGTGGGCGAAGCCGCGTTATCGGCGCGCGCTGAAGACCTACGAGCGGTTCGACGTGGCGCTGCTGCCCGATGGCGCGTCAGCGGTGTACTGCTTTGGCGCGCTGCACGGGGAGTTGAACGACGGCTCGCCTTACTCGGGCATCCGATTCGTCGACCGGTTCACCGTGCGTGACGGCAGGCTCGTCGACCAGATGGTCTGGAATGACCTCGCGGAGACGCTCGGCGAGCTCCGCTAGTGTGAAACCTGCGGCAGCCAGGTCGCGATCGGCGGAAAGACGATGATCATCGCGATCAGCAGGAGCACGCAGAGCGATGAACGGCGCACCGGCGAGGTAGACGTCGCGCATCGTCGTGCCGGGCGGCGCGACGCCTTTCATGACGAACAGCAGCAGGCCGAACGGCGGCGTCGTGTAGCCGATCTCGAGCGCGAGCAGCATGATCAGCCCGAACCACGTCAGGTCGAAGCCGAGCGTCTTCGCCAGCGGGAAGAAGATCGGCGCGGTGAGCAGCATCATCGACAGCTGGTCCATGAAGCAGCCGAGGAAGAAGATGATGCCGATCATCATGAGCAGCATGCCGAGCGGCGCGAGCTCGAAGCCGAGAAAGTGCTGGATCAGTCCGCTCGAGGCGCCGGAGAACGCAAGCAGCTGTGCGAAGGTCGCCGAGCCGAAGATGATCAGGAACGACATCACCGTCACGCGCAGCGCCCCGTCGACGGACTTCTTGAGCGAGGCCCAGGTCAGGGAACCATAGGCTACGGCCAGCAGCGCCACGGACATCGCGCCGAGCGCCGCCGCCTCGGTCGGCGTGGCCCAGCCGACGATCATGATGATCACCGAGAAGACGATCACCGCGACCATCGGCACGATGTCGAACACGACCAGACGCCACCGCTCCCTCTGCTCGGCCTGCTCGGCGACGTACTTCGGGGCGGCGGTGGGATCGACCACGGTCCAGCCCCAGATCAGGATTCCGTACATCACCGCCAGCACGAGCCCCGGGATCACCCCCGCGATCAGCAGGTCGCCGACGTCGGTCTGCCCGAGCGTGGCGAGCAGCACCGTGAGCGCCGACGGCGGAATGATCACCGCGAGGCCGCCGACGCCCATGATCGGGCCCATCGACAGATACTTGTTGTAGCCCCGCTTCATCATCTCCGGGACCATCAGGGAGCCGAGCAGCGCGCACGCGCCCATGCTCGAGCCGGCCGGACCGGCGAATGCGGTGCCGCCGATCAGGGTCACGTAGGCGAGCCGCCCGGGGACGTTGCCCATCAGCCGGTCGATCGCGTTGAAGAACCGTGTGGCGAGACCGGTGTGATAGAACAGCTCGCCCATCAGCAGGAACATCGGGATCGGCACCAGCGCGAAGGTCGTGATCGCGCCGAACCCGTTGTTGATGACCTGCCAGATCCCGCGCTCGCCGCCCATGAAGATCACGGCGCCGACGAGATTGGTGCCGAAGAACGCGATCGCCACCGGCAACCCCAGGAACATGAGGAACACCGACAGACCGAAGAGCAGCCCGGCCGCCCAGTACCACTCCACCGGCTAGCGCTCCTTCTCCTGGTCGTGCACGACCACGCCGAGGAACCCGAGGAAGTTCTCCCCGCGCGCGAGGAAGCGCAGGAACTCGATCGCCATCATCAGGAACGACACCGGGATGCAGACGACCAGCGCCCAGCGCGGCGCGTCGAAGGAGCGCACGTCCTTGTCGCCGAGCCGGAAATTGTGGGCGGTCACCTCGAATCCGTACCACGCCATCACGAGGCAGACGACGACGCAGGCGACGCCGATGAGGAAGGTCGCCAGCCTTGCGCGCGTCGCGCGAGAGGTACATCAGGAGGATCTCGACGAAGACGTGGCCCTTCTCGCGCACCAGCCACGGCGCGCCGAGGCACGGCACCAGAAGCAGGGCGTACTCGGTGAACGTGAAGAAGTGCGCCGAGCTCTGGTAGCCGAGGTTGCGCGCCACCACGTCGATGCAGATGGTCAGCATCATCGCGACCATCAGGAACCCCGCGACCCACGCCATGCCGAACAGCACGGCGTCGTAGGCTTTGGCGAGCGCGCGCATCGCGGGTCCGGTTCTCAAAACGAGCGCGCCGCCAGCGGCGGCGCGCGAACGAGTCCGGGCGGGGTCAGCTGCCCGGCGCGAAGAGCTTTATGAAGCGCTCCGCTTCCTGGCGGCCGCCGGCCTTCTCCATGCGCTCCTTCATGCGCTGGTAGCTCGCCTCGCGCGCGCCGTCGGAGAAGCGCTTGCCCGCGTCGGGCTTCATGCTCACCGCCTTCAGGCCGCGCTTCTCGAGCTCGGCGAACTCCTTGACGCGCAAGGCCTGGAGCTCCTTGACGCTCGAGATCTCGTGCTCGATCGCGACCCGGCTCAGGATCTCCTTGGACTTGTCGGAGAGCCCGTTCCACTTGCGGATGTTGATGAGGATCCCCAGGTCGGTCGAGAAGAACGGCGGCTCGATGCGGTACCTGAAGAACTTGTCCCAGTTCGCGTCCATGATTCCGATCTGCGTCCAGCCGCCCATGTCGATCGTGCCGCGCTCGAGCGCGGTGTAGGTCTCGGTGGAAGGCATGTTGAGCACCTGGGCGCCGAGCACGTTGGTGAAGAACGCGTTGTAGATCGGATTGCCGCGCATCTTGACGCCCTTGATGTCGAGGTTGCCCTGGGCGTCGAACTTCGGCTCCTTCACGCTCCACAGGTTGAAGCGGATTCCGCTGTCCACCCAGGCGAGGTAGTACACCCCCATGCGCCGGACGTGCGCTTCCTTGAGCGCGTCGTAGGCGCCGCTCTTGCGCGCGGTCGGGCCGTCGATCGTGCTCGCGCTCACTGCGTCGCACTCGGGCACTGAGGCGGCGTAGAACGCGCAGGGCGTGTAGACCATGTCGACCACGCCGTCGCGCGCCGCGTTCGGCTGCTCGAACATCCCCATCGCCTCGGGGCCGCCGCGCACCTGGATCGCGAACACGCCCTGGCCTGCGGCGTTGGCCTTCTTTACGAACTCCAGGAAGCTCTTCGAGTAAACCCAGTTCGAGGGAAACACGTGGGTCGCGCTGATGCGGTCCTGCGCGAACGCGGGCGTGGCGGCGCTGGCGATGGCCAAAGCCGCGAAGGCGGCAAGCCTGAAGGTCGAGTTCATCTCCATCTCCGTGGATGCGGCGGGGCCGCAGGTTGTTGTCAGATCGTTATTCGCACGTGCCGCGACTATCTTATCCGAGCCCCATGGCGCGGGTCGACATCGGAAAGTGGGTGACGCCGCCGGAAAAGCGCGGCAAGGACCGGAAGTGGGCGCGCATCTCGTGCCGGAGGGGCGATGCGAGCGCCGCCGTCAGCGCGGCCGGGCTGTCGAAGGCCACCTTGTTCCGCTGCATGCACGTCGCGCGCGCCCACGGCAGGTGGCTGACGCAGTCGACGCGCGTGTACACCTCGAGCTCCCGGATCCCCGGCAGCCGCGCCATCAGCGGCGTATGACCGGCAAGATAGTCGTCGAGCCACGCATGCAGGTCCTCGGCCGGTCCGTCGTAGGCCACGAGGTAGGTGCACCAGGCGTTGTCCGGCGCCGTCGCCGCGTGCGCGCGGTCCGGGACCGCGTAGGTGCGGCACCGCCATGACCTGGTGCTCGACCGCGGCGTTCGCGAGGGTCGGCAGCGCGTCGGGTCGCAGCGAGCGCCTGCAGCGGGCCTTCGCGTCTCCGCGGCCGCCTCCAAGTCGAGAAGCGCGATCGAAGTACAGCTGCAACGCTAGCTGCGGGGGCGCGCCGTCATTGAGGAACGGGTCGTGCGCGTGCGCGGGGGTGTGCACTAGCGCGCGCGCGAGTCCCGGCACGCCCCGAAGGGTCGCGGCGAGCCGAGCGTGCTCTCGCGTCGGAGATCCGCGTCGCCGGGTTCGAGCGATCGCGAAACACGACGAAGAGGCAGAAGCTCATCGGGACGATCCGGAGCCGCCGCGCGGCCTCTTCAGCCGGGCGCGGGCAAGACCTGCTTCACGCCGCCCATGTAGGGCCACAGCGCCTCGGGCACGTCGATGCCGCCGTCGGCGCGCTGGTAGTTCTCCATCACCGCGACGAGCGCGCGACCGACGGCAAGGCCCGAGCCGTTGAGCGTGTGGACGAGCTCGGGCTTGCCTTTCTCGTTGCGGAAGCGCGCCTGGAGCCGCCGGGCCTGGAACGCTTCAAAGTTCGAGCACGACGAGATCTCGCGGTAGGCGCTCTGCCCCGGCAGCCAGACCTCGATGTCGTAGGTCTTCGCCGACGAGAAGCCCATGTCGCCGGTGCAAAGCACCACCACGCGGTAGGGCAGGCCGAGCCGCTTCAGGATGACCTCGGCGTGGCCGGTCAGCGCCTCGAGGTGGTCGTAGGACTGCGCCGGGTGCGCGATCTGCACCAGCTCGACCTTGTCGAACTGGTGCTGGCGGATCATGCCGCGCGTGTCCTTGCCGTACGACCCGGCCTCGCTGCGGAAGCACGGCGTATGGCAGACGTAGCGCAGCGGGAGCTTCTCGAGCGCGACGATCGTGTCGCGCACCATGTTCGTCACCGGCACTTCGGCCGTCGGGATCAGGAAGAAGTCCCCGAGCTCGCCGCGCGGCACGGCGAAGAGATCCTCCTTGAACTTCGGCAGCTGCCCCGTGCCGTACATGCTCGCGGCGTTCACCATGTACGGCGCGTACACCTCGGTGTAGCCGTGCTCGCGCGTGTGCACGTCGAGCATGAACTGGGCGAGCGCGCGGTGCAGCCGCGCGATCGGCCCGGTCATCACGGCGAAGCGCGCGCCGCTGATCTTCACCGCCGTCTCGAAATCGAGCCCGCCCGTCGCGGCGCCGAGATCGACGTGGTCCTTCGGCGTGAAATCGAACTGCCGGGGCGTGCCGATGCGGCGCACCTCGACGTTCTGTTCCGCGGACTGGCCCGTCGGCACGCTTTCATGCGGCACGTTAGGGATGACCGCGAGGAAGTCCTGGGCGCGCCGCTGGATGTCCTCGAGGCGCTTCTCGAGCTCCCCCAGCTCGGCGTTGGCGGCGCTCGCCTCGGCCATCAGCGGCGCGGCGTCCTCGCCTTTGCCCTTGGCCTGCCCGATTTGCTTCGCCAGCGCGTTGCGCTTCGCCTGCAGCTCCTGGGTGCGGGTCTGCACGACCTTGCGCTCGTCCTCCAGCGACCTGAACGCTTGAGCATCGAGGACGAAGGGGCGATCGGCGAGGCGCCTCGCCACGCGGTCGAGATCGGTACGCAGGAGTTGGAGATCCAGCATGACGTTCAGTCTTTCGGTTCGGTCTTCTTGCGCGCGGCGGCGTCGAGCGCGCGGAAGTGCGCGAGCTTGTCCGCGATCTTCGACTCGAGCCCGCGGCCGGTCGGGCGGTACCACTCGACCGGCGGCATGCCGTCGGGAAGGTAGGTCTCTCCGGCCGCGTACCCCTCGCCCTCGTCGTGCGCGTACCGGTAGTCGCGGCCGTAGCCGAGGTCCTTCATCAGCCGCGTCGGCGCATTGCGCAGATGCAGTGGAACCGGCCGCGACTCGTCTTCGGCCACGAACGAGCGCGCGGCATTATAGGCGACGTACACCGCGTTCGACTTCGGCGCGCACGCCATGTAAACGACCGCCTCGGCGAGCGCCAGCTCGCCCTCGGGCGTGCCGAGGCGCTCGTAGGTCTCGACCGCGTCGAGCGCGAGCCGGAGCGCGCGCGGGTCGGCGAGGCCCACGTCCTCCGCGGCCATGCGGATGATCCGGCGCCCGAGATACAGCGGATCGGCGCCGCCGTCGAGCATCCGCACCAGCCAGTACAGCGCGGCGTCGGGGTTCGAGCCGCGCACCGACTTGTGGAGCGCGGAAATCTGGTCGTAGAACGCCTCGCCGCCCTTGTCGAAACGGCGCAGGTTGCGCGCCGCCGCGTCCTGCACGAACGCCCCGTCGATCGCCTGCGCGCCGCGGCTGTGCGCCGCGGTCTGCAGGAGCTCGAGCAGGTTGATCAGCCGCCGCGCATCGCCGTCGGCCAGCCCGATCACGCGCTCGCGCGCCTGCGCGTCGAAGCTGAGCTCCGGCATTGCACGTGCGGCCGCGCGGTCGAACAGCGCGCCGAGCTCCTCCGCGGTGAGGCTCTGCAGCACGTACACCGCGGCGCGCGACAGCAGCGCCGAGTTGACCTCGAACGACGGGTTCTCGGTGGTCGCGCCGACGAAGGTGAAGAGACCCCGCTCCACGTAGGGCAGGAACGCGTCCTGCTGCGCCTTGTTGAATCGATGCACCTCGTCCACGAAGACGATGGTCGCGCGGCCGGAGGCGGCGAGGACCTCCTGCGCGCGCTGGACGGCTTCGCGGATGTCCTTCACGCCGGACAGCACCGCGGAGAGCTGGATGAACTCGGCGTTGAAGCTGTCCGCCATGAGCCGTGCGATCGTCGTCTTGCCGACGCCCGGCGGTCCCCACAGGATCATCGAATGCGGCTTGCCCGAGTCGAACGCGAAGCGCAGCGGCTTGCCGGGCCCGAGCAGGTGCGCCTGGCCGACGACTTCGTCGAGGGTCTTCGGACGCAGCAGCTCCGCGAGCGGCGCGTGCGGCGACGCGCCGGCACGGGGTGGAGCGGACTGCTCGAAGAGATCGGCCATCGGCCGAATGGTACAGGCGGGCGCCGCTTGCCTACTTGTCTACTTGTCGCCGATCACGTCCGCGCCCTGGGGCGGGACGAAGCGGAACAGCCCGGGGTCGACGCGCGCGTTGCGCTGGAAGCCGGTGAACCGCAGCTCGGTCGTCTGCCCGAACGTGTCGGTCAGCTCCATGCGCTCCAACCCGGAGAACCCGAACCCCATGCGGATGCGCTCGAAGTTCGATTCCTTCTCGCGCGGAATCGCTTCGACCCACTCGAGACCGTCCTTTGCGCCGTCGTCCTTGAGCACGAACGCCTTCAGCGCATCGTTCGCCCCCGCCAGCAGCGCCGCGGGCGTCGCGCCGAGCGCCAGGTCGAGCTTGCGCACGGTGACCTGCTTGAGGTCCTCGTCGTAGATCCAGACCCGCGCGCCGTCGCCGACGATGAGCTGCGGATACGGCTTGACGTAGGTCCACCTGAACTTGCCCGGGCGGAAGAACGCGAGCGTGCCGCGCGACTCCTGCACCACCTTCCCGTCGCGGCCGTAGATGCGCTGCTCGAACTCGCCGGTGGCCGATTGCGTCGCGCTCATGAACTGGTTGAGGCGGTCGATGCCGCCGCCGTGTGCCGGCAGCGCGCAGGCGAACAATGCGAGGGCGAGCGCGCGCACCGCACGACCCCCTGCCCGTCTCTTCACGCTTCACCCCGACTCGGCACCAGCACCTCGCGGTTGCCGTTCGTCTGCATCGCCGACACGAGCCCGGCCTGCTCCATCTGCTCGATGAGCCGGGCCGCACGGTTGTACCCGATGCGCAGGTGCCGCTGCACGAGCGAGATGGAGGGCCGGCGCGTCTGCAGGACGATCTGCACCGCCTGGTCGTAGAGCGGATCGGCCTCGCCGCCGCCCTCGCCCGCACCGAGTTCGCCGGTCGCGGCGCCGCTGTCCTCGGCGTCGAGCAGGCCCTCGACATAGTCCGGCTCGCCCTGCTGCTTGAGGTAGTTGACGACCTTGTGGACCTCCTGGTCGGACACGAAGGCGCCATGCACTCGCTGCGGCAGGCCGGTGCCCGGCGGCAGGTAGAGCATGTCGCCCTGACCGAGCAGCGCTTCGGCGCCCTGCTGGTCGAGGATCGTGCGCGAATCGACGCGCGAGGAGACCTGGAAGGCGATGCGCGTCGGGATGTTCGCCTTGATCAGGCCGGTGATCACGTCGACCGACGGCCGCTGCGTCGCGAGGATGAGATGGATACCGGCCGCGCGCGCCTTCTGCGCCAGCCGCGCGATCAGCTCCTCGACCCTCTTGCCGACCACCATCATCAGGTCGGCGAGCTCGTCGATCACCACGACGACGTGCGGGAGCTTCGCCAGCGGGACCGGGTTCTCGGTCTCGATGGTCGTGGGGTCCTTCAGCGGATCGCCGCGCTTCTCCGCCTCGGCAACCTTGTGGTTGTAGCCGGAGAGGTTGCGCACGCCGATCCACGACATCAGCTTGTACCGGCGGTCCATCTCGCCGACGCACCAGTGCAGCGCGGAGGCCGCCTGCTTCATGTCCGTGACGACCGGCGCGAGGAGGTGCGGGATGTCCTGGTAGACCGAAAGCTCGAGCATCTTCGGATCCACCATGATCAGGCGGACCTCACGCGGCTCGGCCTTGTACAGGAGCGACAGGATCATCGCGTTCAGCGCGACCGACTTGCCCGAACCGGTCGTCCCGGCGACGAGCAGGTGCGGCATCTTCGCGAGGTCGACGACGACCGGGTTGCCGCCGATGTCCTTCCCCAGCGCGAGGGCGAGCGGCGCGTGGAGGTCGTGGTACGCCGTCGACCCGAGGATCTCGGTGAGGCGCACCGTCTGCCGGCGCGGGTTCGGGAGCTCCAGGCCCATGCACGACTTGCCCGGGATGGTTTCGACCACGCGGATCGACACGACCGACAGCGCGCGCGCGAGGTCCTTCACCAGATTCACGATCTGTGCGCCCTTCACGCCGACCGCCGGTTCGATCTCGTAGCGGGTGATCACCGGTCCGGGGTACGCCGCGAGCACCCTCACCTCGACGCCGAAGTCCTTGAGCTTCTTCTCGATCAGGCGCGAGGTGAACTCGAGCGTCTCCGGGCTCATCACCTCCCGGTCCGCGGGCGGATCGTCGAGCAGCGCGAGCGGCGGGAGCGGCGTGTCGGGCAGGTCCTGGAAGAGCGGCGCCTGCTTCTCCTTGATGACGCGCTCCGATTTCGGAATCTCGCGCACCGGCGCCTCGATGCGGATCGGCTCGTGGTGCTCGATGATGCGCTTGCGGTCCTCCTCGACCGCCGCCTCGCGCTCGACCGTGGCGATCACGCCGGCCTTGCGGTCGGCGCGGCGTTGCCAGAGCTCCATCCCCTTGCGCCAGGAGAACTCCAGGGCGCCCCCGAGCTTCTCCATGACGCCAAGCCACGAGATCCCGGTGAACAGCGACAACCCGATCATGCTCGCCGCGAGCAGGAGCAACGTCGCGCCGGTGAAGCCGAACGTCACGCTCGCGACCTCGCTCACGACCGCGCCCAGCATCCCGCCCGGCGCGAGCGGCAGGCTCGCCTTGAGCGTGTGGAAGCGCAGCGTCTCCAGACCGGTCGAGCCGACCAGCAGGACCGAGAACCCCGCGAGCGCGATGATGAACGGCCGCTTGTCCGAGATCGAGCTGCCGTCGAGCCGCCGGTAGCCCCAGACGACCGCATAGACGAGCAGCAGGACCCACCACCAGGCGGATACGCCGAAGAGGTACAGAAGCAGATCGGCGAGGTAGGCGCCGACGCGGCCGCCCGCGTTGTGGATGCGATCCACCGCGACGCTGTGCGACCAGCCCGGGTCGCCGCGCTGGTACGTGGAGAGGATCAGGACCAGATACGCCGCGATGACGGCGATCGCGATCCAGCGGGATTCGCGCAGGAGCCGCGCGACTTTGCCGGGGAGCGGCGGTGCGGCGGTTGCGGCGGACTTCAGTACAGCCATGTGGGGAGAAGCGCTCGCCCGGCGGCGCCGGGCGAACTGGAGCGAGGGGAGCGTCCGGACGGGCCAGCGCAGCCGGCCCGGGTACACGCGCTGCGACGGGGCCGGTGCGTGCCCCCGGGCACTACGCGCGCGCCTCCGACATCAGCATCGCCTCGTGCAGGAAGATCGCGCCGGACTTGACCTCGATGTGGCCGCTCGTCTGCAGGTCCTTCATCACGCGGCTCACCATCTCGCGCGAGGCGCCGATCATCTTCGCGATGTCCTGCTTGGGCAGCTTCTTGACCACCACCCGCTGACCGTCGACGGTCTCGGCCATCTCCATCAGCAGGCGCGCCACGCGCCCGTACACGTCCATCAACGCGAGGCTGCCGATCTTCTTGTCGGCCTCGCGCAGGCGTTTCACCAGCCCCTTCATGACGCCTACGCCGATCTCGAAGTTCTCGGCCAGGCACTTCTTGAAGTCCAGCTTGTTGATGGTGAGCAGCTCGCAGGGCTCGATCGCGATCACCGTCGCCGAGCGCGGCGCCTCGTCGATCAATCCCATCTCGCCGAAGAACTCGCCCTGCCCGAGGATCGCGAGAATCACCTCGCGGCCTTCGTCGTCGCTCATCATTACCTTCAGCCGCCCGGAGATGACGATGTACAGCGCGTCGGTCGGATCGCCGGCGTTGATGATGGTCGAGTTGCGCGGGTAGGACTTTCGTCCGACCACGCGCGTCAGCAGCGTGAGCTGGCCCTCGGGCAACGCGGAGAACAGCGGGACGTTGCGCAACAGAAGCGTTGAAACGCTGGCAGGACCGGCCATGTCATGTCCCCTCTAAATAGTTACGTCTAGCGACCGAATGGTAGCAGATTGGCCCTCCGGCGCGCCGCAGCGGCGACCCCATCGGACACGCTCTCTCCGCTCCGGTCTCCTCTCCCCGCCTCGCGCTAGAAGACCCACACGAGACTGAAGTTTGCCCGGCTGGTGAAGTCCGAAGGCGGCACACCGCGCTGGATCTGGAATCCGTAGTCGAAGCGAAGGCTGAGGCTCGATCCGTACGCGACGCGCACGCCCGGACCGACCGAGGAGATCCCGATCACCTCCGGCTCGAAAACCTGAGGGTTGATCAAGTAGGCCCGACCGAAGTCGTAGAAGGCGAGCAGCCGCGCGCGCCAGGTCCCTGCCGACAGCTCGGCACCGAAATCGGGCGAGTAGAGCTCGACCGACCCGCTGTATCCGCGGTCGCCGGTGAACTGGCGCTCGAGGAAGCCCCGCACCGAATCCATTCCGCCGATGCCGAACTGCTCGCCCGGGACGAGTTCGTCGCGGGTGTATTGGGCGGCGAAACGCGCCCGCGCCTGCAGCCCGCGCGGCAGGCCCAGCACGTAGCTCAGGGTTGCGCGCGCCAGCGTGTAGCTCGCCGGCGCGCCCGGCCGCACCGCATCGAAGGTCGGCTGGCTGCCGTCGGGCCCGCCGGGGATGTTCTGCACGCCCGCCACCGAGAAGAGCAGCTCCTGGCCCTCGGCGCGGTACGCTCCGGAGTACGCGAGACTGAGCGGATGGATGACGTAGTCGGGGACGACGCTCGTCGGCGTCCCCACCGGGGCAACGTCGTTGTTGTAGATGCGCCAATCGAGCCCGAGCGCGAGCTTCTGCTCCAGACCGCCGACGGCGGGCAGGCCGAAGTTGTAGCGGCCCGCGTAAACCTGGCCGCTGCCGCTCACCGCGAAGAGGTTCTGCACCACGCCCGAGTTCACGTTCGCATAGCCCGCGACGAGGTCGATCGAGTCCCCGAGGGAATACAGCGGGATGTGGTAGCCGGCGCCCGCGATCAGCACGTTCTTGTTGGGCGGCAGCGCGAGCGCGTCAGGATCGTCCTCTTTGCTCGGCGACGTGACGTACTGCAGCGTGAGCACCTGGTCGCGATCGAACAGGTTGGCGTGCTGGAAGCCGACGCCGACGCGGTAGTTCCCGGTCTGGGGCGTGCCGGTGTTGTCGAGCCCGAGGCTGAACCGCCAGGGACGCTGGTCCTCGACGCGCACCTGCGCCGCCAGGTCGCCCTCGTCCGCACCGCCTTTCAGCACGGCGGTGGTCTGCTTGACCGGGCTCTCGTTGGCGAGTCGCAGCTCGCGTGCGAGCCGTGCGGTGCTGAGCGGCTGCCCCTCGGCGAGCGCCGGCAGGCTGCGGCGGATGTTCGCCGCGTCGAAGTAGCGGTTTCCCTCGATGCTCACGCCGCTCACGCGCCCTTCGATCGCACGCAGTCTCACCACCCCATCGGCGATCTCCTGCTCGGGCAGGACGACCTGCGTGGCACCGTAACCGCGCTGCGCGTACGCCGCTTCGAGCGCCGCACGCGCGCGCTGGACGTCGGCGAGGGTGCGCTCTGCGCCGGTGAACGGCTGCAGCGTCGCGTCGATCTCCTCACCCGTCATGAGCGTCGTGCCCTCGACCGCAAATCGGGTGATGGGAAATCGCGGCTCTTGCGCGGCCACCTGTCCGAGCGACGCTGCTTGCCACCCCAGAAAGGTGGCAAGCGCGATGCGATGAACAACGGTCAAGACGGCAACCTTCGATCGGCTTCCTGCGCACGTGGATAGTCCGCTCCAGCGGCGGAGTATAGAAGGCGATCTCCAGAAAAACAAGCGGTTAGGAACGAAACTTCAACTAAGCCTCAGGAAGGGCCGGCGCGGGACCGTTTCCGCCGCCCGTATAATTCCCGCCTTCACGAATCAAGCCGGAAGCTTCCCTCGCGATGCCCGACAAGCCCACGAAGCACTGCCGCCTCCTCATCCTCGGTTCCGGCCCGGCCGGGTACTCGGCCGCGGTATACGCCGCGCGCGCGAACTTGCATCCGGTCCTCGTCACCGGTCTTGCACCGGGCGGGCAGTTGATGACCACGACCGACGTCGACAACTGGCCCGCCGATGCCGACGGCGTGCAGGGCCCGGACCTGATGGCGCGCTTCCAGAGGCACGCCGAGCGGTTCGAGACCGAGATCGTGTCCGACCAGATCCACACGGTGAGGCTTCGCGAGCGGGCACTCCGGCTCGAGGGCGACGGCGGAACCTACACCTGCGACGCGCTGATCATCGCGACCGGCGCCTCGGCGCGCTATCTCGGCCTGCCCTCGGAGCAGAAGTTCATGGGCAAGGGCGTGTCGGCGTGCGCGACCTGCGACGGCTTCTTCTATCGCGGCCAGGACGTGGCCGTCGTCGGCGGCGGCAACACCGCGGTCGAGGAGGCGCTCTACCTCGCCAACCTAGCCCGCCGCGTCACGGTGATTCATCGCCGCGACAAGTTCCGCGCGGAGAAGATTCTCCAGAAGAAGCTCATGGAGAAGCCGAACGTCGCGATCCGCTGGCACCACACGCTCGACGAGGTGCTCGGAGACGCGAAAGGCGTGACCGGGATCCGCGTCCGTCACGCGGAGACGGGCGCCACGGAGCGGCTCGACGTCCATGGCCTGTTCATCGCCATCGGCCACACGCCCAACACCGGGATTTTCGAGGGCCAGCTGGAGATGGAAGGCGGCTACATCGTCACCCGGGGCGGCCGCAACGGCAACGCCACGGCAACCAGCGTGCCCGGCGTGTTCGCCGCGGGCGACGTGCAGGACCACGTGTACCGGCAGGCGGTCACCAGCGCCGGGTCCGGCTGCATGGCGGCGCTCGACGCCGAGAAGTACCTCGAGAGCCTCGCCTGACCGGCGCGCCCGCCGCGATGCCGCGATGAAGCGACCACTCGATCCGCGCGTACCGGAGGACGAGGTAGCACTGTTCCGCGCCGAGGTGCGCGACGCGGTCCCGCTGCGTGCGCCGGCACGCCACGAGCGCGCGAAGCCCGCGCACCCGCCCGTCCCGATCCAGTCGCTGCTCGACGAGCATGCCGCGCTCGACGAGAGCCGCACCGGCGCGCTCGACGACGACACCGCGCTCGAGACCGGCGAGGAGATCGCCTACGTGCGCCAGGGCATCGCGCGCCAGGTGCTGCGCCGGCTCCGTCGCGGCCACTGGGTGGTGCAGGGCCACCTGGACCTGCACGGCATGAACCGCGACGAGGCGCACGAGGCGATCGCCGCGTTCCTGAACCGCGCCGTCCGTCACGCGCGCCGCTGCGTGCGCATCGTCCACGGGAAGGGGCTCGGGTCGAAGAACCGCGAGCCGGTGCTCAAGGGCAAGGTGAAAGTCTGGCTCGCGCGGCGCGAGGAAGTGCTCGCGTTCTGCCAGGCGCCGCCCGCGCAGGGCGGCAGCGGCGCGGTGCTGGTGCTGCTGAAAGCCTAGGGAAGCGCTGATCTATTCGAAGAATGAAGCAGAGCCTCTTCTGACATAGGGGGTCAAAGGGGGGCGGTATCCCCCTTTGTCCAGACATTCCCTAAATCGCCGACTCGTTGGTCTCGCCGGTGCGGATGCGCACGACGTGCTCGACGGTAGTCACGAAGATCTTGCCGTCGCCGATCTTGCCGGTGCGCGCGGCCTTCACGATCGCCTCGATCGCCGGGTCGACCATCTTGTCGACCACGACCACGTCGACCTTCACTTTGGGCAGGAAGTCGACCACGTATTCGGCGCCGCGGTAGAGCTCGGTGTGGCCCTTCTGCCGCCCGAAGCCCTTCACCTCGGTGACCGTGAGGCCGGTGACGCCGACCTCGGCCAGCGCCTCGCGCACCTCGTCCAGCTTGAAGGGCTTGATGACGGCCTCGATCTTTTTCATGGTGCCTCTCCGCAGATGGTCGCACGGCTCGTCTGCGCGTGAGCGACGGCATCGACCGTCGTGCGAGACGCGGCCGAGTATAGCAAAAGCGACTTCACGCCAGACCGTTGCCGCCGGGGCAGCGTTCGCGAATAATCGCATCGCCATGGCCGGGTTCCTCGCAGCGCGCTCGCACTACTGGCGCGGGCACTTTTACGCGTTCTTCAAGCGGAACCGCCGTGCAATCCAGGCGTTCGAGCGCGCCCTTGCCCTCGACCCGGGAATGCTCGAGGCGTGGCGATGCGTCGGCTTCATGTTCGCGCAGGAGAAGGACAGCGGACGGGCGGTTGCGGCGCTGCAGGCGGCGGTGCGACTCGCCCCGGACGACGCGGACACGCGTTTCAATCTCGGATTTCTTCATCACGAGCGGCGCGAGCTCGACGACGCCCTGACGCAGTTCAAGGAGGCGCTCCGCCTCAAGCCGTCGCTCGACCGCGCGTGGTACGGGCTCGGCCTGATCCACCTCGACCGCCGCGACCTCCCCGCGGCAATCGAGTCCCTGCAGGAGGCCGCGAAGCTGCAGTACTTCAATCCCCACGCGGGGCACCACCTCGCGATCGCCTACCACCGCGCCGGCGAGCACGACAAGGCGGTGGCGGAGCTCAAGCGCGTCGAATCCTACGACCCGAAGATGGGCGCTCAAATCGCGCGCGATATCGGCGCGCGCTGAAGGCACGCAGCGCGGCGGGATGCGCGAGCCTCTGACCCTTCGCGTCGTGGCGGACCTCGGCGAAGTGCCCGCCGGCGAGTGGAACGCGCTCGCGGACGGCAACCCGCTCCTGCGGCACGAGTTCTTCAGTGCCCTGCACGAAACCGGCTGCGCCTCGGAGCGCACCGGATGGGCGCCGCGCTTCATCACGCTGTGGGAAAGCGGCCGCCTGCGCGGCGCCCTGCCGCTCTACCTGAAGTCGCACTCGTACGGCGAGTACGTCTTCGACTGGGCATGGGCCGATGCCTACGAGCGGAGCGGGCTGACGTACTACCCCAAGCTCTTGTCCGCGGTGCCGTTCTCGCCGGTGAGCGGCGCGCGGCTGCTGGCCGCCGATCGCGCCGCGCGCGACCGGCTGGTCGCCGCAGCGCTCGAGCTCGCGCGCGGCGTATCGTCCCTGCACGTGTTGTTCCCGCCGGAGTCGGAGGCGCTCGAGCTCGAGCACGCCGGGCTCATGCTGCGCCGAGGCGTGCAGTTCCACTGGACCAACGCCGACTACGCGAGCTTCGACGACTTCCTCGCCACCCTGACGCACGACAAACGCAAGAAGATCCGCCAGGAGCGGCGCCGGGTGCGCGAGGCCGGCGTCTCCCTCGTGCGCAAGACCGGGCGGGAGATCACGCGCGAGGACTGGAAGTTCTTCGTGCGCTGCTACACCCTCACCTATCGCGCGCACCACTCGACGCCCTATCTGAACCTCGCCTTCTTCACGCGTCTCGGCGAGGCGCTGCCCGACCACGTCCTGCTGGTCCTGGCGGTGCGCGATGGCCGGCCGATCGCCGCCGCGCTGGACATCTTCTGCGACGCGGCGCTCTACGGCCGGTACTGGGGCGCGGTCGAGCACGTCCCGTGCCTGCACTTCGAGGCGTGCTATTACCAGGGGCTGGAGTTCTGCATCGAGCGCGGCATCCGCGCGTTCGAAGGCGGCGCTCAAGGCGAGCACAAGCTGGCGCGCGGATTCCTGCCGACGCCGACCTGGTCCGCGCACTGGCTGCGCCATCCCCAATTCGCGGACGCGGTGGAGAAGTTCCTGGCGCGCGAATCGAAGGGCGTCGAGCGCTACCTCGACGAGCTCGCCGAGCACAGCCCGTTCAGGGCGGAGTGAGGAACCGCGGAGGGCGGGGGGCGTCGCCCCGGCCGGCTACTGGCGATTGACCGGCGTGTCGGCCGCGGCGTCGCGCGCGCGCTTCGCCTTCTCGACCTGCTCGTTGCGCTGGTCGACGATCGCCTCCGGCGAGTTTCGCGTCCCGCTCGCCTCGCGCTGGCGCTGCGTCTGATCGAGCTGCTGCCCCTGGTCCGCGCGCTGCGCGTCGAGGCGCCGCTGGTTCTCCTCCGCGCGCGTCCGGCGCGCGTTCTCGCGCTCGACCCGCTCCGTGGAGTTCGGGTCGTATCCGGAGCGACCCGCCGGGGCCGGCGTGGCGACAGGCGGGATGACGGTGCCGTCGGGTCGCCTGACATCCTGCGCCGCCGACGCGGCGGCGGTCGTGAGGAATGCGAGGATCACCACTGCCCGCACCACGCAGTCCGAATCGCTGTGCATGCCCATCAGTACCTCCTGTGACTCAGAATACCGGCTTCTTCTTCGCCTTTTTGTAGAACGCGATGCCGGCCAGGATCTCCTTCTTGGCCTCCTCCGGCCCGACCCACCCGACGACCTTGACCCATTTTCCGCGCTCGAGGTCCTTGTAGTGCTCGAAGAAGTGGGAGATCTGTGCGAGCGTGATCTCCGGAAGATCGCGCGCCGCCTGCACCCCGCGGTAAAGCGGCGACAGTTTGTCGATCGGCACCGCCAGCACCTTCGTGTCGTCGCCCGCCTCGTCCGCCATTTTCAGCATGCCGATCGGCCGGCATCGCACCACTGCGCCGGGAACGATCGGCAGCGGGCTCACGACCAGCACGTCCACCGGGTCGCCGTCTCCGGACAGAGTGCGCGGGACGTAGCCGTAGTTGCACGGATAGAACATCGACGTGGACAGGAAGCGGTCGACGAACATCGCCCCGGTCGCCTTGTCGACTTCGTACTTGATCGGCGGCGCATGCATCGGGATCTCGATGATGACGTTGACGTCATTGGGCGCGTCGCGGCCCGAGGTCACGCGGTCGAGGTTCATGCGATCCGTGGCGGGTTGAGAGCGGCAGGATTATAGATCCGGCCCCCGCGCGCCGGTTTGTCCGATAATCATCCGACTCAAAGGAGGGCGTCATGCGACTGAAGAACAAAGTGGCGATCGTCACCGGGGCCGGCTCGGGCTTCGGAGAGGGAATAGCGAAGCGCTTCGCCGAAGAGGGCGCGAAGGTGATGGTGAACGACATCCATGTGACCGGCGCCGAGCGCGTCGCCGCAGCGATCCGGAAGGCCGGCGGGACGGCGGAGTTCGTGAAGGCCGATGTGGCGCTCTCGGCGGACTGGACGGCGCTGGTGAAGGCCACGCTCGGCGCGTACGGCCGCATCGACGTGGTCGTGAACAACGCCGGGTGGACGCACCGGAACAAGCCGTTCCTCGAGGTGACCGAGGAGGAGTTCGAGAAGGTGTACGCGGTCAACGTGCGCTCGATATTCCTTTCGTCGCGGCACGTGATCCCGGTGTTCCAGAAGCAGGGCGGCGGCTGTTTCGTCAACATCGCGTCCACCGCCGGCGTGCGGCCGCGCCCCGGCCTGACGGTCTACAACAGCTCCAAGGGCGCGGTGATCACGTTCAGCCGTTCGCTCGCGGCCGAGATGGGACCGCAGCAGATCCGCGTGAACGTGGTGAACCCGGTTTTCAGCCCCCTGACCGGATTGTCGGCGGACTTCGCCGGCGGATCGCTCACGCCCGAGGTCCAGGCCAAGTTCGTCGCGACCATCCCGCTCGGGCGCCCGTCGACGCCGCTCGACATCGCGAATGCCTGCCTCTATCTCGCCTCGGACGACGCCGAGTTCATCACCGGCGTCTGCTTGGAGGTCGACGGCGGGCGGTGTGTCTGAGCGCTGGGCTGATGCGGCTTCGATCGAAGGGGGATGTGACCCCTTTTCGAAGGGGTCGCGAACCCCGGCAGCAGCCGGGGAAGCGGGGGGATTTCTAGGGAAGGTCTGATTTGTTCGACGAGTGAACCAGAGCTTCCTCTGCCATAGGGGGTCAAAGGGGGAGGTATCCCCCTTTGTTCAGACATTTCCTAGCTGGCTTTCTTGAAGCCGCCCAGCAGAGCGGCGACCTGGGGTGACCGCTTCTGCGGCCCCGGCGGTGCAGCCGGCTTCGCCGCGGGCGCCATGCCGGGCTCGTAGGGCCGGGAGAAGATCGGGTCGGCCCCCGGCGCCGCGGGCCGCGCCGGCTCGCGCCTGCGGTGACCGGTGAGCCGGTCCTCGTCCGGACCGCGCCGGCGCTCCTTGCGCGGCGGCTCCATCAGCGGCGCCTCGGTGCCGTGCGGCCCGAACCCCTGGACGGTCTCGCGCGGGATACGCAGGCGGATGGTCTTCTCGATCTCGGCGAGCCTCTCTGTCTCCTCGCCGCACACCAGCGACACCGCGGTGCCCGCCGCGCCCGCACGACCGGTCCGGCCGATGCGATGGACGTAGTCCTCGGGCGAGTTCGGCAGCTCGAAGTTGACCACGAACGGGAGGTGATCGATGTCGAGCCCGCGGGCTGCGACGTCGGTCGCGACGAGGATGGCCACCTTTCCGGCCTTGAAGTCATCGAGCGCCTGCAGGCGCTCGGCCTGCGTGCGATCGCCATGAATTGCGGTGGCGTGCACGCCTTCGCGATTGAGCTGGTAGGCGAGCCGGTTGCAGCCGATGCGGGTCGCGACGAACACCAGCACCTGCTTCATGCCGCGCGACTTGATGATGTGCACCAGCAGCTCGCGCTTCTTCTCGCGGGGCACCGGATGCGCGATGTGGGTCACCAGATCCGCGGTCGCCAGCTTGGGCGCGACCTGCACCACGATCGGGTCGCGCAGGAACGAGTCGGCAAGCTTGCGGATCTCTCCGGTGAGCGTCGCGGAGAAGAGCAGGCTTTGCTGGCGGTTCGTCAGCAGCGCGAGGATGCGCCGCACGTCGGGGATGAACCCCATGTCGAGCATGCGGTCGGCCTCGTCGAGCACGAAGATCTCGACTTGCGAGAGATTCAGCGTGCGCTGCTGCACGTGATCCAGCAGCCGACCGGGCGTTGCAACGAGGATCTCGACGCCGCGGCGGAGGGCCTCCGTCTGCGGTTCCATCGGCACGCCGCCGAAGATCTGGAAGCTGCGCAGCGGGATGTGCTTCCCGTAGGCCTTGACGCTCTCCTCCACCTGCGCAGCGAGCTCGCGCGTCGGGGTGAGAATGAGCGCGCGCACCGGGTGCCGCGCCGGCGAGACGCTGGTGCTCGCGTGGGGCGCGAGCCGCTGCAGGAGCGGCAGGGTGAAGCCCGCGGTCTTCCCGGTGCCGGTCTGCGCGCCGCCCATGACGTCCCGTCCGGCGAGCACGAGCGGGATCGCCTGGATCTGGATCGGCGTGGGCGTGGTGTAGCCCTGGTCGGCGACGGCTTGCAGCAGCTCAGGGAGAAGGCCCAGGTCGGCGAAGGTGGTCAAACAGCGAAGCTCCGGGGAGCGTGATGCCGCCAGATCGGCACGCGGCGCGCGGGACGGCGGGCAGGACGGGAGGGTTGAAGTTGGGCGGATCGAGGACGCAAAGTGCCGCAAATTATAGCAGACGGCTCGCAGCGCCCTCCGCTACCATCCCCGCCCCGTGATTACGCTTCGCAAAGTCTCGCTCCGGCGCGGCGCCAAGCTGCTGCTCGAGAACGTCGACGCCGCCATTCACCCCGGCGAGCGCGTCGGTCTCGTCGGCCCGAACGGGTGCGGCAAGTCCAGCCTGTTCGCGCTCGTCCGGGACGAGCTGCATGCGGATGCGGGCGACGTGGAGATCCCGCCCGGCTGGGTGATCGCGAGCGTCGCGCAGGAGGCGTTCGGGCTCGACCGCCCGGCGATCGAGTTCGCCATGGACGGCGACGCCGAGCTGCGGCGGATCGAGTCCGAGCTCGCGACGGCCGAAGCGGCGGGCGACGGCGAGAGGCTCGCTCTCGCGCACGATGCGTACGCCCATATCGAAGGGTACGCCGCGCGCGCGCGCGCGGCCGCCCTGCTCGACGGCCTCGGATTTTCCCAGGGCGAGTTCGCGCAACGCGTCGGCGAGTTCTCCGGCGGCTGGCGGATGCGCCTCAACCTCGCGCGCACGCTGATGTGCCGCTCCGACCTCCTGCTGCTGGACGAGCCCACCAATCACCTCGACCTCGACGCGGTGGTGTGGCTCGAGGGCTGGCTCGCTTCCTATCGCGGCACGCTGATCGTCGTCTCGCACGACCGCGAGTTCCTCGATGCGGCGACGACCGTGATCCTGCACATCGATGCGCGCCGGCTGCGTCGCTACACCGGCAACTATTCGGCATTCGAGGCCCAGCGCGCCGCGCAGCTCGCGAACGAGCAGGCGATGTACGTCCGCCAGCAACGCGAGGTCGCCCGCCTCGAGCGCTTCGTCGACCGCTTCCGCGCCAAGGCGACGAAGGCGCGCCAGGCCCAGAGCCGGATCAAGGCGCTCGAGCGCATGGAGCTGATCGCGCCGGCGCACGTGGACTCCCCGTTCGCGTTCCACTTCCGCGAGTTCCCGGGCAGCCCCGATCCCGTGCTGGTCCTCGACGATGCCGCGGTCGGCTACGACGGCAAGCCGGTGCTGGAGGGCGTGAAGCTGACCATCCAGGCCGGCGCACGCATCGGCCTCCTCGGCCGCAACGGCGCCGGCAAGACCACGCTCGTCAAGCTGCTGGCGGGACAGCTCCCGGCGCTGGCCGGCGAGCGCCACGAGGGAAGGAACCTCCGCGTCGGCTACTTCGCGCAGCACACCGTCGAGATTCTGCGGGCCGACGAGTCGCCGCTCGCCCATCTCGCGCGCATCGACCCGCGGGTGCGCGAGCAGGTGCTGCGCGATTACCTGGGCGGCTATGATTTCTCCGGCGACATGGCAGTCGCGCCGGTGGCGGATTTCTCCGGCGGCGAGAAGGCGCGGCTCGCGCTCGCACTCATCGTCTGGCAGCAGCCGAACCTGCTGCTGCTCGACGAGCCGACCAACCACCTCGACCTCGAAATGCGCGAAGCGCTCGCGCTGGCGCTGCAGGAGTTCGAGGGCGCGATGGTGCTCGTCTCCCACGACCGCCACCTGCTACGCACCGCCACCGACTCCCTGATGCTCGTCGCCGATGGCCGGCTCGCGGCGTTCGACGGCGACCTGGAGGATTATCGAGCCTGGCTCGACGCGCGCCGCGCGGGAGACAAGCCGAAGTCGACCGCGGGCACGCTCAGGCGCGAGCAGAAGCGCGCCGAAGCCGAGGCCCGCCAGGCGCTCGCCCGGACGCGCAAGCCGCTCGAGAAGCGACTCGCCGCGGTGGAGGCGGACATTGCGCGCCTCGAGCGTGAGAAATCGCAGCTCGAAGGAAAGCTCGCGTCCGCGTCGTTCTACCAGGACGGCGATCAGGAGGAAGTCGCGGCGACGCTGCGCGAGCAGACGAAGCTCGCGCAGGCGCTGGACAAGGCCGAGCGCCAGTGGCTCGAGCTGCAGGCGCAGATCGAGGCGATCGGTTGAGGCCGGTGGACTTGCGTCATTTCGTCGCGCCGCCGGGATGACGACGCGGAGCGGCGCCTGTGGCGCCGCGCGCCCTCAGTTGATCGAGGGGCGACCGCTCTCCTCGACCGGCGCAGACGCCATTCCGCTCGGCAGCTGCAGGTCGAGATCCCACTCGGCGCGCGTGACCGCGTTCTGGATCAGCTTCACCATCCCGTGGAGCAGGTTGTCGTCGAGGGTCAGATGCACCCCCTGGCCCACGGTCGGCAGCAATCCGAGGACGTGGCGGCCCTGCTGGTCGCGCCGCGGCTGGATGCGGGTGACGAGGAGCGGATTGGTTCCGAGCGGGCGCTCGCGCGCGGCCTCCTCGTAGGGCTTGGAGAAGTCCGCTTGCCGGACCGCCTTTTCGTGCTGGAAGCCGAGCAATGCCCGGCGCGCCTCGGCGTTGGGCTGGACGACGATCTCGGGCGTCGCCTGCGCCATGTTGAGCAGGAGCGGCCACAGCCGCTTGACGCAGCGGCGCGTCAGCCAGAGCGCCACCTCCGCGCCGTTGTCGGTGGAAATCCGCATCATCAGGCGGTCGTGCTCGGGCACGAACTCGATCTTGAGCTGGTGTAAGCGCATGTGTCTGTGTTCGTCGCGGCGCCCTGAAAAGTTTAGCCCCAAACCGGGGCCGCGGCCGTTTTCCCCGGAATCCGGCGTGCGCTTTCCCACGGCCGGGCCGCGCTAGACTGCGCCCCGATGGGAAGCGATCACCCCGACGAGGAGCTCATGCTCGCCTACCGTGCCGGCGACGCGGCCGCATTCGACGCGCTCTACGCGCGCCACCGCGGCGGCGTTTTCCGCTACCTACGCCGCCACACCGGCAACCCCGCGCTCGCCGACGAGCTGTTCCAGGACGTCTGGATGCGGCTGATCGACGCGCGCGGGCGCTATGAGCCGCAGGCGAAGTTCACGACCTGGCTGTACACCATCGCGCACAATCGCCTTATGGACCACTTCCGCGCCGCCGGGCGCGTGTCGTTCGCGAGCGCCGACGACCCGGAGGACGATCCGCTCGACGATCTGCCCGCGGCCGATCCGCAGCCCGACGACGTGCTCGCGCGCAAGCAGGCTGCCGCGCGCCTGCTCGCCGCGCTCGACGCGCTGCCGGCCGCGCAACGCGAAGCGTTCGTGCTGCAGCAGGAAGGCGAATTGAGCGTCGAAGAGATCGCCACGGTCACCGGCGTCACGCGCGAGACCGCCAAAAGCCGCCTGCGGTACGCCCTCGCGAAGCTGCGTGCGAGCCTGCGCGCACCGGCAGACGCCGAACGGGAGCCCGGATGAACGAGCCTGACCCGCGCGACCCCCGCCTCGACGCGACCTATCGCGACGCGGCGACCGAAGAGCCGCCCCCGGCGAGCGACGAGCGCATCCGCGCCGCCGCGCGTCGCGCGGTGGCCGCGGGCCCGCAGTCGCTCGAGTCGCGCGCACGCGCCGAGGCGCAGCGCTCGTGGATCGCCCGGTGGCGGGTGCCCATGTCGATCGCGGCGTCGGTCGTGGTGGCGGTGACGCTCTCCTACATGGTCCAGGACGAGGCCGTACAGAAGGCGCCGATCGACGGACTGCCGCGCAGCGTGTCGCCGCAAGCGGTGGCCGTCGCGCCGGCGGAAGAGACGAAAGCCCCCGTGCCCGCCGCCGCGCCGACGCCCGATCCGGCGCTAGCCGAACGGGCCGCGAATGTCGAGGCGGCTCGCGCCGACGCAGCCGCCGCGCAGTCGGCAAATCTTCACCAGCGCGCAACCGCGGAGCCCCCTCCGCCCGCACCTGCGCCCGCAGCAAAGGCGCTTGGCAGAGCGGACGGACCCACCGCGAACGGGATGCTGGCAAAGGAGACCGAGCGGCGACAAGCCGCGAACGACGCCGCCCCGCCCGCGTCTCCGCCGCCGGCAAGGGTCGCGCCCGCGGAAATGCAGGCGGCGCCTGCTGGCGCGGCACCGGCGCCCCCGCCTGCAGCCGCGCCGATGGCCAAGCCCGCGCCGGCGCCCGGCCTCGCCGAACCGGTCGGTCGCGACCGGGCCTTCGCCGATCGGCCGGGCCGGATGGAGCGCGAGGCCGCATCGGTCTCGGCCGAGCAGAAGGCGCGTACGCCGGAGGAATGGCTCAAGGAACTTCGCCGCCTGAAGGCCTCTGGACGCACGGACGAGTTCACCAAGGAACTCGCCGAGTTCCGCAAGCGTTTTCCGGACTACAAGCTGCCCGCCGACCTCTTGCCCTGAACGTGACGCCCGTCACGCGCGGCTAACCCCTTTCGCGCCGCGCCGCCGTTTCACGAGGCGTTGCCACCCACGCGAGAGGAGCCGCCATGAACCGCGCCTTGAAACGCATTGCCACCGCGCTCGCCGCGAGCGCGCTGATCTTCGCTGCTGCGCCCGTGTCCGCCGGTCAACTCGTCGACGTCGCGGTCATCAGCCGCACGACCAGTCAACGCATCCCCGTTTACTCCCATCAGGGCCGGCTGTACGTCCCCGGTACCCCCGGCGAAAGGTACGCCGTCTACGTCGCCAATCGCACCGGCCAGCGCGTGATGGCGGTCGTGTCGGTCGACGGCATCAACGTCGTCACGGGCGAGACCGCGAGCGCCGACCAGAACGGCTACGTGCTCTCTCCGGGCCAGTCGTTCGAGATCAACGGCTGGCGCAAGAACATGAATGAGGTGGCGTCGTTTTACTTCACCCGGCTTCCGGACAGCTATGCGGCGCGCACCGACCGTCCGGACCACGTCGGCGTGATCGGGATCGCAGCGTTCCGCGAGTTGCAGCGACCGCGGCCGCTGCCGCAGCCGATCACCCCGCCACTTTCGAAGCGCGACACGAACGCGCAAGAGGCCGAGTCGCGCGCGCCATCCGATACCGCGGCCGGCGCCCCCGCGGCATCCGCGCCGGAAAGCGCTGCCGCGCAGGATGCCGCCCGCGGCCGGATCCTCGAGCGGCAGGAAAAAATCGGCACCGGGCACGGCGAGCGCGAGCGGTCGGAGGTCGTGCACACGAACTTCCGGCGTGCGACGCCCTACCCGAACGAGACGCTCGCGATCTACTACGACACGCACGCGAACCTGGTCGCGCGCGGCGTCATTCCCGCCCCTACGCCGGTGGTCGTGCCGAACC
This sequence comes from uncultured beta proteobacterium, assembly GCA_963716855.1. Lineage (GTDB taxonomy): Bacteria > Pseudomonadota > Gammaproteobacteria > Burkholderiales > SG8-39 > JAGVSZ01. The sequence continues at coordinate 309,563 of CAVQUV010000016.1, read as the reverse complement.
CGTTCCCGGGCGGGCGCTTCGTGCCGGATCCGAAGAGCTAGCGCGAAGCGGTTCCGTGCCGCGACAGCGCCCAGGCGACATGCTCGCGGACGAGCGCCGACCGGTCGTCCGCGCGTGCGCGCAGCGCCGCGAGCACGCGCGCCGAAGTCGGCGCGTTGCCCAGGCCGACCGCAAGGTTGCGCGACCAGCGCTCGTAGCCGATGCGAAAGATCGCGCTACCGGCGAGCCGCGCGCGGAACTGCGGTTCGGTCCAGGCGAACAGATCGGCAAGCTCGACATCGTCCAGGCCATTGCGCACGCGGAAGTCGGGTTCGCGCGTGACCTGGGCGTACCGGTTCCACGGGCAGGCGAGCTGGCAGTCGTCGCAGCCGTAGACGCGGTTCCCGACGAGCGGCCGCAGCTCGACCGGAATCGAGCCCTTCAGCTCGATGGTTAGATACGAGATGCAGCGGCGCGCGTCGAGCCGGAACGGCGCCACGATCGCGCCGGTCGGGCAGGCGTCGATGCACTTCGCGCAGGTGCCGCAGTGCTCGCCGACCGGCGGGTCGACCGGAAGGGGCAGATCGGTGTAGATCTCGCCGAGAAAAAAGTACGAGCCGGCTTCACGCGAGAGCAGCAACGTGTGCTTGCCGCGCCAGCCGAGGCCCGCTCGGGCCGCGAGCTCGACCTCCATCACCGGCCCCGAGTCGGTGAAGACGCGGTAGCCGAATCCGCCGACCTCGCTGCCGATGCGATCGGCGAGTTTCTGGAGCCGGGCCCGCAGCACCTTGTGGTAGTCGCGGCCGAGCGCATAGCGCGACACGAACGCTTTCGCGCCGTCGGCGAGATTCGCCGGGCTGTCGGCCGCGCGCGGCCGGTAGTCCATCCGCACGCTGATGACGCGCAGCGTGCCCGGGACCAGCTCGCCCGGCCGCGCCCGCAGGGCTGCGTGACGAGCCATGTAATCCATTTCGCCGTGGTAGCCGTGCGCCAGCCACCCAGCAAGTCCGGCCGCCGAGGCGCGAAGATCCGCGTCCGCGACCCCAATGGCCTGGAAACCGAGCTCCATCCCCCACGCCTTGATCGATGCGGCGAGCGCCGCGAGGTCCCGCGTCGCCGCAGTCGTGCCATGTACCATCGGCCGCATGGTAGCGCCGCTGCACGTGCACCTTCCGGATGAGGCCGCGACGCGCGCACTCGGCGCGCGGATCGCCGCGGTCCTGGGGCCCGGGATGTCGGTGCACCTCTGCGGCGATCTCGGCAGCGGCAAGACCACCCTCGCCCGCGGGCTCATCCATGCGCTCGGCTTTCCGGGCAGGGTGAAGAGTCCGAGCTACACACTGGTTGAACCTTACGAAGATTCTAGGTTAAGCTTGTACCATTTTGATTTATTTAGATTCCATGATCCAGCGGAGTGGCAGGACGCAGGCTTTCGCGAGTGCTTCAACGAGCGCTCGGTCTGCCTCGTCGAATGGCCCGAGCGTGCGGCGGAGCGCCTGCCTCGTCCCGACATCCGCGTCCGGCTCGCCGCCCCACCTCACGGCGGCCGCGACGCCGCCATCGATGCCGAAACGGATCGAGGCCGCCGGTGCCTGACCGCGCTCGCGCCGCTGCTACTGCCTGCCTGACGCGACTAGCGGCAATCGCCGCTGCCGCCCTCCTGGCGTCCTCGGTCCTTGCCGAGGAAGCGATTCGCGCCGTGCGCGTGTGGCCCGCGAAGGAGTACACGCGCGTCACGATCGAGACGGCGAACGAGCTGCGCTATCAGATCTCGTCGGTCAAGGGGCCGGAGCGGCTGGTGGTGGACATCGATAACGCCGACTTCGCCACGCTCGCCGACCAGATCGCGGCGAAGGTGCGCGCCGACGATCCCTACGTCGCGAGCATGCGCGTCGGGCGTCCGAAGCCCGGCACCGTGCGCCTCGTCATCGACCTCCGCGGCGAGGTCAACCCGCAGGCCTTCGTGCTCAAGCCGATCGGGGAGTACGGTCATCGGCTGGTGCTCGACGTCTACCCCCTTGTTCCACCCGATCCGCTGGCGGCGTTGGTGCAACGCCTGCAGTCGGGCGAGGCGACGCCCTCGGATGCGCCGCCGGCGGCACGCGCCCAGGACCCCGCGCCGCGCGCGGAGGGGGACCGCAAGGGCGCGCCGGGCAAGCCGGACATGAATCGGTTCTTCACGATCGTCATCGACGCCGGCCACGGCGGCGAAGACCCGGGCGCGCGCGGGCGCGGCGGCACGTACGAAAAATCGGTGACGCTAGCGATCGCCCGCAAGCTGAAAGACCGGATCGACGCCGAGCCGAACATGCGCGCCGTGCTCACTCGCGACGGCGATTTCTACGTCCCGCTCGCCACCCGCGTGGACAAGGCGCGCCGGGTGCGCGCCGACCTCTTCGTCTCGGTGCACGCCGACGCGTTCATGCTGCCGCACGCGCGCGGCTCGTCGGTGTTCGCCTTGTCCGAGCGTGGCGCGACGAGCGCCGCCGCGCGCTGGCTGGCCAAGCGGGAAAACGAAGCCGACCTGATCGGCGGCGTGAACCTGGACGGAAAAGATCGCCACCTCGCCCAGACCCTGCTCGACCTGTCGCAGACCGCGACGATCAACGACAGCATGAGGCTCGGCAGCGCGGTGCTGGGCGAGCTGGGCGGCATCAACTCGCTCCACAAGCCGCACGTCGAGCAGGCCGGGTTCGCCGTGCTCAAGGCCCCCGACATTCCCTCGATCCTGGTCGAGACCGCCTTCATCTCGAACCCCGAGGAGGAGCAGCGGCTCGGCGACCAGGCCTACCAGGACAAGCTCGCGCGGGCGATCCTCGCGGGGATCAAGCGCTACCTCGCCAAGCATCCGCCGCCGGCGCGGCCGACCATCGCCGCGAACGAGGAGCTGCGTCCGCTCCAACGGCCGCTGGGCGCCCGAAACAAGCCGATCTAGCGCCTAGCTCGCCTTGGCGGCGCGCAGGCGGAGCCGGACGAACTCGACCGCGATCGGCGCCACCGAGAGCGCCACGATCGCGAAGATGACGATCGTCAGGTTGTCCTTCACCAACGGGACGTTGCCGAAGTAGTACCCGGCGGCGACCAGCGAGATCACCCACAGCAGCGCACCGGCGACGCTGAACGCAAGGAAGCGCAAGTAAGGCATCGTCCCCACCCCCGCCACGAACGGGGCGAATGTGCGCACCAGCGGCACGAACCGCGCGATGATCACGGTGCGGCCGCCGAAGCGCTCGTAGTACCCGTGCGTCCGCTCCAAGGCCCGGCGGTTGAAGAGCTTCGAATCCTCCCACCGGAACACCTTCGGCCCGATGAACCGGCCGACCCAGTAGTTGACGTTGTCGCCGCAGAGTGCCGCGGCGATGAGCGTCGCGGCGAGCAGGCGCGCGTCCATGCCCGCCGCCGCCCACAGCGCGCCCGCCACGAAGAGGAGCGAATCCCCCGGCAGGAACGGCGTGACCACGAGACCGGTCTCGCAGAACACGATCAGGAACAGCAGCGCATAGATCCACGGGCCGTGTTGCTGCAGCAGCGCCGCGAGATGCTTGTCGAGGTGGACCGCGAGGTCCCAGATGAAGGCGAAGAGTTCCATCGGTAGCGCCGGAGCGCGTGTCGGAGCGCCGCGTATTGTACCGGCCCCCTGCTAGACTTCGCGCTACCTCGCGACTGGCCCCATGTCTTCGTCCCGCTCGTCAGCCGTGCCCGAAGGATTGATCGAAAACCATCCTGCCGTCGAACGCGTCCGCGCCGCGCTCGCGGCGGCCGGCGTGTCCACCGCGATCGTCGCGCTGCCGGAGGCGGCGCGCACCGCGCGCGCGGCGGCGGACGCGATCGGCTGCACCGTTGCCCAGATCGCGAACTCGCTCGTCTTCCGCTGCGAGAGTTCCGACGTACCGCTACTCGTGATGACGAGCGGCGCGAACCGCGTGGACACCGCGCGCGTCGCGGCGCTCGTGGGCGAGCCGATCGGGAAGGCCGACGCGGCGTTCGTGCGCGCGGCGACCGGGTTCGCGATCGGCGGCGTCGCACCGGTGGGGCACGTCGCGCCGGTGCGGACGCTGATCGACCGCGATCTCTTCCGGCACGACGAGATCTGGGCGGCGGCGGGTCATCCGCACACCGTCTTCCGGCTGAGCCCGGGCGCGCTCGTGCGACTCACCGGCGGGACCGTGGTCGAGGTGGCATAGCGCGATGACCGCCATCCGCCTCCTCCCTGACACGCTGGTCAGCCAGATTGCGGCCGGCGAGGTCGTCGAGCGCCCCGCCTCCGTGGTGAAGGAGCTGCTGGAGAACAGCCTGGACGCGGGTGCACGGACGCTCACCGTCACGCTCGACGAGGGTGGCGTGAAGCGGATCCGCGTGACCGACGACGGGGGTGGCATCGAGCGCGCCGACCTCGCTCTCGCGCTCGCGCGCCATGCGACGAGCAAGATCGCGACGCTCTCGGACCTCGAGCGCGTCGCAACGCTCGGCTTCCGGGGCGAAGCGCTTGCGAGCATCGCCTCGGTCGCGCGCGTGGCCGTGACCTCGCGCACTGCCGGCGCCGAGCACGCGTGGCGCGTCGCCGCCGAAGGCGGCCCGCCGGGTCCGGTCGAGCCCGCGGCACACCCTCCGGGAACGACCATCGAGGCGCTCGACCTCTACTTCAACACGCCGGCGCGGCGCAAGTTCCTAAAGAGCGAGGCCACCGAGTTCGCGCATTGCGCCGAGGCTCTCGCGCGCGTGGCGCTCGCCCGCCCCGAGGTCACGTTTACGCTGCGGCACAACGCTCGCGTGAGCAACCACCTGCCCGCAACCACCGGCCCGGGGCGCATCGCCGCCCTCCTCGGCGTCGAGTTCGACCGGTCGGCGCGACGGCTCGGTGCGGAAGCGCCGGGACTGCGGGTCACGGGATCGCTCGGCGATCCGGCGCAGGCGCGCGGGTCGCGGGACGCGCAGTACGTGTTCGTGAATGGCCGATTCGTGCGCGACAAGCTCGTCGCGCACGCCCTGCGCCAGGCGTACGCCGACGTGCTGCACGGCGACCGTCATGCGTCGTACGTGGTGTTCATCGATGTCGACCCCGGCGCCGTCGACGTGAACGTGCATCCCGCCAAGACCGAGGTGCGCTTCCGCGACTCGCGTGCGGTCCACCAGTTCGTGTTCCATGCGGCGCAGCGGGCGCTCGCCGTGACGGCGGCAACGGCGCCGGCGCCGCTCGCGACGGCCGAGGCGGCAGGCGATCGCTTGGTGCCGCGCGCGCCGTCGTTCCAGGGGTCGCTCGGCGTCGCGCAACCGGTGGCCGCCTACGCGGCGATGTTCGAAGGATTGTCGCGCCCGGCAGCGATCGCCCACGCGCCCGAGCCGCCACCGGTCGCAACCGAGCACCCGCTCGGGTTCGCCCTCGCACAGTTGCATGGCGTCTACATCCTCGCGCAGAACAGCCAGGGCCTGGTGCTCGTCGACATGCACGCCGCGCACGAGCGGATCGTCTACGAGCAGTTGAAGAACGCGCTCGACGCGCGCGAGCTGAGCGCGCAGCAGCTCCTGATCCCGGTCACGTTCCACGCCGATGCGCTGGACATCGCGACCGTCGAGGAGCACGGCGACGCCGTGCGCGCGCTCGGTTTCGAGATGGCGGCGCTGTCGCCTACGGCGGTGGTGGTGCGGGGGGTGCCCGGGGCCGTCGCCGCCGGCGACGTCGCCGCCGTCGCGCGCGGTCTCCTCCACGACCTGCGCGAGTTCGGCGGGACCCGGGTCCTGACGGAGCGTCGCGACGAGCTGCTCGCCGCCATGGCGTGCCACGGCGCGGTGCGGGCGAATCGGGCGCTCACCGTCCCCGAGATGAACGCGCTGCTGCGTCGCATGGAGGAGACCGAGCGCGCCGGCCAGTGCAACCACGGCCGGCCGACCTGGTACCAGCTCTCGCTCGCCGATCTCGACAAGCTCTTCCTGCGCGGCCGCTGAGGCGCCGGCGCGCCAGCCGATGGGGTCGACCGCCGTCCTGCTGATGGGTCCGACGGCCAGCGGCAAGTCGCTCCTGGCGATGGAGATCGCGGCGCGCCTGCCCGTCGAGATCGTGAGCGTCGACTCGGCACAGGTGTACCGCGGAATGGACATCGGCACCGCCAAACCGGGTGCCGACGAGCGGCGCGCCGTGCCGCATCACCTCATCGACCTCCTCGACCCGACCGAGCCGTACTCCGCGGCACGGTTCCGCGCGGATGCCGTGCGTCTCGTCACCGAGATCGCCGCACGCGGGCGCATCCCCGTGTTGGTGGGCGGCACCATGCTGTACTTCAAGGCGCTGCGCGACGGGCTCTCGGAGCTGCCTCCCGCCAATGCGGAGGTGCGCGCCGCGATCGACGCCGATGCCCGCGGTCGCGGGTGGCCGGCGCTGCACGCCGAGCTCGCGCGCGTCGATCCCGAGAGCGCGGAGCGCCTGGAGCCCGCGGACGCGCAACGCATCCAGCGCGCGCTGGAAGTCTTTCGCGTGACCGGCACGCCGATGTCGCGGCAGCTCGGTGCGCGCGGCGCGACGCCACCCTTCGCCCTGCTGCCCCTCGCGCTCGTGCCGGAAGATCGCAGCGCGCTCCACCGACGCATCGCAACGCGCTTCGACGCAATGCTTGCCGCCGGCCTCGTCGCGGAGCTCGAGGGGCTGCGCGTCCGCTACGAGCTGCACCCCGGGCTGCCGTCAATGCGCTGCGTCGGTTACCGCCAGGCCTGGAGGCATCTGGAGGGCGAGTACGACCGCGCCGAGCTGCGCGACCGCGGCATCTTCGCGACCCGCCAGCTCGCAAAGCGGCAGCTGACGTGGTTGCGCGCCTGGCCGGCGCTGCACACCTTCGATTGCTTCGACCGGCAGGTCGCGCCCAAAGTGCTTGCGGCGCTGCAGTGGGCGGTCGAGGCGTAGCGCACTCGAGCCCGACGGTGCGCTCGGCTTCGTCGCGGACCGCGCGGAGCCCGGAAGCGGACTACTCACCCCGTGCCGCGCCGTCGCGGCGCGGGTCCGCGGCGCCGACCCACGTGTCGCCGACCCGCAGGACAGCGTGCACGCCGCTGGCGGTCTCGCCGACGCGCACCGGATGCCCGAGCGCCTCGAGCTGAGGCTGCAGGCGCGCGACCGGTGTTCCCGCTTCGAGCTCCGTCGGGCCGTTGCGGCTGCCGAAGTGCGGCGCATCCAGCGCCGCCTGAAGCGGCATGCCCCAGTCGAGCGCCGCGACGATGACGCGCGCCACGTAGTGGATGATCGCGTGACCGCCGGGTGATCCCACGATCATCACGAGCCGCCCGTCCGCGTCGAACACGAGGGTCGGCGACATCGAGCTGCGCGGACGCTTGCGCCCCTCGACCCGGTTCGCAACCGGACGCCCACCCTCCTCCGCGACGAACGAGAAGTCGGTGAGCTCGTTGTTGAGCAGGAACCCGCGCACGAACCGGTGGTTTCCGAACAGGAACTCGATGCTCGAGGTGAGCGCCACGGCGTTGCCCTCGGCGTCGACGATGGAGAAATGCGTCGTCGACGCGAGATCGGCCTCGACGCCGTCGGCGAATGCCTTGCGCTCGGCGCCGGCGGGGCGGCCCGGTTGGGCCCGGACGAGCGACTTGTCCGCGGCGACCAGACGAGCGCGCTCCGCCAGATACGCGGGCGCCAGCAGTCCGGCGACGGGCACGTCGACGAAGTCCGGGTCCGCGACGTATCGGTCGCGGTCCGCATACGCGAGCCGGGCAGCCTCGGCAAAGTAGTGCACCGCCCGTACCGGGTCGCGCGTGAAGTCGGTTCGCGGCAGGCGCTCGAGAATCCCGAGGATCTCGAGCACCGCGACGCCGCCGCTCGACGGCGGGCCCATGCCGCAGACGCGGTAGGCACGGAACGCGCCGCACACGGGCTCGCGTTCCTTCGCGCGGTACCCGGTGAGATCCTCGACGGCGAGGTCGCCCCGACCGAGCGGGTGGTTCTGCACGGCCGCCGCGAGATCGGCTGCAATCGGGCCGCGATAGAACGCCGCGGCGCCCTGCTTCGCGACCTCGCGCAGCACCGCCGCATACTCGGGGTTGCGGAGCATCGCGCCCACCGGTTTCGGCCGCCCAACCGAATCGTAAAAATAGCGTGCGGCATACGGGTCGCGCGCGAGCCACCGATCCCACTCGAGGAGCGCGTGCAGCCGCGGCGAGATCGCGAACCCGCTCTCGGCCAGGCCGATGGCCGGCGTCGCAAGCGCGGCCCATTCGATGCGGCCGTGGTTGCGATGGGCGAGTTCCAGGGCCGCGAACGTCCCGGGCACCCCGACCGATTTCCCCGACAGCACCGCGTCGATGAAACCCATCGGCCGGCCGAATGATCCGAGAAACCGGTCGGGCCGTGCGGCGGCGGGCGCCGTCTCGCGGCCGTCGTACGTCCGCACCCGCTTGTCCGCCGCGGAGTAATGAACGATGAACGCGCCGCCGCCGACGCCCGAGGACTGGGGCTCGACGAGCCCGAGCACGAGCTGCACGGCGACCGCGGCGTCCATCGCGGTGCCGCCGCGCTTGAGCACCTCGTAGCCCGCATCGACGGCGAGCGGATGTGCCGCGGCCACCATGAAGCGCTGGCCGACCGCGGCGCGCTTGGGCGCAACGCCGGATCCCGGCTCCGCCGCGAGCTGCGCGCTCGCGGCGGCGACCCAAAAGAAAAAGGGCAGCCCGCAGGCTGCCCTTCCCAGGCGCGCGAAGACTCGCCGCGCCGTCACTTCGCGACGCTGATCTCGACGCGACGCCCCTCGGCGTCCTGGCCCGCGCCCAGGATGACCTCCTCCGGTTTCTTGAGGTTGATGCGGTCCTCCGCGATGCCTGCGGCCTTGAGCGCGTCGCGGACGACCGTCGCACGCTGCTTGGCGAGCTCGAGGTTCTGCTCCATGTTGCCGGTCTTGTCGGCAAACCCGGAGACGTCCACCTTGAGACCGGGTGTTTCCTTCATCTTCTGCGCGACTGCCGCGACGATCTTCTGATCCTCGCTGCTCAGTGCCACGCTTCCCGGTCTCGAAGTGGAGGCGCACCGGCCGTACGGTAACGGGTGCTGCGGCCGGCGCAGGCGCCACCGCGACCGTGGCAGCCGGCGCTGCCGCCTGCCCATGATCGCTGCCACCCATGAGCGGCACGATCAGAAGCGCAACGATGTTGATGATCTTGATCAGCGGGTTGATCGCAGGGCCCGCCGTGTCCTTGTACGGATCGCCGACCGTGTCCCCGGTCACCGCCGCCTTGTGGGCGTCCGATCCCTTGCCGCCGTGATGGCCGTCCTCGATGTACTTCTTGGCGTTGTCCCACGCGCCGCCGCCGGTGGTCATCGAGATCGCGACGAAGAGGCCGGTGACGATCGTGCCCATCAGGACGCCGCCGAGCGCCTGCGGGCCGAGCACGAGCCCGACCACGATCGGGATCAACACCGGCAGCAGCGACGGGACGATCATCTCCTTGATCGCCGCGCGGGTCAGCAGGTCGACGGCCGTGCCGTATTCCGGCTTGGCCGTGCCCGCCATGATCCCGGGGATTTCCTTGAACTGGCGGCGCACTTCCACCACCACCGAACCTGCCGCGCGCCCGACCGCCTCCATTGCCATCGCACCGAAGAGGTACGGCACCATGCCGCCGATGAAGAGGCCGATGATTACCATGTGGTTCGACAGGTCGAAGCTCAGGTGCTGGCCCTGGGCCTCGAGGGCGTGCGTGTAGTCGGCGAACAGCACCAGCGCCGCGAGGCCGGCCGAGCCGATCGCGTAGCCCTTCGTCACGGCCTTGGTCGTGTTGCCGACCGCGTCGAGCGGGTCGGTGATGCGGCGCACCGAGTCGGGCAGTTTCGCCATCTCGGCGATGCCGCCGGCGTTGTCGGTGATCGGGCCGTACGCGTCGAGCGCCACGATGATGCCGGTCATCGAGAGCATTGCGGTCGCGGCGATCGCGATGCCGTACAGGCCCGCGAACCAGTAGGAAAGCCCGATCGCGACGCAGACCGCGATCACCGGCCAGGCCGTGGCCTTCATCGATACGCCGATGCCGGCGATGATGTTGGTCGCGTGCCCGGTGGTCGACGCCTGCGCGACGTGCTGCACCGCCTTGAACTGCGTGCCGGTGTAGTACTCGGTGATCCAGACCATGAAGCCGGTGAGGACGAGGCCGACGGCCGCGGCCCCCCAGAGCTGCCACACCGCGACGAACTTGCGTCCGCCGGCGACGTCGAACGGCACGTTCGCGAGCACGTCGCCCATGATCCACTGGGTGATCGGGTAGAACGCGATCAGCGCGAGGATGCCGGCGACCCACAGCCCGCGGTACAGCGCCGGCATGACGTTCTTGTCGCCGGCCTTGGCCTTGACGAACCAGGTGCCGACGATCGACGCGATGATCGAGAAGCCGCCGATGACCAGCGGGTAGATCACCGCGGCGGCGGACTCCGTCTTCACCATCAGCGCGCCGAGCAGCATCGTCGCGATCAACGTCACCGCGTAGGTCTCGAACAGGTCGGCCGCCATGCCGGCGCAGTCGCCGACGTTGTCACCGACGTTGTCGGCGATCACCGCCGGGTTGCGCGGATCGTCCTCGGGAATGCCCGCCTCGACCTTGCCGACCAGGTCCGCGCCGACATCGGCGCCCTTGGTGAAGATGCCGCCCCCCAGCCGTGCGAAGATCGAGATGAGCGACCCCCCGAAGCCGAGGCCGATGAGCGGCTTCAGCGTCTCGATGAGCGGCAGGCCCGCCTTGCCGGAGGCGGCGAGCAGCCAGAAGTAGCCGGCGACGCCGAGCAGGCCGAGACCGACGACCAGCAGGCCGGTGATCGCGCCGCCCCGGAACGCGACGGCGAGCGCTTCGTTCAGGCCCTTGCGCGCCGCCTCCGCGGTGCGAACGTTCGCGCGCACCGACACGTTCATGCCGATGACCCCGGACAGCCCCGACAGGATCGCGCCGATCGCAAAGCCCCACGCGGTCGGCCAGCCGAGCCCGGGCACCAGCCCGATCACGACGAAGAGCACGACGCCGACGAGGGCGATGGTGTAGTACTGCCGCCGCAGGTAGGCGACTGCGCCCTGGCGGATCGCGCCCGCGATCTCGCGCATGCGCTCGTTGCCTTCGGGCTGCCGCAGGATCCAGCCGATCGAAAAGAAGCCGTAGGCGATCGCCAGAACCGCGCAACCGAGCGCGAAAAGAAGAGCAGAGCTCATGGAATCCCCCGTGTAAGGCGGGCGTTCGTCGGGAAGCGCGGGCGCGCGGGCACGCGCGCTCCGCCGGCTCCCCCGGCCCGGGTTCTAGAAAGCGGCGGATTATAGCCCGGCCGCGTTCAGATTTTGAAGGTCGTGCCGAGCTTCTTCGGCACGAGCACGTTCTTCAGCTTGACGTAGTCGGGCAGCCCGTCCTTGTAGGAGGGGTAGTCCTCGCCCCTGGTGAGCGGCGAAAGATAGTCCCGGCACTTGGCCGTGATGTGGAAACCGTCGTCGGTAATGAAGTCGCGCGGCATCTTCTTCTCGACGTTGGCGACGTTCTTCAGCTCCGCCACGCCGAGCTTCCACTTGTAGGGCTTGTCCGACAAGCGGATCACCGTCGGCATCACGGCGTTGCGCCCCTCGAGCGCGAGCTTCACCGCCGCCGCGCCGAGCTTGTACGCCTGCTCCGCGTCGACCGCCGAGGCGATGTGGCGGGCCGAGCGCTGGAGGTAGTCCGAGACCGCCCAGTGGTGCTTGTACTTCAGCCGCTCGGTGATCAGCTTGGCGATCTGCGGCGCGACGCCCCCGAGCTGGGCGTGGCCGAACGCGTCGCGCAATCCGCTCTCCGACAGGAACTTTCCGTCGGGCCCGTGCAGGCCCTCCGAGACGACGATCGAGCACCAGCCGATACGCTCGACCGTCGCCTTCACGCGGTCGAGGAACTTCGCTTCGTCGAACTGGATCTCGGGAAACAGCAGGACGTGCGGACCATCGTCCGGCCCCTCTGCGGCGAGCCCGCCCGCGGCGGTGATCCAGCCCGCGTGGCGGCCCATCACCTCCAGCACGAAGATCTGCGTCGAGGTGCGGAACATCGACGCGACGTCCATGCTTGCCTCGCGAATCGAGGTCGCGACGTACTTCGCCACCGACCCGAACCCCGGGCAGGCATCGATCATCGGCAGGTCGTTGTCGATCGTCTTCGGCACGCCGATGCACTGCACCGGATAGCCGAGTTGCGCGCCGAGCTGCGAAACCTTCCACGCCGTGTCCATGGAATCGTTGCCGCCGTTGTAGAAGAAGTAGCCGATGTCGTAGGCGCGAAACACCTCGATCAGCCGCTCGTACTGCGACCGGTCCTTCTCGAAATCCCTGAGCTTGTAGCGGCAGGTCCCGAACGCGCTGCCCGGGGTCTGGCGGAGCCGGGCGACCGCGCTCGCCGACTCCCTGCCGGTATCGATCAGCTCTTCGGTGAGGATGCCGACGATGCCGTTGCGGCCGGCGTACAGCTTGCCGATCTTCCCGCGCGCCTTGCGCGCGGCTTCGATGACGCCGGCAGCGGAGGCATTGATCACCGCGCTGGGGCCGCCAGACTGGGCGTAGATGGCGTTGGAGGGCTTTGGTGGCTTTGGTGGTTTTCATGGCCGCTTCACGAACAAGGAACGCGAAAGATTATCGCGCGGCGACGCGAAGCGCGACATTCGCCGGAGGCACACCGCCCCGGCAGCGCGCTCTAATTCAGAGCGGCAAGGGCGCGTTCGCGGATTTCGTCGACCGAGCCCACGCCGGAGATCCGCCGATACTGCGGCGCCCGCGGGTCGCCGGTCGCCGCCCAGCGCGTGAAGTAGTCGACCAGCGCCCGGGTCTGTGCGTGATACACCTCCAGGCGCTTGCGAACGGTGTCCGCGCGGTCGTCGTCACGCTGGATCAGCGGCTCGCCGGTCACGTCGTCGCGGTCTGCGACCTTGGGCGGATTGAACCGCACGTGATAGGTCCGACCCGAGGCGAGGTGGACGCGGCGACCGCCCATGCGCGCGATGATCTCCTCGTCGGGCACGTCGATCTCGAGGACATAGTCGAGCGCCACACCGGCACTCTTCATCGCCTCGGCCTGCGGGAGCGTGCGCGGAAACCCGTCGAAAAGATAGCCGGAGGCGCAGTCGCTCCGGGCAAGACGCTCCTTCACCAGCGCGATGACGATGTCGTCGGACACGAGTTGGCCCGCGTCCATGACCTTCTTCGCCGCCACGCCGAGCGGCGTGCCCGCCTTGATCGCGACGCGCAGCATGTCGCCGGTCGAGATCTGCGGGATCCCGAAGCGATCGGTGATGAACTGCGCTTGCGTGCCTTTGCCAGCGCCAGGCGGGCCGAGGAGGATAAGTCGCATTGAGTGTCTGGCTCGTTCGGGGAAGGGAATGTTGACGATAGCCCGTTGGCGGCGACGCGGTCAAACGGGCCGATCACCCGGGCGGACTGCGCGGGTGCCCGGCGAGACCGCTCAGGCCTTGGCGGCGAAGAGTCGTCGCGTCCTTTCCAGGTCCTCGGGGGTGTCCACGCCGGGCGGCAGCTCCGCCTCGGCGACGATGACCGCAATGCGGTGCCCGTGCCAGAGCGCGCGCAGCTGCTCGAGCGCCTCGAATCGTTCGATCGGTGCGGGCACGAGCTTCGCATACGCGCGCAGAAAACCGGCGCGGTAAGCGTAGATGCCGAGGTGGTGATACGCGGGCAATCCGTCCGGCAGCACCGCCGCCGGGCCCCCGGCGGCGACCGCGTCGCGTGCGTACGGGATCGGGGCGCGGCTGAAGTAAAGCGCGTAACCGGAGTGGTCGCACACGACCTTGACCACATTCGGATTGCGCATCTTCTCCGGGTCGGTGATGGGAACGCAGGCCGTCGCCATCGACGCCGCCGTCCGCTGCGCCAGCGCGTGCGCGAGCCGGCCCACTAGCGCGGGCGGCATCAGCGGCTCGTCGCCCTGCACGTTCACCACGATTTCGTCATCGGCGAGCCCCAGCGTCGCTGCGGCTTCCGCCAGCCGGTCGGTCCCGGACGCGTGATCGGCGCGCGTCAGCAGCGCATCGCAGCCGTGCTCGCGCGCCGCGGCAACAATGCGCGCGTCGTCGGTGGCGATCCACACCGCGCCCGCGCCGCTCGAGCGGGCGCGGTCCGCCACGTGTACGACCATCGGTTTGCCGCCGATGTCCGCGAGCGCCTTGCCGGGCAGCCGGCTCGACGCATAGCGCGCGGGGATGAGGACGGTGAAGCGCAGGAGGCCGGGCATGGCGTAGCGCCTCCGGCGCGCTCAGCGCTTCGCGCGCCAGGACTCGATCTCGTCTGCGGAGAGGCGCCGCGCCTCGTCCTCGAGCATCACCGGAATGCCGTCCCGGATCGGGTAAGCGAGACCGCTCTCGATCGACACCAGTTCCTGGGCCGGTTTGTCGTAGATCAGCGGGCCCTTGGTGACCGGGCAGACGAGAATGTCAAGCAGCTTCGGATCCATGGATGCGCGCCGAGAGGAGGTCCGCAAGTCGCGGATCGACCCGCGCCTGCACCCGGAGGGCGACGAGGTCGTCGCGTCCGAATGCGCGGCATTTTACTGCATCCTTCTCGGTCATCAGCACGAAGTCACATGCGGCGAAGTCGAGGTCGTGCGCCGTCCATGCGTGGTGGTCGGGAAACGCGTGCGGCACGAATTCGAGGCCCTGGGCCCGGAGCGTCGCGAAGAAGCGCCCCGGGTTGCCGATCCCCGCGACCGCATGCAGGCGCCGGCCCCGCAGCGCTGCGACCGGCACGCTCTCCTCGCCCCCGCCGACGCGGCGGAAGCCGTCCGGCGCGAGGTGCATCTCGAACCCCCCCGCGCCCGCCGCCCCGTTGACGACGACTGCATCCACCGCACGTGAGGCGGGCTCGCGCAACGGGCCCGCCGGGAGCAGCAGGCCGTTGCCGTGGCCCCGCTCGTCCTCGACCGCGATCTCGAAGTCGCGCGCGAGAGCGTAGTGCTGCAGGCCGTCGTCGCAGATCAGGACGTCGCGGTCAGGGTGTGCGGCGAGCAGGCCGCGCGCCGCAGCGACCCGATTCCGCCCGATCCACACCGGCACCCCGCTGCGCTCGGCGAGCAGCACCGGTTCGTCGCCGAACTGCGCTGCGTCCCCACCTTGGAGCACGCGCCGGGCGGGATCGTTGGTGCCGCGGTATCCGCGCGACACGATTCCAGGCCGGAGGCCGCGGCTGCGCAGCACGTCGACGAGCCAGAGCACCAGCGGGGTCTTTCCCGTGCCGCCGACGACGCGATTGCCGACGACCACCACCGGGACCGGCAGACGATGCGACCGGAGGATCCCCTTGGCGTATCCGGCGCGACGGAGGCCGACGGCCAGCCGGAAGAGCAGGCTGAACGGCGCGAGCGCGACCGAGAGCGGGCTCAGCCGGTACCAGTGACGCTCGGGGAAGGATGCGGTTTCCAATCCTGACCTGCGCGTCACTGCCGCACGCCGCGCGGGCCGGGATCACTTCCCGGCCGATTGCTGGACCGCGAACGAGACGTTCGTGTAGCCGGCGAGTCGCGCCGCCTCCATCACGTTGATCGACACCTGGAGGTTGGACTTCGCGTCGCCATTGATGATCACGATCGGGTCCTTGCGCCCGCTGCCCGCCTGCTTCAGGAGCTCGGTGAACTGCGCGACGCTCGCGAACTGCGCCGGCTTGCGGTCGATCGTGAGCTCGCCGGCGGCGCTGATCGTGACGTTGATCTCGTTCGGGCGCTCGGCCTGTTTCTCTGCCGAGGCGCTCGGCAGGTTGATCTGGAGTTCTGCGTACCTCGAGTAGGTGGTCGTCACCATCAGGAAGATGAGGATCACGAGCAGAACGTCGATGAAGGGGATCAGGTTGATCTCCGGATCCTCCTTCCAGTGGCCACGAAAGTTCACCCCGACCGCTCCGATCAGCCCCGCTCGCCGTGGACCATGTCGACGAGCCGCGAGGCTTGCTGCTCCATCTCCATCACGAAACTCTCGGCCTTGCCGCGGAAGTGGCGGAAGAAGATCGTCGCGGGAACGGCGATCAGGATGCCGAAGCCGGCGTTGTAGAGCGCGATCGAGATGCCGTGCGCGAGCTGCGCCGGGTTCGCCCCGGTCGGATTCTGCGAGCCGAAGATTTCGATCATGCCCACGATCGTGCCAAACAGGCCCCACAGCGGACTGATAGCCGCGATCGTGCCGAGCGTGGTGAGGAACCGCTCGAGGTCGTGCGTGACGGCGCGCCCCTCGTCCTCGATCGCTTCCTTCATCACCGGACGCGGCGCCTTGTGATTCCTCAACCCGGCGGCGAGCACGCGCCCGAGGGGCGAGTCCCGATAAAGGCTGTCAAGCAGCTGGGTGCCGACGCCCTGTTTCCGGTACGCATCCACCACCTTCTCGAGCAGACCGTTGGGAACGATCTTCGAGTGCCTGAGCACGATCGACCGCTCGATGATGAGCGCAACGGCGATCACGGAGGCCAGCAGGAGGAACCAGATCGGCCATCCGGCCGCTTGAATGATTGCGAACACGCGTTAGTTTTCCGCGAAAAATCAAAGCACGAGACTTTATCTGCCGCGCTCTTGCGCCGCAAGAAAATGCGTTAGCGCGCGTCTCGCGCGCGCATGCTTCCGGCATGCATAGTTATCCACAGTTGCTGTGGATAAGGTTGTGCATAGTGTGTCGACAGCCACGCTAAGTGGACCGTGCGGAAAGGAATTTCGCCCGCTGATCAATAAGTGATCGTAACGATTTAGTTCATTGAATCAGCAAGTTGCAGGAATCTCCAGAGAGAGCGGCGGCGCGCCCGTCGGCGCCGGGGGCCCGGCGGGCGCACTTGTGGATAGGTTAAGATGCGGACATGCCCGGAGAGCCAGCATTGACGCGGGAAAGCGGGTTCTCCGGGAGCGAAGTCCTCAGCGTTTCGGCGCTCAATCGCAGCGTTCACGACCTACTCGAGCACCGTTTTCCGCTCCTCTGGGTCGGCGGCGAGATCTCCAACTTCACCCAGGCCCGATCGGGGCACCTGTATTTCTCGCTGAAGGATGACCAGGCCCAGGTGCGCTGCGTGATGTTCCGCGGCCGCGGCGCGTACCTCGACTGGCAGCCCCGCGACGGCCTGCAGGTGGAGGTCCGCGCGCTGGTGTCGCTCTACGAGCCGCGCGGCGATTTCCAGCTCAACGTCGAGTTCATGCGCCGCGCGGGCCTCGGTGCGCTCTATGAGGCGTTCCTGCGCCTGCGCGACCGCCTCGAGCGCGAGGGGCTGTTCGACCCGGCGCTCAAGCGACCGATTCCGGCGTACCCCCGCGCGATCGGCGTCGTGACCTCCCCGGCGGCCGCGGCGCTGCGCGACGTGCTGACCACGCTCGCGCGGCGCAATCCCTCGGTCGAGGTAGTGGTCTATCCCGCCGCGGTGCAGGGCGAGGGTGCGCCGGCCGAGATCGTCGCCGCAATCGCGTCAGCCGCGCGGCGCCGCGAGTGCGACGTGCTGATCCTGTGCCGCGGCGGCGGGAGCATCGAGGATCTCTGGGCTTTCAACGACGAGCGCGTCGCGCGCGCGATCCGCGCCTGTGCGGTTCCGGTCGTCGTTGGGGTCGGCCATGAAACCGACTTCACGATCGCGGACTTCGCGGCCGACGTCCGCGCACCGACGCCGACCGGGGCGGCGGAGCTCGCGAGCCCGGCGCGCGACGAGCTGCTCGCGCGTCTCGACCTGCTTGCCGGGCGCCTGCACCGCCGCATCATTCGCGACCTCGAGACCCGCTTCCAGGTCCTCGACCATCTGACGCGCCGGCTCGTCCACCCGGGACGCCGCCTCGATGCACAGACCGCGCTGCTGGGGCAGCTTCGCGCGCGCCTCGCCCTTGCGGCCGAGCGGTCGCTGGAGCGGGGGCGATGGCGCGTGCGCGATCTTGCCGACCGGGCGATGCGGGGCATTCCCGCTCTCGCGCCACTGGAGGCGCGGATCGCCGGGCTGGCCCAGCGCACGCGCTCCGCGATGTACCACCGATCAGCGCAGCGCTCGGCGCGGCTCGAGTCGCTCGTGCAGAACCTCGCGCATCTCGACCCGCGCGCGGTGCTGGAGCGCGGCTATGCCATCGTCCGGGACGGAGAGGGACGCATCGTGCGCCGCAGTGCGGGGCTCGGTCGCGGCGACCTGCTCGATCTCACTTTCGCCGAGGGCGGGGCGAGCGCCCGCGTCGAGCAGACGCGCTGAGCGCGCGATTGGCGGGACGCGCGGGGCCTGCTAAACTCCGCGCGCTCCAGGAGTCCCGTCGTCGGGGACAACAACAGACCTCAAAGGAGGCTTCCAGATGGGCGCGATTCTCCAATCCCTCGGACGTACCGTAGCCGCCGGCGTCGTTGTCCTCATCGTCATTGTGATCGTCGTCAGCACCGCTGCTGGCGGCGCTGTCAAGTTCGACCATGCCTGGTGGACGTTCTTCATGCGCTGGCTGCACGTCCTCTCGGGCGTGATGTGGATCGGCATACTCTGGTACTTCAACTTCGTGCAGATCCCGTCGATGCCGAAGATCCCGGACGAGCAGAAGCCGGCGATCGGGAAGGTCATCGCTCCGACCGCGTTGTTCTGGTTCCGTTGGGCGGCATTGGCCACTGTGATCACGGGTCTGCTCCTCGCGTGGATGAACGGCTACATCGCCTCCGCGCTCGCGTTCCAGAAGCCGTTCACCGCGATCGGCATCGGCATGTGGCTCGCGCTGATCATGGCCTTCAACGTCTGGTTCATCATCTGGCCGAACCAGAAGAAAGCGCTCGGCATCGTGCAGGTCGAGGCGGCCGAGAAAGCCAAGGCGGCGCGCCTGGCCATGCTGACCTCGCGCTTCAACACGATGCTGTCGATACCGATGCTCTATTGCATGGTCGCGCAGCAGAACGCCGGCCTGTAGGTCGATTCGCCGGCTGAAGCGCAGAAGGGGCCCCGCGGGGCCCCTTCTGCTTGGCGGCGCGCCGCGGCTCAACGCGGCGGCGGGGCCTTGTCGAGCCCCCCGATCTTCGCGCCGGGCTTGATGCCCTTCTGCGCGAACCAGCCCTGATTCATCTCCAACGCGAAGCGCGCGGGCTTCCGCGCGCAATGCGAGGTCTCGTTCTGGGGCTGCATGTCATGGATGCTCACGATCGTGCCCTGCTCGTCCATGAACGCGACCGAGAGCGGCACGTAAGTGTTCTTCATCCACATGCAGTGCGTCGACACGTCGGGGAACACGAACAGCATCCCGCTGTTGGCGCCGAGCGTCTTGCGGAACATCAGTCCCTGCGCGCGCGAGTCGAACGTGCTCGCGACTTCGGCGCGGATGAGATGAATCCCGGCGCTGAGCTCGAGGGCAGGCAGCTGCCCGATCGCCGGCCCGGAAGCCACGGACAGGACGAACAACGCGGCTAGGGTAGTCGGACGCAGGTTCACGGAATCGAGAGGAGGCGCAGGTGCAGGAATGAAAAAGGCAGGGGCATGCCCCTGCCTTCACTCGCCAGAAGCGGCGATTACTTCTTCGCCGCGCTCGCAGCCCTTCATCTTCGGATCCTTCTTGCACTGCTCGGCGGTCGGCTTCTTGTCCTGCGCGACGGCCTGGAACGACACGGCCGCAAACGTGGCGGCGAGAATCAGCGCAACGATCTTCTTCATTTCTGCTCCTCCTTGAGCGTCTGGGTCGGGATGCCCGCGTCGGGGCGGGCGACGATGCCCTGCTCCCTCTCTCCGGTCGTCAGGGCGCGGGCAGTTTAGCAGCGGTCTCCTGAAAAAGGAAAGGCAGGGACGTGCCCTGCCTTTCGATCGCCTAAGGCGAGATTACTTCTTCGCCGGAGCCGCAGTCTCGCAGCCCTTCATCTTCGGGTCCTTCTTGCACTGCTCGGCGGTCGGCTTCGGTCCTTCGTCCTGCGCGACGACCTGGAACGACACGGCCGCGAACATGGCGGCGAACAGCACGGCGATCAGCTTTTTCATGAGTTTCCTCTCTGTGGCGTCAGTTTGATTGAAGTGACCGGTAAGCCGGTCAGGGCCAATAACGCCGCCCGAGCAGCGCGGGTTGACATTCTCCTCACCCGCCTACCGTAGCCCTTGAAAAACAATGACTTACAGCGCGCCGTGGAAGTGCCGACCAAGATCAGGCGGCGACGACCTCCGGATGCTCGCTCGGGGCACGGTGCACGATGCAGAACCGGATCGTTTCCGGGTAAGGGTAGAAGTCTTCGACGTGACCGCCCTCGATCTGCGCCTGAATCGCCTTCCAGAACTCCGGGCCGAGCAGGTCCGCGTGGTACTTCATGAACGCCGCCCGCACGCGCGGATCGGTAAGCAGGAAAGCGCTGAACTCCTCGGGAAACACGTCGTTTCTCGCCACCGGGTACCAGACCTCGCCGGACATCTCGAGCTCCGGATTCGGTGCCTCGGGGATGCGCCGGAAGCTGCAGTGGGTGAGGTACTCGATCTCGTCGTAGTCGTAGAACACCACCCGGCCGAGGCGCGTGACGCCGAAGTTCTTCATCAGCATGTCGCCGGGAAAGATGTTCGCGTACGCGAGTTCGCGGATCGCATCGCCGTAGTCGCGCACGACGCGTTCGATTCGATCGTCCGCGGCCTGATCCAGGTATAGGTTGAGCGGCAACATGCGCCGCTCGATGTAGAGATGGTCGATCACCACCTCGATGTCGTTCTCCGTCAGCACCGAGGCGCAGGTCAGGCGCAGCTCGTCGAGGAGCGCGGCGCTGAACCGCGCCTTGGGCAGCGCCACCTTCGAGAACTCATGCGTGTCGGCCATGCGCCCGACCCGGTCGTGCTGCTTCACCAGCAGGTACTTCGCCTTGACCGTCTCGCGGTCCGTCTCCTTCGGCGGCACGATCTCGTCGCGGATCACCTTGAATACGTAGGGAAACGACGGGAGCGTGAACACCACCATCACCAGCCCGCGCACGCCCGGCGCGACGATGAACTCGTCATCGGAGTGCCGCAGATGGTGGGCGAGCTCGCGGTAGAACATCGTCTTGCCCTGCTTCCCGAGGCCGAGCATTGTGTACAGCTCGGCACGCGGCTTGTAGGGCATCAGCGTCCGCAGGAACTGCACGTACGCCGAGGGCACCTCCATGTCGACCATGAAGTACGCGCGGTTCAGGCTGAACACGCGCCCGATGTCGAGGGGGTCGACGAGCAGCGTGTCGAGGTAGAGGCGCGCGTTGCGGTCGTGGAGCACCGGGACGACGAACGGGTACTCGCGGTCGCCGTTGACGAGCTTGCCGCAGACGTAGGCCGCCTTGTTCCGGTAGAACGCCGAGGCCAGCACGAGGATCTGGCAGTTCGGCTCGGGGCGGAGCTCTCCGCCGGACGCCTGCCGCGCGGCCTCGAGCACGTAGCCGATGTCGCGATCGAGGTCCGCGAACGGACAGCGCCAGTCGAGGTCGGCGCAGATCCGGCGCAGCGTCTCCCGCCAGCCGTGCCGCAGCGGGTAGTAAGTCCGGTAGGCAGGCGGATCGGACTCGATGAATTCGGTTGAAACTGCGGGACGGAAGAAGATGAACTCGTTGTGGAAGTACGTCCGGTCCATGATCCGGCAGAACACGGAGCTGAAAAAGGTCTCGGCGAGCTCCGGCTGCTTGTGGTTCGTCAGCAGGCCGATGTAGAGCAGCTTGGCCTGCGCCCACGTGTTCTCGTCCCGTGATTCGGCGTGCAGCCGCCCGGCGGTCTCGCGCACGCGCTGGTCGTAGAAGGCGATCCGCTCCCGCACGGCGCGCTGCTGCCCGAGCCAGTCGCCCAACTCAAAGCGCGCTTTCGCCGCGCGGCTGGTCTCGCGAAACAGGCGGTAGTGCGTATCGAACCCGTCGAGCAACGCCTCGGCAATCGCGACGGCGACGGGGTTCTCTCCCTTGGGCAGGACCATGTACGGACGCGGCCGCAGCGGCCGGGGTGTGGGTTTCGCCCCGAGGATAGCGGCAAACGGTCGTGGGCGGCACGCCGCCGGATCGCCCGGCCGAGACCCGGATCATGGAAATTGCCCCCCGGGTTGACGCATAATTGCGCCCTATCGGCGTTTCAGATGCCCCAGGTCCGACGGCGATGGGACGCGCGCCGCCCGGCACAAACCGACCCCATTCTCAATCTCATCGAGCCCACAACGGAGCAGCAATGGCCACGACTCACGTGAAGGTCCCGCAAGGCGGAAGCAAGATCGTCCCCGGCAAGGCGACGCCCGACAACCCCGTCATTCCGTACATCGAGGGGGACGGCACCGGCGTCGATATCACGCCGGTGATGCTCAAGGTGGTCGATGCCGCAGTCGCGAAAGCCTACGGCGGCAAGCGCAAGATCCACTGGATGGAAGTGTTCGCGGGAGAGAAGTCCACCCGCCTCTACGGCGCCGATGTGTGGCTGCCAACCGAAACGCTCGACCTGCTCAAGGAGTACTCGGTCTCGATAAAGGGGCCGATGACCACGCCGGTCGGCGGCGGGATCCGCTCGCTGAACGTCGCGCTGCGCCAGGAGCTCGACCTCTACGTCTGCCTGCGGCCGGTGCGCTACTTCCGCGGCACGCCGTCGCCGCTCAAGGCGCCCGAGAAGGTCGACATGGTGATCTTCCGCGAGAACACCGAGGACATCTACGCCGGGATCGAGTGGCCCGCCAAGTCCGAGCAAGCGCAAAAGCTCATCAAGTACTTGCAGACCGAGATGGGCGTCAAGAAGATCCGCTTCCCCGGATCGTCCGCGATCGGGATCAAGCCGGTCTCGATCGAAGGCAGCGAGCGGCTGATCCGCAAGGCCTTCCAGTACGCGATCGACAACGACCGGAAGTCCGTGACCCTCGTCCACAAGGGCAACATCCAGAAGTTCACCGAAGGCGGCTTCCGAGACTGGGGCTATGCGCTGGCGCAGCGCGAGTTCGGTGCGCAGATGCTCGACGGCGGGCCGTGGTGCAAGATGAAGAACCCGAAGACCGGCCGCGAGATCGTGGTCAAGGACGTAATCACCGACGCATTCCTGCAGCAGATCCTGCTGCGGCCCGACGAGTACGACGTGATCGCGACGCTGAACCTGAACGGCGACTACGTCTCGGACGCGCTGGCGGCGCAGGTCGGCGGCATCGGCATCGCGCCGGGCGCCAACCTCTCGGACACCATTGCCTGCTTCGAGGCGACGCACGGGACCGCACCCAAGTACGCCGGGCAAGACAAGGTGAATCCCGGCTCGCTCATCCTTTCGGCCGAGATGATGCTGCGCCACATGGGTTGGCGCGAAGCCGCCGACCTCATCATCAAGTCGATGGAAGCGGCGATCTCGGCCAAGGTGGTGACGTACGACTTCGCGCGCCTGATGACGGGGGCGACCGAAGTGTCGTGCTCGGGCTTCGGGAACGCGATGATCGAGCGCATGTAGCGCGGGCGCGACGCCGGCGGGACCATGGGCCGCCTGCGGGCGGCCCATCTTGTTCCGCGAACCGAGATCGAGGAGCCTTCGCAGCAGTCCGAGCGCAGTTGTTCGACCGCTCTGCAGCGTAGCCCGCTTTCAGCCGCGGGCCGATCGGGTGCCGCTGTTGCAGGGCCCCGCGCGGGTACGCAGCGTGGCGCCCGGTCGTCCGGCGGTGCCGCGGTCGGCATTTTGCAACGGGCCGATTGGGTGCTTGCGAGGCCCGTGGTCGAAAAAAACAAAAAGCCCCGCACGCGGCGGGGCTTCGAACGGATCCGTACCGGCGCGGGCTCAGCCGGCCTTTTGGATGTTCGATGCCTGCTTGCCCTTGGGGCCCTGGGTCACCTCGAAGCTGACCTTCTCCCCCTCTTTGAGCGTCTTGAACCCGGCCATGTTGATGGCCGAGAAGTGCGCGAACAGATCCTCGCCACCGTCATCCGGCGTGATAAATCCATAGCCCTTCGCGTCATTGAACCACTTCACCGTACCGGTAGGCATAGCCCCCCTCTTCCCTTCACGTTGCGACCCGAGGGTCTCCCCCCATTCCCATGCCTGTTCTCAAGCCAGCTTCAGGACGAGGGGATCACCGCAACGACCTTCCTACCGCTTGAAGAGCAAACACGCGCCTCTTTTACGCGCTTCGACGTAGCGCGTCAAGTGTCCGCGCGGTGCCTCAAGCCCCTGAGAAATCCGTGCCTTGCGGGCGATTCGGGCGATTGCGCGGGGACGCAAGTCTGGCTAGGATACGAGCGAGTCCCCAGCGCACGAACTCGCGCGGCGAGACGTCATGAACCGAACGCGGAAGTGAGGTCGACGTCGGCATCGGAAGGCTGAAGCAGGCATGGCGACCCGGTCGCGTGATGGAACGGTCCTCGAGACCAAGAAGTCGAAGGTCAAGCCGCCGCCGCTGTTCAAGGTGGTGCTGATGAACGATGACTACACGCCGATGGAGTTCGTGGTGGTGGTGCTGCAGACGTTTTTTGCGATGACGCGCGAAAAGGCGACCCAGGTGATGCTGAAGGTGCACCGGGAAGGCATGGGGGTGTGCGGGGTCTACCCGCGGGATATCGCGACCACGAAGGTCGAGCAGGTAGTTGCATTCGCGCGCAAGCATCAGCACCCGCTGCAGTGCGTGATGGAGGAAACGTAATGATCGCCCAGGAGCTCGAAGTCAGCCTGCACATGGCGTTCGTCGAGGCACGCCAGAAGCGGCACGAGTTCATCACCGTCGAGCACCTCCTACTCGCGCTGCTGGACAACCCCACCGCAGCCGAAGTGCTGCGCGCCTGCGCCGCCAACATCGAGGAGCTGCGCAGGAGCCTCACCGAATTCATCAACTCCCACACGCCGACCGTCGCCGGCACCGAGGAGATCGACACCCAACCCACGCTCGGATTCCAGCGCGTGATCCAGCGCGCGATCCTCCACGTTCAGTCCTCGGGCAAGAAGGAGGTGACGGGTGCCAACGTGCTGGTGGCGATCTTCGGCGAGAAGGACTCGCATGCGGTGTACTTCCTGCACCAGCAGGGCGTCACGCGCCTCGACGTCGTGAACTACATCTCGCACGGCATCACCAAGGCGCCGCAGTCGCAGCAGCCGAAACCCGCCGAGAGCGACGAAGAGCAGCCGGAGGGGCAGCAGGCCGGCGGAGCGCTGGAGACCTATACGGTCAACCTCAACGCCCAGGCGCTGGTGGGCAAGATCGACCCGCTGATCGGGCGCGAGCGCGAGCTCGAGCGCGTCATCCAGACCCTCTGCCGGCGGCGCAAGAACAACCCGCTGCTGGTCGGCGAGGCCGGCGTCGGCAAGACCGCGATCGCGGAAGGCCTCGCGCGCCGCATCGTCGAGGGACAGGTGCCCGACATCCTCTCCAAGTGCCAGGTGTACGCGCTCGACATGGGCGCGCTGCTCGCCGGCACGAAGTACCGCGGGGACTTCGAGCAGCGCCTCAAGGCGGTGCTGAAGCAACTGCTGGACAATCCGAACGGGATCCTGTTCATCGACGAGATCCATACGCTGATCGGAGCGGGCGCAGCCTCGGGCGGGACGCTCGACGCCTCGAATCTGCTGAAGCCGGCGCTCTCGACCGGCGCCCTTAAGTGCATCGGCGCGACGACGTACAACGAATATCGCGGCGTGTTCGAGAAGGATCACGCGCTGTCGCGGCGCTTCCAGAAGATCGACGTGATCGAGCCGTCGATCGACGAGACGGTCGAGATCCTGAAGGGCCTGAAGTCGCGCTTCGAGGCGCATCACGGCGTCAAGTACAGCGCCAACGCGCTTTCCTCTGCGGCCGAGCTCTCTGCGCGCTACATCAACGACCGCCACCTTCCCGACAAGGCGATCGACGTGATCGACGAGGCGGGCGCGGCGCAACGCATCCTGCCGAAGTCGAAGCAGAAGCGCATGATCGGCAAGCAGGAGATCGAGGAGATCATCGCCAAGATCGCGCGCATCCCGCCGCAGACGGTCTCGACCGACGACCGCACCGCCCTCAAGAATCTCGACCGCGATCTCAAGGCGGTCGTGTTCGGCCAGGACAAGGCGATCGAAGCGCTCGTGTCGGCCATCCGTACCGCTCGCTCGGGTCTCGGCAACCCGCAGAAACCGATCGGGAACTTCCTGTTCAGCGGGCCGACCGGCGTGGGCAAGACTGAAGTGGCGCGCCAGCTCGCCTACTGCATGGGCATCGAGCTGATCCGGTTCGACATGTCCGAGTACATGGAGCGGCACGCGGTGTCGCGACTGATCGGCGCGCCGCCGGGGTACGTCGGCTTCGACCAGGGCGGCCTGCTGACGGAGGCGATCACCAAGAAGCCGTACTCCGTGCTGCTGCTCGACGAGATCGAGAAGGCGCACCCGGACATCTTCAACATTCTGCTGCAGGTCATGGACCACGGCACGCTGACCGACAACAACGGTCGCAAGGCCGATTTCCGCAACGTCATCATCGTCATGACGACCAACGCCGGCGCCGAGGCGCTGAACAAGGCCGTCATGGGCTTTACCGCAAAGAAGGAGTCCGGCGACGAGATGGGCGAGATCCGGCGCATGTTCACGCCGGAGTTCCGCAACCGGCTGGACGCGACCATCTCGTTCCGCCAGCTGGACCACGAGATCATCCTGCGCGTGGTCGACAAGTTCCTGATGCAGCTCGAGGAGCAGTTGCACGAGAAGAAGGTCGAGGCGGTCTGGACAGACGTTCTGAAGGAGCACCTCGCGCGACGCGGCTTCGATCCGGCGATGGGCGCGCGGCCGATGGCCCGACTGATCCAGGACACCATCCGCAAAGCGCTCGCCGACGAGCTGCTGTTCGGCCGGCTGCTGAACGGCGGCAAGGTGACGGTGGACGTGGACCCGGACGACAAGATCGTCCTGCGGTTCCCGGAGCCAGCCGAGGCGCCGCCGGCGCCACCCGCGGCGCCGACTCCGACCGAGACTTGATCGGCATCGCACCGCCAACAAGGGCCGCCACGCGCGGCCCTTCGTCTTCCTGCGGGCCGCGGCGTCAAGACCCGATAAGCGCGCCGGATGTCCCCATGACAGTCAATGACTTGACGCCTGCAGTCATGCGGGCAGACACTCCGCGGGCCAGCGCACCGCCGGACCGGAAGCGCCGGGCGCCAATATCAAGGAGGAGAAGATGCTGAAGAACCTGTTCCTGTCCGCATGCCTGGCGGGTGCGCCGCTCGTCGCGGCGGCCCAGGCCCCGACCGCGCAGGAAACGCGCGACTACGCCGCGAGCTGCGCGATCTGCCATGGGACGAACGGCGCGTCAGCGGGCGGGATGCCGGTGCTCGCCGGGCAGTCGAGGGAAACGCTGGTGCGGCACTTGCGCGACTTCCGCGACGGCAAGCGTCCCGCGACGATCATGCACCAGATCGCGAAGGGCTACAGCGACGCCCAACTCGACGCGCTCGCGGGCTTCTTCGCGGCGCAGAAGCTGAAGTAGGGAGGCGATAATGAGAAGCGACTACAGCCGGCGCGACTTCATCAAGCTCATTGGCGCGGGTGCGGGCACCGCTGCCCTGCCCTCCTTTCTCTCCGGGTGCGCTACCTCTTCCGAGCCCGCCAAGCCGGTCGGCCGCGTGATCGTCATCGGCGCAGGCTACGGCGGCGCCACGGCGGCGAAGTACATCCGGATGTGGAGCGAGCGGCGGATCGAGGTGTTCCTCATCGATCGCAACCCGCAGTTCGTCTCGTGTCCGCTCTCCAACCTGGTGCTCGGCGGATCCCGCACGATCGAGAGCCTAACGATCGGGTACGACAAACTGCGCGAATATGGCGTCCAAGTGATCCGCGACGAGGTGACCGGGGTGAACCTCGAGCGCAAGCGCGTGCAGCTGAAGCGGATCGAGGACCTCCCCTACGACCGGCTCGTCGTGGCGCCGGGGATCGATTTCATGTTCGAGCAGATCCCGGGGCTCAACGACCCCGACGCGCAGAAGATCGTCCTGCACGCATGGAAGGCCGGACCCGAGACCGTCGCACTGCGCAAGCAGCTCGAGGCAATGCCCGACGGCGGCGTCTACGTCCTCTCGATTCCGAAAGTCCCGTATCGCTGCCCGCCGGGCCCGTACGAGCGCGCCTCTCAGGTCGCCCTCTACTTCAAGCAGGCGAAGCCGAAGTCGAAAGTGCTGATCCTCGACGGCAACGAGGACATCGTCTCCAAGAAGGGCCTGTTTCTCGCAGCCTGGAACGATCTCTACAAGGGAATCATCGAGTACCGCCCGAACCAGGAAGCGAAGGACGTCGACGTCAAGGGGATGACCGTCAAGACGGAATTCGATTCGTTCAAGGGAAGCGTGCTGAACATCGTTCCGCCGCAGAAGGCAGGCCTGGTCGCCCAGCAGGCGAAGCTGATCACGGCGAACAACCGCTGGTGCGGCGTCAACTGGCAGACGATGGAGTCGGTCGCGGTGCCCGGGGTGCATGTGATCGGCGACGCCACGCTGTCGGGTCCCGGAATGCCGAAATCGGGCAGCATGGCGAACAATCACGCGAAGATCTGTGCTTCGGCGGTGGTCGCGATGATGACCGGCCAGCCGACCAACCCGATGCCGATCATCAATAACACCTGCTATAGCTACGTGAGCGACAAAGAAGCGATGCACGTCACAGGGGTGTACCGCTACGACCCGGCGCAGAAAGTCGTTGCGCCGGTGCCGGGGGCGGGCGGCGTGTCCGCGCAGCGCAGCGA
The DNA here is from genome assembly GCA_963716855.1 of uncultured beta proteobacterium. Lineage (GTDB taxonomy): Bacteria > Pseudomonadota > Gammaproteobacteria > Burkholderiales > SG8-39 > JAGVSZ01. The sequence continues at coordinate 281,033 of CAVQUV010000016.1, read as the reverse complement.
GCTCGAGAAGGGCTTCGCGGACGCTTGGGCCGTCAACATCTGGGCGGATACGCTGTCCTGACCGGTCGGTGGTATCGGATGCAAAGCGGGCGGCGCTGCCGCCCGTCTTGCTCTCCGGGGACGCCTCAGCCCTTGCCGGTGCTGCCGAAACCGCCCGCGCCGCGCTCGCTCGCGCCGAACTCCTCGACAACATTCAGCGCGACCTGCAGCACCGGGACGATGACGAGTTGCGCGACCCGCTCCATCGGCTGGAGCGTATAGGGCTCGCCGGATCGGTTCCAGAGCGACACCATGATCTGCCCCTGGTAGTCGGAGTCGATTAGGCCGACGAGGTTGCCGAGCACGATGCCGTGCTTGTGGCCGAGGCCGGAGCGCGGCAGGACCAGTGCGGCGAGACCGGGGTCTGCGAGGTGGATCGCGATCCCGCTGGGAACGAGCACCGAACCGCCCGGCCCGAGAGCGAGCGGCGCGTCGATGCAGGCGCGCAGGTCGAGCCCCGCCGCGCCCTTCGTGGAGTACTGCGGCGGCGTGTCCTGCAGGCGCGGATCGAGCACGCGGACGTCGATGCGGTGCATGACGAGAACGGAAAAGCGGTGCCGCCGAGGCGCCGCGGCTACAGCATCCGGGCGATATGGGCGATCAGCCGCCGCGCCAGGACGATCTTGGGCGCGCGGTCGAGCACGTGCTCGCCGGCGTCATCGAACAGCGTGAGCGCGTTGTCATCGCGACCGAAGGCCGCTTGCGCGAGGTTCGCTGCAAGCAGCGGGATCTTCTTCTTCCTGCGCTTCGCCTGTGCGTACTCGACCAGGTTCTCGGACTCCGCCGCGAAGCCCACGCAGAACGGCCGCTTGTCGAGCGCGGCCACGGACGCAAGGATGTCCGGATTCTCCGCGAGTTCGATGCGCGGCGGACCTTCCCCCTTCTTCAGCTTGTGGCCCTTCGGCTGCACGACGTGGTAGTCGGCCACCGCGGCGACGCCGATGAAGACGTCTGCGCCCTTTGCGCGCGCCATGACCGCGTCGTACATCTCGCGCGCCGTCGTCACGTCCACCCGTGCGATACCCGGCGGCGTCGGCAGCTGGGTCGGGCCGGCGACCACGGTCACCTCGGCGGCGCCCGCCTCCGCTGCCGCCTGGGCCACTGCGAAGCCCATCTTGCCCGAGCTCAGATTCGTGATGCCACGCACGGTGTCGATCGGCTCGAACGTCGGCCCGGCGGTGAGTAGCACCCGCTTGCCGGCGAGCGGTTTCGGCCCGAGCGTGGACCCGACTTCGGCAAAGATCTGTTCGGCTTCCAACATGCGCCCCATGCCGGTCTCGCCACACGCCTGGTCCCCTGCCGTCGGACCGAGGATCATGACCCCGTCCGCGCGCAGCGTCTCGACGTTGCGACGCGTGGCCGGGTGGTCCCACATTTGCCGGTTCATCGCCGGCGCGACGAGGAGCGGGCACTCGCGCGCGAGGCAGAGCGTCGACAGCAGGTCGTCGCCGAGGCCGTTCGCGACCTTGGCTAGGAAGTCCGCGGTGGCCGGCGCCACGACGATCGCTTCGCGGTCACGCGATAGCTCAATGTGCGCCATGTTGTCGGCGATGCGCGGATCCCACATGTCCGTGAACACGGTCTGGCCCGAGAGGGCTTGCATGGTCACCGGCGTGATGAACCGGCAGGCGCTCTCCGTCATCACGACCCGCACGTCCGCGCCGGCCCTGACGAACAGACGACACAGCTCCGCGGCCTTGTAGGCCGCGATGCCCCCGGTGAGCCCGAGCAGGATGCGTTTTTCCTTCACGTCAGCCACTACGGATGTCGCGCGTTAGGTTCGACTGATTCTACGCGAACACGGGGTGGCGCCGTGCCGATCACCGACTGGCCGGAAGGGGAGCGGCCGCGCGAGAAGCTGCTCGCGCGCGGCGCGACGGCCCTCTCCGACGCGGAGCTGCTCGCGATCTTTCTGCGCACTGGCGTACGCGGCAAGAGCGCCGTCGACCTCGGCCGGGACATGCTCGACCGCCACGGTTCACTGAATGCACTGTTCGCCGCAGATGACCGCGAGATCGGCACAACATCGGGCGTCGGCGCGGCCAAGTGCGCGCAGCTGCGTGCGGCGTACGAGCTGGCGCGGCGCGCGCTCGAGGAGACAGCGCGGGCCGGCGACGCACTCGGCTCGCCGCAGGCGGTGCGACGCTACCTGCAGTTCAGCCTGGCGCACCGTCCCCACGAGGTATTCGTCGCGGTCTGGCTGGATGCCCAGCACCGCGTCCTGAAGATGCAAGAACTCTTTGCAGGCACGCTGACCCAGACGAGCGTATACCCGCGCGAGGTCGTGAAGGACGCCTTGCGCCACAACGCCGCCGCGGTGATCTTCGCGCACAACCATCCCTCCGGCCTGGCGGAGCCGAGCCAGGCCGATCAGCTGCTAACGGAGACCTTGAAGCGGGCGCTGGACCTCGTCGACGTCAAAGTACTCGACCATTTCGTGGTCGGACGCGGGGCGACGATGTCTTTTGCCGAGCGCGGCATGCTCTAGCCGCCCCCGCAGGGAAGCGGTTGAGCCGAAACCGATTCTTGCCTATAATGCGCGGCTATCCCGATTTCGGAGCAATTTCCATGGCACGCGTTTGCCAAGTGACGGGCAAGAAACCGCAGACCGGGAACCACGTGTCCCACGCGAACAACCGGACCAAGCGGCGGTTCCTGCCGAACCTGCAGTCGCGCCGCTTCTGGGTCGAAGGGGAGAAGCGCTGGGTCTCCCTGCGCGTCTCGAACGCAGGCCTGCGCATCATCGACAAGAAGGGCATCGAGGCGGTACTCGCCGACCTGCGTGCCAAGGGCGAGCGTTGAGAAGAGACACTGAGCCATGCGCGAGAAGATCAAGCTCGAGTCAACCGCCGGGACCGGCCATTTCTACACCACCACCAAGAACAAGCGGACCACCCCGGACAAGATTGAAATAATGAAATACGACCCCAAGGCCCGCAAGCACGTCGTCTACAAGGAGACGAAGCTCAAGTAACGCGGGGCTTCGCGCAAAAACAAAACCCGCCATCCGGCGGGTTTTTTTGTTCACGGTGCGCCGCCTCAGGCGTAGCAGCGCAGCCGCATCGAGAATTCCTGGAGCGGCCCGATCCCGCTGCCCTCGGCGCGATGGCACCAGTCCTGGAGCTGAGCGACGAGCTGCTCCCGCGTCGCGCTGGACCGATTCCACAGCGCCGTGAGCTCCTGGCGCATTGAGTAGGCGGTCTGGAGCGCCTTGCTCTTCGCGAGGCTCGCCTCGAGCGCGGCCCGCTCCGGGGCGGCGAGCTTCTTGTCGTCGCGGGTGAGCCAGCGCCGCACACGCTTGAGGATCTCGGCGTCCTGCGGCGCGCGCGCCTTCAGCTTTGCCAGCTCCTCCGCGTAGGTGGCCTTGAGCGAGCTCGCATACTTGGCCAGCACGTCGTAGCGGTTCGCGATCACAGCATGCAGGGTCTCGAGATCGACCACCGGCTTCGCCGCACCGATGCGCGGGCGCGGCGCGACTTTCTTGATGCGCGCAAGCCCCAGCAGTTCCAGAATGCGGATGTACAGCCAGCCGAGGTCGAACTCGTACCACTTGTTGGAAAGCTTCGCGGACGACGCGTACGCGTGGTGATTGTTGTGCAGCTCCTCGCCGCCGATCAGGATACCGAAGGGGACGATGTTGGTGCTCGCGTCCGCCGTCTGCCAGTTGCGATAGCCCCAGAAGTGCCCGATGCCGTTGATCACGCCGGCCGCCCAGAACGGGATCCACGCGATCTGCAGCACGAGAACCAGAAGCCCCGGCACAAGGCCGAACAAGGCCACGTTGATAAGCCCCATTAAAGTGAGGCCGGAGAGCGTAAAGCGCGTGTAGACGTTGCGCTCGACCCAGTCGTCGGGCGTCCCGTGGCCGTAGCGTTCCATCGTCTCGCGGTTGTGCGACTCCTTGACGTACAGGAACACGCCGCCCCACAGCACGCGGTTGATGCCGTAGATCTGCGGGCTGTGCGGATCCTCGGGCGTCTCGCACTTCGCGTGGTGCTTGCGGTGGATCGCCGCCCATTCCTTGGTGACCATGCCGGTGGTCATCCAGAGCCACAACCGGAAGAAGTGCGCCGGCAGCGGGTGCAGCTCGAGCGCGCGGTGCGCCTGGCAGCGGTGCAGGTAGATCGTGACGGCGGCGATCGTGACGTGCGTGAGTCCGAGCGACGACGAGCACCATGCCCCACCAGGGCAGGTCGAAGACGCCGGCGAACAGCCAGGAAGCAAGGTCCATATGGGCGATTTTTTCGTTCTGGTTGGCGCGGAGACGCCTCCGCAACCGGCATTTTACGGGAAATCGCCCTACTGCCCCGTGCCGAACCCCACGTCCCGGGAATCCCGGGCCGGGCCGCCGCCCTCCGCCCCGGGCAGAATGCGCACAGTGCGCTGCGGGAACGGGATCTCGATCCCGCGCTCGCGGAACGCCCCGAGCAGGACGAGCGCGATGTCGGAGCGGACGTTAAGCGTCCCCTCTTCCGGGTCGCGGATCCAGAAGCCGAGCTCGAGGTTGAGCCCGTTGTCGCCGAAGCCGGCGAGCGCGGCGGACGGGGCCGGGTCGTGCAGCACGCGGGGATGGGCGCGCGCCACGCCCTCGCACAATCGCAGGACGGGCTCGACTTCCGTGCCGTAGCCGACCTGCACCTGGAGCGGGACGCGTACCCGCTTGTCGGTATAGGAGTGATTGAGAACTGTCGTTGTAATCAGCGTCTCGTTCGGGATGATCGCCTCGCGTCCGTCGAGCGCCTTCACGACCGTGTACCGCGTGGTCATCTCCTTCACGACACCGTAGAAGTTGTCGGCGGTAATAAGATCGCCGAGACGGATCGATCGATCGAGCAGTACGATGAAACCGCTGACGTAGTTGCTCGCGACCTTCTGCAGGCCGAACCCGAGGCCGACGCCAAGGGCACCGCCAAAAACCGAGAGCAGCGTCAGGTCGAGCCCTACGACCGGCAGTGCGATCACCACTGCCAGGAACACCAGCAACGTCTTGATGATCCGTGCGAGCGCGACGCGAACGTTCGCGTGGAGACCCGCGGCGCGCATGAGGCGCGCCTCGATCAGCCCGCCGATCCAGAGTGCGGCCAGGATGGTGAAAGCGACGCCGACGATCCCCCAGCCGAGGTCCCAGACGGACACGCGCGCCTTGCCGATCGGGAGCGCGATCGACTCGAGCTTCTCCACCACCTGCGGCAGCACCCCGAGGAGGTACAAGGCGAACAAGCCCCACACGGCCGTCGCGATCGCACGCTCGAATGCCTCGATCACGCTGCCCGTTCCCAGCGCCACGCGCAACAGGTAGACGGTACCGCGGACGATTGCAAGCGATCCAAGCAGCGGCACGGCGAGATCGAGGAGCGCCACGCTCACGAACCGCTCCAGGACCGCCCTGGCGAGCACCAACAGGACCACGGCCACCAGCGGGAACACGAGCCGACGCATGCCGCCCAAGCCGAATTCCATGCCGCGCGAGCCGCGCGGGCCCGACGCGCGGCGGGTGACCGCCCGGTCGGCGGCCCATGCGATCAGCAGGCAGGCGGCGATCGCCCCGAGCTGCCAGAGCACCGAGGGGTCGTGCAGGTCCGCCCAGACCTTCCGCCACAACGCCTGAATCTCGCCTTCCATCAATCTCCTCCGATTCGGGCCCGACGCCGTGCGCCGCGGCTCATGTCCGCTCCATGAGCGCGCCGAAGAACGCGTCGGTCGCATGCACGTCCGGACGCAGGCGCAGGAAGTCGTCGTCGGGTGCGTGACCCGGGAGTTCGATGCGCGCGGCGGCGAGCGCTGCCGCCGGCGCCACGAGGGCGAAGTCGGGGTGTGCCGCGAGAAATGCCCGCACGACCTGCTCGTTCTCTTCGGAAAGGATGCTGCACGTCGCGTAGAGCAGGCGCCCGCCGCGCTTCACGAGCCCGGCCGCCGCCGCGAGTATCGAGGTCTGCTTGGCCGCGAGCTCGCTCACCGCCTGTTCGGTCTGGCGCCACTTCAGGTCCGGATTGCGCCGCAGCGTGCCGAGCCCGGTGCAGGGTGCGTCGACCAGGACGCGGTCGATCTTACCGGAAAGTCGCTTGACCTTCGGGTCGCGCTCGGACGCGATTCGCTGGGGATGGATATTGGAGAGCCCGGAGCGTGCGAGCCTGGGGCCGAGCTTCGCGAGGCGTCGGTCGGACACGTCGAACGCATAGACCCGTCCGGTCGAGCGCATCAGCGCTCCGAGCGCGAGGGCCTTGCCGCCCGCGCCGGCACAGAAGTCTACGAGCATCTCGCCGCGCCGCGGCCCCAGCAGATGGCACAGCAGCTGGCTGCCTTCGTCCTGCACCTCGATCGCCCCGGACGTGAACAGGCGATGCCGGTTGAGGGCTGGCTTGCCGACGACGCGCAGTCCGACCGGCGAGTACGGCGTCGGCTGCGCCTCGATCCCGTCCGCGGCGAGCGCCGCCGCCACTTCGGCGCGGTCCGCGACGAACAGATTCACGCGCAGATCGAGCGGCGCAGGCTGCGCGAGTGCGCGGGCAAGGCTGCGCAGGCTCTCCTCGCCCAGCGCCGGCAGCACCCGCTCGACCACCCAGTCGGGGAGGTCGCACTCGACGGCGAGCGGCAGCGTCCCACGCGCCGCGCCCTTCACCGCCTCGAGTCGAGCGAGTTCCTCCGGCGCGGCACCCCCCGCGATCTCGCGCAGGTTGAGACCGGAGACCCGCACCAGCGCCGCGAGGGCGAGCGTCCGCGCGTCGGGTCGCTCGACCCCGATCTCGGCCAGAGCGAAGTCGAGGAGACGCTTGCGCCGCAGCAACGCATAGACCGACTCGGCGACGAAACCGCGATCGTGGACACCGAGCCGCGAATGCGCACGGAAGAACGCCGACAGTAGCGTATCGGCCGGTTGGTCGAAGCGCAGCACCGCTGCTGCCGCGGCGACGTACGCGTCGACCAGAGCAGGGGTCAGGCGCATCGCAAGCCGCGTGCGATGCCGCGTCCGGACTGCGGGATCATGCGTCGGCGAACAGAAGCTGCCGCGCACCCGGCTCGGCGACGTGCACCCGTCCCGCCTCGAGCGTCAGCCGGTTGTCGAGGAACCAGCGCACCGCCTGGGGATAGATGCGGTGCTCCTGCGCGAGCACGCGCGCGGCGAGCGCGTCCTCGTCGTCGCCCTGCAATACCGGGACTGCGGCCTGGATGACGATTGGGCCGTGGTCGAGCTCGGGGGTCACGAAATGCACCGTCGCCCCGTGCACTTTCACGCCCGCGGCGAGCGCGCGCGCGTGGGTGTGGAGCCCGGGGAAAGCGGGCAGCAGGGAAGGATGGATGTTGAGCAGTCGGCCTTGGAAGCGCCGCACGAGCGCGGGCGTGAGGATCCGCATGAAGCCCGCGAGCGCGACGAGGTGCGGGCCGAACCGCTCGATCTCGGCGGCGAGTGCGGCGTCGAAGGCGTCGCGGCTCGGATACGCAGCGTGGGCAACGACGGCGGTCGGCAGATGGCGCGCGCGTGCATAAGCCAGCCCGGCCGCCGACGCCTCGTTGCTGATCACCGCTGCGATCGGGAAGCCTGCCTCGACGAGCGCGCGCATGTTGCTTCCACGGCCGGAGATGAGAATGGCGACGCTCATGGGGCGATTCTAAGCGACGCGGGCGATACACCTCCCGGCGGACCGCGCCGGTCAAGCACGACGACGCGTGAAAGCGAGGCCTGCCGCAACCAGCGCCATCGCCACGGCGGCAATGCCGAATGCCGCCCCTAGCGACGTGAACGCGACTACCGGCTCCAGGAGCAGCGGCGACAGGAACTGTCCGAGGAAAATGGCGGCCGTCAGCCCGCCTGCAAGGCGCCCGCGCAATCGCGGCGGCGCAAGCGCGAGCACCCACAGGCTGCTGTTGGGAAAGAACACTCCGACGCCGAACCCGGACGCGACCACACCGACGATCACCGCCCAGTACGAGCTTGCGAGCCCGATCAGCCCGTAGCCGATCGCCATCGCGGCGATCGCCCAGGCATAGACCGCGAGCACGCCGTTAAAGCGCCGCAACCGTGGGTATGCGGCGGAGCCTGCGGCGGCCGCGAGCGAGGAGACGGCGATCGCCCCGCCGGCGGCCGCGCTCGATTCGACTCCGATCGCGCGCACGAGGAACGGCAGCTGCACGGGCGTCATGTAGAACATCACGACTGCAAACAGCGTAATCGCGTACGCCGCTGCGACTTGGCCGACGGCGACCCGGTGTACGTCCCCCTCCTCCGGCGCGCGCGCCGCACCGCGCGGCGGCTCGTCGAGGAACAATATTGCCGGGATCAAGGCCGCCCAGCCGCTCAGGTACAGCAGGAACGGCATGCGCCAGTCGACGTCCGCGAGCAGCCCGCCGAGGCCCACCGAGACCACCGCGCCGAGCGACATGACGAAGCTTTGCACGGCTGCGAAGCGCGCCCGCGCTTCCCCCCGGTAATAGTCGCCGACCAGCGCAGTGGTCGTGGTCATCGTGCCCGCGATCGCGACGCCGAGCGCGAGACGGCTCGCAAGGATCGCGTGCAGGTCGTGCAATACGTATCCCGCCGCGCCCGCGAGACCGTAGAGGACGAGGCTGCTGCGCAGGAGAGTGAGCCGATCGAACCGGTCGATGATCGCCCCGGCCAGCGGCGCGCACAGCGCGATCGCCAGCGCGGGCGTCGTGAGCACGAGCTTGGTCACGAGCTCGACGTTCGCCACTGCGCGGTAGGCGTCGGCCATCCGCGGCAGGGCCGGCGCGATGGTGGCCGCCGCCATCACGGTCAGGCAGGCGACGACCAGGAGGGCCGCCTTGCGGCCGGGAGCGGAGGTCAAGGGGAGAGGGGCACGACGGAAGGCCGGGAGAATACCGGGACCGCGCGCCGCCGTCTGCGCGCGGCCCCGGCGCGGCTCAGGGCAGATCGAAGAGCAGCACTTCGGCCTGCTCGCCTCGCTCGAGCACGATCTCTCCGACTTCGGTCGCCTTGAGCGCGTCGCCGGCCGCGAGCGACTGGCCGTTCACCGACAGCTTGCCGCGCGCAACGTGCACGTATCCCTTCCGCCCCGGCTGGAGTCGATGCGTGGTGCGCTCCGCCCCGTCGAGCAGCGCTGCGTAGACGGACGCGTCCTGATGGATCGTCACCGAGCCTTCGCGCGCGTCGGGCGAAGCGACGAGGCGGAGCCTGCCGCGCTTCGATGCGGCATCGAAGTGCTTCTCCTCGTAACCCGGCGCGATGCCCCGGATACCCGGCTCGATCCAGATCTGCAGGAAATGGACGAGCGCCTCCTTCGAGTGGTTGAACTCACTGTGCTGGACGCCCCGGCCTGCGCTCATGCGCTGCACGTCGCCGGGACGGATCACCGAGCCGTTGCCCATCGAGTCCTTGTGCTCGAGCGCGCCGTCGAGGACGTAGCTGATGATCTCCATGTCGCGGTGGCCGTGCGCACCGAATCCCATCCCCGGCATCACGCGGTCCTCGTTGATCACGCGCAGCGGCCCGAACCCCATTTGGTTCGGGTCGTAGTAGTCGGCGAAGGAGAAGGTGTGATACGACCGCAGCCAGCCGTGGTCGGCATAGCCGCGCTCGTCTGATTTTCGAAGCTCGATCATGAGGTTCTCCGAGTGTTCGCCGAGTGTTCGCCGAATGTTCGCACGGTCCGTGCGCGGGAACATGAGGCCGGATTCCGGTGATTCCAAGGGTGCCCCGGCAGCGCGAATGCCCACGCGCAGGGCGCGGGTAAGGCCGGGTCAGAACGAGTAGTACTGGTAGCGGTTCTTGCCCGCTTCCTTGACCCGGTACATCGCAGCGTCGGCGTGCTTGAGCAGGGCCTCGGGCGTGGTCCCGTCGCGCGGGTAGATGCTGATGCCGATCGAAGCGCCGATCTCGAACCGTCGTCCGCCCGCCGCGACCGGCTCGGTCAGCCCGGCGAGGATCTTCTCCGCGACGAGGCTCGAGTCCTCCGGCACGCGCTGGCCGGAGAGCAGCACCACGAACTCGTCGCCGCCGAGGCGCGCGACGGTGTCGGACTCGCGCACGCACTCGCGCAGGCGGCGCGCGACCGTGCGCAGCGCATAGTCGCCCATCAGGTGTCCGAACTGGTCGTTCACCGACTTGAAGCCGTCGAGGTCGATCAGCATGACCGCCACCAGGGCGTCGTTGCGCCGGGCAAGGATGATCGATTGCTGCAGCCGGTCCTCGAGCAAGCGCCGGTTGAGCAGCCCGGTGAGTGCGTCATGGTCGGCGAGGTGCTGGATGCGCTGCTCGCGTTCCTTGCGGGCCGAGATGTCGAACATCACCCAGATCGAGCCTTCGTCGACCGCCGTCGGATCGATCGCGCGCCCGCGCAGCTCGCACCAGAACGCCGATCCGTCCTTGCGCCGGACGAGCAGCTCGCAGTCGTACACGCGCGCCTGCGCCATTGCGGCGCTCGCCTGGCGCCCGACGTAGTCCCACTCCGCCGGGTCCGCGTAGAACATCAGCGTGGGCTTCCCGGCGAGTTCGCCGGGAGTGTAGCCAAGCATCTCGGCGAACTTCGCGTTGCACTTCTGGATCATGGAGTCGCGCACCAGCGCGAGGCCCTCGGACACCGTATCGAAGATCAGCCGCTGCTCGCCGAGCGCCTCGGACAGCTCGTGCTCCTTCGCCTTGAGCTCGGTGATGTCGGTGGCGGTCCCGGTGACGCCGACGATTGCGCCGCGCGCGCTGCGCAGCGGTGTCGCGTTGAGGCTCAGCACCACGTCTGCGCCCTTGCGGTCGCGGTGCAACGTCTCGAAGTGCGACGCGGTGCCGTCGTTCATCACGCGCGCGAGCATCGCCGTCGTGCGATCCCGATCGGCCTCGGGCTGGGAGTCGACGAGGCGCTCGGTGAGCATGTCCTCGGGCTCGCAGCCGAAGATCTGGCGCGTCGCGCGAGGGCTCAGGTAAGTCCAGCGGCCGTCGCGATCCACCGCCCACACCAGGTCGTTGGCGGTCTCGACGAGATGCCGGAAGTGGCCCTCGCTCTCGCGCAGCCGCTCCTCGACCGCCTTGCGGTCGGAGATGTCGATGATCGAGCCCGCGAATCGCACCGCCGTCCCGCGGGCGTCGCGCACCGCGCGCCCGCGTCCGTGCACCCACACATAGGTGCCGTCGGCGCGGCGCAGGCGGTACTCGCAATCGAAGGGCTCGTCCGCATCGACGCACCGGGCCATGCCGGTCATCGCCCGCTCGCGGTCCTCGGGGTGCAGGCGATCGGAGAAGAACAGCAATGTCTGGAAGTCCGCATCGCCGGCATAGCCCAGGATTTCCTTGAAGCGGGGCGAAAAGTACGTCGCGCTGTTGGCGATGTCCCAGTCCCACAGCCCGCTCTGTGCGGCCTGCACCGCGAGGTCCAGACGCTCTTCGCTCGCGCGCAGCGCCGCCTCGGCGCGCTTGCTCTCCGTAATGTCGGCGCAGACGACGACCGCGCCGAGCTCCGGCCGGCCCGGAACGACCGATTGGCCGGACACGTCGCACCACACGAGCGCCCCGTCCTTCCGTCGCAGGCGCATCTCGCTTCGATAGAGGCGCCCTTCCAGTACTGCGCGATAGCTCTCCTCGATCTTTCGCGTCCCACACGGCCTGATCCGGGAAAGAACATCCGTACCGAATGCCCGATCAGCTCGGCGCGCGCGTACCCGACGATGCGCTCGACCTCGCGGTTGCAGTCCACGATGCGGAGGTCGCGAAGGAACAGGATCCCCGCGGTCGCCGCGTCGAAGAGGCCCCGCTGCTCGGCGAGCAGGCGCTCGTTCTCGATGCCGCGCTCGATATTCTGGAGGACCGTGCGGTGAAGATGGGCCGACACGCGCCACAGCGCGGCCAAGAAGACCACGACGAGCATCGCCATCGCAGCATTGAGCTCACCGCCGCCAACCACGAAATCCGCGACGAGCGCCGCGAGCATGGGTACTGCAAACCAGAGGAACGCCCGGCGGCTCGCGGCGAAAATGCCCATCGCCGCGACGGCGAGCCCGCCGATCAGCAATCCGACGAACAGCTGGTGCGCGTGCGAACCGGAACCGATCGCGAGGACCAGGACGGCCCAGGCGCCCCCCATCGCCGCCGCACCCGCCACGAAGCGACTCTCCCAGAGCGCAGCCTCGGACGCGGGGCGGTCCGCAGCGCGATACCACCGGACCACCAGATAGCGCAAGGCCACGACGATGCTGGTCCCGGCGAACCACGCGAGCAGGGCGGCGCGGTCGGCGGCACCCCAGAACACCCACACGCAAATCCCCGCAACGACCATCGCCAATGGAAGCGTAGCCGGGGCCTGGCGATAGAGGAGCGCGACCCGGGCGGAGGCGACCGCGTCCGGGTGCGGCGCGGAGAAGCTTGCGCGGTCGTCGGCGTCCATAGCTGGGCGGGGGAGCCGAGAGTATAGAGGCGGCGGCCTACCGCCACGCGGCACTAGTTCCTTGATGCCCGGCCGACCGCGACCGGACGAAGCGGCAGGCTTAGGCGGGATCCGGCTCCGCGGCCTGCTGCGCCTCGACCTCGCGATGCACTTCCGCCATGTCGACCGCCTTGGCGCGCGTGATGACCTCTTCGAGCATCTGCGGCGGCAACGCACCCGCATCCGCGTACAAGATCACTTTCTCGCGGAAAAACATCAGCGTCGGAATCGAGCGAATGTTGAACGCCGCGGCGATCTCCTGCTCCACCTCGGTGTTCACCTTTGCGAAGACGACGTCGGCGTGACGCTCGGAGGCGGACTCGAAGGTCGGCGCGAACGCACGGCAGGGTGCGCACCAGGGCGCCCAGAAGTCGACGATGACCATGTCGTGACCGGTCACGATGCTCTCGAAGTTGTCCTTGGTGAGCTCGACCGTCGCCACGCACGTTCCCCGGATACTGAGCGCGGACGAGTATAGCATCGCGATTTCCGCATTCTGCGTCCTGCACCGTGCCGAACGCTCAACCGCGCTACCGCGGCCGCTTCGCCCCCTCTCCCACTGGCCCTCTCCATTTCGGCTCGCTTGTCGCGGCGCTCGGAAGCTATATCGATGCGCGCGCGCATGGCGGCGAATGGCTGGTGCGCATCGAGGATCTCGATCCGCCGCGCGAAGCGCCCGGCGCCGCGGCGGACATTCTGCGCACGCTCGAGTCGCTGGGACTGCGCTGGGATGGCGCGGTCCTGCGCCAGAGCGAACGCGAAGACGCGTACCGCGCGGCGCTTGCCGAGCTCGAGCGCAAGGGCGCAACCTACCCGTGCGCGTGCACCCGCCGGGAGATCGGGGATTCCGCACTCGCCGGCATCGACGGCAGCCTCGTGTATCCGGGGACTTGCCGCAATGGACCGCCGTCCGGTCGCGCGACGCGGGCGACGCGCGTGCGCGTCGACACCGCGGTGATCGAGTTCGACGACGTCGTGCAGGGGCGGACGCGGCAACAGCTCGCCACCGACGTCGGTGATTTCGTGCTGCGGCGCGCCGACGGGCGCTTCGCCTACCAGCTTGCCGTCGTCGTCGACGACGCAGCGCAAGAGATCACCGACGTCGTGCGCGGCGCAGACCTGCTCGACTCCACACCGCGGCAGATCCTGCTGCAGCGCCTGCTCGGTGTCCCTACGCCGCGCTACGTTCACCTACCCGTTGCGACCAACGCGGCCGGCGAGAAGCTTTCGAAGCAGACCCTCGCGCCGCCGATCGACCGCGCACGGCCGGGCGCTGCGCTCCTGGCGGCGCTGGGGTTCCTCGGGCAACGCCCCGAGCGCGAGCTCGTCGATGCCTCTCCGGCGGAGCTCCTCGCTGCCGCGATCGCACGGTGGGACCGCACGCTGATCCCGCACGTGCGCGCGGTGTGGGCGCGCGACTGATCGGAGCGACCAGCGACTGACGAGTGTCAGCGAGCGCGTTCCGCCAGAAACCCGGCGATCGGACTCCAGAACTCGCGCTGTGCTCCGAGATCGTTGTGCCCGGCGCCCGGGATCGCGGTCCAGCGCTTCGGCCCTCTCCACGCCTCGTACAGCCGCAGCGAGTGGGCGGGCGGGATGATCCCGTCGCGCTCGCCTACGACCGCGAGCAGCGGCGCGGAAATCGCGGGCGCCCGCGCGAGCGAGTCGAACGGGTGCTTCAGCAGCAGCCGGACCGGCAGGAACGGGTAGTGCCGCTGCCCGATAGCAGTCATGCTGTCGTAGGGCGAGATGAGCACCACGCCTGCGACCTCGCGTTGCGACGCGACGTAGGTCGCGATGCCGCTCCCGAGACTGCGCCCGACCAGGACGATGCGCGAGCGATCGATGTCGGCGCGCGCGCTCAGTGTGTCGAATACGAGCTCGGCGTCGGCAAAGAGCGCTTGTTCGGAGGGCTTCCCTTCGCTCTGGCCGTACCCTCGATAGTTGACGAGCGCAAGCGACCAATCGTCCGGCCAGGGCTCGCTCGCCTGCCAGGAAACCTCTTCCGCGTTGCCCCCGTAGTAGATGACGAGGGGTGACGGCACGTGGGCCGACCGGACGAGCCAGCCTCGCACGCTGACGCCGTCGGCGGCGGTGAACTCGAGCGGCTCGACCGCGCGCCCCGGGCGCGCCTGCGGCGAACGCGCCGGACCGGGCTGCGGAAGGAACAGCAACCCGTCCTGCACGAGATAGAGCGCGCCCGGCACCCCGAGCACCAGCGCCGCACCGAGCACGATCCAGGCGATCACGTCCACGCCGCCTCGTTCAGGAACCGGCGGACCGCTCGGCGGACGCGGTCGCCGGCGCCGCGGGCCGCTTGGCCGGAATGAGCACCGTAGCGAGCGAGCCGACGACCAACATCAGCGCCGCGTAATCAGTCCAGCGCGGCGTCTCGCCCAGCACCAGGGCGCCGCTAAACACGCCGACGACGGGGACCATGAGAGACGACAACCCCGACACCCCTGCGGGCGCGGACTGCGCAATCTTAGTGAACGCCCAGTAGCAGAAGCCGAACGCAATGAACATGTTGTACAGGACGCCGAACATCGGCCCCGGCGCCAGCGCGAAAAGATTGAAGCTTCCCTCCTCCACGAACAGCGCAAGCGCAAGGATCGGCAGGACGCCAATTGCCATCTGCCACGCCGCGAAACTCGTGGTCGGCAGCGTCGTCGGCCACTTGCGGATCAGCACGATCGCGATCGCCCAGACGATCGCCGCGCCGATCATGAACAGGGCACCCGCCGGCGCGCGGCCGACCGCCTGCAGCTCGGCGCCGAGCAGGAGCAGCATGCCGGCCATGCCAAGCGCAACGCCGACCGCGCGGCGCCGGGTGAACGGCTCGCCGAGCACCCAGATCCCGAGCAGGACGGTCCACATCGGCATGGTGTAGCCGAGGATCGCCGCCCGCCCGGACGCCATCAGTGCCACACCGTAGACCGACAGGATGTTCCAGATGGTGACGTTCCCCAGCGAGATGATCGCGAGGCGCCGCCATTCCGCGCGCGGCAAGCGCCACGGCAGCCGGCGCGCCGCCGCCATCGTGAACAGTACCGCTGCGCCCGACGCCAGGCACAGCGTGCGAAAGTGCATCGGAGCCATGCCCGCAATCGAAAGCTTGATCATCGGCCAGTTGAAGCCCCACGCCAGCGTGAGGGCGACGAGCACGCCGATCAGATGCGGCGGGAAGGTCTGGGACGCATCGTGCTTCATGCCGTACCGAACCGCGCGCGGAGATCGGAGCCGATCTCCTCCGGCGTGAGCATCGCGAACCGTTCCTCCAGCAGAAGCTGCAGATACGAGGCATCGGAGACGTACAGCTTCGGGTTCAGGTAGAACCGGGGCAGCAGCCGGGCGGTGAGCCAGTGCCTCCGCGTCGCGGCACCGAACGCGTCGGGCATGAGGCAGAGGTTGAAGCTCCAGAGCCCGCGCGCGGCGAACGCTCGCAGCACGCGCACCAGACTCCCGGCGAAGTCGGCGATGTCGGCATCGTCGAGCTCGGTGAGCGTGGCGCGATCTCGGATCACCGCCATTGCGTCCCCGAGGACGCCGGTCGGCGTGAACGGCGCAAGCCACGCCACGCGCCCCTGCTCTCCGATCCAGCGCGGCCCCCGACGCTCGGCGTCGAGCAACGCTTCCGCATAGACGCGCCCGGTGCGCGCACGGAAGGCTGCTGCCGAAGCGAGCTGGCGGCCGAGCGCGTTGCCCGGCGTTGTCGTCACGATCACCTGCATGTGCGGATGCACCTGCGTGCCGCCCGCAGCGGGCATGTAGTTCCAGGTGACAATGCCGTATGCAGGCCGGTCCGCAACCCGGCTGGCCGCAGCCCGCATGAAATCGCGTGCGACGGCGAGCCCGTCGACGACGACGCGCTCGGGCATGGCGTCCATCCGCTGCACATGCTCGCTGCAGAGCACGGCGATCGCGGAGAAGTCGTCGTACGGGAACAGATTCGGGATCAACGTCGCGTCCCCGCGCCGCAGCCTGCCCCCGGGGATCAGGTCGTCGGGGAAGCGCGGCGTGATCGACTCGATGCGCTCGGGACAGAATGGGCATCCCGGCCGGCTGAGCGCGTCGATCGCAGCGAGATCGGGCGCCGGCGGCGCGCGCATCGCGAAATGGCAGATGCGCGCGGTGTCGCCGGTGAGCGGGTCGTGGCGCACCTCGCTCTCGATCTCCGCGAGGGCGAAGTCCTTGCGCGGATCGTGCAGCCGTGCGCGCTTGGTCTCGGTTCGGAACTCGATCATGGCGCGGCGGCGGGGTCGGATCGTCGGTGGCGGGCGCGACGCCCGGCGGATTCTAGCGCGCTATGAGCGTAAGACGAGCGCGACGCCGAGGACCGCCAGCGCGAAGCCGGCGATGCCGATCGGACCGAGATGCTCGTCGAACATCAGGAACGCGATCACCGCGGTGAACGGCGGCACCAGATAGAACAGGCTCGCCACCTTGGTTGCGGCCCCGTGCCGGATGAGCAGCGTCAGCAGCGAGATGGCGCCGATCGAGAGCACGAGCACCAGCCAGGCCATGGCGAAGATGAACGCGCCGGTCCAGCGCACCGGCTCGTGCTCGAAGAGGAGCGCGAACGGCGCCAGCGCGAGCCCCGCTGCGACAAACTGGATCACCGAGCCGGCCCGCAGGTCGAAAGCGCCGCAGAACCGCTTCTGGTACACGGTGCCCGCGGTAATCGACAGCAACGCGATCAAGATCATCGCGCCGCTGAATGCGGTGAGCCCAGCGAGGGTGGCGCGCTGGGCGACGACGAGCGCGACACCGCCGAAGCCGAGCCCGAGGCCCAGCCACTGACGCGGGGTGACGCGGTCCCGGAGAAGCGGCGCCGCCACAACTGCGGTCAGCACCGGCTGCAGCCCGACGATCAGTGCGGCCAGCCCGGCCGACAGGCCCGCGTGTATCGCGGTGAACACCCCGGCGAGATACCCGCCATGCAGCAGCACCCCCGCGACGGAGATGTGCGCGACCTGAGCGGGCGTCGCGGGCCACCGCGCGCGCAGCGCGAGTGCGATCGGGAGCATCAACGCGAGCACGAACCCGAAGCGCAGCAGCAGGAAGGTCACCGGCTGCGCGTAGGGCAGCCCGAACTTCGCACCGATAAATCCGGTGCTCCAGAGGAAGACGAACGTCCAGGGCATCCAGCGCACCCAGACTCCTGCTCGGCCGCTCTCCGATTCGCTCTCCATGCCGCGCTTGGGTTTGGACTCGAGATTATTCTAAGTTGCTGTTCTGAAATAATTCTTGTGCGCACAAGCAAGGTTTATTGTGCGGAGCACAAAAAAGGTCTTGACACGGTTTCGACAACGCGTAAAATTCAATTTGTGCGGTGCAACAAGCCGCAACGAATTCAGGTTGAAGTGATCGGCTAACCCTCTCTCATTGGAGCCCAAAATGTACGTGACCCCCGAACAAATCGTCGCCAACAGCAAGTCGGGCGTGGAAATCCTCCTCGCCATCGCCAACAGCCAGTTTGCCGCCTTCGAGAAGCTCGCGGCACTCAACTTCAACGCGACCAAGGCCGCGTTCGAAGACGGCATGAACCACACGAAGGCGCTGCTGAACGCCAAGGACGTGCAGGAAGCCGTCAACCTGAACGTCGCCGCCGCGCAGCCCAACCTCGACAAGGCGATCGCCTACTCGCGGAGCGTGTACGAGCTCGCGACGCAGCAGCAAGCCGAAGCCACCAAGCTCTTCGAAGGTCAGGCGGGCGAGTACAACAAGACCGTCGTCGGCTTCCTCGACAAAGTGGCGAAGAACGCCCCGGCCGGTTCGGACGTCGCGGTCGCCGCGGTGAAGTCCGCGCTTGCCGCCGCCAACTCCGCGTACGACAGCTTCACCAAGGTCGCGAAGCAGGCCACCGAAATCGCCGAGGCGAACATGACCGCCGCCGCCACCGCGGTCGGCAAGAAGAAAGCCGCCTAAGCCAAGCTTTTCCTCTCTGCTTCAAAGCCCCCGGGTATCCCCGGGGGCTTTTTTTTGCCGCTACGAGCCAGCGGGCTCGA
Organism: uncultured beta proteobacterium; assembly: GCA_963716855.1. Taxonomy (GTDB): domain Bacteria; phylum Pseudomonadota; class Gammaproteobacteria; order Burkholderiales; family SG8-39; genus JAGVSZ01. Next base: position 262,603 of record CAVQUV010000016.1, on the reverse strand, counting down.
ACGTGGCGCCGGTCCCCACCACGCCGCTCTTGAGCAGCGCGATCGCCTCCGCGACCTCGGTCGGCTCGCCGCGTACCCCGAGCTCGATGTGGCGCCGCGTGCCGTCCTCTCCCACGTGCGGCAGGCTGAAGACCTTTAGCCTCCGGTACTTCGCCTCGACCTCGACCATGAGCGGCGTGAGCGTGCTCTCGGCCGATCCATAGACGATGATCGCGGCCTCGGCCTCCGGCGTGCGGTGGTGCAGGTGCGCATACCGGGTGTCCAGCACGCCCTCGACCATCGGCCAGGCCATCACCGGGAAGCCCGGCACGAAATGATGATCGCGCACCGAGAATCCCGGGATCTGGTTGTACGCGTTCGGAATGATGTCCGCGCCGGCCGGAAACTCGACCATCTTGAGGCGAAACGGCGTTGTCTCCGCGCCGAAGCGGGTGCGGATCAGGCGCTCACCCTCCGCGTGAAGCACGAGGCTCACGCCGAGCGCCGCGGCGGCGCATTGCCGGGTGTGGTCGTCAGGGGTCGCTCCGATCCCGCCGAACGAGAACACGATGTCCTGCGACGCAAGCGTGCGGACGAGCGTCGCGGTGATCCGCTCCGGACTGTCGCCGAGGTACTCGGCCCAATCCAGCTTCAGCCCGCGCGCACCGAGAATCTCGATGACCTTCGCGAGATGCTTGTCCTGACGCTTGCCGCGCAGGATCTCGTCCCCGATGATGATTGCGCCGAAAGGCATGCTTGACCGCTTGACGAATAGTGAGCGAGCACCGGGCGACGGCGATCACCGCTTGATAGTCTGCCACATCTTGTGCAGCCGCTTGGCGGACACCGGCACCGGCGTCCTCAACTCCTGCGCGAAGAGTTGCACCCGCAGCTCCTCGAGCAGCCAGCGGAACTGATCGAGCTGCGGGTCCGCCGTCCCGGTCTTGCGCTGCTTGGCGTCCTCGCGTAGCCACGGCGTTTCGAGCGCGGCGAGTTCCCCGAGCGCGCGCGCGTCGCGTGCCGGATCGGCGCGCAGCTTGTCCAGACGCAGCGCCGCAGCCTTCAGATAGCGGGGAAAGTGCTGCAGCCGCTCCCCCGGCGTCGCCAGTACGAAATCCTTTGGCATGAGTCGCGTGAGCTGCACGCCGATGTCCCGCACCGTCTCGGGAAACGCCTTCGCCGCCTGCAGCTTCTTCTGCAGCACCTGATGCTCACTGAGGATCGCGCCGATGAGCCGCGCCAGCTCCTGCGCGATAAGCGCGACCCGGCTACGCGCCTCCTCGCAGCGACGCGTGAAATCCCTTGCGTCGCGAGGGAGCGGATCGGCCATGCACGCCCGCTCGAACGCCGCGGCGACGAGCTGCGTCCGGAGCTCGCTTGCGTCGCCGAGATTCGCGTACTGCAGCACCATTGCCTGCACCCCCGACAGGCTCTTCTCGACGTAGCGGGCCTGTTCCTTCAGCCGCAGCATGAACAGGCGACGCAGTCCCGCGCGATGTGCGGCCTGCGCCCGGTCGTGCGCGTCGAACACTTCTAGATCGACTGAGTCGCCGCGGTCGACCAGCGCCGGATGTCCGATCAACGTCTGCCCGCCGCGCTTCAGCTCCATGATGTCCTCGAGCGGCCCGAACGACCAATCCGTGAGACCCGTCTGCGCCGCGCCCGCGCCGGCGATCGCGGCAAACTGCTCGCCCGCTTCCCGGCCCAGTTCGGCGCGCAGTTGCGCGAGATTGCGGCCCATGCCGAGCTGTCTTCCGTGCTCGTCGAGCACACGGAAGTTCATCCACAGGTGCGCGGGCACGGTCTCCGGCCGGAATCCGTCGAGCGGAATGACCAGATCGCGCGTCTCGCGTGCATGGCGCGCGATGGCCTGGGCGAGCGGCGTGTCGCTCGGGGCCACCGCCGCCACGAACTCGGCGCCGATTTCGGGCAGTGGCCCGAGCCGGTGCCGGAGCTTCTGCGGCAGCGACTTCGCTAGCAGCTGCACCTTCTCCTTCAGGAGGCCGGGCACGAGCCATTCGCACCGCGCGGTGCTCACCTGGTTGAGCGCGATCAACGGCACGGTCATAGTGACGCCGTCGCGCGGCCCGCCGGGATCGTGCAGGTACTCGAGCGCGAACGTGCGGCCCGACATCTCGAGCGCGGGCGGAAACAGATCGGTCGTGATACCCGCCGCCTCGTGGCGCATCAGGTCTTCGCGCTTGAGAAGCAGGCGTTGCGGGTCCTTGCGTTCAGCTTCGGCGCGCCACGCCTCGAACGCCGCGCCGTTGTGAACGTGCTCGGGAATCAGACTGTCGTAGAAGGCGAAGATGAGCTCGTCGTCGACGAGCACGTCCGGCCGCCGCGACTTGTGCTCGAGCTTCTCGATCTCGCGCACGAGTCGCTGATTGTGCTGGAAGAACGACGCGCGCGACTCCCAATCCCCCTCGACCAGCGCGTGGCGAATGAAGGTCCTGCGCGACTCCTTCGGGTCGAGCGGGCCGTAGTGGATGCGGCGATTTACGTACACCGGAAGCCCGTACAGCGTGCCGCGCTCGAATGCCACGACCTGTGCAGGCTTACGCTCCCAGTGGGGGTCGGTGTGCGAGCGCTTGAGCAGGTGCGCGCCCAGTCGCTCGAGCCACTCCGGCTCGATCCCGGCCACCGACCGGGCAAAGAGTCGCGTCGTCTCGGTCAGCTCGGCGGCCATGATCCAGCGCGGCGCCTTCTTCCCGAGCGACGAACCCGGGTGCACCCAGAACTTGATCCCGCGCGCGCCCTGATAGCTACCGTCGTCCGACTTCAGCCCGACGTTCCCGAGCAGGCCGGTGAGCAGCGCGCGATGTACTCGGTCGTACTGCCCGCTGTCCTGCGTCGTCGCACCCGCCTTCCAGCCCAGTTCCGCGGCGAGCTCCTTCAGCTGCGCGTGGATGTCGCGCCATTCGCGCATCCGGTTGAACGAGAGGAAATGCTCCCGGCAGGCCTTCTGCAGCTTGCGATTCGATTCGTGGTGCAGCCCGTCCTCGAAGAACCTCCAGAGCTTCAGGTAGCCGAGAAAGTCCGATCGTTCGTCCGCGAACTGCTTCTGCGCCGCGTCGGCCGCCTGGGCGCGATCGAGTGGCCGCTCGCGCGGGTCCTGCACCGCAAGCGCGGCCGCGATTACCAGCACTTCGGCGAGGCTCCCCTCCTCGTGCGCCGCGAGCACCATGCGGCCGATGCGCGGATCGACCGGCAGCCGCGCGAGGCTGCGCCCGATATCCGTCAGCTCGCGCGCGTCGTCGACCGCGCCCAGCTCCTGGAGCAGCGCATAGCCGTCGCTGATCGCCTTCGGCGCCGGCGGATCGATGAACGGAAACTCCTCCACCGTCCCGAGTCCCAGCGACTTCATGCGCAGGATGACCGCGGCGAGCGACGCGCGCAGGATCTCCGGGTCGGTGTAGGCCGGCCGCTTGCCGAAGTCCTGCTCGTCGTAGAGCCGGATGCACAGTCCCGCGGCGACGCGCCCGCAGCGGCCGGCGCGCTGCTGCGCCGCCGCCTGCGAGATGCGCTCCACCTGCAGTTGCTCGACCTTGTTCCGGTAGCTGTAGCGCTTGACGCGCGCGAGCCCGGGGTCGATCACGTAGCGGATGCCGGGAACGGTGAGCGAGGTCTCGGCGACGTTCGTCGCCAGCACGATGCGCCGGCCGGCGTGCGTCTTGAAGATCCGTTCCTGCTCTTGCGCCGACAGGCGCGCATACAGCGGCAGGATCTCGGTCTGCGGGGGATGGTGCTTGCGCAGCGCCTCGGCTGCTTCCCGTATCTCGCGCTCGCCGGGTAGGAACACGAGGACGTCCCCCGGCCCTTGTCGCGCCGTCTCGTCCACCGCATCGACGATCGCCTCGTTCTCGTCGAGCTCGCCGTCCTCGTTCTCCTGCATGGGGCGGTAGCGCACCTCCACCGGAAAAAGCCGGCCGGACACCTCGATCACCGGCGCGCCCCCGAAGTGCCGCGCAAACCGGTCGGCATCGATCGTCGCCGAAGTCACGATCAGCCTGAGGTCTGGCCGGCGGGGCAGTAGTTGCCGCACGTATCCGAGCAGGAAATCGATGTTGAGGCTGCGCTCGTGCGCCTCGTCGACAATGAGCGTGTCGTATTGGGCGAGCGCCGGGTCGCCCTGCGTCTCTGCGAGCAGGATCCCGTCGGTCATGAGCTTCACGTACGTCGACGGGCTCGTCCGGTCGGTGAAGCGGATCTTGAAACCCACTACCTGCCCGAGCTCGGTCTGCAGTTCCTGTGCAATCCGCGCTGCCGTCGCGCGCGCCGCGATCCGGCGCGGCTGAGTGTGTCCGATGAGCCCTTCGACGCCGCGGCCAAGGTCCAGACAGATCTTCGGGAGCTGTGTGGTCTTGCCCGAGCCGGTCTCGCCACAGACGATGACGACCTGGTGGTCGCGAATCGCCGCCGCGATTTCGGCGCGCTTCGCCGCGATCGGCAGCTCTTCGGGAAACGTCGGGCGTGGAAGGTTGCGACGCCGCGCCTCGAGCTCGACCGGCGAGCGGCGACGCGCGGTGACTGCGGTCATTCGCTCCCGGCGGCGAGCAGCCGCTCGGCGTAGCGCGCCAGGAGATCGACTTCGAGGTTGACCCGGGCACCGGGATCGAGGTGTTTCAGCGTAGTCACCTCGAGCGTGTGCGGGATGAGGTTGATCTCGAACTCCTGGCCCTCGACGCGATTGACCGTGAGGCTCACGCCTTGCACCGCGACGGACCCTTTTCGCGCGATGTACTTCGCCAGCTCCGCAGGCGCGCGCACGACGAGGCGATGGCTTTCGCCCACCGGCTCGAACGCCACCACCTCGCCGACGCCGTCCACATGGCCGGACACGAGATGACCGCCGAGGCGGTCGGCAAGGCGCAGCGACTTCTCCAGGTTGACCTCGCCCGGCGCGCCGAGCCCCACCGTGCAGTCGGCCGTCTCCTGCGACACGTCGACGTCGAACCGACCCCCGGTGAGCGCGACCACCGTGAGGCAGCAGCCGTTCACCGCGATTGAATCGCCGATCGCCACGTCCGTCATCTCCAGCGCGCCACCGTCGATCGAAAGGCGCAACCCCTTGGAGCGCGGTTCGACGCGCTCGATGCGGCCGATCGCGGCGACGATTCCGGTGAACATCGATGCTTCTCCTCAGGCGGCCGGCGCAAACCGTGCGACGACGCGCAAATCGTCCCCCAGGCGCTGCACGTCCCGCCAGACGAGGCGGCGGCGCTGCGCCAGGTCGTCGAGCGCCGGCAGGTGGAACATGCCCTGCCCGCTCTCGCCGATCAGGCTCGGCGCGAGGTAGACGAGCAGCTCGTCGACGACGCCCGCCGCGACGAGCGAGCCGTTCAGCTTGAACCCGGCCTCGACGTGGATCTCGTTCAGTTCCCGGCGCGCGAGCTCACGCATCAGGTCCGTCAGTTCGACCTTGCCCGCTGCATTCGGCAGCACCACGACTTCGGCGCCCCGGTCGCGCAGGCGCGCGGCTCGCTCGCGATCGTCGATGGCCGCCGCCACCAGCGTGCGGCCGCCCGCGAACAGCCGTGCGTCGAGCGGCGCCTCGAGCCGCGAGTCGACGAGCACCCTGAGCGGCTGGCGCGGCGTCTCGACCGCCCGCACCGTGAGCTGCGGATCGTCATCCTTCACCGTGCCGATGCCGGTAAGCACCGCGCAGGCGCGCGCACGCCAGCGGTGCCCGTCGGCGCGGGCTACCTCCCCGGTGATCCACTGACTCAGACCGTTGCCGAGCGCGGTCTTGCCGTCGAGCGACGCTGCGACCTTGAGGCGCACCCACGGCCGGCCGCGCGTCATGCGCGCGACGAAGCCGATGTTCAGCTCGCGCGCCTCGTCTTCCAGCAATCCGGTCTGCACCTCGATGCCGGCCGCGCGCAATTGCCCGAAGCCCTCTCCGGCGACACGGGGGTTCGGGTCCTGCATTGCCGCGACGACACGCTTCACCCCCGCCGCGATCAGGGCGTCGACGCACGGCGGCGTGCGTCCGTGATGGCTGCATGGCTCGAGCGTGAGATAGACGGTCGCGCCGGCCGCGCGCTCGCCGGCCGCCCGCAGCGCGTTGATTTCCGCATGGGGCCCGCCGGCGCGCTCGTGGAACCCTTCGCCGACGATCGCACCGTCACGGACGATCACGCAGCCTACGCGCGGGTTGGGGGTCGTGGTGAACAGGCCGCGCGCGCCGAGCTGCAGCGCGCGCGCCATAAAGTGCTCGTCGGCCGGACTGAACATGCGGCGCTCGATGCCGCGGCCCGCCGCTACTTCCCCTGCGCCCGCGGTCGCACCTTGCGGCCCGGACGCTTGAGCTCGAGCACCTTCTCGCGGAACTCGTCGACGCGCTGGAAATCCTCGTACACCGAGGCGAAGCGGATGTAGGCGACGCTGTCCATCTTCTTCAGCTCCTGCATCACCATCTCGCCGACCGTGCGGGAGCTGATCTCGCGCTCGCCGCGCGCGAGGATGCGCTGCTCGATGCGGTCGATTGCCGCGTCGACGTACTGCGTCGGCACCGGGCGCTTGTGCAGCGCGCGCGCGAAGCCGGTGCGGATCTTCTCGCGGTCGTAGGCGGTGCGGAAGCCGCTCGCCTTCACCACCACCGGCATCGCGAGCTCCACGCGCTCGTAGGTGGTGAAGCGCTTGTCGCAGCTCTCACATTCGCGCCGGCGCCGGATGCTGGCGCCGTCCTCCGAGACGCGCGTGTCGATCACCGCGGTCTCGTCGGACTTGCAGTAGGGGCACTTCATCTTGCTCAGGCGGCCTTCTCGGCGGGCGCTCCCATGTGAGCGGCGGCCGGGTAGACCGGAAAGCGGCGGCACAGGGCGCGCGCCTGCTCCCGCACCCGCGCCACGACCGCGGCGTCGCCCGGCGCGTCGAGCACGTCCGCGATGAAGGTCGCAACCTGCTCGGCCTCGATCTCCGTGAACCCGCGCGTGGTCATCGCCGGCGTGCCGATGCGGATGCCGCTCGTGATCGTGGGCTTCTGCGGGTCGTTCGGGATCGCGTTCTTGTTCACCGTGATGTGGGCGGCTTCCAGGACGTCCTCAACCGCCTTGCCGGTGATCCCCTTTGCGCGCAGGTCGACCAGGAAGAGATGCGAATCGGTCCGGCCCGAGACGATCCGCGCACCGCGCTCGGCGAGCACCTTCGACATCACCTGCGCATTCGCGAGGACCCGCTCCTGGTAGCGCTTGAAGTCGCGCGTCATCGCCTCCTGGAATGCGACCGCCTTGGCGGCGATCACGTGCATGAGGGGTCCGCCCTGCAGCACCGGGAACACCGCAGCGTTGAGCCGTTTCTCGTGCTCGCGCGCCGCGAGCAGCATCCCGCCGCGCGGCCCGCGCAGCGTCTTGTGGGTGGTGGTGGTGACGAAGTCGGCGATGCCGATCGGGCTCGGGTACACCCCCGCGGCGATCAGGCCGGCATAGTGCGCGATGTCGGCCATCAGGTACGCGCCGACGCTGTCGGCGATCTTGCGGAACTGCTTCCAGTCAAACTGCAGCGAGTAGGCGGACGCGCCCGCGACGATCAGCTTGGGCTTGTGGCCCTTCGCGAGGTGCTCGACCTGCTCGTAGTCGATCTCCTCGCGCTCGTCCAGTCCGTAGAAGAACCCCTGGTAGACCTTGCCGGAGATGTTGATGGCGGTGCCGTGGGTGATATGGCCGCCGTGCGCGAGCGACAGGCCGAGCATGACATCGCCCGGTTTCAATACCGCCGCATACACCGCCTGGTTCGCCTGCGAGCCCGAGTGCGGCTGGACGTTCGCGTAGTCGCAGCCGAAGAGCTTTTTCGCGCGCTCGATCGCGAGCTCCTCGGCGATGTCCACGTACTCGCAACCGCCGTAGTAGCGCTTGCCGGGGTAACCCTCGGCATACTTGTTGGTGAGCACCGAGCCCTGGGCCGCGAGCACCGCAGGGCTCGCGTAGTTCTCGGAAGCGATCAGCTCGATGTGATCTTCCTGCCGGCCGATCTCGGCCGCCACGGCGCGCCACAGCTCGGGATCGGTGTTCGCGAGAGGCTCGCTGGAGAACATGGGACGGCGCGCTCCAGAGTGGGAGTGCGCGTAGTCTATCATGCTGCACCGCACGAGCCGCGCGTCGAGGGCGACGAACCATGAGCGAAGATCCCGAAGCAAAGCTCCGGCGCGGGCCGCGTCTCGATCCTGCCGGCGCCGAATTCTGGGACGCGCGCTACCGCGAGGCGTTCACGCCGTGGGACGCGGGCGGAGTGCCCGCGGCCGTGAAGCGCTTCCTCGCCGTCGAGCATTCCGCGCGCCGCGTGCTGCTCCCCGGCTGCGGCACGGCGTACGAGGCGCGCGCGTTCGCAGAGCGCGGCCACGACGTACTCGCGATCGACTTCAGCGCGCGCGCGCTCGAGCGCGCGCGCGCGTTGCTCGGCGAGTGGTCGCGCGTTCTCCGGTACGCCGACTTCTTCGCCGACGACCTCGGTGCGCCGTTCGATCTCGTGTACGAGCGCGCCTTTCTCTGCGCGCTGCCGCGGCCGCAGTGGCCGCGCTGGGCGGCACGCGTGGCCGAGATCGTGCGTCCGGGCGGCCGCCTGATCGGCTTCTTCTTCTGGAGCGACGACGAGCGCGGCCCGCCGTTCGGTCTCAAGGCGGGCGAGATCGAGAGGCTGCTCGCGCCTGCATTCGACCGCGTCGCGGACGCGCCGGTGGAGGACTCGATCCCGGTGTTCGCCGGGCGCGAACGCTGGCAGGAGTGGCGGCGTCGCTGAGGGCTACGGAGGTTCAAGCGATCAGCTTGCAGATCGCCTTGAGGTCGACGTTCCCGCCCGAGATGACCACACCGACGCGCTTGCCGCGCACGTCGTGCGCGCCCTTGAAGAGCCCCGCGGCCGCGAGCGCCCCCGTCGGCTCGACCACGATCTTCATGCGCTCCCACAGGTAGAGCATCGCGTCGAGCAGCTCGCGGTCGCTCACGGTCATCATGTCGTGAACGTACGCGAGCACGAGCGGAAAGGTCACCTTTCCCAGCGAAGGCGTGCGCGCGCCGTCGGCGATCGTGTCGGGGTTGTGGACGGTCTGCAGGGTCTTGGTGCGGAACGACCGAGTCGCATCGTCGCCCGCCGCGGGCTCGACGCCCACGACCTTGCACCCGGGCGAGAGCTGCGCGGCGGCGATCGCGCAGCCGGAGAGCAGGCCGCCGCCGCCGCAGCACACGAACAGCCAGTCGAGTCGACCGGCATCCTCGATCAGCTCCTTCGCCGACGTGCCCTGTCCGGCGACGACGTGCGGGTGATCGTAGGGCGGGATCACGCTGAGCCCTCGTTCGGCGGCGAGCGCCGCGCCGAGCGCTTCGCGGGTCGTCTCGTTCTTGTCGTAGGTGACGACCTCGCCGCCGTAACCGCGCGTCGCCGCGAGCTTCACCGCCGGCGCATCCTCGGGCATGACGATCGTCGTGCGGATGCCGAGCAGCGTGCCGGCGAGCGCGATCGCCTGGGCATGGTTGCCCGACGAGTACGTGAGCACGCCGCGGCGCTTCTCCGCGTCGGAGAGCTGGGCGAGCGCGTTGTACGCGCCGCGGAACTTGAAGGCGCCCATGCGCTGCAGGTTCTCGCACTTGAAGAACACCTCGGCGCCGGTGCGCGTGTTCACCGTGCGCGAGGTCATGACCGGCGTGCGATGCGCCTGGCCAGCGAGCCGCTGCGCGGCGGCGGCGACGTCGGCGTACGAGACGGGCAGTTCTTGGCCGGGTGCGTTCATGGCGCCATTTCACCGCATCGGCTATTCGTCGTCCAGCGCCGGGTCGGGCAGGTGTCCGACGTCGGCCCAGGCTTCGATGGTCCATCGGCGACCCTCGATCCGCACGCGGTTGAGCGCCGCGTTCGGCACGGCGAACGTGCGCGGCAGCTCCAGGGCGATGTAATGCGCGCGCCGATACACGACGCCGAGGACCCCGCCGTGCGTGACGACCGCAACCCGCGCCTCGCCGTGTACCGCGGCGAGCCGCTCGAAGGCGTCGCACACGCGGTTCCTGAACTGGATGCCGCTCTCGCCTTCCGGCACCCCGTAGTCCTGGTCGCGCGCGATGAGGCGCCGGTACGCGTCGGCGTGTCGGTGCTCGATCTCGGCCCAGGTCATCCCTTCGAGGATGCCGTAGCCGCGCTCGCGGAGCGCCGGATCGATCCCGACCGGCAAGCCCAACTCGGCGGCGATCGGTGCGGCCGTCGCCCGCGTGCGGCCCAGGTCGCTCGCCACCAGCGCGTCGATCGGCTCGCCGGCGAGGCGGGCGGCGACGGCGGCGGCCTGGGCGCGCCCGGTCGCGGTGAGCGGGCTGTCGCGCCAGCCTTGCAGCCGGCCGGCGACGTTCCAGTCGGTCTCGCCGTGCCGGACGATGAGGAAGGTGGTCACGTGCGCCGCGCCTCGGCGACCCGCATACCGGCAATAGTGCCCGCGAGCGTCGCGCCGCGGCAGCGGCGCGGGCAACGTTCGTTTAGTTTATCGTCCCGACAGGTTCGATCCCCGCGCATGCCCGTCTCACTCGACGCGACCACCGGCCAGCATCTCGGCGACCGGACCGAGCAGCAGGATCGCGTCGCGATCATCCCCAGCAAGAAGCTCAAGGGCACCGCGCTCGTGATCGTCGCCGACGGCGCCGGCGGCTACAAGGGCGGCGCCCAGGCCGCCGAGCAGGTCATGGGCACCGCGCTCAGCCTGTTCGAGAACTTCTCGCCCAAGAGCGAGACGCCGCAGGAGCTGCTGCGCCAGATCGCGCTCGAGGCCCACACCGTGATCCGCCTCAACCGGGTGCTCACCGAGGAAGAGCCGCACAGCACGGTCGTCGCGATGATCCTGCAGCCGGACCGCGTCGACTGGGGTTGGGTCGGCGACAGCCGGCTCTACCACTTCAACGGCGCGACCCTCAAGAGCCGCTCGAAGGACCACTCCTACGTCCAGCAGCAGATCGACGAGGGCCAGTGGCGCGAGCAGGACCGGCACAAGCACCCGAACCGCAACCTGCTCCTTCAGGCGCTCGGCCACTCGGAGACCCCGGTCCCGAGCTTCGGTGCGACCGCGCCGCTGGCCGCGAACGACACCTTTCTCCTCTGCTCCGACGGGCTGTGGGACTACTTCAGCGACGCCGAGATCGGATCGGCGCTCGCCACGCTTCCGCCGCGCAAGGCCGCCGAGATGCTGATCAGCGCCGCGCGCGTACGGGCGAAGGGTCGCGGCGACAACATCTCGGTCGCGATCGTCAAGCTCACGCAGACGTGACGCGCGGCGCGTCACGCGTCAGTTTCCCTTCAACCAGCCTCGCCTGAGCCGCAGCGCTCCCGCGCCCGCTTTCTTGCCGAGGCGCAGGACGCACGTGTCCTCGGGCGGAGCGGCAAGCCGGACCGTGACCTCGTGCAGCTCGTCGCGCCGGAAGGCATGCACGCGCACGGTGTCGCCGGGCCGCCGGGGCGCGAGCAGCGCATCGAGGGTCTTGGGCGTGACGCGCAGCCCGTCGAGCGCGACGACGACGTCGCCCGCCGCGAGTCCCGCCGCCTGCGCCGGGCCGCCGTCGAACACGTGCGTGACGCCTCAACTCGTTGCCATCGCCCGCGGTGCGCGCACCCAGCGTGACGCGCGCGGCGAGCCCGGCGGCGCTCTTCGCCGCCGGCCGCCCGCCGCGGTCCGCGGTCGACTCGGCCGGGCGGACTTCCATCTCGACGCCGACCGCCGCGAGCATCTGCTCGAGCGGCAGCTCGGCGGTCGAGCGCAGCGCACGATCGAAGAAAGTCCGCAGCCGCACGCCGGTCACTTCCTCGGCCAGGCGCTCGACGCCGTCCTCGGGCACGCCCACGCCCGGCCGGCCGTAGCGCCGCCAGAGCGCGCGCATTACCTCGTCGAGCGACCGGCGGCCGCCCGTGCGGCTGCGGATGAGCAGATCGGCGCAGAGCGCGACGAGGCTGCCCTTGCCGTAATAGCTCACGATCGCATTCGGCGCATTCTCGTCCTGCCGGTAGTACTTGATCCATGCGTCCCAGCTCGACTCGGCCACCGTCTGCCGGCGCCGACCCGGCGTGCGCAGCAGCTGCGTAATCGCGCGGCCCAGCGTCTCCAGGTATTGATCGGGCGAGAGCAGGCCGCAGCGCACGAGCGCGAGGTCGTCGTAGTACGACGTGATCCCCTCGAACGCCCACAGCAGCGCGGTGTAGTTCTCCCGGTCGAGCGCATAGGGTGTGAACGCCTGCGGCTTGATGCGCTTGACGTTCCAGGTGTGGAAGTACTCGTGGCTCGCGAGGCCGAGGAACGTGCGGTAGCCCTCGGACGCCTCCTTGACGCCGGGCTGCGGGAGATCGTCGCGACTGCAAACGAGGGCCGTCGACGCGCGGTGCTCCAGCCCGCCGTACCCCTCTCCCAGCGCGGTTACCAGAAACACGTAGCGATCCATCGGGGGCGGTCCGCCAAAGAACCGGATGTGCTGCTCGCACACGTGCTTCAGGTCGCGCACCAGGCGCTCGAGATCGCACCGCTGTCTCCCGGTGATCACGATCTCGTGCGGGACGCCGCCCGCGCTGAAGCTCGCGTGCGCGAACGTGCCCATCTCGACCGGATGGTCGATCAGGTCGTCGTAATCGTCGGCGACATAGGCACCGAACCCGAACGGCCGCGCACCCGCGCGCGCGAGCGACGTCGCCACGCGCCACTTCCCATAGCGTCGGCCGGGCGGCGGCGCGATCTCCACCTCGCACGGCCGATCCTCCTTGCCGGGCACCTGCAGGAACACGGACGTGCCGTTGAAGAACCCGTGCGTCGCGTCGAGGTGCGCGCCGCGTACCGAGAGGTCCCACGCGTACACCTCGGCGGTGATCGTTAGCGGGCCGCCGCAGGGCGCCGCGCGCCACGTGTGCTTGTCCGTCTTCGCCAGCTTCACCGGCACGCCGCGGGACTCGGCGCGGACGGAGACGACGTGCTTCGCGAACTCCCGGATCATGTAGCTGCCCGGGATCCACGCAGGCAGCGCGAAGCGCTGCCCCGACGGATCCGGGTCGGCGACCACGCAAGTGACCTCGAAAAGATGCGCTTCGGGATGACGCGGCTGGATGCGGTAGCGGATCGGTGGCCGGTTCTTCATTTCGTTCGTGGCGCTTTCCTGGAGTGGCCGGGGCGCGGGCTCCGCGTGCCGGTGGCCTGATCGGCGGCCGCGGTCCGCAACCAGTCGACGAACGCCTGCGCCGCCGGCCGATCGGTGGCGTGCGGCGCCACGATCGCGTAGTAGGCCCGCGCTTGCCCGGGCGCCGTATGGCGGCGTCCGAACGGGGCCACGAGGCGGCCCGACCGTAGCAGATCATCCGCCAGCGGCACGCTGCCGAGCGCGACGCCCTGTCCCGCAACCGCCGCCTGGATCACCTGGTCGGGCTGGCTGAATCGCACCATGCCGGCGGGCGTCGGCATGGCTACGCGCATCGTCTCGAACCAGACGCGCCAGGTGAGCCATGGCGTGCGCTCGGCGTCGTCGTACTCGAGCAGAACGCAGCGCGCGAGATCTTCCGGGTGCTTGAGCCGCCCGGCTCGGACGACCTCCGGACTCGCGACCGGAAGCACGCGCACCCCGAACAGGCGCACCGCCGCGGGGCCTGCCATCCCGGGCGGGCAGTAGCGAACGGCGACGTCGATGCGGTCGCGCTCCAGATCCTGGATGCGGTTCTCGGCGACGAGCCGCACCTGGATGCCCGGGTGCGCCGCCTGGAACTGGGTCAGCCGCGGCACGAGCCAGAGCGAGGCGAACGTAACCGTAGTGGCAACGGTCAGGCTCGCCCCGCCCTGCCCCGCGCGCACCGACGCGGTCGCCGCGCGCAGGTCGTCGAGCGCGACGCGCACGGCCTTGAAGTACCGCTGGCCTTCATCGGTGAGAAGGAGCGCGCGGATGCGGCGCTGGAACAGCTGCACGCCGAGCTGCTCCTCGAGCGCCTGCACCTGCCGGCTGATGGCCGATTGGGTCAGGAAGAGTTCCTCCCCCGCCTTGGTGAAGGACAGATGCCGCGCGGCGGCCTCGAAGCCCTTCAGGAGGTCGAGCGATGGCAGGTCGCGTGTCGCCACGTGGATTCCAGTTTTTCATGCATCGGATGCAGACAACTCGTTTGCCGCCATGCAGTGCGCGGCGGAGACTGCGGGCACGCAGCGGCGGAATCCCCCGCCGCCGACGCATGACTCGGACGCATTATCGGGAGCAACACGATGAACATCAAGGCCACCACCGCCCTGCTCGCGCTTACACGCGGGAACGCTCTTACCCTGGACGATGCGCGCGGCGCGCTGGTCCGCGTCCAGACCGGACGGCTGTGGATCACCCAGGAGCGCGACCGGAAGGATCACTTCGTGGACGCGGGCGCCAGCTTCCGCATCGACCGGGACGGGCCGACCGTCGTCGAGGCCGCGCGCGACGCCCGCTTTGTCGTGGAAGCGGCGACTGCCGGAGCGCTCGAGGCGTGGTGGCGCCCGGTTGCGCGCGGCACGAGCGAGCAGGTCACCCGCGTGAGCTGATTTCCGCCGCGCAGCAGGCCGGTTGGCGTCGGGGCGAGGCGTCAGCGGCTAGAAAGGTCGGCGGGCGTGTCGATGTCTCGCACCACCCCCGGGTCGTCGACCTCGACGCGCACGACCGCGGACGCATTGGCTCTCACGATCTCCCGCGCGCCGGCATCGCCCATGAGTTGCTCAAGCGCGGCGCGGAAAGGGGCTGCAAACGCCACGGGATGGCCGCGCTCCCCGTGGTAGTCCGGCGCGGCGATCGCCCCGCCGCTTGCGATGGCCCCCGCAACCCGCCGAATCGTGTCCGGAAGGATGAACGGCATGTCCGCGAGCGCGACGACCCAGCCTTCCGCGGCGCCGGCCGCGCGCACCGCGTGCGCCAGCGTCACGCCCATCCCTTCGGCAGCGCGGTCGCACACGGTCACTTCGGCGCCCGCTGCGCGCAGTGCGCGCTCCAGGTCCGGTGCGCCGGGCCGCACCACGGCGACGACGCGTGGGACGGCGGCGATCAGATTGCGGACGGAAGCGACGGCGATCGGGGTGCCGTCGGGCAGCGGATGAAGCAGCTTGTCGGAGCCGAACCGGCTGGCCGAGCCGCCGGCGAGGAGGATGCCGACGATGGGCCCGCCGGCGATCCCTGCGCTCAACCCTGCGGCACCGCGCAGCTCGAGGGCGCGAAGTCGCTCGCCGGTTGCGCGAGCGTCTCCCCGACCATCACGCCGCGGCGCACCGCGGTCATCTCGGCGAGGATCGCGACCGCGATCTCGGGCGGGGTCTTGGCGCCGATCTTGAGGCCGACCGGGCCGTGCAGCTTCGCGATCTCGCCTTCGGCGAGGTCGAAGCCGGCGAGGCGCTTGCGGCGCGCGTCGTTGTTCTTCTTCGACCCGAGCGCGCCGACGTAGAAGCACGGCGCCTTGAGCGCTTCGAGCAACGCGGCGTCGTCGAGCTTGGGATCGTGCGTCACCGCGACGACCGCGAGGTGCGGGTCCGGGTTCAGCGCGAGGACGGTGTCGTCGGGGTAGCCGCGCAGCAGCGTCGCGCCCGGGAGATCCCACTCTTCGGCGTACTCGTCCCGCGGGTCGCAGACGCTCACCTGATAGTCGAGCGCCATCGCCATCTGCGCAAGGTAGCGGCTCGTCTGCCCGGCGCCGATGATCAGCAGCCGCCAGCGGGGGCCGTGGACCGTCTTCAGCACCTTGCCGTCGAACTCGAGCACGTCGGACCACTTGCCGGGCTCGAGCCGCACGGCGCCGGTTTCCATGTCGACCGAGCGGGCCACGAGCTCGTGGCGCTCGATGACCTCGAGCAGATCGCGCAGCTTGGACCCCGCGCCGACCGGCTCGAGCACGAGCTGCAGGGTGCCGCCGCAGGGCAGACCCCAGCGCTTGGCCTCCTCGTCGGAGACGCCGTAGGTGGTGACCTCGGGCTTGCCGGAAGCGAGCTGGTGGCGCTTCACCTTGTCGATCAGGTCGTCCTCGACGCAGCCGCCCGACACCGAGCCCATGACGTGGCCGTCGTCGCGGATGACCAGCATCGCCCCGACCGGGCGCGGCGCCGAGCCCCAGGTGCGGGTCACCGTGCCGATCGTCGCGCCGTGGCCGGCCTCGATCCAGTTCACCGCGGCTTTGATGACTTCCAGATCCACGCTGTCCATAAGGCGCATCCCCAAGACGAATTGCCCACATTCTAGGCGTGTCGCCGCACTGCGTCACGCCCCGGTCACCTGCGGCCGGAGCGCCCCGTTTGCAAGGCCCCGCGCGGTTGCTTCGGTCATGCCCATGGGCTAGCATTCCCGCCCTGACCGGACGTGCCCTTCTCGCACGCCCTCCCATCCAACGCGCAGGATCGAGAGGAGGATTTTCGCCGCAAGAACGATCGATCTCCCTGCGCGAGTGCGGGGCGTACGCCCCGACGACAAAATCAACTCACACCGGAACCGAAGGAGGCTCTAATGACCGTCCGAGTGTCCCTGACCGTGAACGGCAAGGCCGTGACCGGCGACGTGGAGGAGCGCACGCTCCTCGTCGAGTTCATCCGCAACAACCTGCGCCTCACCGGCACCCACGTCGGGTGCGACACCGCCCAGTGCGGTGCGTGCACGATCCACATGAACGGCCGCGCGGTGAAGAGCTGCAACATGCTCGCAATGCAGGCCGAGGGCGCGCAGCTCGTGACGATCGAGGGGGTCGCCAAGCCCGACGGCACCCTGCACCCGATGCAGGAGGCGTTCCGCGAGCACCACGGCCTGCAGTGCGGCTTCTGCACGCCGGGGATGATCATGAGCGCGATCGACCTCCTGAAGGTGCATCCGAAGCCCGACGAGCAGACGATCCGCGCGGAACTGGACGGCAACCTGTGCCGCTGCACCGGCTATCACAACATCGTGAAGGCCATCAAGGCCGCCGCGGCGAAAGTGTAGGAGCGATCCATCCCCTCGGGTCACGCTGATCCCGCCTCCCTCCCCCTCGATGGGGGAGGGACGGGGTGGGGGTGGAGACAAAAGGAGACACCATGAGCACCAATATCATCGGCCAATCAGTCAAGCGGCGCGAGGACTACCGGTTCCTGACCGGCGCCGGCCAGTACACCGACGACGTCCAGATCGCCAACCCGACCTATGCCTACTTCCTGCGCTCGCCGCATGCGCACGCGAAGATCAAGGCGCTCCGCAAGGACAAGGCGCTCAAGGCGCCCGGCGTGGTGGCGATCTTCACCGGCGACGACATCGCCAACGCCAAGATGGGCGGGCTTCCCTGCGGCTGGCTCATCACCGACGTCAACGGCCAGCCAATGAAGGAACCGCCGCACCCGGTGCTCGCGCAGGGCAAGGTGCGCTACGTCGGCGACCACGTCGCCGTGATCATCGCCGAGACCTACGCGCAGGCCAAGGACGCGGGGGAGCTCGTCGAGGTCGACTATGAAGTGCTGCCCGCGGTCGTCGACGTCGCCGACGCGCGCAAGAAGGGCGCCCCCGCGCTGCACGATGCCGCGCCCGACAACACCTGCTACGTCTGGGGGATCGGCGACAAGGCGGCGGTCGACAAGGCGTTCGCCTCGGCCGCGCACGTCACGACGCTCGAGTTCGTCAACAACCGGCTCATCCCCAACGCGATCGAGCCGCGCGCGGCGACCGCGTCCTACAGCCGCGCCGACGAAAGCTACACGCTCTATGTCGCGAGCCAGAACCCGCACGTCGAGCGGCTCCTGATGACCGCGTTCGTGCTCGGGCTTCCCGAGCACAAGGTGCGCGTGGTCGCGCCCGACGTCGGCGGCGGCTTCGGCTCCAAGATCTACCTCTACGCCGAGGACGTGGTCGTCACGTGGGCGTCGAAGCAGATCAACCGGGCGATCAAGTGGACCGCCGAGCGCTCGGAGTCGTTCCAGTCCGACGCGCACGGCCGCGACCATCTCACCAAGGCGGAGCTCGCGCTCGACAAAAACGGCAAGTTCCTCGCGCTGCGCGTGCACACCACGGCGAACATGGGCGCCTATCTGTCCACGTTCGCCTCGTGCATCCCGACGATCCTGTACGCGACCCTGCTCGCCGGCCAGTACACGACGCCGGTGATCTTCTGCGAGGTGACGGCGGTGTTCACGAACACCGCGCCGGTCGACGCCTATCGCGGCGCCGGCCGTCCCGAGGCGACCTACGTCGTCGAACGGATCGTCGAGACCGCGGCGCGCGAGCTGAAGATGGACCCGGCCGAGCTGCGGCGGAAGAACTTCATCACGCAGTTTCCGTACCAGACGCCGGTCGCGCTGCTCTACGACACGGGCGACTACAACGCGACGCTCACCGAGGCGCAGAAGCTCGCCGACGTGGAGGGCTACGCGGCGCGGAAAAAGGCCTCCGAGGCCAAGGGCAAGCTGCGCGGGCGCGGCTACGCGTGCTACATCGAGGCGTGCGGCATCGCGCCCTCGGCGGTCGCGGGGTCGCTCGGTGCGCGCGCGGGCCTGTTCGAGGCCGGAGAAGTGCGCGTGCACCCGACCGGCAAGGTCACGGTGTTCACCGGCTCGCACAGTCACGGCCAGGGCCACGAGACCACGTTCGCGCAGGTCGTCGCCTCGCGCTTCGGCATCCCGATCGAGGACGTCGACATCGTGCACGGCGACACGTCGAAGATCCTGTTCGGCATGGGCACCTACGGCTCGCGCTCGATCGCGGTCGGCGGCACGGCAATCGTCAAGGCGATGGACAAGGTGGTGAACAAAGGCAAGAAGATCGCCGCCCACCTGCTCGAGGCCGCCGAGAGCGACATCGAGTTCAAGGAGGGCTTCTTCCAGGTCGCCGGCACCGACCAGAAGAAGGCCTTCGCGGAGATCGCCCTCACCGCCTACGTGCCGCACAACTATCCGCACGACAAGCTCGAGCCGGGCCTCAACGAGAACGCGTTCTACGACCCGACCAACTTCACCTTCCCCGCGGGGAGCTACATCTGCGAGGTCGAGGTCGATCCCGAGACCGGCCAGGTGAAGATCGAGAAGTGGGTCGCGGTGGACGACTTCGGCAAGATCATCAATCCGATGATCGTCGAGGGCCAAGTGCACGGCGGGCTCGTGCAGGGCATCGGCCAGGCGCTGACCGAGGGCTGCCAGTACGACAAGGCCACCGGGCAGCTGCTGACCGGGACGATGCTCGACTACAGCCTGCCCCGCGCCGACGAGGTGCCGTCGTTCGTCGTCGGCACCAAGGAGACGCCGTGCACGCACAACCCGCTCGGCGTGAAGGGCTGCGGCGAGGCGGGCGCGATCGGGGCGCCGGCGGCGCTCATGAACGCGATCACCGATGCGCTCGGGATCAAGGACATGCCGATGCCGGCGAGCCCGCAGAACGTCTGGTCTGCACTCAAAACGAAAAAAGCGGCGTAAGGCCATTTGACGATACGAGGGGCCACACCCCCTCGTGCTCCCCAAAGTCGGAGCCCTGACGAACAAACCGTCAGGGCCCATAAGGAGACGACACATGTACTCGTTCAACTATCAGAAGACCAAATCCGTCGCCGACGCCGCAGCGGCGCTGGGCAAGAACGCGGACGCCAAGCTGCTCGCCGGCGGCCAGTCGCTCGTCGCGGCGATGAAGCTGCGGCTCGCGCAGCCCGCGCAGCTCATCGATCTCGGCGAGGTCGCGGAGCTCAAGGGCATCAAGGTGGACGGCGGGACCGTGACGATCGGCGCGATGACGCGTCACGCCGAGGTCGCCTCCTCGGCCGACGTGAAGAAGGCGATCCCCGCGCTCGCCGCGCTCGCCGGCGGCATCGGCGACCGCATGGTGCGCAACATGGGCACGATCGGCGGCTCGGTCGCGCACAACGATCCGGCGGCGGACTACCCCGCCGCCGTGCTCGGCCTGGGCGCCACCGTGATCACCAACAAGCGCAAGATCGCGGCCGACGACTTCTTCAAGGGCATGTTCGAAACGGCGCTGCAGGCGGGCGAGATCATCACCGCCGTCTCGTTCCCGGTGCCGAAGCGTGCGGCCTACATGAAGTTCAAGAACCCGGCCTCGCGGTACGCGATGGTCGGCGTCTTCGTCGCGGAGACCGCGGGCGGCCCGCGCGTTGCGGTCACCGGCGCAGGTCCCGGCGTGTTCCGCGTGCCGGAGATGGAAAAGGCGCTCACGGGCAAGTTCGCGCCCGAGTCGGTCGCGAACATCGCGGTGAAGTCGAGCGGGCTCAACTCCGACATCCACGCGTCGGCCGAGTACCGCGCGCACCTGATCACGGTGATGGCGAAGCGGGCCGTGGCGGCAGCGCTTGCCTGAGCAGGTCCCCGCGAACTTCGGGAGCCACAGCTCATGAACAAGCCCCCGCGCTAGCGGGGGCTTGTTTGCTTTTTGGCGCAGCCCATGTCATCGAAGCACACTGTCGCGATACTGGGTGGCGGCGTCGGCGGCCTCAGCGCCGCCCACGAACTGGCCGAGCGCGGGTTCGCGGTCTCCGTCTACGAGCGGCAGGCCGCTTTCGGCGGCAAGGCGCGAAGCATCTCGGTCCCCGGCACGGGCACCGGGGGACGGAAGGACCTCCCGGGAGAGCACGGATTTCGCTTCTTCCCGGGCTTCTACAAGCACGTCACCGACACGATGAGCCGGATCCCGTTCGGCGACCGCGGGGCGAGTTGCGCCGACAACCTCGTGCAGGCCACCCGGATCCTGCTCGCCCGGGCGGGCAAGGTCGACCCCGTCTGGATCGCCCGATTCCCGGAAACCCTGGACGATTTCCGGACCGCGTTCGTCGCGCTGTTCGACGATCTCGACATCCCGCGCGAGGAAATCGCGTTCTTCGTGACGCGCATGCTCGCGCTCGCGACCAGCTGCGAGGAGCGCTACCACGCAGAGTTCGAGCCCCTGCCGTTCTGGGATTTCATCGGGGCGAAGACGCGGTCGGAGAACTACCGGAGGTACCTCGGACAGGGGATGACGCGCTCGCTCGTCGCGATGCGCGCGGAGGAGAGCAGCACCCGCACCGTCGGACGCATCCTGCTGCAGCTCTTCTACGGCATCCTCGTGCCCGGCGGCGTCTTCGACCGCCTGCTGACGGGGCCGACCAACGACGTCTGGATCGATCCGTGGCGACGGCACCTGACCGAGCGCCTCGGAGTGGTCCTGGAGCCGAACGCGACGCTCCGGTCGCTCAATCTCGCGGGGGACAGGGTGCGCAGCGTGACGATCGAATGCGGCGGACGGCTTGCGGACGTGACGGCGGACTTCTATGTCGCCGCGCTGCCGGTCGAGATCATGCGCGACCTCGTCACGCCGGAGCTGGCAGGTGCAGCCCCGTCCCTGTCGAGGCTCGGGGAGCTGCGGACCGAATGGATGAACGGCATCCAGTTCTACCTCGAAACCGATCAGCCGCTGGCCGACGGCCACGCGATCTACCTCGATTCGAACTGGGCGCTCACCTCGATCTCGCAGCGCCGGTTCTGGCGCGACTACGACCTCGCCCAGTACGGCAACGGGCGCGTCGGCGGCATCCTCTCCGTCGACATCTCGAACTGGACTGCCCCGGGCAACTTCAACGGCAAACCGGCGCGGGAGGCCGCGACGCGCGCGGAGATCAAGGACGAGGTGTGGGCACAGCTGAAGGCCGCGCTGAACGCGCCGGGACGGCCGCAGATCGAGGACGACAACCTGGTGGACTGGTTCCTCGATCCGGACATCCAGCTGCCCAACCCCGGCGTCGTCACGAACGCCGAGCCGCTGCTGATCAATCACGCCGGATCGCTCGCGCTGCGCCCCGAGGCCTACACGGAGATCGGCAACCTGTTCCTCGCCGCCGATTACGTTCGCACCTACACCGACCTCGCCACCATGGAAGCCGCCAACGAGGCGGCGCGGCGGGCGACGAACGCCATTCTCGCGGTTTCGGGAGTCGCCGCTCCGCCCTGCGCCCTCTGGGAGTTCGACATCCCAAAACCGATGCGCCAGGCGCAGGTGCTCGACCGGGTCCGGTTCCGAATGGGATTGCCCAATCTGCTCCTGGTCGCCCCGCTCCATTGAACGCACCGCCCGACTGCAACGCGCGACGCATGCCGAAGATCTTCCTCACCCATCCGCCCGAGGCGCTCGCGAACTATTACGGCGACCGCGCCGTAGCCGGACTGAAGGCGCTCGGCGCGCTGCGCCTCAACACCGCCGGGCGCGAGCTCTCGACGGCGGAGCTCATCGAGGCCGCGCGCGGTTGCGAGGTCATCGTGTCCTACCGCCAGACGCCCGGCACCGCGGAGCTCTTCAGGTCGAGCCCGGACCTGGTCGCGTTCTCGCGCTGCGCAATTGACATCCGTAACGTCGACGTGCCGGCGGCAAGCGCGGAAGGCATCCTGGTCACCCAGGCGAGCGCGGGGTTCATCGCTTCGGTGAGCGAATGGACGATCGGCGCAATGGTCGACCTCGGGCGGAACCTGACGGCCGCGACCATGGCCTATCGCGCCGGGCAGGTTCCGAAGGCGCCGATGGGACGCCAGCTCGAAGGCTCGACGCTGGGCATTCTCGGCTACGGCCAGATCGGGCGCCGGCTCGCCGACCTTGCACTGGCGCTCGGGCTGCGGGTGCTGGTCTACGATCCCTACACGAAGGTGGAGAACCGGGCGCTCGAGCAGCGCGCAATGCCGCAGGTCCTCGCGGAGTCGGACTTCGTCGTGTGCCTGGTGGTCGCCAACGACGCGACCGAGAACCTGATGAACGCGGCCGCGTTCGCGCAGATGAAGCGGGGCGCGTACTTTCTCAATCCCTCGCGCGGCAACCTCGTGGACGAGACCGCGCTCCGTGCCGCGCTCGACTCGGGGCATCTCGCCGGCTGCGCGCTCGATGTGGGACGCGCACCCGACCAGATGCCGAGCCCCGACCTCGCGCAGCATCCGAAAGTCGTCGCCACACCCCACTCCGCCGGACTGACGCTGCCGGCGATCGAGCACCAGTCGCTCGAGACGGTCGCCCAGGTCGCCGAAATCGTGCTAGGCCGGGCGCCGAAGGGCGCCGTCAACGCCGATCGCGCCACGCGCCTTGCCCGATTGCGCGGCTGAGCGCGCGGGCGCACGCGGGCGGCGAGCTCGGCTGGCACGCCCGCGCCGGATCAAGTAATCTCGGTCTCGTTTCCCCTCCCGTCCGCCCCATGCCGCAACCGCTTCCCAAGTCGATCGACGACACCGCCGCCCTGCTCGCCAGCGCCGACTATGTGGCCGAGCGCAGCCTTGCGACCGCGGTCTTTCTGGCGCTGCGGATGAAGAAGCCGCTGTTCCTCGAAGGCGAGGCCGGGGTCGGCAAGACCGAGATCGCCAAGGTGCTGGCCTCGACGCTCGGCCGCAAGCTCGTGCGCCTGCAGTGCTACGAGGGCCTGGACGTCGCGAGCGCGGTGTACGAGTGGAACTATCCGCGCCAGATGATCGAGATCCGGCTCGCCGAGGCCGAGGGCGTGAAGTCGCGCGAGGGCCTCGAGGAAGACATCTTCACCGAGAAGTTCCTCATCCGCCGGCCAATTCTCCAGGCGCTCGAAGGCGACCTTGCCGGCGCGCCGGTGCTGCTGATCGACGAGCTCGACCGCACCGACGAGCCGTTCGAGGCCTATCTCCTCGAGGTGCTCGCCGACTTCCAGGTGACGATTCCCGAGATCGGCACCATCAAGGCGGAGGAGCCCCCGATCGTCGTGATCACCTCGAATCGCACGCGCGAGATCCACGACGCGGTGAAGCGCCGCTGCCTCTACCACTGGGTCGACTACCCGAACGCCGCGCGCGAGCTCGAGATCCTGCGACGCAAGGCGCCGGGGGCATCGGAAAGGCTCTCGCAAGAGGTCGTCGGCTTCGTGCAGCGCCTGCGCAAGATGGACCTCTTCAAGCTGCCCGGCGTCGCCGAGACGATCGACTGGTCGCAGGCGCTCGTCGCGCTCGACACGCTCGCGCTCGACCCGGAGACGATCAACAACACGCTGGGCGCCCTGCTCAAGTACCAGGACGACATCGCGCGCGTGCAGGGCACCGAGGCGGCGCGGATCCTGTCCGAAGTGAAGGCGGAGATCGCGACAACGTAGGTCGCGCATGGCGGGCGAGCGCCGTCAGAGCGATCTTCGCTGCACGCGCGGTTCGAGGAGGAGGATTCATGGGCATTCGACCGCTTGCGGGCGCGCTGGCGCTCGCCGCATCCGCGGGCGCGGCTCTCGGACAGGGCTTCCCGAACAAGGCGGTCACGCTGATCTGCCCGTGGCCGGCGGGCGGGGCGACCGACATCACCATGCGCGCGCTCGCGGAAACCACCGCGAAGCACCTCGGCCAGCCGGTCATCATCGAGAACAAGCCGGGCGCGGGCGGCACGCTCGGGGCGGTCGCGCTGACCAACGCACGGCCCGACGGTTACACGCTCTCGCAGATCCCGCTCGGGGTGTTTCGCATCCCCCACATCACCAAGACCAACTACGATCCGCTGAGCGACATCACGTACGTCGTCGGCGTGTCCGGCTACACTTTCGGCGTGGTCGTGCGCGTCGACGCGCCGTGGAAGACGTGGGACGAGTACGTCGCTTTCGCCAAAGCGAATCCGGACAAGATCTCCTACGGCTCGCCGGGGGCAAATACGAGTCTCCACATAACGATGGAGGAGATCGCGTTCAAGCAGGGCATCAAGTGGGTCCACGTCCCGTACAAGGGCGCAGCGGAGAGCATGGCCGCGCTGCTCGGCGGGCACATCGTTTCATCCGCCGATTCGACCACCTGGGGTGCGCACGTGGATGCCGGCAAGATGCGGCTGCTCGCCACGTGGGGCGAAAAGCGCACCAAGCGCTGGCCTGAAGTGCCGACGCTGAAGGAGCTGGGCTACGGCATCGTGTCGAACTCGCCGTACGGCATCGGCGGGCCGAAGGGCATGGACCCGCAGGTCATCAGGATCCTCCACGACGCGTTCAAGAAGGGCATGGAGGACCCGGCGCACATCGCGGTGCTGGAGAAATACGATCAAGAGCTCGCGTACCTGAGCACCGAGGAGTACACGCGCTACGCACGCGACACGTTCGCCGCAGAGAAGGCAACGATGGAGCGCCTCAAGGCGCAGTCGAAGTAGGCTCCGTCATTCCCGCGATCGCGGGAATGACTATAGGGCAGCGATCCTGCGAACCTCGTCCCGGGAGAGCTTGAGCTTCTCGCCCGCGTCGAGGATCTCCTCCCAGGTCGTCGCATCGACCGCGATGCCCGCGGCGAGCCGTTCCTTGCGTCGCGCGCGCTCGGGATCGCCGGCGATCAGCACGCGCTCGACGCCGGCGGCCGGCGGCGAGGCCTTCTCCCAGCGCGATGAACGCTTCGGCCTGCTCGGCGAGATGCTGCGCGGTGCCGAGCGCCGCGGGATCGATGAGGATCGAGAGCATCCCGTTCATCACCCGCATCTTTCCCTGGTCGGGCATGTGCTGCGTGCCGCCGCCCGTCAGCGCGCCGCCGAGCAGCTCGCACGCGAGCGCAAGGCCGGAGCCCTTGTGCTCGCCGAACGGCATGATCGCGCCGAAGGGCGGGATCACGCTGTAGCGCGGGTTGGTGCTCGGGTCGCCCTTGTCGTCGATCACGATCCCGGGCTCGAGGGGCTTGCCCTGGTTGTGCGCGACGCGAGTCTTGCCCTGGGCGATGCGGCTCGTAGCGAAGTCGAGCAAGAACGGCTCGCCGCTCGCGCGCGGTATGCCGATGCAGACCGGGTTGGTGCCGAAACGCGCGTCACGGCCGCCCCAGGGCGCGACGATCGGCCGCGAGATCACGTTGACGAAGTGGAGCGACACGAGCCCGGCCTCGAGGCATTGCTCGGCCCAATGGCCGATGCGACCCAGGTGGTGCGAGTTGCCGAGGGCGACGACGCAGGTGCCGTGCCGCATCGCGCGATCGATGCCGAGCGCCATCGCCTCGCGCCCGATCACCTGCCCGTAGCCCGCCCGGCCGTCCAGCCGCAGCATCGACCCGGTGTCGAGCAGAATCTGCGGATGCTGGTTGACGACGAGGCCGCCCTCGAGCAGCGACTTCACGTAGCGCGGGATCATGCCCACGCCGTGCGAGTCGTGGCCGGTGAGGTTGGCCTCGACGAGGTTGCCGGCGACGAGCTCCGCCTCGCGCGGCTCCGAGCCGCCTTTCGCGACGATGGCTGCGATCGCGGCCCTCAGGCGCGGAGCGCTGACGACGATTTCCTGTGCGGCCACTACGGTCTCCGGGTGAGCGAGGGCGCTACTCTCGCACAGCGCGTAGCCGCCCGCCAAGCGATGCCATAATCCCCCGCAATGGAAGGTCCGAAGGTCCACGTCCCCCCCGCAGGCGGTCCGGGCAAGCTCGCCGAGAACGTCATGCACTTCGCGCGCGTGCTGCGCTCGGCCGGGCTGCCGGTCGGCCCCGGCAAGGTGCTCGATGCGCTCGCGGCGCTCCAGATCGCCGGGGTCGAGCGGCGCGACGACTTCTACTGGA
The DNA here is from genome assembly GCA_963716855.1 of uncultured beta proteobacterium. GTDB lineage: Bacteria > Pseudomonadota > Gammaproteobacteria > Burkholderiales > SG8-39 > JAGVSZ01. Next base: position 236,235 of record CAVQUV010000016.1, on the reverse strand, counting down.
CGCTCGCCGCGGTCTTCGTCGATCGGCGCGAACAGTTCGAGATCTTCGACCAGGCGTTCCACATCTTCTGGCGCGACCCGAAGCTGCTGGAGCGCGTCATGTCGCTCTTTCTCCCGCAGGTGCACGGGCGCGTCCCGGACGAGCAGCCGGAGATGCCGAACCGGCTCGCCGAGGCGCTGCTGCCCCGGGAGAAGCCGGGCGAGTCGCCCGAAGCCCCGCAGGAGATCGAGCTCGACGCTACCTTCACCGTCTCCGACCGCGAGGTGCTGCAGCGCGCGGACTTCGAGTCGATGACGAACGAGGAGCTCGCGCAGGCGAAGAAGCTCATCGCCAACCTCCGCCTGCCGATCCCGGAAGTGCGGACGCGACGGCTCGTCTCCGATGCGCGCGGGCGGCGCGTCGACCTGCGCGCGACGCTGCGCGCGAGCCTGCGCACCGGCGCCGACATCATCCCGCTGCGGCGCCGCTCGCAGGAGTCGCGCCACCCGCCGCTCGTGGTCCTGTGCGACATCTCCGGCTCGATGAGCCGCTACTCGCGCATGTTCCTGCACTTCCTGCACGCGATCACCAACGATCGCGATCGCGTGCACACGTTCGTGTTCGGCACGCGGCTCACGAACATCACGCGCCACCTGCGCCACCGCGACGTGGACGTCGCTCTCGCCGGCGTGTCGGGGGCGGTCGCCGACTGGTCCGGCGGCACGCGCATCGGCTCGAGCATCAAGGAGTTCAACCTGCGCTGGTCGCGCCGGGTGCTGGGACAGAACGCGGTGCTGCTGCTGATCACCGACGGCCTCGACCGCGACCTCGGCAAGGATCTCGGTCCCGAGATGGAGCGCCTGCACAAGAGCTGCCGCAAGCTGATCTGGCTCAACCCGCTGCTGCGCTACGAGGGCTTCGAACCGCGGCCGCTCGGCGTGCGGGTGATGCTGCCGCACGTCGATGCGTTCCTGCCGGCGCACAACCTCGACAGCCTGATCGCCCTCGGGCGCGCGCTCTCGGCCGGGCGAGTGGAGAGCGGCGCACAGGCGGCGCGGCGGGCGGCATGAGCCGCAAGTCAATCGAGGAGGTGCCCATGAGAGCCCTATTCATCGCCGCCGCAGCGCTCGCCGCCGGCGTCGCGTTCGCGCAGCAGCCGCCTCCCGACTATCTCAAGCGTGTCGCCGACACCTACCGTGGCGCATTTGTCGCGGCGGACGCGGGCAGCAAGGGCTACATCACGCGCGCGGACTTGCAGGGCAATCTGATCCTGCTGCCGGTGTTCGACTCGATGGACATCAACCGCGACGGGCGTGTGACGAAGGAGGAGCTCGACCGCTTCCTCGCCAGCATGCCGCCGTCCGCGACCTGACCCGGCGAGCCGCGCTGCAGCGCGAATTTTCTCTCACGCACACGAAAGGAACGACGATGGAGATGACCGGGGAGCAGCTGATTCCGGTGCCGCAGCAAAAGGTGTGGGAGGGCCTGAACGACCCCGAGGTGCTCAAGGCCTGCATCCCGGGCTGCGAGACCATCGAACGGGTCTCGGACACCGAGTACCGCGTCGCAATGACGGCGGCGGTCGGGCCGGTGAAAGCGAAGTTCAACGGCAAGCTGCTCCTCGCCGACCTCAAACCGCCGAACTCCTACACGCTCTCGTTCGAAGGCTCGGGCGGCGCGGCGGGTTTCGGCAAGGGCGGCGCGCAAGTCGCGCTCGCGCCCGACGGCGCCGGCACGAAGCTCTCCTACAAGGCGACCGCGCAAGTCGGCGGCAAGCTCGCGCAGGTGGGCTCGCGGCTGATCGACGGCGTCTCGAGAAAAATGGCGGACGAGTTCTTCCAGCGCTTCAACACGCGGCTCGCCGGGCCGGCGCCTGCCGCGGCGGCGGAAGCGCTCGTGGTGGAGAAAGGCCCCTGGCTCACCGGCGTCTGGGTCTTCATCGCGGCGTTCATCCTCGCTTTCATCATCATCTGGCTGGTGTCGTAGGCATGCTCTTCGGTCGGGTCGCCTCCGTCTACTGCTACGGCCTCCCGCCGGGAATCATTCCCGGGAGCTGACGGCCCGCGCGTAGACCAGCCGCGCCGCGCACAGGTCCTCGAGCGCGGTTCCCACCGACTTGAAGACGGTGATCTCTCCGGGCGTCTGTCGTCCCGCGTGCCGCCCGGTGCAGAGTTCCGACAGCTCCGCCCGCACGTGCTCGCGGCCGATCGCACCGTCCTCGATCGCGTGCACGAGGTCGCCCGCCTCCCTGAAGGCGCCCGCGCGCGTGTCGACGAACACGCTGGCCTTCGCGATCAGCGCGTCATCGCTCTCGCGCATCTCCGGGGTGAATGCGCCGACGAGGTCGACATGGGTGCCGGCTGTCACCCGCGCGCCGCGCACGACCGGCTCGCGCGCGGTGGTCGCGCAGGTCACGATGTCGGCCGCCGCGAGCCCCGCATCGAGATCCGCGCACGACTCGGCCGGCATGCCCTGGCGCCGGAGCTCGCGCACCGCCGCCGCGGCCCGCGCGGAGGCCCGTCCCCAGACCAGCACTCGCTCGATCGGGCGGACCGCGCAATGGGCGGCGGCCAGGTGGGGCGCGAGGCGCCCCGGTCCGACGACGAGCAACGTGCGCGCATCCGCACGCGAGAGGTAAAGGGACGCGAGCGCCGAGGCCGCCGCAGTCCGGCGCAGCGTGAGCACCTCGCCGTCGATCAGCGCGAGCGGGTGGCCGGTGGCGGCGTCCATGAGCAGGTACAGCGCGGAGACGCTCGCGAGCCCGCCCGCCGGGTTGCCGGGATACACGGTCACGATCTTCACGCCGAGGCTCGACGCATCCCACGCGGGCATGAGCAGGAGCCGATCGCCCTGCGCCGTCACGGGATAGCTCGCGCGCAGCGGGGCGTTTGCGCCCGCGCAGAACGCAGCGCGCAGCGCGTCGATCAGCGGGTGCCAGTCGAGGGCGGCGTGGACCGCCCGTGCGTCGATGAAGGGCAGCGCCCCGGGCGCCACGCCTTCAGCCCGAGCGTCCCGGCGAGGCGGTCCGCGTCGCGGCGGAGCGGCTCACGAGGTCCACGAGCTCGCGCACCGCGGAGAGATAGTTCTCGTAGCCGACGCCGGTCGAATTGCCGTGATTGCCGTTCTCGATCAGGAGCAGCCGCTTCGGTTCGCGCGCGGCGGCATACAGCTTCTCGGTCATCGCCGGCGGCACGAAGCGGTCCGACGTGCCGTGCACGAAGAGAATCGGCGCTCTTACCGACGGCACTTTGGCGAGCGAGTCGAAGCGCTGGGTCAGCAGGCCGTCGACCGAGAAGCTGGTGTAGCCGAGCGCGTCGATCATGTCGCGGATCGAGGTGAAGCTCGACTCGACGATCACCCCGCCGACGTCATCGTTGCGCGCGGCGAGCTCGATCGCGACCGCGCCGCCGAGCGAGTGCCCGTAGACGAACCGGCGCGCGGGATCGGGCTCCAGGCGACGCAGCTCGTCCCACGCCGCCTGCGCATCGGCGTACGCCCGTGCCTCGGACGGCAGGTCCCCGTCGCTGCGGCCGAACCCGCGATAGTCGATGGCGAGCACCGCGAATCCCATCCGGTGCAGCCGTCCGATCCGCTGGACATTGTTGGAAAGGCTCCAGCGCGCACCGTGGAGGTAGAGCATCGTCGGGGCGTGCGCATCGGCAGCGGGAATCCACCAGCCGTACACGCGCTCGCCCTCGGGCGCGGCGCCCGCCACGGTCAGCCACAGCTCGTCGTAGCGCAGTCCGACGTCCGCGGGCGTCGCGTGCACGTCGCGCTGCGGACGGAAGATCCACTCGCGCTGCTTGACGTCGAGGTACGCGCACCCGCCGGCCGTCAGCGTGACGGCCGCCAGCACGATTGCCACGCCGCGCGTGAAGCGACCGCTCATGGTCCGCGCCCGCCCGCGGGTACCGGCCGCCTCTAGCGCTTCGTCGCGGTCCACTTCGATTCGGGGCCGGTCTCGAGCTTCATCGTGCCTTCCATCGTGTTGCCGCTCACCTTGCCGGTGAAATCGCGGCGCATCCCGCCTTGATCGACGAACGCGAAGCTGATCTTGTCCCCGGTGAGCTTGGCGTCGCGCAGGCCGGCATTGACGGTGCCGAGCTTCACGGTGCCCTCGAGCATCTGGTACTTCTGCTCCAGCGTCACGTCGAGCCCGTCGGAACCCGACTGGAATCGCCAGGTGCCCGCCACTTTGGCGGGAATGAGCCAGAAGTAGGCGCGCCGGCCGTCGATGTTGGTGACCTCGTCGGGCTGCCAGTCGTCCATGTTGAACTGGTGCGAGACGATCCGCGTGCCCGGCTTCATGTCGAGCAGTTTCGGGCGCAGCTTCAGGTTGAGGCCCGGCAGGAGGTACATCGTGATGACCGTGGCCTGGCTGAAGTCGCTCTCGAAGATGTCGGCCTTGACGAAGCGCGCCTTGCCCGCGACGCCCTCCTTGGACGCGTTGCGGTTCGAGACCTCCACCATGTCGGGGTTGTATTCGATGCCCATCGAGCGGGCGTTGAACTTCTTGGCCGCCGCGATCGCGATGCGGCCGTCGCCCGACCCGAGGTCGATCACGAAGTCGTTCGGCGTGGTCTGCGCCATGCGCAGCATGCGCTCGACAAGCTCCTCGGGGGTGGGCACCCAGATCACGTCCTTGCCTGCCTGACCGACCTGCGGGGTGAATTCTTCCTTCTTCGGCGCCTGGGCGGCGGCGGTCGCCGCAAAGGCGGCGAGTGCCAGGACGACGACGGTCCGGCGGGCAAACGTGGTGGACTTCAAGACCTTCTCCCTTGGGTGAAAGGCCGGCCGGGCCGGCGGAGGGCGCAGAGTTTAGCATCGACCTCTGCGAATCCCGATCGTTCCCGGAGCCGGGGCCCCAAAGGAGAACGCCGCTGCCCGGCGCTGGGTTTACACGCGGCCCCGTCGGGCGGCAACGACGGCCGCCGCCCGCCGCGTCGCCTCCCTTCGCTCCGCTCGGGTCAGAACGGATACGGCGTCGCCCGATCCTGGATCGTCACCCACTGCCACTGGGTGAACTCCTCCCAGTTGGCCGGGCCGCCGTGGCGCCCGCCGTTGCCGGAGGCGCCGGTGCCGCCGAACGGGACCCAGGGCTCGTCGGCGACGGTCTGGTCGTTGACGTGGACGATCCCCGTCTTCAGGCGACTGGCGAAGTGCATCGCCCGCTCCAGCGACTGGGTGATCACGCCGGCCGAGAGGCCGTACTCGGTGCCGTTGCTGAGCGCGATGGCCTCCTCGTCCGTGTCGAAAGGCACCACCGCGATCACCGGCCCGAACACCTCCTCGTCGAGCACCCGCATGCCGGGCTTCACGTCCTCGAGCACGGTGGGCTGGTAGAAGAGCCGGTCGTAGGTACCGCCGACGCGCAGCACCGCCCCCTTCGCGACCGCGTCTTTCACGATCCCGTCGACGCGCTCGAGCTGGCGCTCGTTGATGATCGGCCCGAGCGCGCACTGCTGCGAGTTCGGGTCGCCCACCGGCAGCTTCTTCGCCTTGTCGACCAGGCGCTCGGTCAGGTCGCGCGCGACCTTGCGGTGCGCGAGCACGGTGCCGGTCGCCATGCAGATCTGGCCTTGGTGCAGGTACGCGCTCCACGCAACGCTCGAGGCGGCGACATCGAGGTCGGCGTCGTCGAGCACGATGGTGGAGTTCTTGCCGCCGAGCTCGAGCGTGACCTTCTTCAGGTGCCGGCTCGCCAGCTCGCCCACGCGCCGGCCGGCGGCGGTCGAGCCGGTGAACGAGATCATCCGCACGTCGGGATCGCTGACCAGCGCCTCGCCGGTGGCGGCGCCCCCCGGCAGCACGTGCAGCAATCCGGTCGGGAGCCCCGCCGCCTCGAACAGCCGCGCAAGCATGAAGCCGCCCGTGACCGGCGTCTGCGGATCGGGCTTGAGCACGACCGCGTTGCCGAGCGCGAGCGCCGGCGCCACCGCGCGGCTGGAGAGAATCAGCGGAAAGTTGAACGGCGAGATGACCCCGACGACCCCGTGCGGCACGCGGCGCGCGAAGCTCATGCGCTTCGCGCCGCTCGGCAGCATCAACCCCGGGGGCTGCGTGGCGATCGCGGCGGCCTCGATCAGGATGCTGGTCACGAAATGCAGCTCGAAATCCGCCTTCGGCGGGATCGCCCCGGTCTCGCGCACGATCCAAGGGCGCAGCGCGTCCGCGTTCGCCTCGAGGAACTGCGCGGCGCGGCGCAGCACCGCGGCGCGCTGATCGGCGGGCGTCGCGGCCCACGCGACCTGCGCGGCCGCGGCCGACTTGCACGCCGCGCGCACGTCCTCGGCGTCGGCGAAGCCGACGGTGGTGAGGACCTTGCCGGTGGCCGGCTCGATCACGTCGCGCGCGCCGCCCCTGGCGACCTGCCAGCCGTTGGAGAACACCTTGCCCTTCCACGCGTTCTCCGATGCGATCGTTACTGCCGTGGTCTGCTGTGCCGACATGAACAGTCTCCCCTTCAGTGATTGCGTGCCCTTGGTGGCGTGCGCGCCGAGGTAGGCCTCGCGGAGGTGCGCCGATTCGAGCACGGTCCGCGCCGGCCCGCTCAGCACCACGCGCCCGCGTTCGATGACATAGGCGCTCCCGGCGATCGCGAGCGCCTTCGCGACGTTCTGCTCGACGAGCAGCACGGTCGTGCCGCCGTCGCAGATCCGCTTGACCATGCCGAGGAGCTCGTCGAGCATCCGCGGCGCGAGCCCGAGCGAGGGCTCGTCGAGCATGAGCAGGCGCGGCTCGCCCATCAGCGCGCGCCCGACGGCGAGCATCTGCTGCTCCCCGCCGCTCATCGTGCCGGCGAGCTGCTCGCGCCGCTCCGCGAGCTTCGGGAACGCCGCGAAGACTCGCTCCAGGCGCGCCGCGCGGTCGCCGCGCGGCGCGAGGTACGCGCCGAGCTCGAGGTTCTCGCGCACCGACATCTGCGGAAAGAGCTGGCGCCCCTCCGGCACCAGGGCGAGTCCGCGCGCCACGATCGCCGCCGGCTCGGACGGCAGCGGCGCGCCGTCGAACTCGACCTCGCCTGTACGCGGGATGAGCCCCGAGAGCGCCCGGAGCAAGGTGGTCTTGCCCGCGCCGTTCGGCCCGACGACGACGGTCAGCTCTCCCGCGGGCGCCTCGAGATCGATCGCGTCGATGATGCGGATGCCGCCGTAGCCTGCGGACAGCCCGCGCACGGACAGGGTGGCGCTCACGCGACCGTATCTCCCAAATAGGCCTCGACGACCGCCGGATCCTGCGCCACCGACTGCGGCAGGCCGTCGGCGATCTTGCGGCCCTGGTGCAGGACCGCGACGCGCTCCACGCAGTTCATGAGCGCGCGCACGGCATGCTCGATCCAGATCACGGCGAGCCCGAGCTCGTCGCGCACGCGGCGGATGAGCTGCGCCGTGGCCTCGACTTCGGACTCGGTGAGCCCCGCCGCCACCTCGTCGAGGAGCAGGACGCGCGGTCGCGCGCCGAGGGCCATGCCGATCTCGAGCAGCCGCTGCCGCGCGGGCGTGAGCGCGCCGGCGGGCAGCGTGGCCGCATCCCCGAGCCCGACGAAGCCCAGGATCGAGCGCGCGTCGTCGAACGCGTCGTGCGCGTGACTGCGCCGCCGGCCGGCGAACTCGAGGCCGAAGCGCACGTTCTGCTCGGCGGTCATGTCCCGGAACACCCGCGGTGTCTGGAACGTGCGCGCCACGCCGCGCAGCGCGAACACGTGCGCCGGACGCCCGGTGAGGTCCTCCCCGCCGATGCGCAGGCGCCCCTCGGTCGGGGCGAGCACGCCCGAGAGCGCGTGAAAAAAGGTCGTCTTGCCCGCGCCGTTCGGCCCGATCACGCCGACGAGCTCGCCCTGGCCGAGCTCGAACTCGACCGCGTCGACCGCCACCAGTCCGCCGAAGCGGACGCTCAGCCCTTGAACGGCGAGGAGCGGCTCAGCCACCGGCGCCTCCGCTTCCGGCCGGTGCCGGGCGCGCGCCGAGCCGAGCGAGCCGCGCCCGGACCAGCGGCCACACCGAAGCGAGCCCGCCGGGCAGATACAGGACGAGGACGATCAGCAGCAGCCCGAGCACGATCAGGAACGCGTACGGGAACTGCAGCCGCAGGAACTCGGTGAGCAGGCTGAACACCACCGAGGAGAGGAGCGGGCCGATCAGCGTGTGCGCGCCGCCCACCATCGCGATCAGGACCGTCTGGAAGCCGATGAACGGGTTGAACACCGAGTTGGGCTCGATGTAGGTCCAGCGTACCGCCATCGCCGCGCCGAGCGCGCCGGCGAAGAAAGCCGACAGCGCGAACGCGGCGATCTTGGTGCGCCGCGTGTTCACGCCGAGCGTCTGCGCCCGCTCTTCGTCGGCGCCGATGCCCGCGAGCGCCAGGCCGAAGCGGCTCGCCCGCACCGCGGCGCTCACGGCGACTGCCGCCGCCGCGATCGCGAGGACCGTCAGATACACGACCCAGGACTCGGGCGTCTCGGTCAGCACGCGCCCGACCGTGTGCGCGTAGCTCTTCTCGAAATAGGTGATCGCGTGCCGCACCAGCTCGCCGAGGCCGAACGTGAGCACCGCGAAGTACGCGCCGCGCAGGTGGAGGATCGCGGCGCCGACGAGCACCGCAAACGTCGCCGCGGCGAGCCCGCCGAGCGGCACGACGACAGCGTAGGGCAGCGTGCCGAACCCCCAGGCCGTCACGTAGGCGCCGATCCCGAAGAACGCCGCCGTCGCGAGCGAGAGGTAGCCGGTCGCACCCGAGAACATCGCCCAGGTCACGGCGAGGCCCGCGTACATCACGCAGGTCAGGACGAGCGAAAGACCGAAGTCCGAAGCGACCCACGGCAACGTCGCGAGCAGGGCGCCGGCGCCGCAGACGAGGGCGAGGATGCGGGCGAGGCTCATCGCGCGCTCAGCTTGCCCTCATTTTGCAAAGAGACCTTTCGGTCGCGCCAGCAGCACCGCGATGAAGACCCCGTAAGAGAGCAGCATCTTGAGCGAGGGACTGGTGAAGTGCATCCCGAAAGCCTCGACCAAGCCAAGCAGGAGGCCGCCGAGCAGCGCGCCGACCGTACTCCCCAGGCCCCCGAGCGTGATGACGATCAGCGCGGTGACGGTGTAGGGCTCCCCCATCGCCGGCGAGATTTCGTACACCATCGACAGGAGCGCGCCGGCCACGCCGGCGAGTGCAAGCCCGGCGCCGAACACCGCCGGGTGCAGCACCGCCGTGTCGATGCCGACGAGCTGCGCGCCGGTGGGCGACTGCATCATGGCGCGCACCGCCTTGCCGATGAGCGTATAGCGCAGTATCCCGATCAGCACGAGGCTCGCGCCGAGGGCGAAGGCGAACACCACCAACCGGTTGGCCGTGAACCGCGCGCTCCCGATCTCGACCGTTTGGTCGAGGAACGAATACCCGCGCAGGTCCGCGCCCCAGGCGAGGTACGCGGCGTTCTGCACCAGGAACATGAGGCCGAAGCTGACCAGCAGGCTGCGCGCCTCGATCGCGTCCACCGACGGCGAAGTGCGCGCGATGCGGCGGAAGCACAGACGGTAGACCCCGAGCCCGACCACGAAGAGGACGAGCGCAACAACCGGCACGAACACGAGCGGGTTTACTTTCAGCACGGTGTGCGCGAGCCACGTCAGGTATGCGCCGAGCATCAGAAACTCGCCGTGCGAGATGTTCATGATGCGCATCAGCCCGTACTGCAAGTTGAGCCCGATGGCGACCACGGCGTAGATGCCGCCGGTGATCAGGCCCGTGGCGGCGAGTTCGAGCCAGAAACCCATGGCGGTCGGTGCGGATGCAACGACGGCTCCGCGGTCACTCCGCGGAGCCGTCCGGGTGCGAGGCGGCTACTTCCAGGGCTGCTTCGGATACAGCGCGACGCTCGTGGAGCGCTCCGGCGGCCAGACCACCTCGAACTCGCCACCCTGCCACTGGCTCAGCACCCCGGGCGTGGTGACGTTCTCGCCGTTCTTGAAGCGGATCTTGCCGATGATCGTGTCGAACTCGTTGCTGGCGATATAGTCGCGCAGCGCCTTGCGGTCGAGGCCGACTTTGGCCACTGCCTGCTCGAGGATCTGCAGCCCCGCCCAGGCGTGCGCGCTCGCCCAGCGGTCGGGCTCCTTCTTCCAGCGCGCGACGTGCGCGTCGAAGTATGCCTTGGCGGCGGGGCTCGTGCGCGGATTCCACGTGCCGAGTCCCATCACGCCCTCGGCGGTCGGCCCGAACTTGTCGCGGTAGACCGGGAACGCGGTGCCGACGGCGACGTAGAAGAGCTTCGGATTGAATCCGATGGCCTTCGACTGGCCGGTGATGAGAAAGGTGTCCGGCGGGTAGCTGAGCGCGATGAACGCGTCCGGGTTCTTCGCCTTGATGTCGTTCAGCACCGGCTGCAGGTCCTTCACGCCGAGCGGATAGCTCTTCTTCTCGACGATCTGGATGCCCTTTTTCTTGAGCGACGTCTCCAGGCCGTCGAGCTGCTCCAGCCCGAACAGCTCGTCCACGTAAACGACCGCGGCGGTCTTCGCGCTGCGCGCCACGAGGTACTCGGCGAGCGCGTCCATCATCAGGTCGGGCTGCTGGAGCAGCGCGAAGAAGTACGGGTTCTTCATCCCGAGCAGCTTCCGGCCGGTCGCCGTGGGCGCGAGCATCGGATAGCCGTACTTCTGCGCGAGCGGCATCATGGCGAAGTTCGCCCCGGTGCTCCACGGCGGCAGGATGAGATCGACCTTGTCGCTGCCCATGAGCTTCTCGTAGGAGCGCACGACGGTCTCGGTGTCGCTGCGGTCGTCCAGGCCGATCAGCTCGATCTTGCGCTTGACGCCCTTGACGTTGAGGCCGCCGGCGGCGTTCACCTGCTCGGCCCACATGATGTAGTTCGGCTCCTGCGTGACCTGCGCGCCCGCGGCCCACGGTCCGGTGCGGGCGATCGCGTAGCCGATCCGCACCGGGTCCTGGGCGAAGGCCGGGGCCAGGGCGGCCGCGGCAACGGCGGCCGCGGCAATACGTGTCAACAGCGTTGTCAACTTCACGGGGGTCTCCTCTCTCGTCGTCGTCGCTCGCCGCGGCGAGCCGGGCCGGGGCGGGCCGGCTGTTCGCGCCTTCTCCGCACCGCTCCTCCACCCGTCGCGCACGCGACGGACCGCCTTTGTCGCAGAAAACGCAATCGGTTGCAAGGCGCGCCCCCGAGTGCCCCCCGGGGAGCACGGCGCCGCCCCCCCGCCCGGAAGATCGCCGCGCGACCGGGAGATTTCCACAGAGCGCCGCGACGGGCATGGCGGGTCGCGCGCCCCGCGTTCCTATAATCGCCGGATGGGAGGAGACCACCCCGGCGTCACGCGGCCACCGGTCGACGCGTTCGAGCTGGCCGGCACCGGGATGGCGGTCATCGATTCGGCCGGGGTCGTGCTGCGCGCGAACCCGTCGTACTGCGAGCTCGTCGGTCGCAGCGAGGCCGAGCTGGTCGGGCAGTCCCTGGTCGTCTCGTTCCCGAAGCCCCAGCAGGTGCTGGCGCGGCGGGCCCTGCGGGCGGCGTTCGCGCCGTCCACCCTCCCGATGCCGAGCTACTGGACGCTCGTGCGCCCGGACGGCCGGTCGATCGCGGCGCTGCTGACCGTGCGTCCGGCCGGCGCCGACGGCTCGCTCGCCGTCGTCACCGTTTCCGACGTCACCGCGCTCGCCGCCACCGAGGCGCGCCTCACCGCAGTGCTCGAGGAAAGCCGGCTGATCCTGGAGCACGCGCAGGTCGGCGTCCTGTTCGTGCGGAGCGGCCGCATCATGCGGGCGAACGCGACGTGCGCCCGCATGTTCGGCTACGGCGAGCGCGAGCTCGTGGGCGAGCCCGCGGCGACGCTGCTGGCCCTGGCTGGCGACGCTCCCGACGCTGCCGACGCTGCCGACCGTCCCGACCCGGCCCCCGCGCCGGCCACGCTCGGGACCCAGTGGAACAGCGAGCGCCTCCTCCGGCGCCGCGACGGGTCCGCGTTCTGGTGCGAGATCGACGTGCAGCCGTTCGGCGCGCCCGGCGACCCCGAGCAGGCGATCCTCACGCTCCGCGACGTCACCGCGCGGCGACTCGCGCAGGACGAGCTCGGGCGCGTGATGCTCGATCAGCGGGCGCTGCTCGACAACGCCTCGGTCGGAATCATGTTCACCCGCGACCGCCGGGTGCTGCGCTGCAATCGCCGCGCCGAGGAGTTGTTCGGGTACGGCCCGGGCGAGTGCATCGGCCAGCCCGGCGTGATCTTCTATCCCGACGCCGAATCGTATGCGGCGATCGGCCGCGAGGCGGGACCGATCCTGGCGCGTGGCGAGGCGTTCCGGACCGAGCTGCAGCTGCGCCACAAGGACGGCTCGCTGATCTGGTGCCGCATGCTCGCGAAGGCGATCAACCCGCAGGCGACCGGCGAGGGAACGATCTGGATCGCCGAGGACATCAGCGAGTCGCGCAGCGCGAACGAGTCGCTCGGCCGGCTGCTGCGCGAGCTGTCGACGATCTTCGACACCGCCAGCGTCGGGATCGCCTACACGCGCGAGCGCATCTTCCTGCGCTGCAATCGCAAGCAGGAGGAGCTGTTCGGCTACGGCCTCGGCGAGCTCGACGGGCAGAGCACCGCGGTGCTGTTCCCCGATACCGCCTCGTTCGAGGCCTTCGACGCGCGTGCCGAGGCAGTCGTCGGGTCGGGCGAGACCTTCGAATCGGAGGTGGTGAACCGGCGCCGCGACGGCTCGACCATCCTGTGCCACGTCTCGGCCCGCGCGATCGACCCGGAGGATCTCGGCCAGGGCGTGATCTGGATCGTGCACGATGTCACCGCGGCGCGCGCGGCCCAGCAGGAGCTGCTGCGCGGCCGCGACCAGCTCGAGCAGCGCGTCGCCGAGCGCACGCATGCGCTCGCGCGCAAGAACATCGAGCTGCAGAGCGAGATCGGCGAGCGCCGCCTGGTCGAGGACGAGCTCCGGGTGCGCAGCGAGCGCCTGCTCTATCACCGCAACCAGCTGCTCGAACTGGCGCGGCGCGACCGGTCCGACTTCGCGCAGGCGCTGCGCGACGTCCTCACGGTCGCTTGCACCACCCTGCGCCTCGACCGCGCGAGCTTCTGGCGCATGTCGCCCGACGCCCGCGCCCTGCGCTGCGAGGCGGTGTACCGCGCCGACGGCGGGGCCGACGCCGCGCCGGTCCCGGCCCTACTCGGCGCCGCGGAGCACGCCGAGTACTTCCGCGCAATCGGGGCCAACGAGATCGTCGCGGCCGAGGACGCCGCGAGCCACCCGGCCACGCGCTCGCTCGACCCGGTGTACATGCGGCCGCTCGGCATCGCCTCGACGCTGGACCTGCCGGTGTGGCTGGACGGCCGCGTCGTCGGCATGCTCTGCCTGGAGGCGATCGCCGAGGCGCGCGCCTGGCAGCCCGAGGAGATCGACTTCGCTTCGGGCGTCGCGACGATGGTCGCGCTCGCGCTCGAGGCGTCGCATCGGCGCGACGCCGAGGGACGCCTGGTGCGGCTCGCGCACTACGACGCGCTCACCGGGCTGCCGAACCGCAACCTGCTGCACGACCGCCTGCGCCAGGCGCTCGTGTTCGCCGCGCGGCACCGCACGCGCGTCGCGCTGATGTTCCTCGACCTCGACCGGTTCAAGACCATCAACGACTCGCTCGGGCACCACGTCGGGGACCGCGTTCTGAAGGAGGTGGCGGTCCGGCTCACGCACACGCTGCGCAGCGGCGACACCGTCGCGCGTCTCGGCGGGGACGAGTTCGTGGTCGTGCTGCAGGAGGTGCGCGATCCGAACGACGCGGCGACGGTCGCGCAGAACCTCCTGCGGGAGCTCACCCCGCCGTGCTCGGTCGACGGGCGCGAGCTGCACGTTTCGGCGAGCATCGGCATCACGGTGTTCCCGGACGACGGGCGCGAGGCCGACGTGCTGATGAAGAACGCCGACGTGGCGATGTATCACGTGAAGGAGAGCGGTCGCAACGGTTACCAGTTCTTCGCCTCGACGATGAACCAGCAGGCGAACCGGCGACTGACGATCGAGAACGAGCTGCGCCGGGCGATCCGCCGCGGCGAGCTCGTCCTGCACTACCAGCCGCAGCTCGACATCGAGCGGCGCGAGGTGCGCACGCTGGAGGCGCTGGTGCGCTGGCTCCACCCGGAGCGCGGGCTGGTGATGCCCGGCGGGTTCATCGCGATCGCCGAGGACGGCGGGCTCGCGCAGGCGCTCGGCGAATGGACGTTGCGCGAGGCGTGCCTGCAGAGCCGGCGCTGGCAGCAGGCGGGCATCGCACCGGTCCCGATCGCCGTGAACCTGTCGGCGCGCGCGTTCCGCGAGCGCTCGCTGCCCGACACGCTGCGCGCCATCCTGCACGACACCGGCGTCGACGCCCGGCTGCTCGAGATCGAGATCACCGAGAGCGCGCTGATGCAGCACTCGGAGACCACCGCCACCACGCTCGCCGAGCTCTCGGCGATGGGCATCCAGCTCGCGATCGACGACTTCGGGACCGGCTACTCGAGCCTCGCTTACCTCAAGCGGTTCCCGATCGACAAGCTGAAGATCGATCGCTCGTTCGTGCGCGAGATCCCGGGCAATTCGGACGACGCCGCGATCACGCAGGCGATCATCTCGCTCGCGCGCAGCCTCGGCCTGCGCGTCGTCGCCGAGGGCGTGGAGACACCCGCGCAGCTCGAGTTCCTGCGCCGCCACGGCTGTGACGGCGTGCAGGGACACCTCTTCTGTCCGCCGTGCGACCCGGGCGAGACGGAGCGTCTCTTCGGACCGGGGCCGCTGCGGCGCGTGGTCTGACCGGGAGCCGGTCTACTCCCCGTACCGCTCGCGCCGCCGCGCGAGTCTGACGATCCGCCCGGCACAGCGGGCACGGTTGCCGTCGAGGATCAGGTGACGGCGATCCGGGCCGGCGGCTCGCCGCGCTCGTGCCGCGCCCGCATCGCTTCGTACGCGCGCTCGAGCGAGCGCGCGAACCGCGTGGTCTCGAAGAGCGGCATCGCGCGCCGGTTGCGGTCGAGGCGCGCTCTCAGCTCGGCGCGCCGGTCGGGCGCGCGCGCGAGATCGATCGCCGCGCGCTCGTAGTCCGCGAGCGTCGCGACGCTGAGCTCGGGCAGCCCGACCGCATGCAGCAGGCTGGTCGCCACGCGCCCGGGGAACGCGGGTGCGGGGCACGTCAACACCGGCAGGCCCGCCCACAGCGCATCGCACGCCGTCGTGTGCGCGTTGTAGAGATGCGTGTCGAGGAACAGGTCGGCCACGCGATGCCGCGCCAGGTGCTCCGCCTTCGAAGCGACGTGGGACGCGAACACGAGCCGCGCGGGTGCGACGCCCGCCCGCGCCGCCGCCCGCTCGAGGTTGCGGCGCGCGCCCGGGCTCGCGCCCGACAGCCAGAGCACCGAGTCGGTGACCGCCGCGAGCACGCGCATCCAGATCGCGAAGATGGCGGCGTCGATCTTGGCGGTCTGGTTGAACACGCAGAACACGACGCCGCGCTCGGGCAGGCCGCACTCGGCGCGCGACGGCACCCGTGCGGCGATCGGCTGGGTGTCGTCGGTCGGCATGTAGCAGTCCGGGAGCCAGATGACCTGCTCGGAGCATGAATCGAAATCGCTTTCCGGCAGAACGATCCGGTCGGCGATCAGGTAGTCCATGTACCCGCCGCCGGTCGTGCCCGGGTACCCGAGCCACGTCGCCTGCAACGGGGCGGGCCGCAGCGCGAACACTTCCGGACGGCTGCCGCCGGTGTGGCCCATCAGGTCGACGAGGACGTCGAGCCCGTCGGCCGCGATCCGCTCCGCGGCGGTCCGGAACGGCGCGGTCCGGAGATCGGCGAAGCCGTCGCAGGCGGCCGCGATGCGGCGCCGGTAGTCGCTGCCGTCGTCGTGGCCGAACGAGTATCCATGGAGCTCGAAGCGCGCGCGGTCGTGCCGCTCGAACAACCCGACAGTCAGGTGCGCGACGGCGTGGTCGTGAAAATCGGCCGACGCGTAACCGATGCGCAATCGCTTGCCGCGCGCGCGCGGAGCGACGCGCACCGGCGGGCCGGCGCGCGCGACGATCCGCCCGGCGTGGTGCCGCGCAACCGCGAGCCGGAATGCCGGCGCAACCGGCATCAGGAGCGACATGTACGGCGTCACGCTGTCGAGCCAGGCGCCGGCGCCCTCCCGCGCCCAGCGCTCGGCGAGCAGGCGGACTTCGGCGTCGACCGCGTCCCACTCGCACAGGTCCATGAGCGGCCGCAGGAGATTCGCGCGCGCCTCGGCGTGCCCCGGATCGGAACGCAGCACCTCGCGGAAGTGCGCCACGCTCTCCTCGCGCCGTCCGGCCATCGCGAGGACGTTGCCGAGGTTGAGCCGCGCATTGAGGTGCCGCGGGTCGAGCTCGACCGCACGGGTGAGGAGCGCCAGGCCCTCGTCGAGGCGGCGCTGGTCCCACACCACCATGCCGAGGTTCCCGAAGGCCGGCGCGAAGTCCGGCGCGGCGTCGATCGCGGCGCGGAACGCGCGCTCGGCGCCGACGAGATCGCCGCCGTGCCAGAGCGCGAGGCCGTCTTCGTTGAGGCGCGCGGCGCGGCGCGGGCGCAGCGACCGGAGGAGGTTCTTCAGCATCGCGCCCGCCGGCCGATCTACGCGCCGGCGATCGTCATGCCCTCGACGATGATCGACCCGCAGGTCCGTGAGCCGCGCGTGAGCGAGTCCCCGCCGACCGCGACGACGTTGCGGAACATGTCGCGCAGGTTCCCGGCGATGGTGATCTCCTCGACCGGATACCGGATCTTCCCGCCCTCGACCCAGTAGCCGAAGGCGCCGCGGGAGTAGTCGCCGGTGACCATGTTGATCCCCTGCCCCATCAGCTCGGTGACGAGGAGGCCGGTGCCGAGCTCTTGCAGCATGCCCGCGAAGTCGCGCGACCCCGGCGCGAGGATCAGGTTCGCGTTCCCGCCGGCGTTGCCGGTCGACTTCATCCCGAGCTTGCGCGCCGAGTACACGCCCAGAAAGTATCCCTGCAGCACGCCCGCCTTCACCACGTCCCGGGCGTGCGTCGCGACGCCGTCGTCGTCGAAGCTGCCGCTCGCCAGGCCCCGCGGCACGAACGGATCCTCGCGCAGGTTCACGATGCTCGAGAACACCTGCGTGCCGAGGCTGTCGAGCAGGAACGAGCTCTTGCGGTACAGGCTGCCGCCGCTCACCGCTGAAACGAAGTGCTGCAGCAGGCCGTTTGCGACCGGGGCCTCGAACAGCACGCGCCCCTCGCGGGTCGAGAGCCTGCGCGTGCGCAGCCGCGAGAGCGCGCGGCGGCCGGCATAGTCGCCGATCGCCTCGGGCCGGGCGAGGTCGCCCGGCGAGCGCGTCGACGAATACCAGTCGTCGCGCTGCATCGCGTCGCCCTCGCCGGCAATCACTGCGCACGAGAGGTAGTGGCGCGAGCTCGGATAGCCGTCGAGCAGGCCCGCGGTGTTGCCGGCGATGAACTGCGACTGCTGACAGGACACGCTCGCGCCTTCGGAGTTGACGATGCGCTTGTCCAGGCGCAGCGCCGCCGCCTCGCATTCGCGCGCCATCACGATCGCCTGCTCGATCGGCAGGTCCCAGGGGTGGAAGAGGTCGAGGTCGCGGCTCGCGTGCGCGATCAGCTCGGGCTCGGCGAGGCCCGCGCAGTCGTCGGAGGCGGTGAAGCGCGCGATCGAGAGCGCCGCGCGCACCGTTTCCTCGATCGCGCGCGCCGCGAGGTCGGAGCTCGACGCGTAACCGCGCTGCTTGCCGATGTAGACGGTGACGCTCAGCCCCTTGTCGCGGTTGTACTCGATGGTCTCGACCTCGCCACGCCGCACCGTGACGCTCTGTCCGTAGCCCTCGGAGATGTCCGCCTCCGCCTCGGTCGCGCCGTGGGCGCGGGCGATCCGCAGGGTGCCCTCGACCATTGCGCGGAGCTCGTCGCGGGAGTACGTGAAGCGGGATGCGGCCATTGGCGGTCGGTGCGTGGGGAGGTGAACGGGCGCGCTATTATACGGGCACCCTTTCACGCCACCGTCGATGCAAGCAAACGAAGAACGACCGAGCAAGTCCCAGCTCAAGCGCGAAATGGAGGAGCTCCAGGCGCTCGGCAAGCGCCTCGTCGAGATCAACGAGGAGCGCCTCGCGTCCGTCGATCTGCCGGAGCGGCTGCGCGAGGCGGTGGTCGAGGCGCGGCGCATCCGCAGCCGCGAGGGACGCCGCCGCCAGCTGCAGTACATCGGCAAGCTCATGCGCGAAGTCGACCCCGCGCCGATCCGTGCGCGCTTCGACGCGTGGGACGGGCAGTCGACCGCGGCCACGGCCGCGCATCACCACGCCGAGCGCTGGCGCGAGCGCCTGCTCGACGACGAGAACGCGCTGACCGAGTTCGCGCGCGAGTGCCCCGCCGCCGACCTCCAGCAGTTGCGGGCGTGCGTGCGCGCGGCGCACCGAGACCGGCTCGCCGGCCGCGCGTCGCGCCACTACCGCGATCTCTTCCGCCTCGTCCGGGCCGCGCTCGACGCGCGCGCGCCCACTTATAATCCCGCGCCATGACCGCGCCGGATCGCCCGCTCAAGGTGGGGCTCGTCTCGATCAGCGACCGCGCCTCCAGCGGCGTGTACAGGGACGAAGGCCTGCCCGCGCTCAAGGAATGGCTCGGCCGTGCCCTCGCGACGCCGTTCGAGGTCGAGGAGCGCCTCATCGCCGACGAGCAGCCGGTGATCGAGTCCACCCTCGCCGACCTCGTCGACCGGCGCGGCTGCGACCTGGTGCTGACGACCGGCGGCACCGGGCCTGCGCGCCGCGACGTCACGCCCGAGGCGACGCTCGCGGTCGCCGACAAGGTGATGCCCGGGTTCGGCGAGCAGATGCGCCAGATCGGCCTTCACTACGTCGCGACGGCGATCCTCTCGCGGCAGGTGGCGGTGGTGCGCAAGCAGGCGCTCATCGTCAACCTGCCCGGGCAGCCGAAGTCGATCCGCGAGACGCTCGAGGGCGTCAAAGGGGCCGACGGCTCGACCATCGTACCCGGCATCTTCGCCGCGGTGCCCTACTGCATCGACCTGATCGGCGGGCCGTACGTCGAGACGAATGAAGCGATCGTCAAGGCGTTCCGGCCGAAGTCCGCGCAGCGCGCGAAGCCGGCGGGCGCGCAGTGAGCTCGCCGGGCCGCCCCGAGGGTGAACCTCGAGCGCGGCGAGCGCGAGGGTAAGCCAATGAGCGCGCTGCTCGACGCGATCGAGATCGAGACGGGGCCGCAGCCCGCGGCGAGCGTGATCTGGCTGCACGGGCTCGGCGCCGATGGCTCGGATTTCGTGCCCCTGGTCGACGCCCTGGATCTCCCTGAAGGTTCGATCCGGTTCGTGTTTCCGCACGCGCCGATGCAGCCGGTCACGATCAACCAGGGCTACGTCATGCGGGCGTGGTACGACGTTCTGAGCACGGACTTCGATCGCCGCGCCGACGAGCGCGGCGTGCGCGCGTCGCAGCAGCTCATCGAAGGGTTACTGGCGCGCGAGAAGACCCGCGGCGTCGCCGCGGACCGCATCGTGCTTGCGGGGTTCTCGCAGGGCGGCGCGATCGCGCTCCAGACCGGGTTGCGGCACGCGGAGCGGCTGGCAGGGATCATGGCCCTGTCCTGCTATGTCCCGCTCGGCGCTTCGCTCCCGGCCGAGCGCTCGGCGGCCAATCGAAGTGTGCCGATCTTCATGGCGCACGGCACGTACGATCCGGTCATTCCCGCGGCGCTCGCGCGCGAGTCGCGCGACCTGCTTGGCCAGCTCGGCTATGACGTGGCGTGGCACGAGTACCCGATGGAGCACTCGGTGTCGCCCGAGGAAGTCGAAGCGATCGGCGCGTGGCTGCGCCGCGTGCTTGGCTAGGGAATCCATGCAAGGCCTCGCCTTGGCGAGGGCTTGCACTGAGCATTGGGGATTCGCAAAAAGGGGGTGTGGCCCCTTTTGCACCGTTCAGCTAGG
Organism: uncultured beta proteobacterium; assembly: GCA_963716855.1. GTDB lineage: Bacteria > Pseudomonadota > Gammaproteobacteria > Burkholderiales > SG8-39 > JAGVSZ01. The sequence continues at coordinate 216,290 of CAVQUV010000016.1, read as the reverse complement.
CTGCGTCTCGCACGAGGTGGCGGCAGCGCAGCAGCTCGTAGTCGGTGCGCCGCTCGGGCACGCCGACCGGCAGCAGCACGGTGTGGCGGCCGTTGAGGTCGAACGAGAAGCTCTGGCCCGGCGCGTGCACGCCGGCGCGCACCAGGAGCTGCATCTCGCCGTCCGGGGAGGTCGGATTCAGGAGAATGCCGGTTTCGGTATCGTCGCTCACGACGTGGCCCGAGTGGACACGCAGCTGTACCGGCACCGCCCCGCGCGCAATCGTCTGAATTCCCACCGCGGCTTGCTGCAGCGACGGCCGCGACAGCCGGCGCACGACGCCGATCAGCCAGTTCTCGCCGCCCTCGGGCTGCATCGCGAGCAGGCAGCCGATCCGCAGCCAGTCGCCGCGCACCTGCGGCACGAGCGCGCCGAACCCGCCGACGCTGACGTTTTCGACGATCCAGCTCTCGTATGCGCTGCCGTCGAAGGTGAGCGAGTCGCGCGGCTCCAGCACCTCGAGGATGCCGTCGAAGCCCCACGCGATCGTCAGCCGCGACTTCACGCGATGTCGCGCGTGGCGGCGCTCGAGCAACTTCGGCGACCAGCACGACTCGACGTGCTCGAGCACGCCGAGCGCGGCCTCCTGGGTCAGCGTCTCGCCCACGCCGAGCGACGGCGGGAACTCGCGGGTGTTGCGGATCTGCTGCACCAGCGCGTCGACCTCGGCGAACGCCGTCCCCGCGCCGAAGAAGCGGATGCCGGGGCTCGGCTGCGGCGCACGCGCCATCCGGACCGGCGGCTGGGCGGCGGTCAGGTCGATCCAGTACGGGGTTTCGGGCTGGTGCTCGCGCGCGATCAGGAACCGCGGCGCCCAGCTCGCGATCACCCGCTCGGCGAGCTCGATCTCGTTCGGGAGCAGGCTGTCGGGCGAACACGCGCTGAGCATCGCCACCCGCAGGAACTCCTGCTCCGCGGTGGATTCCGCTGGCACGCCGGGATACACGGTGACTTTCGTGCGCGCGTGCTTGCGCGCCTCCGCGAGCGCGTAGACGCCGCTGATCATCGCCCAGACGCGCTCGTCGAGCGGTCCATAGCGCAGGTAGAGCCACTTGAGCTGCGTCCCGAGCGACCTCAGGGCGCGCACCGCGAGCAGAGGCACCGCGCCCTTGAGGGCGTCGCCGCCTTTCGTGCCGGTCGCGTACGCATCGAGGCAGGTGACGTATCCGAGCGCGGACGCCTTCCAGAAGGCGTGAATGACGCCCCACTGCTTGGATTCCTGGAGCTTCCCGAGCCGCGAGGCGCCGAGGTAGTCGCGCGCGAGCTTTCGCGCGGGGACCTGGCCCGTTTCGTCGATCAGCTGCACCAGCTGCGCGCGGGTCTCGGGCTTGAAGGTCGCTTCGGTCGTGACCGACTCGAGCCAGTGCGTCAGCTCGTCGAGCGCCTGATCGGGCTCGGCAGGCAGCGCGGCCAGGAGGCGCTTGGCCTCCTTCAGGTCCGCCATCGGATGGTCGGACCGCGTGCTGCTGAAGATCCCGATCATGACTCCCCCTCGACTCCGGGTCGTTGTTCCCGATCTAGTTAAGCAATCCACGAGCCACCGTGGCAAAGGGGTGTGAACTGCGTCGCAGTCGGGCCCAGCCCCGGCATGGGGCTTCGCGCCGTACGTGCCGCGCCCTTGAGCCCGTTGGAGGTTTGGGGCGCCGCTACCATTCGCGGAGGGGACGAATGGCGCGCAAAGCGGGACGGACGGCCAGTCGGGCTCGGAGCAGCGTGAACTATTCCGCATTTCCCCGGCCCGCGAAGCCAGACGGCCGGCGCGCACGTCACGGAGTCGACAGCCGCCTCGGGCCGACAGCGGCGGGTCGGCGGTGGAAAACGAAAAGGGCCTGCGCGTGCAGGCCCCGGTCCGTTGGTGCTGGTGAGTGGACTCGAACCACCGACCTACTGATTACGAATCAGTTGCTCTACCAGCTGAGCTACACCAGCAACTTTCACCGCTAAGAGCGGCGCGGAGTATAGCAGCCCGGTCCTGCGCTCAGGCCGCGGCTGGGCGGGTGCGGATGATGACGTCCACGCCGTCGGTCACCGTACCGGGCGGTGGTGACGGCAGCGCCTCCACCCGGACCGCGTCGGCGGGGATGTCGGTCAACCGCCCGGTGACGACGTCGTAGAAATGGTGATGCGGCGTGGTGTTGGGGTCGTAGAACACGCGGCTCGGGTCGACGATGAGCTCGCGGATGAGCTTCTTCTCGAGGAAGAGCCGCAGCGTGTTGTACACGGTCGCCTTCGAGGTCTCGGCGTGACGCGCATTCACGAGCGCGAGGATCTGGTCGGCCGACAGGTGCTCGCAGCGTTCGAGCAGCACGAAGGCGATCTCGATGCGCTGATGCGTCGGTGCGATGCCGTGAGCGCGGAGCCGCTCCGCGACCGCCTCGCGCGTAATGCCCTGAAATTCCATGCGATTAATAGTAGCGCAACGTCTGGACGCTGTCTAACGGCGCGACTGCGCCGCCAGAAAAGCTCAGCCGCCGGTCGATGACCGGCGGCCCGTGAGGGTCTGGTCCCGCTTAGCGGACGCGCAGCTGGCGCCAGCCGATCCGGCGCGTCACGTCGATCCGGTGCATCCGGCACGGCCTGGTCGGGGTGCAACCGGATCGTCGTATCGACCATGCACGATCGCCTTGGTCGAGCCGTTCGGGAGCGTGATGGCCGTCAGGCCGACCACGAGCGCGCTGCCGATCCGCTTGCCCACACGTCGTGCCCCCCAGATCGAGTTCACCGCTGCGTTCGGGTTCAGGTAGTCGAAGGCGTAGATGAAGCTCTCGCCCCCCGCGGTGCACGCGTCCGGTATCGGGCACGTTGCTCGCGACGATCAGGTAGCCCTGGATCAGCTGGGGATCGATGTTGACGCGCTCGCCCGGGCTGCGGCAGATCCACGCGCCACCCGAGATCGGTCGTCCAGTCGACCGCGTCGTCTTGCCGATCGTGACCGTCGTGCCCGCGAGCGTGGCGATGTTGGAGACGATGCTCGCCCCGCGCAAGTGCCGATGTCGGCGATCGTGTCCTTGAACGCGTACACCGTCTGAGTATCCGGTCGTCGCGAGGTCGCCTACGCCAAGATAGGAGCCGGTGGCCACGTACAGCACGAAGTCGCTGCCGATGCGGGTGATCTCCGCCTTCGTCGTGATCGGCTGCGTCGGGCCTGCCGTACTGCGCGATCTTCGTGGCCGCCGCGGGAGCCGTCAGGTCCCACTTCCACACGTTGCCGAGCAGGTCGCCGCCGTACACCCGAGGGCGGTGTTGTCGACGGCGAAGTTGCTCGCAAGCACCGTGATCTTGGAGAGGCCGCTCGGCGTGGCCGTGTGCCCACGCCGCGCCGCCCCCCGGTGCCGAACTTGTCGAGAGCTTGCCGGTTTCGAGCTCCCGGACGTAGAGGTAGCCCTTCCCGTCAGGCCCGGGGGCCCGACCCGGTTGTTGTAGCCGGAGGTGAGGAGCACCACCGCGTCGCCAGCCGACACGGCCAATCGCGACCGGGATCTTCGTGATGATCGGGTTGCCGTACGTGAACCCGAGATCCGTGTCGCCCCAGGTGCACAGGGTGTCATCGTCGCAGAACTCCCAGAGCGGGAGGGGGCTGCTGGGGTTGGTGATGTCGAGCGCGTAGTAGCCGCGGCCGCCCCCGTTGAGCCCCGCCACGAGCACCGTGTGCCACGCGCCGCCGAAGTACGCGTCAATCACCGTCGGCGAGCCGTCCACGAAGTACGTGTGCTTGTTCGCGTAGTTCTCGTCCGCGAGAACGTACATCTTCGGCATCACCATGGTCGGGACGTACGCCCACATCTCGTTGCCGGTCGTGCCGTTCAGGGCGTGCAGCATCCCGTCGTTGGCGCCGACATACAGCGTGGCGGGTGCGGCTGGCGTCGTTGCCCTGAAACGTCATGTAGTCGGGCGTCACCGCATCGCCGAACTGGTACGGCGGTTTGGCGACGTACTGCCGGCGTCGCATTGACCGTGTCGCCCAAGATGTTGTCGCGGACCCGGAACAGCGTCGTCTCGTTCGTCTTGTCGCCGCGCAGGAAGTCGACGAGACTCCAGCCCGTTGTCGACCGTCGTGCGCTGCGGCGCCGTCAGGTTCGTCCACTGCGACAGCTTGTTGCCCTGGCCCGTGAAATAGGCCTGGAGCGATCGCCGCGGAAGGCTGGTGAACTTGAAGTCGGCCCAGGATCCCGGACCGTCGCGGAAATAGATCTTGCGGCTGGCCGGTACCGCGCCGTCGAGCTGGCTCTGCGCGCTGCCACACCACGGCCGGGATCACGGCGCCGGTGATCACGTCGATCTGGCGTGCGATCGACCTCGCCGTCCCACTTCGCGGTGCGGTAGGTCGTGGAGAAGACGAAGTTGTCGGTCTGCGTGACGTTCGGCGTCGAGGTCGCCGCCGCGGCCGCCGCGGCGGTCTGCGACACGACGTTGGCGAGCGCGTTCCCGAGGCCGTCGCTCAGCGAGTTCGGGTCGCGGGCGAAGAAGTACTTGCCGCGCCCGTTCACCGCCGCATGCCACAGGTCGTCGAGCGCGGACGCGCCGTCGGATACCGGCAGCGGCCAGTTGCAGGTGCCGTCGGTCCAGAAGCAGCCGGTGGTGCCCGACTTGATCCGTGCGAAATCGCCGGTCAGCGCCGTGTCGTAGTCGGTCTGGTACTTCATCAGGCCGTCGACCAGGCCGAGCGTGAAGACCGACATGTGCTGGTTCGGGTTCGGATCGCGCGTGGACGTCGGGACGTTGTTCTTGCACACGTCGGCGCCGGTCGCCCCGCTGATGCAGTTGCTGAGGGCGGCGTCGCGCAGATCGGTCTTGTAGTAGTAGAGCGCGGTGTCGGCAAGCGTGCCCCGGGCACCGATGTTGCCGTCGAAGACGCCGTTCGACCGCGCGGAATACGTCGGGCGCCGTGTGTGCCCGTCCCCGGAGTTCACGTTGTCGACGTCGGTGTTCGCCATGTTGCTGCCATTGAGGTCCACCGGGTCGCCGGTATTCCAGTACCCGTCGGTCGTGAGCAGCACGAAGTTCTGCTGGCACGAGTACTCCATCGGGTCGTCGTTGATGCCCTGGTTGATGCCGTTGCGCTTGTTCGCGAAGTAGCGGCCGGCGCGCGCGAGCGCCTCGCGGAGCGGCGTGGCCTGCCCCACGTCCTGGGCGTAGAGGATGTTGAAGAAGGCCTGCTTCTGCGCGTTGTCGAACGCCTTCACCGGCAGGAACTTGCTCGAGCTCACCGGGCTGCCCGGGTGAATCGTGATGAAGCCGATGCGATAGCGGTCGTCGAGCGGCTGGAACGCCGCGCCGGTCGCCGTCTTCATCATCAGGATCCGGGTGCGGTAGTACGCGTACCAGTTCGCGTAGTTGGTCAGTTCCTCGTCCGCGGTGCAGACCGGCGCCGCCACGCAGTCGACGCGGCCGGGCCGCCCGCCGTAGGTGAGGAGGTTCCAGGTCGGGCTCTGCGACGGGGTGAGCAGGTCGACCCGCCGGAACTGGCCGTAGCGGGCGAACTTCCACGCCGTGATCCCGCTCTGGCTGACGTACTTGCTGATGCACTTCGGCACGGCGGTGCCGATCGGGTCGCTCACGACCGCGGTGCTCGTCGCGTCCGTCTGGTTGCGGCAGAAGCGCACCGGCGCCGGGTTGATGAAGATCCCCGTCGGCGTCGTCGAGAGCGTGCAGTTCGTCAGGTTCGTGTCGCTGCAGTGCTCGAGCGGCTGGATCTCGTAGTAGAACGGCCCGAAGGTGCTGTTCTGGCGCTGGTTGTAGTTGTTGCTGTTGCCGCTGCCCAGCGTCTTCGGGAACGCCACGTCGGCCGGATAGACGCTCGCGACCGGGGCCGTGCTCTGCCAGAACTTGAACGGATTGCTGGTATCCGTGCCGTTGCGCTTGCACGGGTTGCTGCCGCTCTGGGGGCAATAGACGACGTCCGGCGTGTTCTGCGCGATGTTGAACCTGCTGCCCGGGCTGAGGTACGGATCGGTCTGCACCGACTTCCAGTCGTTCGTGAACGCGCGGTTCTGGGCCTGGTAGGGCGTGCCGTCCCACTTCAGCGGCGGCCTGTAAGTGGTCTGCGGGTTGTAGTAGACGCCGTTGAACTGCGCGGAGCGATACGGCGCATCGCCCGCCCGAGCAGTTCGTCAGGCTCGGCGTGCTGCCCGGGTTGCTGCTCCGGCAGTGGCCGGGGGTCGAGCTGCCCGAGTTGCCGCTGTCGTCGACGTAGTCGGGCAGGTAGTCCGAACCCATCGAGCCGGAGTCGTCCAGCGTGTACAGGAGGTTGGGCCGCACCTTCGAGGTGACCGAGGTCTGCAGCGGCACCGTGGAAAGATCGGTGAGCGCTGCGTTCACGGCGGTCGCCGCGCAGATGGCGGCCGACGGCAACGAGCACCCGGACGGCGGCGCGCCGAAGAGAGGGAGGGAGGGTGGCTTTCATCTTCGTCTCCTGCGTCAGGTCTGGAGGGACACCACGGTCTGGGTGACCGTCCGGGAATTGCGCGGACCGTCGACACGCGTCGTGATCCGGAAGTACAGCATCGTCCTGCCGGAGTCTGGAAGGCGCCCACCGCCAGGCTCGCGCCCAGCTTGCCGGGGTCGGTCGTGGTCGTCTTGCCGCACAGGTTCGCGTTGCCCGTGATGATGCTCGTCCCGGCATGGGCGGTGTTGGCCTCCGTGCACATGCGGTGAATCTTGTAGTGCACGGTGTAGCCGGTGATGTTGCTGATGCACCCGGCGTCGGCGCCGCAGATCTTCGGCGGGCGTGAGGCACCGCGTATCGACGTTGCACTGCCAGTTCGCCTCGTCCACCCAGTCGGGCTCCGGCTGCGGGATCGCCGAAAAGTAGCCCATGGTCACCTGGTCGTTGTTGTACGTCGCTCCCACCGCGCGGTTCTGGAGGTCGACCGCCGCGAGCTGCACGCCGTTGTCGGCGAGACTGAGCGACGCCTGCCTGGAGGCGACGTTGGTGGCGACGAGCGTCGTGCCCATGCTGCCCCGGAACATCGCGAGCGCGGCCAGAGCGAGCGCCACCAGCACGATCAGGCTGATGAAGAGGATCATCCCCTGCTGGGACGTCCGGGAGGGTGAGTTCGAACGGCTCATGTGGGTATCCAGATCATGTTGCGGAGAGGCACGACCATCTCGAATTTCTTGTAGCGGTAGCAGTCCCAGTCGACCGTGCCGGTCACGTCGAACGCACCGCCCGCCCAGACCAGCTCGGGCGACGCGGCGGAGGTGGCGTTGCAGAGTCCGGTGCCTTTGTCCTTCGCTTCCATCAGGTTGCCGCGCGTCAGCACCGCAAGGCGGACCGCGACCACGAGGCCCGGATTCGCCGGCGCGACGCGCTGCCATGCGCCCTGGCCGTTGTTCGGATCGAAGATGTCGGCGAACCCGTCCGTCCGGGAACGCGTGGTGTCGACGCCGACGCCGTACTCGGCCTGCAGCGAGACGACGCCGTCCACCAGCGCCTGGTTGGCCGTGCCGAGCAGGTTGCTCATCATCAGCTGGTTGTTCTGCACGCTGAACGTGACGACGGCGGGGTTCGTCCCGAAGTTGTAGGTCTGCGCTTTGGTCGTGAAGACCGGGATGCCGGCAGGCCCGTTGAAGCGCACGGTGCGGGTGACGCCGCCCTGGTCGGTGTACTGGGCCACGCCGTGCCGGACGGTGGCCTTGATCGTCGCGCTGGGGGGGGTGGTCGGCGTGCCCGTCACTTCCACCATGGCGCACCCTCTGCCGGGCTCGGCCACGATCAGCACATTGCCCGGCGTCACCCCGTAGCGGCTCGTCACGAGAATGTCCGCGGTCCCGCTGATCATGCCGGCCTGCAGCGTCGCCGGCACCGTCGGGTAGGGCAGGTCGCTGTAGACGACCGTGATCTGGTCGGGATCCTTGCCCACGCCCAACGCGTTGTTGTCGGCGCCCTGCGCGATCGTCACCGGCACGAGGGGGAAGGTAAAGGCGCTGCCGCCGAAGCGGGCGTCGTACGCCTGCACGGCGCCCAGCGCGCCGGGAGGGGGACGGCAATCGAGCAGCGTCGCGGAGTTCAAACCGTAGCCGGCGTTGCGGATCTCGTCCTGCAGGGCGCTCATCGCGATCGCCGCGCTCATCTGTGCGTCGTTCCCGGCGATCGCGGTGCGACGCGTGCCTTCGGAGGCGACGAACATCTGGTAGACGACGATCATCACGATGAGACCGATCACCATCGCCACCATCAGCTCGACGAGGCTCAAGCCGAGCTGGGCGGCACTGCGCATCGTGGTCTTGCTCGTCATGGCGGGGTCTCGCGTCACGGGTTCTCGATCCAGGTCTGAACGATCACGTTGTGGGGCGGCGCGCCCACCGGGTGCCCCGGCGGGATCCAGTTGACCGTGACCCTCACCAGGTTTCCCCGCAGGGGCGCCGGGACGGGCGACGGCGGCGGCGGGGGCGGAAAGTTGACGACGGTCGGTGTGACCGTGATCGTCGGCGCCGTCGCCCCCGGGAGACTCGCGGTCACCTGGTCCCTCCAGGTGGCCGCGGCAGTGCCGGGGGGGAACGACGGGTAGCTCGCCAGATTGATGCGGTCCGCCCACATCTGGCCGAGGATCTGGTCGGCAAAGTTCGTCGCCTCGACGCGGAACTTGGCGTCGCTCGCGGCCGAGAGCGACCGCGCCTGCAGCCCGACCAGCGCGAGGATGCCGAACGAGAGGATCAGCACCGACACGAGGATCTCCATGATCGTCGCGCCGGCCTGCCGCCTGATGAGTGCCGTCTGCATGGCCATCTCCTAGCAGCGCCTCGGGTCGGTGGGGTCCGTGACCTTCGGGTCGCAGGTCCGGGTCGACCCGCCTGGATTGATCACGATGCGCAGCGGCCGGATAGCGGTATCGCCGCTCATCGCGGCCGAGTCGATGTCGACCTGGGTCAGGGTGTTGCTGCCATCGGGATTGATGACGACGTTCCCGAGGGCGCCGAAGGTCACCATGTACGAGTTCGGCGGCGGCGGCGTCACCGCGACCGACGCCCCGGCGGCGTCCTCGGCCTGCCGGTATTGCCGCACGAGATTGATCGGTGCGGACGTGGGATCCCTGAAGTCGGCCGGCAGGTTGGTGGGGCTGACGGGCGAATAGACCATGTACCCGAGGTCGCTGTCGGCGGTGAACACGAAGTGCACCCGCGCATTCCGCGCGATCGCGCTCGAGCGGGCGAGCTGGAGACCGTTCTGGACGGCCTCGGCGCCGCTGCGGATCTTCAGGTTCTGCATCCAGTGGGTGTACGCCGGCAACCCGACGAACAGCAGGATCCCGAGGATCACGATCGTGATCATCAGCTCGATCAGCGTGAAGCCGCGCTGGGTCAGCATGTGCCGCCCTTCGAGCGTACCCAGCAGGTGGCGTTCGCGGTCCAGCCCGTGGGCACCGCGGTGGTGGCGCGCGCGCCGGCCTGGTTGATCGTGAAAGTGAAGCCCGTCGTGTTGCCCGCGCTGCCCGCCGCTTGAACCGTGTAGGTCGTGGCCGTAAGGGTCGGGCAGCTGAAGGCGAAATGCTTCGGGCTGGCGGGCAGCGGCGCGACCGTACCGGCGACGCAGGCGCCCACATACGTGCGGTTGTCCTGGAAATAGAGCTCCAGCTTCGTCGAAACGTCGGCGAGGTTGGTATACGCCTCCGCGAGCTGGCTGCGCGTGATGTAGTCGCGGTAGGACGGCAGCGCGACGGCCGCGAGGATGGCCACGACGACCACCACGATCATCAACTCCAGCAACGTGAACCCGCTAGCACCCTTCTTCATCGCACGTTCTCCAGTTTTTTGCGCGACCGGGTTTTCCGGATCCCGGCCCGCGTTGAGGCCTCTACACGGCTTGCGTTATGGCATACGGAAAGTCGCGGTGCACCTGGAGTGCGACGAGCGGGCGAGAACCCCCGCCGAGCGGCGGCGCGGGGGGCCGCGGCGTGAATTATTGCCGCTGAATTGCCGCTGACGCGGCCGTGAGAAATGCCACGGCCGGGCGGCCGTGGCAGGGGGCCGCTTCAGCCCCGTCCGGACGCCGCCGGGCCCGGGGGCCGCTGCTGCAGTCCCTTGGGCATCGGGAACACGACGTGCTCCTCGACCCCCGCGAGCTGCCGCACGCTCGCCGCGCCGAGCGCCTTGAGCCGGGAGACGACTTCCTGCACGAGGACCTCGGGGGCGGACGCGCCGGCGGTGACCCCGACGCGCTTCCGGCCCGCGATCCACGCCGGGTCGAGATGCGCGGCGCTGTCCACCATGTAGGACGGCACGCCCATGTGCTCGGCGACCTCGCGCAGTCGGTTGGAGTTCGAGCTGTTCGGCGAGCCCACGACGATGACCACGTCCGACTGCGGCGCCATGAACTTCACCGCGTCCTGGCGGTTCTGCGTGGCATAGCAGATGTCGTCCTTCTTCGGCCCGACGATGTCCGGAAAGCGCACCCGCAGCGCCGCGACGATGGCGGCGGCATCGTCGACGGAGAGCGTCGTCTGCGTCACGTAGGCGACCTTCGACGGGTCGCGCACCGCGAGCCCGGCGACGTCATCGACGGTCTCCACGAGGTGCATGCCCACCTCGGCCTGGCCCATCGTGCCTTCGGCCTCGGGGTGACCGCGGTGACCGATCATCACGATCTCGCGGCCGGCACGGAGCATCTTCTCCACCTCGACGTGGACCTTGGTCACGAGCGGACAGGTCGCGTCGAACACGTGCAGCCCGCGCGCCTGCGCCTCGCGCTCGACCGCCTTGGAGACGCCGTGCGCAGAGAAGACGACCGTTGCGCCGGCCGGCACCTCCGCGAGCTCCTCGACGAAGACCGCGCCCTTGCCGCGCAGGTCGTCCACGACGAACTTGTTGTGCACGATTTCGTGCCGAACGTAGATCGGCGCGCCGCGGGCCGCGAGGGCGCGCTCGACGATCGCGATCGCGCGCTCGACGCCGGCGCAGAAGCCGCGAGGATTGGCGAGAACGAGTTCCATGATGTCCGGAGGGATTGGACGCGGCGTCGGTCGCGCCAATTCTACGCCTCCCCCTTCGCCCTTCCCCCCTCCCTCTTGCCAAACATCCCGTCCCAGATCAGCAGCGCCGCGCCCACGGTGATGGCGGAATCGGCGACGTTGAACGCCGGCCAGTGGTAGCCGTAGGCATGGAGCAGGACGAAGTCGGCGACGTGGCCGAGCGCGACGCGGTCCCAGAGGTTGCCGAGCGCGCCGCCGAGGATCAGGGCCAGGCCGGCGCAGAACAGCCGCTCCTCCGGATGGCGTCGCAGCAGATGAACGATGAGGACCGCGGCGGCGATCGCGATCGCAATAAAGAGCGCGCGCTGCCAGCCGCCGGCGCCGGCGAGGAAGCTGAACGCGGCGCCGGTATTGAACACGAGCACGAGATCCAGGAACGGCAGCACCTCGATGCGCGCACCCGGCTGCAATGCGCCCTGGACGACCGTCTTGGTCGTCTGATCCAGCACCGCCACCACCGCTGCGACGAGGAGCCAGGGCGCGAGCTGCCGCACGCCCGCGGCGGCGCGCCTCATTGGACGACCTTGGGGCGGCCCGGCGCCCTCATGCGAACCGCCGCGCCTCGCCGGCGCCCTCGAGATTGGACACGCAGCGGCCGCAGAGCCCCGGATGCGCGGCGTGCGCGCCGACATCCGCGCGGTAGTGCCAGCACCGCTCGCACTTCGCGTGCGTGCTCGGAGTCGCGAGGACGGCCTGGTCGGCGTCCGATGCGGCCCGCGTGATCGTCGCCTCCGACGTGAGCAGCGCGAACCGCAGGTCGTCGCCGAGCGCGGAAAGCGCCGCAAAACGCTCGCCCGCCGCGCGCACCTCGACCTCGGCCGCGAGCGACGCGCCGATCCTCCCCGCGACGCGCAGCGTCTCCAGCTCCTTTTGCACCTCGGCCTTCGCGGCCCGGATCGCCGACCACCGCGCGAGCAGGCCGGCGGCGGCGTCGACCGGCGGGAACGCGTGCCAGGTGTGGAAGAACACGCTGTCGTCCGCCTTCCCGCGGAACACGCGCCACGCCTCCTCGGCGGTGAACGACAGGATCGGCGCCATCAGGCCGAGCAGACTCGCGGTGATGTGCCACAGCGCGTTCTGCGCCGAGCGCCGCGGTGCGGAGTCCGCGCGACACGTGTAGAGCCGGTCCTTGAGCACGTCGAGGTAGAACGCGCCCAGGTCCTCGGAGCAGAACGCCTGCAGCTTCTGCGTCACGAGGTGGAACTCGTAGCGGTCGTAATGCGCGGCCAGATCGTCCTGGAACCCTGCGGCCAGCGCGACGGCGTACCGGTCGATCTCGACCCACTCGGCCACCGGCAGCGCATCGCGCACGGGGTCGAAATCGGACAGGTTGGCGAGCAGGAAGCGCAGCGTGTTGCGGATGCGCCGGTAGCTCTCGACGACGCGCTTCAGGATCTCGTTCGAGATGAAGAGCTCGCCGGAGTAGTCGGTGGCGCCGACCCACAGCCGCAGGACCTCCGCGCCGAGCGAGTCGGACACCTGCTGCGGCGCGATGACGTTGCCGAGCGACTTCGACATCTTGCGACCTTCGCCGTCCACGACGAACCCATGCGTGAGCAGGCCCTTGTAGGGCGGCGCACCGTTCAGCATGCACGACACCAGCAGCGAGGAATGGAACCAGCCGCGGTGCTGGTCGGATCCCTCGAGGTAGAGGTCGGCGGGGAACGCGGTGTCGGCGTAGTGCGAGCCGGTATGGCGCTCGCGCCCGTCCGGCCCGCCCATCACGGTCTGGTGCGTCGAACCCGAGTCGAACCAGACGTCGAGCGTGTCCTTCACCTTCTCGTACCGGGCGGCGTCCGCGCCGAGCAGGTCCTCCGGCTTTACGCGCTGCCACGCCTCGATGCCGCCCTGCTCGACCAGCTTCGCCACCGCCTCCACCAGCTCGAGCGTGCGCGGATGCAGCGCGCCGGTCTCGCGGTGGATGAAGAACGGCATCGGCACGCCCCACTGGCGCTGGCGCGAAAGCGTCCAGTCGGGCCGGTTGGCGATCATCCCGTGCAGCCGGGCCTGCCCCCAGTCGGGGTAGAACTTCGTCGCGTCGATGCCCCGGAGCGCCGTCGTGCGCAGGGTTTCTCGCGGCTGCGTCCCGCCGAATCCGGGCACGTCCTCCATGCCGGCGAACCACTGCGTCGTGGCGCGCAGGATCACCGGCGTCTTGTGCCGCCAGCAGTGCATGTAGCTGTGCACGTGATCGGCGTAACTGAAGAGCGCACCGACCTCGCGAATCTTCGCGACGATCTCCGCGTTCGCCTTCCAGATGAGTTTCCCGCCGAAGAACGGCAGGCTCGGCGCGTAGTGCCCGTCGCCCATCACCGGCACGAGGATCTCGTCGTCCTTCATCCCGTACCGGCGGCACGACTCGAAGTCTTCGACGCCGTAGGCGGGCGCGCTGTGCACGACGCCCGTGCCCTGTTCGAGCGTGACGTACTCGCCGAGGTACACCGGCGACGCGCGGTCGTAGAACGGATGCCGGAACACGAGGTTCTCCAGCGCCGCGCCCTTGGTCGTCGCCACCGTCGTTCCGGCGAGCGCGAAGCGCTTCAGGCACGCGTCCTGGAGCTCGGCCGCGACGATCACGTAGCCGCGCGGCGTGTCGACGAGGTTGTAGTCGAGCTCCGGGTGAACGTTCAGTGCCTGGTTCGCCGGAATCGTCCAGGGCGTGGTGGTCCAGATCACCGCCCAGCCCGGCTTGTCGTCGAGCTTGCCGAGGCCGAACGCCTTCGCGATCTTCGTGCCGTCGCCGAACGGGAATCCGACGTCGATCGCCGCGTCCTTGCGGTCCTCGTACTCGACCTCCGCCTCGGCGAGCGCCGAGCCGCAGTCGAAGCACCAGTTGACCGGCTTCAGGCCGCGGTACACGTACCCCTTCTCGAGGAGCCTGCCCAGCGTGCGGATCTCGTCGGCCTCGTTCCCGTACGCCATCGTGAGGTACGGGTTGTCCCAATCGCCGATGACGCCGAGCCGCCGGAAGTCGGCCTTCTGCTGGGCGATCTGCTCGGTCGCATAGGCGCGCGACAGCCGCTGAGTCTGCTCCGCCGGGATGTTCTTGCCGTGCTTCTTCTCGATCTGCACCTCGATGGGCATGCCGTGACAGTCCCAGCCCGGCACGTACGGCGCGTCGAAGCCCGCCAGCGTGCGCGACTTGACCACCATGTCCTTGAGGATCTTGTTGACCGCCGTGCCGATGTGGATGGCGCCGTTCGCGTACGGCGGGCCGTCGTGAAGCACGAACCGCGGGCGCCCCTTGCACGCTGCCCGCAGGCGCCGGTAGAGCCCGGTGTCCTGCCACTCCTTCACCCAGCCGGGTTCCCGCTTGGCGAGGTCGCCGCGCATCGGGAACGGAGTGTCGAGCAGATTCAGCGTGTTCTTGTAGTCAGGCATTCTCAATTGCTTTCAGTACGTCGCGCGCCGCCGCGCAGTCGCGCGCGATCTGCGCCTTGAGCGTGTCGAGGTCGGCGTACTTCTTCTCGTCGCGCAGCTTGGCGAGGAACTCCACGCGCAGGTGCGCGCCGTAGAGATCGTCGGTGAAATCGAACAGGTGCACTTCGAGCACCGACTTGCCGGCCGCATGCACCGTAGGTCGCACGCCGAGGCTCGCTACACCCTCGCGCGGTGCCGCATCGATGCCGTGCACGCGCACCGCGAAGATTCCGCCGAGCGGCGGGCGGTTGTGTTTGAGCTGCACGTTGGCGGTCGCGAACCCGAGCGCGCGCCCGAGCTTGTCGCCGTGCACGACGCGACCGCTGATGCTGTAGGCGCGCCCGAGCAACGCGTGCGCGCGTGCCAGCTCGCCGCGCGCCAGCGCCTCGCGCACCGCCGAGCTCGAGACGCGCACGCCGCCGTCGGACACGGTCGGCATCGCCTCCAGGTCGAACCCGTGGCGTCGCGCCGCGTCGGCAAGGAATGCGAAGTCACCCGCGCGCTTCGCGCCGAAGCGGAAATCGTCGCCGACCAGCACCCAGCGGGCACCGAGCGCGCCGACGAGCATGCGCTCGACGAAAGCCTCCGGCGACAGCGCCGCGAACGCGGCCGAGAAGCGCTGGACGTGGACCCGGTCGACGCCGTGCGCCGCGAGCAGCTCGAGCTTCTCCCGCAGGCTCGTGAGCCGGGTGGGCGCCGATTGCGGCGCGAAGAACTCGCGCGGATGCGGCTCGAACGTGAGCACGGTGGCCGTCAGGCCTCGTGCGCGCGCGGCCGCGACTAGGCGCGCCAGCATCGCCTGGTGTCCGTTGTGCACGCCGTCGAAGTTGCCGATGGTTAATGCGACCGGGCTGAGTGCGACCGTGCTGAGTGCGACCGGGCGCGGCGCGGCCGCATCCCTCCCGCGCGGCGCGAGGCCGCGGGTGACGGCGAGCTTGCGCCCGAGGCCGCGCGTGAGGAGCATGACGGTGTCGTGGCTTGCGGAAAAGCGTTGAATTTTAGCGACTTCACGCCGCTGCCGTGCGGATGCGGCGGCGCAGCGCAAAGTCCTCAGTTGAGTCGCGCGCTCGCGACCTTCAGTTCCGCGAGGCGCGCGTGGATGTCGCCGGCGTCGGGGGCATCGGGACGCCGCCGCAGGTAGTTCTGCAGGTCGGCGGCGGCGGGGCGGAAGCAGTCGAGCCGTGCGTACACGAGGCCGCGATCGCGCAACTCCTCGGCCGACTCCGGCACGACGAGCAGCATCCGGTGCATCACGGCAAGCGCCTGCTCCAGCGCGCCGCGCTGAAGATAGATCGACTTCAGGTTGCGCAGCACGCGGGCGACGATCTCGCGCGGGGTCGCCGGCTCCAGGTACGGATCGGGATCCACCCGCCCGGCCTGGCCCTTCGGCATGGCCTGCTCGAGCCGCGTGCGCAGCGCCTGCTCGGACTGCGGCGCACCGCCTCCGAACGGGTCGAGAACGAGTGCACCGCTCTTCAGTCGCACCTTCACCATGAAGTGCCCAGGAAACGCGACGCCCTGAGCTGCCAGTCCCACGCGCCGTGCGACCTCGAGGTACACGATCGAGAGCGTGATCGGGATGCCGACGCGCCGCTCGAGCACCTGGTTCAGGTAGCTGTTGCGCGGGTCGTAGTAGGCGTCGAAGTTGCCGGTGAATCCGAGCTCGCCGAACAGATGGCGGTTGATCGCGGCGACCTTCTGCTCGGCGAAGGCATCGGTCGCGAGGCGGCCGCGGACCGTCGCCGCCATGGCGTCGAGCCGGTCGATGCAGCCGGCAACATCGAGGCCGGGATACTCGTCCTGCGCGATCAGCAGGCACGCCTCGGCGAGCCCGAACTGCTCGCGACTCACGAGCTCGGCGAAACGTTCCAGATTCGCGCTCACGTGATCGCGTCCTCGAGAGGCGGGGCGACTGCTTCGCGCCGCCGCGCGTCCGTACCTTCGACCCGCATCCTGCGGACGGGGCCCCTCGACGGGCGGTTCACGCGGAATGCCGCGCGAAGTCGCGCGGACGGAAGCCGAAAGCCCATAGGCAGCCAAAGTACACCAGCGCACCGAGCGCCACCAGGCCGGTGAGCGCCGCGGCCCGCAGCGGCAGGGCAACGGCCGTCCACCACGCCGCGGGGCCCATCGCAAGCCACAGGGCACCCGCCATCAACACGGTCGCGACTGCGACCTTCGCAAGAAATGCCCCCCAACCGGCCTGGGGCGCATAGATCTGGCGGCCACGCAGGCCGCGGTAGAGCAGCGCCGCGTTCAGACAAGCCCCGAGCGCGATCGCCAGCGCCAGCCCGGCGTGCTTGAGCGGGAAAATGAATGCGGCGTTCATGACCTGCGTCGCGGCGAGCGTGACCAGCGCAATCTTGACCGGCGTCCGGATATTCTGGCGCGCATAGAAGGCCGGCGCGAGCACCTTCACCAGGATCAGTCCCAGGAGCCCGACGCTGTAAGCGATGAGCGCCTGCCGGGTCATCGCCAGGTCGGTCGCGTCGAAACGGCCGTACAGGAACAGCGTGGCGATCAGCGGCGTGGCGAGCACCGCCAGCGCGGCAGCCGCCGGCGTCGCGAGCAGGAACGTGAGGCGCAGCCCCCAGTCGAGCAGCTTGGAGTACTCCTCGCGCGCCGACTCGGAGTGGAACTTCGCGAGGCTCGGCAGGAGGATCGTCCCGAGCGCGACGCCGAGCAGCCCGGTCGGGAACTCCATCAGCCGGTCGGCGTAATAGAGCCACGACACGCTCCCGGTCTGCAGGAAGGAGGCGAAGATCGTGTTGAGTAGCAGGCTGATCTGGCCCACGGAAACGCCGATCACCGCCGGGCCCATCAGGATCAGGATGCGCCGCACCCCGGGGTCGGCGAGCGCGAGCCGCGGGCGCGGCAGCATCCCGAGGCGCGCGAGATAGGGCACCTGCAGTGCGAGCTGCAGCACGCCGCCGGCGAGCACCGCCCACGCGAGGACCATCACCGGCGGATCGAAGTAGGGCGCGAAGAAGAGCGCCGCAACGATGAACGAGACGTTCAAGAGCGTCGGCGTGAACGCCGGCACCGCGAACCGGCTCCAGGTGTTGAGAATCCCGGCCGCCAGCGCGACGAGCGAGATGAACAGGATGTACGGGAAAGTGACGCGCAGAAGCGCGACCGTCAGGTCGAACTTCTCCGTGGTCGCCGCGAACCCCGGAGCGCTGACGTAGACGATCAGCGGCGCGATCGCGATGCCGAAGGCGGAGGTGACGAGGAGCGCGAGCGCGAGCAGGGTCGCGACGCGATCGGTCAGCAGCTTGGTCTCGGCGGCGCCGTTCCGCGTCCGGTACTCGGCGAGGATGGGCACGAACGCCTGCGAGAACGCGCCCTCGGCGAACAGGCGCCGCAGCAGGTTCGGGATGCGGAAGGCGACGAAGAACGCGTCGGTCTCGAGCCCCGCGCCGAAGGTCCGCGCGATGACAGCGTCGCGCACGAAGCCGAGGACCCGCGAGATCAGCGTCATGCCGCTGACGGTGGCCATCGCCTTGAGGAGGTTCATGCGGGGGCGCGAGTTCGAAGAGGCGTCGTGGGGGCCATCGCGCACCCGAACCGGGGCGCGGCGCATTATAGGGGCGGGATCCGGGCCCAATTCGGACCCTGCGCGGGCCCTGCGCGGGCGCGCGGTGGGCGAGCGCGGGGCGGAAGCGGCGCTAAACCCTTGTTCCGCCTTGCGCAAAACCACGTCCTCGCCTACAATCCGCGCCTTTTCCCCTCCCCGGCTCCCATGGCCAACACCACACAAGCCCGCAAGCGCGCCCGCCAGTCCGAGCAGCGCCGCAAGCACAACGCTGCGCTCAAGTCCACGCTCCGCACCGCGATCAAGAACGTGAAGAAGGCGATCGCCGCCGGCGACAAGGCTGCCGCGACCAAGACGCTCCACGCATCGACCGCCATCGTCGACCGCATCGCCGACAAGCGCATCATCCACAAGAACAAGGCCGCACGGCACAAGAGCCGCCTCGCCGCGCAGATCAGGGCCCTGGCCTGAGCCGACCGAACCGCCCGCCCGCCCGCGCGCGGGCCCCGCGGCCTCGGGCCGCATAGCCGCGGCTTCCCCCGAAGCCGCATCCGATGCGCAAGCCGGTCAGCCGCATTCTCGTCATCAACGACGAGCCGCTCGTCCTGCGGGAGTTCGTCAAGGGGCTCAACGCCGCGGCGCGCTCGCTCGACAATCCCCTCGGCATCGTCTTCGCCGGCGTCGCCACCGCGCGCGAGGCGCTCGCCGCGATCGAGCAGGACGGCGACCTGCAGGCGCTCATCGTCGACGACAAGCTCTACACCCTGAACGGGGGCAAGGCGCGCAAGCTCCAGATGTCGGCGCTGGAGCTCGTGCAGCGGATCACCCGCCTGCGCCCCGAGCTGGACGTCTACATCCTGATCGCGCAGGAGACCGAGGACGAGGTGGTGGACACGCTGTTCGCCGAGGCGGTCGACGGCTACTTCTACCGCGAGGAGCGCGACTACCGCGGCATGTACCGCATCCTGAACGCGCAGATCCAGGAGCGCGCGCGCACGCCGTTCTACGACCAGCTCAAGAACTACGTTTGGATGGCGAAGGACCCGTGGCACACGCCGGGGCACTCCTCGGGCGAGAGCCTGCGCGGCAGCCCGTGGATCAACGACTTCTACGAGTTCATGGGCGAGCACATCTTCGACGCCGATCTCTCGGTCTCGGTGCCGATGCTCGACTCGCTGATGGAGCCGAAGGGCGTGATCGCCGAGTCGCAGGCGGTGGCGGCGAAGGCGTTCGGCGCGCGGCGGACGTTCTTCGCCACGAACGGCACCTCGACGGCGAACAAGGTCATCTTCCAGACCATCCTCGCCCCGGGCGAGAAGCTGCTGCTGGACCGCAACTGCCACAAGTCGGTGCACCACGGCGTGGTGCTTTCGGGTGCGCACCCGGTGTATCTCAACTCGTCGGTCAACCGGAAATACGGCATCTACGGGCCGGTGCCGAAGAAGACGATCCTGCAGGCGATCGACGAGAACGCCGACGCCGAGGCGCTGATCCTGACCTCGTGCACCTACGACGGGTTCCGCTACGACCTGACGCCGATCGTCGAGCGCTGCCACGAAGCCGGCATCCGCGTGATCATCGACGAGGCGTGGTTCGGGTTCGCGCGCTTTCATCCGGCTTTCCGCCCGACCGCGCTCGAGGCGGGCGCCGACTACGCGACCCAGTCCACCCACAAGGTCATGAGCGCCTTCTCGCAGGCGAGCATGATTCACGTCAACGATCCGGAGTTCAACGAGCACATCTTCCGCGAGAACTTCAACATGCATACGTCGACGTCGCCGCAGTACGCGATGATCGCGAGCCTCGACGTGGCGCGGAAGCAGATGGTGATGGAGGGCTACAAGCTGCTCTCCCGGACCCTCGCGCTGGCGGCCGAGCTGCGCACCCAGATCAACTCGACCGGCGTGTTCCGCGTGCTCGAGCTCGAGGAGCTGCTGCCCGACGAGGTGAAGCACGACGGCATCCAGCTCGACCCGACCAAGGTGACGGTCGACATCTCGAGCTGCGGCTACACCGTCGAGGACCTGCAGCGCGAGCTCTTCACCCGCTTCAACATCCAGGTCGAGAAATCCACGTTCAATACGCTGAGCCTGCTGCTCACGATCGGGACGACGCGCAGCAAGGTCTCGCGCCTCTACGACGCGCTGATGCGGATCGCCCGCGAGGGCCGCGCCCCGCGGCGCCTCTACCAGTTCCCGGAGATCCCGGAATTCACGCGGCTGAAGTACCTCCCGCGCGACGCCTACTACTGCGGCGGCGAGGCGGTGGCGCTGCTGGACGACAAAGAGAACCCCAACCGCGCGCTCCTGGACCGGGTGTGCGCCGACCAGATCACCCCCTACCCGCCCGGCATCCCGGTGCTCGTTCCCGGCCAGATGATCACCGCCGAAGTGCTCGACTTCCTCGTCGGCCTGCTGCGCTCGCAGAAGCGCATGGAGCTGCACGGGGTGCTCTACGACGGCTATCTGCCCTGCCTCCGGGTGCTGCGCTCCGGGGAAGAGCGCGGGCTCAAGAAGATCGGCTGATCCTCGTCCGACCGCCTGCCCGGCACCGGCGGCCGCTAGTCACCGCCGCACCAGCGTCAGAAAGTTCCGCCGGATGAGGCTGTTGCGTTGCCTAGCTCAGTGAACTGTGTTATCTACTTCCTAAGTGCCTGATCGGGGACGGGAATGGTTTTCGCGCTCAATACCAGCAAGTACGCCTTCCGGATCCGGACACGGACCGGAATGGTGGTCGAGAACCTCACCATCCACGGGCGCGAGGAATCCGACGCGCGGCGCAAGCTGATCCAGATGTACCCGCACTGCCAGGTCCTTGAATGCCGGTCGCTCAAGGTGCCGGCAAAGTCCGCCCCCGCCTCCTTCGAGGGAGTCATTTCCCTCGTCACGAAGTAGCGCGCGCCGGCCGGCGCGCCTCTCAGACCTCGAGAAATCCCGAGGCGAGCAACTCCTCGAGCAGCGCTTCGTAGTCGCGCGCCCCGCGGCTCTTCTCGTCGTGGGCGAAGATGTCCTTGCGGTGGAACGGGCTCTCGGCGAGCGCGACGCTTTCGGCGATGCGCGTTTCGCACAGCTCCGCCCCGAACCGCTCGCGCAGCGTGGCCGCGATCTCGTGCGCCATCTTGCGCCGCGAGTCGAAGCGCGTCAGGACGTAGCGCCGCGCGACCCGCCGCTTGAGGACGTGCTCGAGCGCCCTCAGCGTGTTCTCAAGCGCGAGCGCGCCCTTCACCGCGAGGAAGTCGGCGGAGATCGGCACCAGCACCCCGTCGGCCGCGAACACGCCCGAGAGCGAGAGCAGGCCGAGCATCGGGCAGCAGTCGATGAACACCCCGCGCGCCGCGTCCTCGGGCACGTACTCGTCGAGGCCCTCCTTGAGGCGGTACAGGATGCGCGGCCCCTTCCCGAACAGCGAGTCGACCTTCATGAGCTCGGAGTGGGCGGGGATGAGGTCGCCGCGCGGCTCGGCGCGGGCGAGCACGACCGGCCGCGCGAGGTCGCGCAGCGGCTTGGCGTCGTTGTAGTACGCGAACACGCTGTCCGAGGACGCCTCCGCCGGCGCGAGGATCTGCGAGAGGTGCGCCTGCGCGTCGAGGTCGACGAGCAGCGGCCGCAAGCCGCGCCGCGCGACCGCGGCGGCGAGGTTCAGCGTGGTGGTGGTCTTACCCACCCCACCCTTCTGGTTGAACACCGCCAGCCGCGTCATGGGTTCTCATTCTACGGGCGGGGTCGCCGTGCTAACATCGTCGCCACTCAGTTTCCCGGCGGCGCGTGCCGCCGTTTGCTTTTGTCGGGGTCATCGTCCGCCATGCCCTCTCACCTCATGAACACCTACGCCCGGCTGCCGGTGTCGTTCGCGCGCGGCGAGGGCGTGTGGCTGTGGGACGAGTCCGGCAAGCGCTATCTCGACGCGCTCGCCGGCATCGCCGTGTCCGGGCTCGGCCACGCTCACCCGAAGCTCGTACGGGCGATCGCCGAGCAGGCGGCCCGGGTCATCCACACCTCCAACCTCTACGAGATCCGCGCGCAGAGCGAGCTCGCCGATCGCATCTGCGCGCTCGCGGGGATGGACGAGGTGTTCTTCTGCAGCTCCGGCGCGGAGGCGAACGAGTGCGCGATCAAGCTCGCGCGCTACTACGCCCACCACAACGGCATCCCCAACGCCGCGATCGTCGTGATGGAGCACGCCTGGCACGGCCGCACGCTCGCGACGCTCTCGGCCACGGGGAGTCGCAAGGCGCAGGCCGGCTTCGAACCGCTCGTCCCCGGTTTCGTGCGGGTGCCCTTCGCCGACGAGCATGCGGTGCGGCAGGCCGCCGACGCCAATCCGAACATCGTCGCGGTGCTGGTGGAGGTGCTGCAGGGCGAAGGCGGGATCAACGTGGCGAGCGGCGACTACATGCGCGCCCTGCGCCGCATCTGCGACGAGAAGCAGTGGCTGCTGATGATCGACGAGGTGCAAAGCGGCATCGGGCGCACCGGGAAGTGGTTCGGCTTCCAGCACGCCGGCATCCAGCCTGACGTGATCACGCTCGCCAAGGGGCTCGCCTCGGGCATGCCGATCGGGGCCTGCGTGGCGGCCGGCCGCGCGCGCGGCGTGTTCAAACCCGGCAGCCACGGCTCCACGTTCGGCGGCGGACCGCTCGCGTGCGCCGCCGGGCTCGCGACGCTCGCGGCGATGGAGGACGAGAAGCTTCTCGAGAACGCCGCGCGGATGGGCGAGCTCATCCGCGCGGGCTTCCGGGACGCCCTCGCCGGCGTCGCGGGGGTGGTCGAGATCCGCGGCATGGGGCTGATGATCGGCATCGAGCTCGACCGGCCGTGCGGCGATCTGGTGAAGCGGGCGCTCGAGGCCGGGCTCCTGATCAACGTCACGGCGGACCGCGTGGTCCGGCTTCTCCCGCCGCTCGTGATCCGGGAGGCCGAGGTGCGCGAGCTCGTCGCGACGCTCGCCGCGCTCGTCCGGCAGTTCCTTGTCCAGGGCGCCTGAGGCGCGTCGTCCGCGTGGCGAGCCCGAAGCACTTCCTGCAGTTCAAGGACCTCGCGCGCGAGGAGCTCGAGCACGTCTTCGAGCGCACGCGCTGGATCAAGGCGAAGTTCAAGCGCTACGAGCAGTACTGGCCGCTCGTCGACCGCACGCTGGTGATGATCTTCGAGAAGCAGTCCACGCGGACGCGCCTGTCGTTCGAGGCCGGCATGCACCAGCTCGGCGGCGCGGCGATCTTCCTGTCGACGCGCGACTCGCAGATGGGGCGCGGCGAGCCGGTCGAGGACGCCGCCCAGGTCATCTCCCGCATGTGCGACATCGTCATGATCCGCACCTTCGAGCAGGACATCGTCGAGCGGTTCGCGCGCCACTCGCGCGTGCCGGTGATCAACGGCCTGACGGACGAGTACCATCCGTGCCAGATCCTCGCCGACATTTACACCTTCATCGAGCATCGCGGCTCGATTCGCGGCCGGACCGTGGCCTGGATCGGCGACTCGAACAACGTGTGCTACACGTGGCTGCAGGCGGCGCAGGCGCTCGACTTCAAGCTGCACGTCTCGACCCCGCCCGGCTACGAGGTCGTGCCGGCACGCGCCGGCGTGACCGGCACCGGCTACCACGAGGCGTTCGCGGACCCGATGGACGCAGCGCGCGGCGCCGATCTCGTCACGACCGACGTCTGGACGAGCATGGGCTTCGAGGCCGAGGCCGAGCCGCGCCGGAAGGCGTTTGCGAACTGGCAGGTCGACGCGAAGCTGATGCGCCACGCCAAGCCGGACGCGCTCTTCATGCACTGTCTGCCTGCCCATCGCGGCGAGGAAGTCGCCGCGGCGGTCATCGACGGTCCGCAGAGCGTGGTCTGGGACGAGGCGGAGAACCGGTTGCACGCCCAGAAGGCGCTCATCGAGTACTTGCTGCTCGGGCGGGTCAGCCCGTAGCGGACGCAATTTCGGATCCGGGAATCACGAGACAGATGAAGAAGAAAGCGCACCCCAAGGTCAAGAAGGTGGTCCTCGCCTACTCCGGCGGACTCGACACCTCCGTCATCCTCAAGTGGCTTCAGGACGTGTACGAATGCGAGGTGGTCACGTTCACCGCCGACATCGGCCAGGGCGAGGAGCTCGAGCCCGCGCGCAAGAAGGCGAAGATGTTCGGCGTGAAGCAGATCTTCATCGAAGACCTGAAGGAGGAGTTCGTCCGCGACTTCGTCTTCCCGATGTTCCGTGCCAACGCGGTGTACGAGGGCGAGTACCTCCTTGGAACCTCGATCGCCCGGCCCCTCATCGCCAAGCACCTCGTGGAGGCGGCGCGCAAGACCGGCGCGGACGCGATCTCGCACGGCGCGACGGGCAAGGGCAACGACCAGGTGCGCTTCGAGCTCGGCGCGTATGCCCTGATGCCGAACGTGAAGATCATCGCGCCCTGGCGCGAATGGGACCTGACCTCGCGCGAGAAGCTGCTCCGCTACGCCGACAAGCACGGCATCCCGGTCGACTTCAAGAAGGCCAAAGGGAAAATGCGGGGCGGCGCGCCCTACTCGATGGACGCGAACCTGCTCCACATCTCCTACGAGGGCGGCATTCTCGAGGATCCGAACTTCGAGCCCGAGGAGTCGATGTGGCGCATCACGGTGAGCCCGGAGAAGGCGCCGAACCGGCCCGAATACGTCGAGCTCCGCTACGAGAAGGGCGACATCGTCGCGCTCGACGGCGTGCGCATGACGCCGGCCACGGTGCTCGCGAGTCTGAACAAGCTGGGCGGCAAGCACGGCATCGGCCGGCTCGACATGGTCGAGAACCGGTACGTCGGGATGAAGTCGCGCGGCTGTTACGAGACGCCGGGCGGCACGATCATGCTAAAGGCGCACCGCGCGATGGAGTCGATCACCCTGGACCGTGAGGTCCTCGCGCTGAAGGACGACCTGATGCCGCGCTATGCGCGGCTCGTGTACAGCGGGTACTGGTTCAGCCCGGAGCGGCGCCTGCTGCAGAGCCTGATGGACGAATCGCAGCAGACGGTGAACGGCTCGGTGCGCCTGAAGCTCTACAAGGGCACCGTCATGACCGTCGGCCGCGAGTCGAAGACCGACTCGCTGTTCGATCCGGCGATCGTCACCTTCGAAGAGGATTACGGCGCCTACAACCAGGCCGACGCAGGCGGCTTCATCAAGCTGAATGCGCTGCGGATGCGGATTGCGGCCAACCTGAAGCGCAGGAAGCGCTGACTCCCGGACGCGGCGGCGCGAGTGCCCGCATTCGTGCCGCATGCCCTGACGATGCTCGCCGCGGGAGGGGCCGGGCGCGCGCGGCGCCGCTGATATGCGAATTCGCGTCCTGTCGGACCTGCACCTGGAGGCCGCGCCGTTCGTTCCGCCGGCCGCCGAGGCCGACGTCGTCGTGCTGGCGGGCGACATCCACAATGGGGCCGCCGGCGTCGAATGGGCGCAGCGCACGTTCAGGCAGCCGGTCCTCTACGTCGCCGGCAACCACGAGTCTTTCGACGCCGAGTTTCACGCGACCGCCGCAGCGTTGCGTGCCGCCGCCGAGGGCTCGAACGTTCAGGTGCTCGACTGCGGGGAGACCCTGATCGGCGGGGTGCGCTTCCTCGGCTGCACGCTCTGGACCGACTTCGAGCTCAACGGCACGACCGGGCGCGATGCCGCGATCGAGGCGATGCGCCGCATCGCGCCCGACTTCCACATCATCGCGTTCGGCGCGCGCACCTTCGCACCGGGCGACTGGCTCGCGCTGCATCGCGCGCACCGGACGTGGCTGGCGGAGCGGCTCGCCGTCCCGTTCGCCGGCGCCACCGTGGTGGTGACGCACTTCCTTCCCCATCCGCGCAGCATCGCGCCGAGGTTCGCGGGTCACCCGCTGAACCCGGGGTTTGCAAGCCTGCTCGAGCCGCTCATCACGCGCGCTTCGTTGTGGATTCACGGCCACACCCACGCTGCCAGCGACTACTGCGTCGAACGCACGCGCGTCGTCTGCAATCCGCGCGGGTATGCGCGCGAGCAAACCGGGTTCCGCGCGGAACTCGTCGTCACGGTCTAGCTTCGCTCCCGCCGTGGGCGCATGATCGCCGGGCCGCGCGCGGCGCCCGGCCCTTTTCCGCATACCGGAATCGCGCGCGATTTCTTGACACGCATCCGGGAGTTCGCGTACCGTTTCATTGTTCGAATTTGTATTTCGTAATCCGGAATATACGAGGAGGCTCGCCATGCCCAAGATGACCGCCGCAGAAGCCGCAGTCCGCGTGATGGAAAGCGAGGGCGTCGAACTGGTCTTCGGCATTCCCGGGGCGGCGATCCTGCCGCTCTACGACGCGATGCGGCACACGAAGATCAAGCACGTCCTGGTGCGCCACGAGGAAGGCGGGGGCCACATGGCCGAGGGCTACACCCGAGCGGCGCCAAGACGAATCGGCGTGAACATCGGCACATCGGGGCCGGCGGGGACGGACATGATCACGTGCCTCTACTCCGCGATGGCCGACTCGATTCCGATCCTGTGCATCACCGGCCAGGCGCCCAGGGCGAAGCTGCACAAGGAGGATTTCCAGGCGATCGACATCGCCGCGATCGCGCGTCCGGTCACCAAGTGGGCGGTGACCGTGCTCGAGGCGGCCCAGGTGCCGTGGGCGTTCCGCGAGGCGTTCCGCATCATGCGCTCCGGCCGCCCGGGCCCGGTGCTGATCGATCTGCCGCTGGACGTGCAGCGGGAGCTGATCGAGTACAACCCCTGGTTCGACGTGCCGCTCGAGGTCTACAAGCCGCGCGCGCAGCGCAGGCAGATCGAGGCGGCGCTCGATCTCCTCGCCGAATCGAAGCGCCCGCTGATCGTGGCCGGCGGCGGCGTGGTCAACGCCGACGCGTGCGACCTCCTGGTCGAGCTCGCCGAGCTCACGAACACCCCGGTGGTGCCGACGCTGATGGGCTGGGGCGCGATTCCCGACGACCATCCGCTGATGGCCGGCATGGTCGGGCTGCAGACGCAGCACCGGTACGGCAATGCCACGTTCCTGAAGAGCGACTTCGTGCTGGGCCTCGGCAACCGCTGGGCGAACCGCCACACCGGCTCGGTCGAGGTCTATACGCGGGGCCGCAAGTTCGTGCACGTCGACATCGAGCCGATGCAGATCGGTCGCGTGTTCGGCCCCGACCTCGGCATCGTGTCGGATGCGAAGGCGGCGCTCGAGCTCTTCGTCGAAGTGGCGCGCGAGCGGAAGAAGGAGAAGCTGCTCACCGACCGCACCCGCTGGGTCGCGGAGGTGCAGAAGCGCAAGCGCACGATGCTCCGGCGCACCGACTTCAAGAACACGCCGATCAAGCCGCAGCGCGTGTTCCACGAGATCAACCAGGCCTTCGATCGCGACAACACGTGCTTCGTCAGCTCGATCGGCCTCGGCCAGATCGCCTCGGGCCAGTTCCAGAAGGTGTTCAAGCCGCGCAACTACATCATCTGCGGCCAGGCCGGCCCGCTCGGCTGGATCATCCCGGCGGCGATCGGCGTGAAGCTCGCCGACCCGACGAAGGAAGTCGTCGGCATCGGCGGCGACTACGACTTCCAGTTCCTGATCGAGGAGCTCGCGGTCGGCGCGCAGTTCAACGTGCCGCTGGTGTTCGTGCTGATCAACAACTCGTACCTCGGGCTCATCCGCCAGGCGCAGAAGGGCTACAAGATGGACTACGAGGTGCAGCTGTCGTTCAAGAACATCAACTCGCCGGAGCTCGGCGAGTACGGCGTCGACTTCGTCAAGGTCGCCGAGGGCATGGGCTGCAAGGCGATCCGCGTCTTCGATCCGGAGAAGATCCAGGAGTCGCTCCAGGCCGCACGCACGCAGGCGAAGACGCTCGGGGTGCCGGTGGTGGTGGAGGTGATCACCGAGCGCGTGACCGACATCGCGATGGGGCCGGAGATCGACAAGATCACCGAGTTCGAGGAGACCCTCGACGTCGAGGAGCCCGAGGAGTTCCTCGACCAGCTCGCGGCCTGAGGTGCGGGCGATGCCGAGGTTGCGCGCAACCAGGATGAAGCAGTTTCGCTAAGTCCCGAGCGGACTGCGGCCACAGGCCGCAGTCCGTCTGAATCCGGGGAGCGCGAGGGGGGATACCCTCTCGCTACATGACAACTGAAGGAGACGAACATGAAGATCGGATTCATCGGGCTGGGCATCATGGGCGCGCCGATGGCGGGGCACCTGATCAAGGGGGGTCACGAGGTGTGGCTCTCCGACATCAAGCCGGTGCCGCCCGCGCTCCTCGAGGCCGGCGGCAAGGCCGCGAAGAGCGCCAAGGAGGCGGCCGAGAAATCGGAGGTGATCATCACGATGGTTCCCGACACGCCGCACGTCGAGAGCGCCCTCTTCGGCGAGCTCGGCGTGGCGAAAGGACTCGCGAAAGGCAAGATCGTGATCGACATGAGCTCGATCTCGCCGATTGCCACCAAGGAGTTCGCGAAGCGCATCAACCAGCTCGGCTGCGAGTACCTGGATGCGCCGGTGTCCGGGGGCGAGGTCGGGGCCAAGCAGGCGAGCCTCACGATCATGGTCGGCGGTGCCGACGCCACCTTCGAAAAGGTGAAGCCGCTGTTCCAGCTCATGGGCAAGAACATCACGCTCGTGGGCGGCAACGGCGACGGACAGACCTGCAAGGTCGCGAACCAGATCATCGTCGGCGGCACGATCGCGATCGTCGGCGAGGCGTTGCTCTTCGCCGCCAAGGCGGGCGCCGATCCGGCGAAGGTGCGGCAAGCGCTGATGGGCGGCTTCGCGAACTCGCGCATCCTCGAAGTGCACGGGGAGCGCATGATCAAGCGCTCGTTCGACCCGGGCTTCCGGATCGAGCTGCACCTCAAGGACCTCTCCATCGCGCTCACGGGCGCGCGCAGCCTCCAGATGAGCCTCCCGCTCACGGCGATCACCCAGCAGCTCATGAACGCCTGCGCCTCGCGCGGCGGCAGCGGGTGGGATCACTCGGCCACGGTGAAGGCGCTCGAGCAGCTCGCGAACTTCGAGATCGGCCAGAAAAGCGGCCACGAGGAACTCGGCTAGGCGGCGCGCCGCATGCCCGCGAACGACCGCGAACTGCTGCTCGCGATGTTTCGCGCCGCGGTCGAGGCCGTGTCGCCGGCGCGGTGCGTGCCGCCGCACCTGCCTGCGCCGCCGCGCGGCCGCACCATCGTCGTCGGCGCCGGGAAGGCCGCGGCCGCAATGGCGCAGGCGGTGGAGGCGCACTGGCGCGGGCCGCTCTCCGGCCTGGTCGTGACGCGCTACGGACACGGAGCGCCGTGCAAGTCGATTGAAGTGATCGAGGCGGCTCATCCGGTCCCCGACGCGGCCGGCCGACGGGCGGCGAGCCGGATCCTCGAGACCGTTCGCGGGCTCACTCGAGACGACCTCGTCCTCTGTCTCGTCTCCGGGGGCGGCTCGGCCCTCCTCGCCGCGCCGGCCGAGGGTCTCACCCTCGAGGACAAGCAGGCGGTCAACAAGGCGCTCCTCAAGTCGGGCGCGAACATCGGCGAGATGAACTGCGTGCGCAAGCACCTCTCCGCGATCAAGGGCGGGCGGCTCGGCGCCGCCTGCGCGCCGGCGAAGGTCGTGACCCTGCTGATCTCCGACGTGCCGGGCGACGACCCGTCGGTGATCGCGTCCGGGCCGACCGTGCCCGACCCGACGACGTTCGCGGACGCGCTCGCGGTGCTCGCGAAGTACGGCATCACCGAGCCGCGCGCGGTCCTGGAGCACCTGCGCGCCGGGCGCGACGAGTCGCCCAAGCCGGGCGACCCGCGGCTCGCGCAGGGCGAGGTGGTCATGCTCGCCACGGCCCAGGATGCACTGCGGGCCGGCGCAGAAGTCGCGCGCGCGGCCGGCGTCGCGCCGGTGATCCTGGGCGACTCGATCGAGGGCGAAGCGCGCGACGTGGCGGCGGTGCACGCCGGGATCGCGCGCCAGGTCGCGCGCTACGGCGCGCAGGCGGGATCGATCGCCGCGCCGCCCTGCGTGCTCATCTCCGGAGGCGAGACCACGGTGACGGTGCGTGGCAACGGCCGCGGCGGACGCAATGCCGAGTTCCTCCTAGCGCTCGCGGTCGCGCTGGACGGTCACCCGGGGATCGCGGCGATTGCCGCCGACACCGACGGCATCGACGGATCGGAGGACAACGCCGGGGCGCTCCTCGGTCCCGACAGCGTCGCGCGCGCAGCCGCGCTGCAGATCAGCGCCAAGCAGCGCCTGGCCGCGAACGACGGCTTCGGCTTCTTCGCGGCGGTCGGCGATCTCGTCACGACCGGCCCGACTCGGACGAACGTGAACGACTTCCGTGCGATCCTGATACGCAAGGGCAGGTGAGCTCATGACCCGGATCCGGATCAAGTGGCCCAAGGGCGAGCTGACCGCGCAGCTCGCAGACACGCCGACCGC
Source organism: uncultured beta proteobacterium (assembly GCA_963716855.1). Taxonomy (GTDB): domain Bacteria; phylum Pseudomonadota; class Gammaproteobacteria; order Burkholderiales; family SG8-39; genus JAGVSZ01. The sequence goes on along the minus strand of CAVQUV010000016.1, from coordinate 185,927 downwards.
CATAGCCGTGGCGGCGGCGCTGCCCGCGAAGTCGCGCGCCAACACCTGGGGCGAGGAGGTCTACTTCACGCTCGGGGCCGACGTCGCGCTCGAGCGCGACGCGCGCGAAGTCGTCGATCCCGGCACCGTCTGCTTCTGGGTGCAGGGCAGCTCGCTCGCCCTGCCCTACGGTCCGACCCCGGTGTCGCGCGGCAACGAGTGCCGGCTGGTCACGCGCGTGAACGTGCTCGGCAAGATCGAGGGCGATCCCCGCACGCTCGCCTCGGTGCGCGATGGCGACGTCATCGAGGTCACGCTCGCCTAAGCGCGACCGCATCACAAGAACAAGCGGATCGGGAGAAGGACATGGAAGGCTATATCGTGGACTGGCTGAACCTGGGCGTCCGCTGGTTGACCCATTCGAGCAAGGGCCCATGGGAAAGGAAGGGTCCCGACCCATCCTTTGGACCCCTTGTAGATCCCCCATTCCAGATGGATCCCGTGAGTGCGTAGGAGAAGGCGATGGAAAACTACATCGTCGACTGGCTGAACCTGGGTGTCCGCTGGTTGCACTTCATCGCCGGCGTCGCCTGGATCGGCGCCTCCCTCTACTTCGTCATGCTGGACATGTCGCTCGCGCCGCCGCAGAACCCGGCGGACGCGAAGCGCGGCGTGTTCGGCGAGCTCTGGGCGGTGCACGGCGGGGGCTTCTATCAGAGCCAGAAGTTCCTGGTCGGCCCGAAGGGCGAACCGCTGAGCGAGCACCTGCACTGGTCCAAGTGGGAGGCGTACACCACCTGGCTCTCGGGGATGGGGCTCCTCGCAATCATCTACTGGTACGGCGCCAATGCCTACCTCATCGACCGGTCGGTGATGGAACTGTCCGTTCCGGCGGCGATCGCGATCTCGGCCGGCTCGCTGGTGGTCGGCTGGCTGATCTACGACGCGCTCTGCAAGGCGATCAGCCACGAGCTCGCGCTCTCGATCATCGTGTACCTCCTGCTGGTCGCGGCGGCATGGGGCTACGGCCAGGTGTTCGGCGGACGCGCCGCCTATGTCCACGTCGGCGCGTTGATCGGGACGATCATGGTGTGGAACGTCTTCTTCCAGATCATTCCGGGGCAGAAGCAGATGGTGGCCGACATCCGCGCCGGCCGCGAGCCCGATCCCAAGCCCGGAATCGTCGGCAAGCAGCGCAGCGTCCACAACACCTACTTCACGCTGCCGGTGCTGCTCATCATGATCAGCAACCACTACCCGATGACGTATGGCAGCAAGTACGGCTGGGCGATCCTCGCCGTCTTCATGCTCTCGGGCGCGCTCATCCGGCAGTACTTCGTCCTGCGCCACGTCGGCAAGAATCTGATCGCGCTGCCGGCCGTCGCGGTGGCGCTCCTGCTGGGCCTCGCGGTGGCCATCGCGCCGGCACCGCGCGGCGCGGCGCCGGCCGCAGCGAGCGTGAGCTTCGCCAAAGTGCAGCCGATCATCGCCGAGCGTTGCGCCGTGTGCCACGCGGCCAAGCCGACCTTTCCGGGGTTCCAGCAGCCGCCCGGCGGCCTGACCTTCGACACGCCCGAGCAGATCAAGGCGGCCGCACCGCGCATCCACCAGCAGACGATCGCCACGCAGACGATGCCGATCGGCAACCTCACCAAGATGACCGACGACGAGCGCGCGCTGCTCGGCAAGTGGCTCGCCGAGGGCGCGCCGCTCAAGTAGCGCGCACCGTCGAGGTATCATGGAATCAGGGGGAGCGGCGCACCCCGCGTCGCGCAGAAGAGAAGGGAGCAGTCATGACAACGCTGAACGAGGCCGTAGTGCATCACGTGCATCCGGTCGACGAGGTCCTTCCGACCGGCAAGCTCTTCGTGCTGGGACTGCAGCACGTGCTGGTGATGTACGCGGGCGCGGTGGCCGTGCCCCTGATCCTCGGGGGCGCGCTGAAGCTGCCGAAAGATCAGATTGCCCTGCTCATCAACGCCGACCTGTTCGCCTGCGGCATCGTGACCCTGATCCAGGCGCTCGGCGTCTGGAAGTTCGGCATCCGGCTGCCGGTCATGATGGGCGTGACCTTCGCCTCGGTCGGCCCGATGCTCGCGATGGGCGCGGCGGCCGGCGGCGGCACCGCGGGTCTGTTGCTCATCTACGGCTCGGTCATCGGCGCCGGGATCATCGGCATCCTGATCGCGCCGCTGGTCAGCCGCATGCTGCCTCTGTTCCCGCCCGTCGTCACCGGCACGATCATCGCGGTGATCGGGATCACGCTGATGCGCGTCGGCATCAACTGGGCGGCGGGCAGCCCGAACCCCGCCGCACCGAACTACGGCGACCCGTTCCACCTCGGCGTCGCGCTGGTCGTGCTGGTCTCGATCCTGCTGATCGTGAAGTTCTTCCGCGGGTTCCTCGGCAACATCGCCGTGCTCCTGGGGATCGTCATCGGCTTCGTCATCGCGCTCGGCGCCGGGAAGGTCAGCTTCGCCGGTCTCGAGGAGGCAAGCTGGTTCGCGATCATCAAGCCCTTCCAGTTCGGGATGCCGCAGTTCGATGCGTTCGCGATCCTCACCATGACGCTCGTGATGATCGTCGTCATGATCGAGTCGACCGGGATGTTCCTCGCGCTCGGCGAGCTGACCGACAAGAAGATCTCGCAGGACGACCTCACGCGCGGCCTGCGCACCGACGGCCTCGGGACGCTGATCGGCGGGATCTTCAACACCTTCCCCTACACCTCGTTCTCGCAGAACGTGGGGCTGGTCGGGGTCACCGGCGTGCGCAGCCGCTGGGTGTGCGTGGCGGGCGGCCTCATCCTCCTCGCCTTCGGCCTGTTCCCGAAGATGGGCCACGTCGTGGCCTCCGTGCCGCAGTTCGTGCTCGGCGGCGCGGGGATCGTGATGTTCGGCATGGTCGCCGCAACCGGCATCCGCATCCTCTCTTCGGTGGACTACAAGTCGAGCCCGGCGAACCCGTACATCATCGCCATCTCGATCGGGTTCGGCATGATCCCGCTCGTGGCCGGCAATTTCTTCCAGCACATGCCGAAGGCGCTCGCGCCGCTCCTGCACAGCGGCATCCTGCTCGCCTCGATCGCGGCGGTGGTGCTGAACCTGTACTTCAACGGGTACAAGTCGCGCGCGCAGGCGGAGGCCGAGGCGAAGGCGGCCGCGTCGCACGCCGAGGCGGGCTGATCCGGACTCATCGCTGACGACGGCCGCACGCGCGCGCGTGCGGCCGCTGCGGTGCGCGACGATGGGAACGCTTCTTCTCCGGCACGCGCACGTCCTCGTCACGATGGACGACGCGCGCCGCGAGATTCCCGACGGCGCGGTGCTCGTCCGCGGGAACCGCATCGAGCAGGTGGGGCCGACCGCCGCGCTTCCGGCCGAAGCGGACGAGGTGCTCGACCTGCGCGGTCACGTGGTGCTGCCGGGGCTCGTCAACACGCACCACCACATGTATCAGAGCCTGACCCGCGCGGTGCCGGCCGCGCAGGACGCGGAGCTCTTCGGCTGGCTGAAGACGCTCTACCCGATCTGGGCGCGCCTGACGCCCGACATGCTCCGGACTTCGACGCTCACCGCGATGGCCGAGCTCATCCTGTCGGGGTGCACCACCTCAAGCGATCACCTCTACATCTACCCGAACGGCTGCCAGCTGGACGATACGATCGGCGCGGCCGCCGAGATCGGCATGCGCTTCCACGCCACGCGCGGCAGCATGAGCGTCGGCGAGAGCGCGGGCGGGCTGCCCCCGGACGCCGTGGTCGAGCGCGAAGACGCGATCCTGCGCGACTCGCGCCGCGTGATCGAGACCTTTCACGAGCGCGACCGCTTCGCGATGCTGCGCATCGCGCTCGCCCCCTGCTCGCCGTTCTCGGTGAGCCGCGCGCTGATGCGCGAATCGGCCGCGCTCGCCGCGAGCTACGGCGTCGGGCTGCATACGCATCTCGCGGAGAACGCGAACGATGTCGCCTACAGCCGCGAGCAATTCGGAATGACGCCGGCCGAGTACGCCGAGGACCTGGGCTGGGTCGGCAACCACGTCTGGCACGCCCACTGCGTCCGGCTCGACGCGCCCGGGATCGCCCTGTTTGCGCGCACCGGGACCGGCGTCGCGCATTGCCCCTGCTCCAACATGCGCCTCGCCTCGGGGATCGCGCCGGTGCGGGCGATGCTCGACGCCGGCGTCAAGGTCGGGCTCGGCGTGGACGGCAGCGCGTCGAACGACGGCGCCGACATGCTCGGCGAGGCCCGCCAGGCCCTGCTGCTCCAGCGCGTCGGCTTCGGGCCGGCCGCACTGTCGGCGCGCGAGGCGCTCGCCCTCGCGACGCGCGGCGGAGCAAGCGTGCTCGGACGCGATGACGTCGGTTGCCTCGCGCCGGGCATGGCGGCGGACATCGTCGCGTTCGATCTGAACACGCCCGGGTTTGCGGGTGCGTGGCACGACCCGGTCGCGGCGCTCGTGTTCTGCGCGCCGGCGCGCGTGTCGCTGAGCGTGATCAACGGACGCGTCGTCGTGCGCGACGGCCGGCTCACGACGCTCGAGCTCGAGCCCCTGCTCGAGCGGCACAATCGTTACGCTCGCGAGCTCGCCGACGCGAGCTAGGCGTCAGCCGTGGGCGGCGGAGAAGTGGGCGGCGATTGCGCCCGCGGTCGTGATCCAGACCGTCTCCCGTCGGCCCGCGATGTGTCGCAGCGCCCGGCGCAGGTGGCGCAGCCGGAACGGCTGGCCGACGATGTACGAGTGCAGCGCAATGCCCATCACCAGCGGCGCGTCGGCCGACTGCTCGAGCATTTCGTCGAACTGGTCGACGATCATGTCCGCGAACGCGTCGGCGCCGACCCGACGTCCGATGATCGCGTTCGAATCGTTCAGTTCCTGCGGGTACGGAATCGCCAGGAGACGGCCGGCGCGCGTCGAGATCCAGACGGGCTGATCGTCGGCGCACCAGTCCAGGACATACGTGTAACCGGCTTCGCACAGCAGATCGGGCGTCACGGCGCTTTCGGCGATCCACGGGCCGAGCCAGCCCGACGGGCGGCGGCCTTCGTGGCGCGCGATCGTCTCGGTGGCCTCGCCGATCAGCCCGCGTTCGGCGTGCTCGTCGAGGTCGCTCTGCCGCTCGGAGTTGCTGCGCCCGTGCGCGGCGATCTCGTCCCCGCGCGCACGGAACGCGCCCACGAGCTCCGGACAGTGCGCGTAGAGGTCGGAGTTGACCAGCGCCGTCGCGGGCAGTTCCACCTCGCCGAACAGCCGGGCGAGGCGCCAAGCGCCGACGCGGTTGCCGTACTCGCGCCACGAGTGGTTGAGCACGTCGGGTTGCGGCATGCCCGGCACGAGCTCCTCGACGAGGCCCTCCCCGAAGGCGTAATGCTCGAGGTTGAGCGCGACGTAAATCGCGAGCCGCTTTGCGCCGGGCCAGTCGAATCGCGCGCGGCCGACGATCGGGGAGTAGTCGTAGCGGCCGTGCGAGCGCAGCAGCCCGTTCGTGCGAACGATCATTTGCCGGCCGCGCCGAAGCAGCGTGCGATCGCCGGTTCCACGTCGACCAGCTCGCGCCCGGTCGGCGCGGCGTAGCTGCCGGCGCGGGGCTTCGGGAAACGCAGCGCCGCAAGTATCTCGGCCTGCCGGATCCCGCACACCAGGCAGTCCACCATCGGCACCGGGACATCCTTCTGGAGCCGCGCCGGAACCCCGGCCATCACTGCGCCGGTGACCAGAATCACTTCCGCGCCCTCACGCTCGACCAGGTCGCCTGCGGCCGCGACGATCTCGCGGTCGAGTTGCGGATGCGCGCCGCGACCATAGGGGGCCGTGCTCTCGAGGACCCGCCATCCCGCGATGCGCGAGGCCAGCCCGTAGCTCGCGACCAGCTCCTTGTACAGGGGCAGCACGCGCCGACCGAAGGTCACGATCCCGATCGAGCCGCCGAGCATGCAGGCGGTGAGGAGCCCCGCCTCGGTCATCCCGACCACGGGGATGTCGAGCAGCTCGCGCGCACCGCGCAGGCCCGTGTCGTAGGACACGCCGATGACGACCGCGTCGCATCCGGGCGCGTGCCGCGCGACTAGCGCGATGGTCGAGTGCTCGCCGATCGCGTGTTCCGCGCGGGTCCCGATCACCCGTCCCCCGAACGTCCCCGTGACGGCGACGATCTCGGTGCCAGGCGAAGCGCTTGCCCGCGCAGCCGCTGCGACCTTCTCGGTGACGACATCGGAGGTATTGGCGTTGAGGACGAGGATGCGCATGGCCGGTACCCCCTTAGGCAAACGCCGCTTCGAGGTCGACTTCGCGCTCGCCGTCGCGATTGAGGTCGAGCGCGGCCTCGACGTGATTGAGATGCTCGATCATCCGTCGCGCCGCCTCGTCGGCGTCGTGGCGCTCGATCGCGTCGATCAGGTCGCTGTGCTCGTGGTACGGGCATGCGGGCACGAGCGGCGAGTCGTACAGGATGATCACGAGGCAGGTGAGCGACTCCAGCTCGCGCATGGTGCGCACGATGAGCGAATTGCCGACCATTTCCGCGATCAGCTGGTGGAAATCGCCCGAGAGCCGGATGATCGAGCGGCGGTCGTTCGCCGCGCGCGCCTCCGACTCGAGCGTCACGTGCGCGCGCAGCTTCGCGACCTGCGCCGGGGTGGCGCTGGCCGCGAGCTGCCGGATCAGCCACGGCTCGATCAGCCGGCGCGCCTCGAACACCTCGCGCGCCTCCGCCACCGACGGACTGGACACGAACGCACCCCGGTTGTGGAAGACGGTCACGATCCCGTCGTGCGCGAGACGCGCGATCGCCTGCCGGATCTTGGTGCGGCTCACGCCGAACACCGCGGCGAGCTTCTCCTCGACGAGCTGCGTCCCGGGCAGCAGCCGGCGTTCGCTGATCGCCGTGACGATGCGCTCGTGGATCTGGACGACGGAGAGCGGCTTCGGCCGCTTCCCGCCGCGTGCGCGCACCCCGATCGGGCGATCGGCCCCGTCAGCGTGCATGCGTAAGGTCTTGGTCGACATCGTCATTCGCCCTCTAGGCCTTGCATCGGTGCGCCGCGGCAATTTCGTGCAATAACTTGGTGCGCGCATTGTACACAGTCAATCAGTCCGGATTGCTACGCCAACTTCCTGTCGTGACGAGGCTTTTTACGGCGCACTGCCGACTGTATCATTGACGGCGGTCAATGATTTCGGAAGATTGGATGCAATATGGTGCCGACTTCGTGCACTATTTCGGCGCGCCAGCCGGCGCACCTTTCTTTGAAGGGGACTGCCTCATGACTGCCCGACTTGCCTGGACTCTCGCCGGAGTGATCGTTGCGGGGACCGTCGCCAACCCTGCGCTCGCGCAGGAAAAGCTCCGCATCGCCGGCAACTTCGTTCCCGACCACTCCTCCAGCATCGCGATCCAGCAATTCAAGAAGGAAGTCGAGCAGGCCACCAAGGGCAAGGTCGTCATCGAGGTGTTCGACAACATGCAGCTCGGCGGCGCGCAGGAGAACGTGAGCCAGACGCGCGCCGGCACGATCGCGATGACCTGGGTCGGCATGGCGTTCCTCTCCCGCACGGTGCCCGAGCTCGAGGCGGTGAGCCTCCCGTTCCTCTTCCCGAACCGCGAAGTGGCCTACAAGGTCATGGACGGCCCGATTGGCGAGGCGATCGAGAAGCGCATGAACGACAAGGGCTTCGTGTCGCTCGGCTTCATGGAGCTCGGACCGCGCCAGGTGACCAACAGCCAGCGCCCGATCAAGACCATGGCCGACCTGAAGGGCCTGAAGATCCGGCTGCAGCCGAACGAGACCCATCTCGCGACCTTCCGCGCGCTCGGCGCGAACCCGGTGGCGATGGACATCCGCGAGGTGTATTCGGCGATGGAGCAGAAGGTGATCGACGGGCACGAGAACCCGTACAACCTGATCCTCGCGAGCCGCTTCTTCGAGGTCCAGAAGTACCTCTCGAACTCCTCCCATTTCTTCGACTTCATCGCGGTGGTCGCGAACAAGAAGAAGTTCGACTCGCTGCCGCCCGACGTCCAGAAGACGATCCGCACGGCGATGAAGAACGCGATCGCGTCGCAGCGCACCGCGGCGGTCAAGGCCGACGCGGATGCGCTGGCCGAGCTGCAGAAGAAAGGCATGCAATACGACGCCATGCCGGCGGCCGAGCGCGAGGCGATGCGCAAGGCAACGGCCGGCGTCGTCGAGGACATCAAGAAGCGCGTCGGCGCGCCGCTCGTCGACCAGGTGCTCGCGGAAACCAAGAAGGCCGGCGGCTGACCGGCGCGCGGTGCGCACGCGCAGTCCATCTCCCGGCCGCATGCCGGGGGAGATGCCGGGGGGCGCCGTCCTCCGGTCGGACCCGCAAGGAGGGGAAGATGTCGGTTGAGCTGTCGTTCAAACCGGTCGCTGCGACCGGCTGGCGCCGTCCGTATGCGGTGGCCCTCGCCGCCCTGGATGTCGCCGCGGCGTGGACCATCGTCGGTCTCGTCACGGTGATGGTCGTGGTCGTCTCCGTGCAGGTGTTCATGCGCTATGCGCTCAACAGCTCCGTCGGCTGGTCGGACGAGGTCTCGCGCCTGATGTTCGTGTGGTCGATCTTTCTCGCCATCCCGCTCGGCATCAAGCTCGGCGTCCACATCGGGATCGAGATGCTGACGGCCAGGTTCCCGGCGGGCGTCCAGGATGTGCTTGCCCGCGTCGTCGCACTCGCCAGCGCGGGCCTCATGGCACTCGTGTGCTACGAGGCCGCTTGGATCACCTGGGACCAATGGGACGAGCAGATGGCCTCGGTCAACGCGAGCGCCGGGCTGTTCATCCTGGCGCTCGCGCTCGGGTGCGGTCACTCGGCCCTCCATCTGCTCTGGATCGTCCTCACCGGCAAGCCGGAAGTGGACGAGGAAATCGCCAAGGAGCTCGACTGATGAGCCTGCTCATCATCTTCGTATTCCTCGGCATCGCACTCCTCGGGATGCCGCTCGCCTTTGCGCTCGGCGCGGCCGCGGTGGCGGGCCTGATTGCGAGCGACGTGGATTTCAACCTGCTGCCCACGCGGATGATGAACGCGGTAAACGCGTTCCCGCTGATGTCGATCCCGTTCTTCATCCTCGCCGGCGAGCTGATGCTCAAGGCCGGGATGATGGAGCGGATCATCGATCTCGCGAACGCGGTCGTCGGCCGCGTCCGCGGCGGCCTTGCGCACGTCACCATGCTCGCCGGCCTCGGGCTCTCGACCGTGTCCGGCGCGGCGGTGGCCGATGCAAGCGCGCTCGGCAGCACCCTGATCCCGTCGCTGCGAAAGGTCTACGGCGTCGGATTCTCCTCGGCGGTCGTGGCCGCGGCCGCGAACCTCGGCCCGATCATCCCGCCCTCGGGCGCGATGATCGTGTACGCCTTCATGGCCGGCCCGACCGTGTCCGTCGGCGGCATGTTCATGGCGGGCGTCGTCCCGGGGCTCATCCTCGTCACGCTGATGATGGCCGCATGCTCCTTCATCGCCATCAAGCGCCAGTATCCGTTCACCGGTGACTCGTTTTCGTTCAGCCGGATCTTCCACGAGCTGAAGCGCTCGATCATCATCTTCCTGATGCCGGTCGTCGTGATCGGCGGCATCGTCGGCGGCGCGTTCACCGCGACCGAAGGCTCGGCGATCGCGGTCGTCTACGCGCTCGCGGTGGGATTCTTCGTTACTCGCAAGCTCACGCTTGAATGATCTGCCCAAGGCGGCGGTCCACACCGCGATCGTCTCCGCAGTGGTCGGCGCGATGATCGCGTTCGCGTCGGTCGTGACTTACATGCTGACGCTGGATCTCTTGCCGCAGAAGCTCTCCGACCTGATGCAGGCGCTGACCTCGAGCCCGATCGTCTACCTGCTGCTGGTCGCCGCAGTGCTGTTCGTCGTGGGGATGTTCCTCGAGTCGAACGCGGCCTACATCATGCTGGTGCCGCTGCTGCATCCGATTGCGCTCAAGTACGGCGTCGATCCGCTGCACTTCGGCTTCCTGTTCGTGTTCAACCTGGTGATCGGCATGCTCACCCCGCCGGTCGGCGTGGTGCTGTTCGTGCTGTGCGGCCTCACCGGCCTGAAGCTCGGCGAGCTGACGAAGCACGTCTGGCCGTTCATCGCGATCATGTACGGGCTGCTGTTCGCGTGCATGTTCTTCCCGCCGCTGGTGCTGACGGTGCCGCGGATGCTCGGGTACTGATCGCATGGCGCAGGTGGCTTCCGCCCGTCCCGATCCGGTCGCCGCGCTCGCGGCGCACCGGTTCTTCGTCGGCACGATCACCCCGTCTGGGAACACCGTGGTCGAGCGCGTGACGCTCGCGGTACTGGCGGACTTTCCCGAGGTGTCGGCGCATTTCTCGCGCACGCCGGTGTATGGCGAGCGCGACCCTTTCCCGGATGGCTACGACTTCGACAGCATGCTCGCCGCCGCCCGGCTGCTCGGGCACGCGAAGCCGAATGTCATCGTGTGGAACGGTAGCAAGGGGGGCAGCATCGACTTTGCGCTCGACCACGAGCTCTGCCGCCGGATCACGGCTGCGACCGGCGTGCCGGCGGCCACCTCCACCCTCGCGCTCGACGAGGTGTTCAAAGCGACCGGCGTGCGGGCGTACGCGCTCGTCTCGCCCTACGACACGAAATACCAAGACAAGACCATCGCGTGCTTCGAGCGCGCCGGATACCAGTGCACGGCCGAGTCGCACAGCGGGCTGAAGGACAACCTCTCGTTCGCGTCGGTCCCGGCCGACGCGATCGCCGCGATGCTGCGCGAGGTTGCGCGCTCGAAGCCCGCCGCGATCGTGACCTTCTGCACCAACTTCCTGGCGGCGCCGGTGGTGCCGGCGCTCGAAGCCGAGCTCGGGATTCCGATCTACGACTCCACGGTGCTCCCGGTCTGGAAAGCGTTGAAGCTGTGTGGCGTCGATACCCGGCCGGGACGGCGGTGGGGCCGCCTCTTCGATCTCTGACCGACATGAGCGGCTCGCTCCTCATCCGCAACGCCCGCGTGCTCGCCCTCGACGACGCCGACCGCGAATGGCCGCTCGCCGACATCGTCATCGAGGCCGGCGAGATCAAGGCGATCGGTCCCGACGCGGGCCGCGATTGGCCGCGTCCGGCCGAACGGGTGATCGAGGGAAACGGCCTGCTCGCGATGCCCGGCCTGATCAACGCGCACTTCCACTCGCCCGGCAACCTCATGAAGGGCATGCTGCCCGGGCTGCCCCTCGAGCTCTTCATGCTCCACGAGGTGCCGCCGCTCGCGGCCTCGGGCGACGAGAGCCGGCTCGCCTACGTCCGCACCCTGATCGGCGCGGTGGAGATGCTCCGGCGCGGCATCACCGCGGTGCACGACGACGCCTATCACGTTCCGGTGGCGACCCGCGAGTCCGTGGACGCGATCATGCGCGCCTATGAGGACGCCGGGATCCGCGCCACGGTCGCGATCGACCAGCCGAACGTCGTGGAGTACGAGAAGTACCCGTTCCTCGCCGAGCTGCTCCCGGAGGCCGAGCGCCGCGCCATGGATCGCGCGCCGCGGCAGTCGGCCGAAGAGCTGCTCGAGCTCTACACGCACCTGATCCAGCGCTGGCACGGTGCCTCCGACGGCCGGCTCGCCGCCGCCGTCTCGTGCTCCGCACCCCAGCGCGTCTCCCGGGATTACTTCGCCGCCCTGTCCGAGCTATCGCGGCGGCACGACCTGCCGTTCAACATCCACATCCTCGAAACCAAGCTGCAGCGGGTGCTCGGGGAGGTCAAGTTCGGCAAGTCGCTCGTGCGCTACGTCCACGATCTCGGGCTCCTCGACGAGCGGATGATGGTGATCCACGCCATCTGGCTCGACGAGCGCGACATCGAGCTCCTCGCCGCCGCCCGCTGCACCGTCGCCCACAATCCGGTGTGCAACCTGCGCCTGGGCAGCGGCGTGATGCCCTACTTCGCGTTGCGCGCGGCCGGCGTGCCGATCTGCCTCGGCAGCGACGAAATGAACACCGACGACACGACGAACATGTGGTTCGTCGCGAAGACCGCGGCCCTCCTCCACACCGTCGCGCGTCCCGAGTACCGCGACTGGCCGGCCGCGCCCGAGATGCTCGCCGCTCTCACCCGCGGCGGGGCCCGCGCACTGCGCCGCGCCGACCGGCTCGGGCAGCTCGCGCCCGGCTTCCGCGCGGACATCGCCCTGCTCGATCTCGACACGCACGCGTTCACGCCGCTCAACGACCTGCGGCGCCAGCTCGTCTTCTGCGAGGACGGCAGCTCGGTGCGAGCCACGATCGTGGAGGGTCGCGTCGTGTACGAGAACGGCCGGGTGGCGACCGTCGACGAGAAGGCGTTGCGGGCCGAGGCGCGCGAGCTCGCGTCCGCGTCGCGCGCGACGCTCGCCCGCGCCGGCGACGAGGCGCGCCGCCTCGAGCCCTATTACCGCCAGATGTATATGAAGGCCGCCGCGCGCGACGTCGGATTCACGCGCTGGCTGCAATAGACAATCGTCGCATTCACACGCGCAAGAGGAGACTCCAATGAAACGACTCGCCGTCATCACCGCCGCTGCACTCGCCGCCGCGCCATTCGCCCTCGCCCAGGCGCAGAACCCGACGACCATGCGCGTCGCCGGAAACTTCTCGTCGAACACCAAGCACGTCGACTCGATCGAGAAGCCGTTCTTCCAGCAGCTGCCCAAGAACATGGGGATGCCGATCAACGTCAACTACAACCCGATGGACGTCGTGAACGTTCAAGCCGCCGACGCGCTGCGGCTGCTGCGCTCGGGCACCTTCGACGTGATGAGCGTGCAGATCGGCATGGCCTCGCGCGACGACCCGTTCTTCGAGGGCCTGGACCTGATCGGCGTGTCCACCAACATGAAGGACCTGCGCCAGGCGGTGAACGCCTACCGCGACGTGTTCGACCAGCGCCTGCAGACGCGCTTCAACGCCAAGGTGATGACGCTGTGGCCGTTCGGCCCGCAGGTCTTCTACTGCAACAAGCCGATCAAGAGCGTGGAGGACATCAAGGGCCTCAAGGTGCGCAGCTTTACGCCGTCGATGGCCGCGCTCATCCAGTACCTCGGCGGCACGCCGGTCACCCTGCAGTTCTCCGAGGTGTACACCTCGCTCCAGCGCGGCGTCGCGGACTGCGGCGTGACCTCGCCGACGTCCGGCAACACCGGCAAGTGGCCCGAGGTCACCACGCACTTCTTCCCGCTGTCGGTCTCGGGCTCGGTGCAGGGGCACTTCATGAACCTCGCCTACTGGAAGAAGTACACCCCGGAGGCGCAGGCGAAGCTCGCGGCCGAGTTCAAGAAGATGGAAGACCAGATGTGGGCGCTCGCCGAGACTGTGAACGACGACGCGGTCAACTGCAACGTCGGCAAGGACCCCTGCAAGGAGGGCGTCAAGTTCAAGATGCAGCTCGTCGACGTCACGCCCGCCGACTCGAACAAGGTCAAGGCCGCGGTGACCGCGGCGGTGCTGCCGATGTGGAAGGGCACCTGCAACAAGGTCGACCCGAAGTGCACCGAGACCTGGAACGCGACGGTCGGCAAGACGCGCGGGCTACAAGATCGACTGAACGGCGGCCTGACGGGCGCCGCCCGCCTGGCGGCGCCCGCGGCGCGCATGGGAGAGCACATGGACAATCCGATCAGCAGGATCGTCGAGCCGGTCGCGCGCTGGGCCGCGATCCTGTGCGGCTGGGGCGTGCTGGTGCTCTCGGCCGCAATCACCGTCGAGATCCTCGGCCGGAAGCTCTTCGCGTTCTCGTTTCACGGCATCGACGACATCGGCGGCTACGTGCTCGCGATCACCGCGACCATCGGTGCGTCGTACACGATGGCGATGCGCGGCCATACGCGAGTCGACGTGTTCCTCGTGCGCATGCCGCAGGGACTGCAGCGGTTCCTCAACGCTCGTCGCGATGACGACGATGGCGCTGTTCGCGGTGTTCGCGACCTGGCGCGGCAGCGTCGTCCTGATGGAGTCCATCGAGTTCCAGAGCGTCGCCACCAACCCGCTGCAGACGCCCCTCTGGCAACCGCAGAGCCTGTGGCTGCTCGGCCTCGCGCTCTTCGCCGCGATCGCGGTCGCGTACGCCGTACACGCGGTGCTGCTGTACGCGCGCGGCTCGGCGCAGCTCAACCGGCTCTACGGCCCGATGACCGCCCAGGACGAGCTCGAGGCGGAGCTCACCGCCCGACTCGAGCGCGAGGCGCAGGCGGAAGCGCAGGCCGGACGGGGCCACCGATGATCGACATCACCATCGCCGGCATCGGCTTCGTGCTGCTGCTCGTCTTCATGGCGGTCGGGCTGCACGTCGCGTTCGTCATGTTCGCGCTCAGCATGCTCGGCGCCATGCTGTACCTCGGCTGGCCGGCGACGCTCGAGTTCGGCACCCAGTACTGGGGCGCCACCAACAACTTCGTGCTGGTCGCGATCCCGCTCTTCGTCCTGCTCGGCGAGCTGCTGGTGCGCGGCGGCTTCACCGATCGGATGTACCGCTCGCTCGCCGACTGGCTGAACCCGCTGCCCGGCGGCCTGCTCCACACCAACATCGGCGCTTCCGCGATGTTCGCCGCGGTCTCGGGGTCGTCGGTCGCGACCGCCGCGACGATCGGCACGGTCGCGATTCCGGCGTTCAAGGGCCGGGGCTACGATCAGCGCCTGGTCCTGGGCACCATCGCCGCCGGCGCGACGCTCGGCATCCTCATTCCGCCGTCGATCAACATGATCATCTACGGCGCGATGACGAACACCTCGGTCGGGCGACTATACGCGGCGGGCGTGATTCCCGGGCTGCTGCTCACGGCGCTCTTCATGCTGATCATCGTCGTCGCCTGCTGGTGGAAGCCCGACTTCGCCGGCGCGGTCGAGGCGCCGGCGCCGCTCGGCGTGCGGCTGCGGCGGCTGGTGGACCTCGTTCCGCCGATCGTCATCTTCATCGTGGTGATGGGCAGCATCTACCTCGGCTGGGCGACGCCCACCGAGTCGGCGGCACTAGGCGTCATCATGTCGCTCATCATCTGCGCCGCATACCGGACGCTGTCGCTGAGGATGCTGCACGAGTGCTTCGTCACGACGGTGTCGGTCACGGCAATGATCATGCTGATTGCGGCGTCCGCGTTCTTCCTCAACTTCGTGCTCGGGCTGATGGGCGTGCCGCAGGCGCTGTCCGAGTTCGTGGCGAAGCTGGGCACCTCACAGGGCCAGATCATCATCGTCCTCACGATCTTCTACCTGATCCTGGGCTGCTTCCTCGACGCGCTGGCGATGATGATCGGCACGATCCCGATCGTCGTGCCGCTCGTCATCGCGCTGAAGATCGATCCGGTCTGGTTCGGGATCTATCTGGTCGTGATGGCCGAGCTCGCGCTGATCACACCACCGGTCGGGATGAACCTCTACGTCGTGCAGGGCATTCGCAAGGAGGGACTGATCACCGACGTCATCGTCGGCACCCTGCCCTTCCTCTTCATGATGCTGCTGCTCGTGCTGCTGCTCTATCTCTGGCCCGATCTCGCGCTCTGGTTGCCGCGCGTGTCCTTCGACTGAGGCGGAGATCGATCCCGCCATCGTTTCGCATTCGGACCTTCACCCCAGGAGACGCTCATGACCACTGAAACGGACCGCAGACAGTTCATCCAGGCCGGGCTCGCCATCGGCGCGCTCGCGGCCGCAGGGACGGCGGCCGCGCAGGCGCAGAAGCTACCGCCCAAGCTATCCACTCACGCGCTGGACACTTACACGGGCAAGCAAGCGGCCGGCATCCGCATCGATCTCTACGCCGTCGAGGGCGATAGCCGCAAGCTGCTCAAATCGGTGCGGGCGAACGACGAGGGCCGCGTAACCGAGAACCTGCTGAACGAGAACGACATCAAGGTCGGACGCTACGAGATCGTGTTCCACGTCGCGGAGTACTACAAGCGCACGGGCGTCCAGCAGACCGCGCCGGAGTTCCTGGATGTCGTGCCGATCCGCATCGCGATCTACGACGCGACCTCGCGCTACCACGTGCCGCTGTACTTCTCGCCGTGGGGCTTCATGACCTACCGCGGCAGCTGAGCGTCGATCGGAACCGCACCGTCCAGGACAACCGGAGACCGCCATGACCACCGAAACGAACACCCGCCGGGATTTCCTCGTCGCCGGCGCCGCGCTCGCCGCCGCAACGCTCGCCGCCGCACCGCAGACCGCCGAGGCCCAGGCCGCAGGCGGGCGCGTGACCGCGCACGTGCTCGACCTCTACACCGGAACGCCGGCCAACGGCATCCGCATCGACTTTCTTGTCCTCGAAGGCAGCTCCGTCAAGGTGCTGAAGTCGGTCGTCTCGAATGCGGACGGCCGCCCGCCCGAAGGACCGTTGCTCACGCCCGAGACGATCAAGGCCGGCCGGTACCAGGCGGTCGTGTACACCGGCGACTACTACAAGAAGATCGGCGCAAAAGTGCCGGGGGGCTACTACACCAAGCTCATACTCGAGTTCGACATCTACGACGCGAAGCAGCCGCATCACCTGCCGTTCCAGATCACGCCGTGGACGCAGTCCGCATCCGTGCTGCCGGGCTGAGGAACATCGTTTGCTGACCTCTTCGGCTTTGCAGCGCCGCCCGGAGCCTCTCCGCCCCACGGAGCGGCGGCTCCTGGGCATCCTCACGCCGTCGTCCAACACGCGCCTCGAGCCGATCACGACGGCAATGCTCGCCGGCATCCCGGAGGCGAGCGCGCATTTCGGCCGCTTCCGGGTCACCCAGATCGCGCTCTCCGACGCGGCCAACGCGCAGTTCGTCGATACCGAGATCCTGCGCGCGGCGGACCTGCTCAAGGATGCGCGCGTCCACACGATCGGCTGGAGCGGCACCTCGGCGAGCTGGCTCGGCTTCGAGACCGACGAGCGCCTCTGCCGCGGCATCACCGACGCGACCGGCGTACCCGCGTGCACGTCGGTGCTCGCGCTGAACGAGATCTTCCGGCTGACCGGCGTGAAGCGGTTCGGGCTGGTCACCCCGTACCGGGACGATGTGCAGGCGCGGATCATCGCCAACTATGCGCGCGCCGGCATCGAGTGCGCGGCCGAGCGTCATCTCGGCTGGCAGGACAACTGGTCGTTCTCCGAGGCGACGCCCGACGAGATCGCCTTGATGGCGCGCGAAGTGGCGGCGGCGAAGCCGGACGCGATCACGGTCCTCTGCACCGGGGTCCAGGGCGCGCCGTTCGCCGAAGCGCTGGAGCGCGAGCTCGGGATCCCGATCTACGACTCGATCGCGACCGTGGTATGGAAATCGCTCAGGCTCGCCGGCCTCGATCCGAAGCGCATCACGGGCTGGGGCCGCCTCTTCCGGGAGGTGGCGTAGCGCAGTGCGGCCGAACGATCTCGCGCACTTGCGCGCCGCAATTGCCGCCTCCCGGTCGGCACGCGCCAACGGCAACGAGCCGTACGGCGCGGTGCTCGTCGACTCGGACGGCACGATCCTCGCCTCCGCTGAGAACACGCAAGTCAGCGGGCGCGACTGCACCGGGCACGCGGAGACGAACCTCCTGCGCGACGTGTCGGGGCGCATCGACCGGGCGGCGCTCGCCGGCGCGACCCTGTACGCGAGCGGGGAACCGTGCCCGATGTGCGCCGGCGCGATCTACTGGTCCGGCGTCGGCCGGGTCGTCTACGCGCTGAGCATCGACTCGATGCTGGCGCTCGGCGGTCCGGGTGCGGACGAGCTGATACTCTCGTGCCGCGACGTGCTCGCGCGCGGCGCGCGCAAGATCGAAGTTCTGGGCCCGATGCTGGAGGAGGAGGCCCGCCGGGTGTTCGAGGAGCCATCGCAATGAGCGATTTCGACCTGGTCGTCCGCGGCGCGCACGTCGCGACCGCGGCCGACGTATTCGACTGCGACATCGGCGTGAAGGACGGCACGATCGCGGCGCTCGCGCGCGGCTTGCCGAAGGGAGCGCGCGAGATCGACGCCGCCGGCCGCTGGGTGCTGCCCGGCGGCGTCGACGGCCACTGCCACTTCGACCAGCCGATGACCGACGGCTCGAAGATGGCGGACGACTTTCACACCGGCACGGTGTCGGCGGCCTGCGGCGGCACGACGACGGTGATCCCGTTCGCCTGCCAGCTGAAGGGCCAGTCGCTGCAGGCCGCGGTCGACGACTATCACCGGCGCGCCGAAGGCAAGGCCGTCATCGACTACGCGTTCCACCTCATCGTCTCCGACCCGACCGAGCGGGTGCTGAAGGAAGAGCTGCCGCGGCTCATCGAGAGCGGCTGCACGTCGTTCAAGATCTACATGACCTACGACGACCTCAAGCTCAACGACCGGCAGATCCTCGAGACGCTGGCGGTCGCGCGGCGCGAGGGCGCGATGGTCATGATCCACGCCGAGAACACCGACTGCATCGCGTGGCTCACCGAGCAGCTGCTCGCCGCCGGCCACGTCGCGCCGAAATTCCACGCCACCTCGCGCCCGATGCTCGTCGAACGCGAGGCCACGCATCGCGCAATCGCACTCTCGGAGCTGGTCGACGTTCCGGTGCTGATCGTGCACGTGTCGGGCCGCGAGGCGGTCGAGCAGATCCGCTGGGCGCAGGGCAAGGGGCTGCGCGTCTACGGCGAGACCTGCCCGCAGTACCTCTTCCTCACCGCCGACCATCTCGAGGGCGAAGGCTTCGAGGGGGCGAAGTGCATCTGCAGCCCGCCGCCGCGCGACAAGGCGAACCAGGAGGTGATCTGGAGCGGGCTCGAGAGCGGCGTGTTCCAGGTCTTCTCGTCCGATCACGCGCCGTTCCGGTTCGACGATCCGACGGGCAAGAGGATCGCGGGCCGGGCCGCGCCGTTCAGCAAGGTCCCGAACGGGATCCCCGGGGTGGAGACGCGACTCGCCCTGCTCTTCTCGGAAGGCGTGCTCAAAGGCCGCATCGACGTCAACCGGTTCGTCGCGCTCACCGCCACGAACCCTGCGAAGATCTACGGCCTGCATCCACGCAAGGGTACGATCGCGATCGGCGCCGACGCGGATCTCGTGATCTGGGACGACAAGACGCCGGTGAAGCTCGACAACGCAATGCTCCACCACAACGTCGATTACACGCCGTACGCGGGGATCGAGCTCGCGGCGTGGCCGGAGATCACGGTCTCGCGCGGCGAGGTCGTCTGGAGCCGCCCGGGCGTGAGCGCCGCGCAAGGCCGCGGCCGGTTCCTGCGCTGCGAGCGGCCCGCGTCGGCGCAACCGCGTCGCGGCAACGCTGCGGCCCTGCCGTGGCTGCGCGGCTGAACGAATCGCCATGCGACTGCTCGTCATCAACCCGAACATCTCGGAGAGCGTCTCCGAGCTCATCGGCAGCGAGGCCCGTCGCGCGGCGTCGCCGGGGACCGAGATCACGATGCTGACGGCGCCGTTCGGCGTCGCCTACATCGAGACGCGGTTCGAAGCGCTGATCGGGGCCTACGCGGCCGCCACGCTGGTGGCGGAGCACGTGCAGGGCCACGACGCGGTGATCATCGCCGCGTTCGGCGACCCGGGCGTCCCCGGAATCCGCGAGGTGCTCGACATCCCGGTCGTCGGCATGACCGAAGCGGCGCTCGCCAGCGTCTGCCTGCTCGGCAACCGGTTCTCGATCGTCGCCATCTCGCGTCGGATCAGCGCTTGGTACCGCGAGAGCGTGGAGCACAACGGCCTCATCAGCCGCCTCGCGAGCATCCGCTCGCTCGACCGGCCGCTCCGCGACATCGGCGCCGTGCAGGCCGACCACGCGGCGCGGCTGCGGGAGCTGTGCGCCGCGGCGGTCGACGAGGACGGCGCCGATGCCATCGTCCTGGGCGGCGCGCCGCTTGCGGGACTCGCGCGGAGCATCGCGGGCGAGATCCCCGTCCCGGTGGTCGACGGCGTATCGAGTGCGGTCAAGCACGCCGAGACGCTCGTCAGCCTGAAACCGGGGACTGCACGGGCCGGGAGCTTCGCCCCACCGCCCGCGAAGCTCAACGCGGGGCTCCCGGAACCCTTGCGCGAACTGCTGCGGCGGCGCGCGGCCGACTGACGGCGGATGACGACGGACGCGGCTCCCGCCACCGTCGCCGACTACGGGGCGTGGAACCCGGGCATCCAGTCGGATGTGCCGTGGCCGCTGCTGCCGCTCTCCACGATCTTCCGACCGGAGAACGTGCTCACCGGCGTCGATCACGTCCACGAGCTGAGCGACGTTGCCGGGATCGAGGTCGACGACCTGGTCGTCTTCCGTCCGGAGCGGCTCGTCGTCCACGAGCTGCTGATCCGCGTAACGGCCGACTTCTCCGTCCCCGACGGCCCCCGGCAGGAGGACCTCGGCATCGAGTTCCGCCGGATGGTGAGGACGATCCTCACCCGGCATGTCGAGCCGCGCATGCCCGAGATCGTCGCCGCGTACGCTGCGCTCCGCCGCACGCTCGCGGAGGTGATCGATGCAGAGCTTTCCCGTGCGCTCGCCGCGCTGTCGAACGCGGCGCGATCCGCGCGCGGCCCGCTCCGGCGCAGGCGGCATCCGCGGATGCTTCCGCCGCGCGGAAGCGGCCGCGCGGCGCGCGTCGAGGACGACTGGGACCGCGAAGAGCGGATCGTGCGGGACTGGTCGGCAAGCGCGCAGTCCGACCAGGATCCGCTGCGCCGTGCCGCATACCGCGCCCTTGCGCGCGTCGCTTCCGCGGTGCGCGCACGGCACGGCCGGATGTGGGGCGACGCGTCGCTGCTCGCGCCGATCGCCGTCGGCCTCGCGTGCAACGACCACGGCGCCGAAGTCATCGGCATGCTCATCGAGCCCCCCATCCGCGCCGCGGCGCAGGCCGAAGGCTATCGCCTCCTGCCGGCCCAGGAGCGGCCGGTCGTCATGAACACGAAAGGCGCATCCGCCTCGGGCAAGAGCACGATGCGGCCGCTGCAGCGCCGCCTCGCGGCCGAGCTCGGCGTGGAATGGGGCGACTTCGCCGTCGTCAGCCCGGACATCTGGCGCAAGTACCTGCTCGACTACGGCGCGCTCGGCGACGCGTACAAGTACGCCGGTGCGTTCACCGCCCACGAGCTGGCGATGGTCGACCAGAAGCTCGACCGGTACATGGCGCGCAAGGCCGAGCGCGGCGGCATGCCTCATCTCCTGATCGACCGGTTCCGCTTCGACAGCTTCGCACCCGACTCGGAGCAGGCGGGCAGCAACCTGCTCACGCGCTTCGGACGCGAGGTGTACATGTTCTTCATGATCACGCCCCCGCACGAGACGGTCGAGCGCGCGTGGCGGCGCGGCCTGGAGGTCGGTCGCTACAAGGCGGTCGACGACACCCTCGCCCACAACGTCGAGGCCTACGCGGGCATGCCCGATCTCTTCTTCACCTGGGCGCTGCGGTCCGGGATGTCGGTGCACTACGAGTTTCTCGACAACAGCGTGCCGCCCGGCGAGCGCCCGCGCACCGTCGCGTTCGGCCGGGGCGGCGAGCTGAACGTCCTCGACGTGAAGTGCCTCCTCGACGTCGAGCGGTATCGCAAGATCAACGTGGACGCCGCCAGCCCCGCGGCGGTGTACCCCGACCGCGACGCGATGGCCGCGGAGCAGAACACGCGATTCCTCGAGGCCTGCGTCCAAAGGCTCCCGGCGGTGAACTTCGCGGAGCGCGCCACGGGCCTGATCTACGCACGCACGGAGTCGGCGCGGCTCGCATGGACCGATCCCGAAGGGCTCCAGCGCGCGATCGCGGACCCCGAGACGCGCGCGGGGATCCTCGCCGTCGCGCCCGACGCGCTTGGCCACGCCGGCTCGACGCGTTCCGGCGAGACGCTGCGGGCGGCCGGTTTCCATACTTTGGGCCAGTGGGGCGGGACGAGTGCGACGGCCGGCTAGTGCGTCGCGCTGGGCGATCGCCGTGCACGGCGGTTGTGGCCGATGGGCGTCGAAGGACACCGCGAGAGCGCTCGCCGGCGTCCGCGCCGCGGTCGCCGCGGCACGCGGCGTGCTGGCGGACGGCGGCAGCGCGCTCGACGCCGTCTGCGCTGCGGTCGTCGTGCTCGAGGACGACCCGGTGTTCAACGCCGGCACCGGGTGCGTGCTCAACCGCGATGGCGTGGCGGAGATGGACGCCGCGGTGATGATCGGCGAGGACCTGCGCTGCGGCGGGGTCGCCGTGATTACGCGCGTGGAGAACCCGGTCCTCGTCGCGCGCCGGGTGATGGAGGCGACGCCGCACGTGCTGCTGGCCGGCGCGGGCGCGACCGCGTTTGCGCGCGCGCACGGCTTTCCGGACTACGACCCGGTGACCCGCGTAAGCTTGCGGCGCTTTCGGCTGCGCGCGGTGGTCGCCGCGCCCGGCACGGTCGGCGCGGTGGCCCTCGACGCCGGCGGCCATCTGGCTGCGGCGACCTCCACCGGCGGCGTCTCGCTCAAGCTTCCCGGCCGCGTCGGCGACACGCCGATTCCCGGGGCCGGGAACTACGCCACCCCGCACGCGGCGGCGTCGGCCACCGGCACGGGCGAGCTAATGATGCGCACGCTCGCGACGAAATCGGCGTGCGACCTAATCGCCGCGGGCCACGCGGCGCAGCGCGCCGCCATAACGGCGATCCGTGCGCTGCCGGCGCAAGCGGGAGAGAGCGGCGGGATGGTCGCGCTCGATGTGCACGGACGCGTGGGCGTCGCGATGCGCGGCGGCGTCATGCCGCACGCGTGGCAAGCGGAAGGGGCGAAGCGCGTGATCGCGCGGCTGCGCGACTGACGCCCTCACGCCGTCCGGCGATTCCGCTCCAGCCAGCCGTCCACCCACGCGACGGTCTGGTCGACCTCGGCGGATCGCATGCCCTTCTGCGCCGCGATGGTCTGCACCAGGCGGTCCACGCGCTCGATATCGCGCGCGCCGCCGGCGAGCGCCCGAGCCGCGGAGGACGGGCTCGCGAGCGATTGCGCTGCGTTCGCGTACTTCTCGAACGGCACGAGGTCCTTCCGGTCCGCGCCGAGGGACACGCAGAGCGCAACGACCCACTCGTAGACCGCCCGCGTGGCCGCGAGGTCGCTGTGCACCGCCTCCTTGATCGACCGCACCGCGACTTTCTGCACGCAGCGGTAGTTCCCGGCGAGCAGCATGGCCCACTTCGCGAGCGGCACGAAGACCGACTCGTGCACCTTGAGCTTGACCGGCAGCTCGATCCTCTCCGTGCCCGAATCGAACCGGACCGCTTCGATGTCCGCCTCCAGCCGGCGCAGCACGGCGGTGTGGGCGTCGGAAGGGAACCGCGCCGCCTTGAAGTTCGTCGGCAGCCGGACCTGCAGCACGTTCACCTTTTCCTCGGGCGGGCGGAATGCCTGCGGATCCGGGCTGCAGAGCGTCATCAGCGCCGGATCGAAGTCATCCCAGACCGTCGGATCGGTGTAGCAGCCCCGGCAGGTGTCCGCGTCGAGGCCGGGAATGCGCTTGAGGTAGGTCAGCGGCGGCATGTTCATGATCGACATGCACGGCACGCGGGCTTTCGCGATCCGTCCCATCAGCTCGCGCACGCCCGGCGAGCGGTACTGGGGCTCCTGCATCGCCAGCCCGACGAGATCGAACCCGGCCGGGTCGAAGTCCCCCACACCGCCGGCCGACATGGCGCCCGGCAGCTTGCGCGAATCGATCTCGACGAGTCCGTCGCGGCCCTTGATCGGCATGCGTACCCGGAAGCCCTCCTTGTTCATCAGCTCCGCCTCGGCGGGGAGGCAGACCAGTCGCACCGTGTGGCCCGCCATGAGCAGCTTGCTCGCCAGCAGCGATCCATACGAAGCACCCAGGATCAGGATCTTGTGGACCACGGGCATGAGGGGCGCCTCCTTCGGACCCAAAGCAATGCGCACACGATAGGCCGGCGCCCCGGCCGTGTCACGCCGCGAAGCACAATTCCGGATTGCGGGAAACCGCCGGCGGCGTCAGACGCGCAGCGGCTCGAGCGCCTTGAAGTCGAGCGCAACGCCGTGGCCTGCACGCTCCGGCGCGATCGCGCAGCCCTCGACGATGCGCGTCGGCTCGGCCATGTAGCGGTCGAGCCCGAAGCCGTGGATCTCGAGGTACGAGCGATTCGGAACCGCCGCGAGAAGGTGCACGGTAAGGTCGTGCACGCCGTGCGAGGTGACCGGCAGGTTGAACGCCTCGGCGAGGTGCGCGATCTTCATGAAGACCGTGACGCCGCCGCAATTCGAGACGTCGGGCTCGGGGAACGTGACGCCACCCGTCTCGATCATCTGCTTGAACTCCCAGAGCGTGCGCATGTTCTCGCCGGTCGCGATCGGCACGCCGCCCTCGCGCACGATCCGCGCATGGCCGGCGACGTCGTCAGGGATCGTGGGCTCCTCGAGCCAGACCGGTTCGAACTCGCGGATCAGCCGCGCCGCGCGGATCGCGTGGTCGACCGACCAGCGCATGTTCGCATCGGCCATCAGCGGGAAATCGGCGCCGAGGTGCCGGCGCATCGCGTGCACGCGCTCGACGTCATCGGAGAGCCTGTCGCGGCCGACCTTCATCTTGATCGCGCGAAAGCCCTGCGCCCGGAAGTCGTCGGCCTGCTTGAGGAGCCGGTCGATCGGGAAGTGGAGGTCGATGCCGCCGGCGTAGCAGGGCACGCGCGGATCGAACCCGCCGAGCATGCGCCAAAGCGGCTGGCCGCGGCGCTTCGCGGCGAGATCCCAGAGCGCGATGTCGATCGCGGAAATCGCGAGGACCACCGGACCGCCGCGACCGCCGTAGTGCAGCGCCCACCACATCTTCTGCCACAGCGGCTCGATGCGATCGGCCTCGGCGCCGACGAGGAGCGGGCGCAGATAACGCTCGATGAGGACGTGGATCGCCGCGCCATTGGTGCCGACGGTATAGGTGTAGCCGAGACCCTCGGCGCCGTCCGAGTCGCGCACCCGGGCGGTCACGAGCTCGAAGTGCGTCATCTCGCCGTGCGTGCTGTCGGACAGCACGACCGGCAGCGGGACGCGATAGCAGGCGCTCTCGACCGACGCGATCGTCGGCATGGCCGCCGTCAGGCGCCGGCCGCGCGGTAGACGGCGAGCGCCGCGTCGATGCCGGCGCCGCGCGGCAGCGGGTGGCCCTCCGCCGCGAGGACCGTCTCGAGCCCCGCGAGCGTGGTGAGCACGCAATCCTTGCGCGCGTTGTAGCCCATCGCGCCGATGCGCCAGATCTTGCCGTGCAGCGGGCCGAACGAGGTGCCGATCTCGATGTTGAAGTCGTGCAGCAGCGCATTGCGGGCGCGGTCGCCGTTCACGCCCGAGGGAATATGGATCCCGGTGACGTTCGGCATCTTGTGCGCCTTGTCCCCGAACACCTTCAGCCCCATCGCCTCGGCGCCCGCGACCATCGCCTGGCTGGCGAGCGCGTGGCGGCGGAACACGTTCGCCTGGCCTTCCTTGACGAAGATGCGGGCGCATTCCCGCGCGCCGTAGAGCATGGTCGTCGCCTCGGTGTGATGATTGAGCGCGAGATCGCTCCAGTAGTCCATCAGCATCGCGAGGTCGAAGTAGTTCGAGCTGATCATCCGGCCCGCGCCCGGCGCGTACTCCTTCGGCCGCAGCCCCTCCTCGATGTGACGGCGCCGGTAGATCGCTTCGGCCATCCGCTCGCTCAAGGTGATCGGCGCCGAGCCCGACGGGCCGCCGAGGCACTTCTGCAGTCCCCCGGTGACGCAGTCGATCTCCCAGGCGTCCGCCGCAAGCGGCATGCCGCCGAGGGTTGCCGTCGCGTCGACCTGGAGCATCGCCCCGTAGCGGTGGCAGATCTTGCCGATCTCCTCGAGCGGCTGCGCCATCGTGGTCGAGGTGTCGCCCTGGCAGGTGGCGACGAGCTTCGGCCGGAACGCCTTCACCGCCTCCTCGACCTGCTCGGGACGGAACACGGTGCCCCACTCCGCCTCCGCGACGCGCAGGTCGGCGCCGACGCGGCGCGCGATCTCCGCCTTCAGCTGTCCGAAGCGGCCGAACGCGAGCACCAGCACGCGGTCGCCGGGCTCGACCACCGAGACCATCGCGCACTCGATCGCCGAGCGCGCGGTGCCGTCGATCAGGAACGTCCAGCGGTTGCGCGTCTCCAGCACCCGGCGGTACAGCTCCATCGTCTCCTTCATGTAGACGCGGAACTGCGGGTCGAACTGTCCGATCAGCTGCGCCGACATCGCGCGCAGCACGCGCGGATCGGCATTGATCGGCCCCGGCCCCATCAGCAGGCGCGGCGCGGGATTGAGATCGTCGAAGATGCTCGCTTCGTCTTCGAGGGCGGCGAGCTTGGGGAGGTCGGCTTTCATGGGGGCCAGTCACCCTCTGAGCCGGTGCGGCTTGCCGGACCGGCTCCCTGAGTTTGGGGGTGAAGGGGGGTGTGGCCCCCTTCTTGAGTTTGCCGCAATGCTATCAGTCAGCGAGCCGGCGGGAACTTCGTGCGCCAGTGGCGCGCGATGTCGACGCGCCGGCACACCCACACCTTGTCGTGCGCCTGGACGTGGTCGAGGAAGCGCTGCAGCGCGCGCACCCGTCCCGGCCGCCCGAGCAGGCGGCAGTGCATCCCGATCGACATCATCTTCGGCCGGTCGGCGCCTTCCGCGTAGAGCACGTCGAACGAGTCGCGCAGATAGGTGAAGAAATGGTCGGCCGTGTTGAAGCCCTGCGGGGTGGCGAAGCGCATGTCGTTCGCGTCGAGCGTGTACGGCACGACGAGATGCTGCACCTTGCGCCCGTCGGAGGTTTCGATCGCTGTCCAGAACGGCAGCTCGTCGCCGTAGTAGTCGGCGTCGTACTCGTAGCCGCCGTGCTCGACGACCAGGCGCCGGGTGTTCGGGCTGTCGCGGCCGGTGTACCAGCCGACCGGCCATTGCTCCCGGGTCAGGCGCCGCACGATCTCGGTACCGATGCGCAGATGCTCGGCTTCGCTGGCCGGGTCCGCGTTCTGGTAGTGGATCCAGCGCCACCCGTGGCACGCGATCTCGTGGCCGAGCTCGAGGAACGCCGCGGTCACCTCCGGGCAGCGCTCGAGCGCCATCGAAATTCCGAAGA
Source organism: uncultured beta proteobacterium (assembly GCA_963716855.1). Taxonomy (GTDB): domain Bacteria; phylum Pseudomonadota; class Gammaproteobacteria; order Burkholderiales; family SG8-39; genus JAGVSZ01. The sequence goes on along the minus strand of CAVQUV010000016.1, from coordinate 158,949 downwards.
CCGTTAACGGCAGCCCGCGGCGCTCGAACTCGCGCAGGATGCGCCAGACGCCGACCCGCGAGCCGAACTCGTAGATCGACTCCATGCTCATGTGCCGCGCCGGATACGACTGCGCGCCGACGATCTCGGACAGGAACATCTCCGATCCGGCGTCGCCGTGCAGCACGTTGTTCTCGCCGCCCTCCTCGTAGTTGAGGACGAACTGCACCGCGATGCGCGCCCCGCCGGGCCACTGCGCGTGCGGCGGGTGGCGGCCATACCCTGCGAGGTCGCGCGGATAGGGGGCCGACACGTCGGGAGTCGTCACTTCGCCTCCAGGAGGTCGAGGAACGTCAGCGCCATCACCTCGGTCGCCTTGTAGAGATCCTCGAGCACGAGGTTCTCGTCGGCGCGATGGCCGTTCGCTTCTTCGAGCGTGCGCGGACCCGCCCCGTACAGCACGGTCGGGATGCCGGCCTCGCTGTAGTGGCGCGCGTCGGTGTAGAGCGGCACGCCGTGAGGCTGCACCTCGATGCCGAACACCTGGCGCGCGTTCTTCTGGATCGCATGCACCATGTGTTCCTGGCCGGGGCGGCGCACGAACGGGTTGGCGAGCAGGATGCGGCGCACCTCGACCTTGATTCCCGCCATCCTGCGCACCGACTCCTTGATGAGCGCGGTGATGAAGCGCTCGGCCGCGCCGGCGGTCTCGTCCGGGATGATGCGGCGATCGAGCCGGAAGGTGACCTTGTCGGGCACGACGTTGGTGTTGATGCCGCCCTTGATCAGCCCGACCACCAGCGTCGGGTGGCCGATGCCCGGGATCTGCGATTCGAGCGCGGTGAGCGCCTTCCGGTAGGAGTACAGGTCGTTGAGGATCAGCGCCGCGGCCTCGAGCGCGTCGTCCCCCTTCTCCGGCTCGGCGGCGTGGCCGGACTTGCCCGTGACCTCGACTTCGAGGTGCAGGCAGCCGTTGTGCGCGGTCGTCACGCCGTACGAGAAGCCCGCGCAGATCGCGAAGTCGGGCTTCGAGAGCCCCTGCTCGAGGATCCACTTCGGCCCGATCTCGCCGCCCGCCTCCTCGTCGTAGGTGAGGTGCAGCTCGATCGCGCCCTTCAGCTTTGCACCGGAGGCCTTGGCGGCCATCAGGGCCCAGGCATACGTCGCGAAGTCCGATTTCGAGACCGCGACCCCGCGCCCGAACATGCGCCCGTCGCGAATCACGGCGCCGTACGGGTCGACGCTCCAGCCCGAGCCGGGCGGCACCACGTCGCCGTGCGCATTGCAGGCGATGGTGGTCCCTCCGCCCGCCTCGTCAAGGCCGAAGCGCTCGCGGACGATCAGATTCATGCAGCTGATCATCCCGTTCTTCTTCGCGAGCTCGTCGGGAACGGGATGCCGTTCGACCGCGAAGCCCACCCCCTCGAGGAGCCGCGCCGCCTGGTCCGCGTGCGGCCGGCAGTCGCCCGGCGGGTTGTCCGAGGGCGTCTTCACCAGCTCGGCGAGGAAGCGCGTCTGCGCGTCGCGCTGCGCGGCGAGGAAGGCGTGGATCGTGTCGCGGGCGGTCATGATTTCCTGGACGGGTCGAAGTCTTCGATGAAGCGCAGGAACACGCGCGTACCCACCTCGACGTCCTGCAGCGTGATCGCCTCCGCCGGGTTGTGGCTGATGCCTTTCTCGCAGCGCACGAACAGCATGCAGATCGGTGCGAGGGCGATGATCGCCATGCCGTCGTGCCCCGCGCCGCTCGGCAGCTCGCGCACGCGCAGGCCCTCGGCCTCGATCGCCGCGGCCATCCGCCGCATCAGCCACGGCGCGCAGGCCGCGGTGGTCCCCTCGTGCACCTTCGTCACCTTCACCCGCACGCCGCGGCGCTTGCAGATCGCGTCGAACTCGGCGAGCAGGTCGAGCACCGCCTCGCCGCGCACCGAGTCGAGCAGCGCCCGCACGTCGAGCGAGAACCGGGCCTTCCCGGGAATGACGTTGACCGCGCCGGGCAGCGCCTCGATCTTCCCCACGGTCCCGACGAGATCGCGCGTGCGCGAGCAGATGCGCTCGACCGCGAGCACGCATTCCGCCGCGGCGGCGAGCGCATCGGAGCGCAGCGTCATCGGCACCGTCCCGGCGTGGCCGGCCATGCCCTCGGTCTCGATCGTGTAGCGGTTGGCGCCGAAGATCCCGGAGACGACCCCCACGGGGAGCTTCTCGGCCTCGAGCACCGGGCCCTGCTCGATGTGCAGTTCGGCGTAAGCGAGCACCTCGCCCCGACGGCGGGCGGCCTTCGGAATGTTGGCGGGGTTGAGGCCGAATCGCTCCAGCGCGGCCCGCATCGTCACCCCGTCGCGGTCCGTCGACCCGAGCACCTCGGTGTTGAAGGTCCCGGCCACGGCGCGGCTGCCGAGCAGCGTCGCATTGAACCGGACGCCCTCCTCGTCTGCGAACCCGACGACCTCGATCGCGAACGGCAGGCGCTTCCCGCGCGCGCCAAGTGCATGGACGCACTCGATCGCCGCGACGACGCCGAGCATGCCGTCGTACTTCCCGGCGTCGCGCACCGTGTCGAGATGCGAGCCGAGCATCAGGCACGGCAGCCCGGGGCGCTCGCCCTCGTAGCGCCCGACGACGTTGCCGATGGGGTCGAGCCGGACGCTCATGCCCGCCTCGCGCATCCAGCCGAGGACCAGCTCGTTCGCGAGCCGCTGCTCCTCCGAGAGGAACACGCGGGTCAACCCGCCGGGCAGCTCGCTTATGCGCGCGAGCGCCTCGCAGCGGTCCCAAATGCGTTGCGCGTTCGGCGCTGTGCTCATCGAAATCTCCTTCAACCCCGGACCGCCGCGAGCGCGGAGCGGAGGTCGACGGCGCCGGCCTCCTCCTCGCGCAGGTCCAGGCCCTGCTCGACGTGATCCAGGTGCTCGAGCATCACGGCGACGGCGCCCTTTGCGTCGCGGCGCTCGAAGCGCTTGGCGAGGTCCATGTGCTCGTCGGCCGAGCACACCGACGCGGGGGCCGTCTGGTACAGGAGCGTGATGAGCGAGGTCCGCGACACGAGCTCGCGCAGCAGCTCCGCGACGACCGCGTTGCCCGCCATCTCCGCAATCAGCACGTGGAACTCGCCGAGCAGCCGCGACCGGGCCCAGACGTCGTTGGCCGCCACCGCTTCGCGCTCCGCGGCGATGTGCGCGCGGATCGCGGCAAGCTGAGCGGCGGTCGGCGCCCGCGCGAACTCCTCGACGACCGCGCGCTCCAGGATGCGCCGCGCGCCGAAGACCTCGCGCGCTTCGCGCACCGTCGGCTGTGCGACGAACGCGCCGCGCGCCGGCAGCAACGCCACCAGCTTCAGCTTGGCGAGCTGGAACAGCGCCTCGCGCACCTTGGTGCGGCTGACGCCGAACACCTCGCCCAGGCTTTCCTCGCCGAGCTTGGTGCCGGGCGGCAGGCGATGTTCCGTGATCGCCGCGGTCACGCGGCGCACGATGTCGTCGGTCGTCGCGCGGCGCGCGCGGCGGACCGCAGGGTCGAGAGAGGAGGACGCGGCGCGAGCCATGGCTGCAGGTCGTCTAAGGCGAGTGACTGTATACGATCTTGGCCCACGCGGCAAGCCGATCTCTCCCTATAGCCATCACACCTGTTCGGCACGCTTTTGGCGCACGTCTTGGCTTGACTGCATACACTACATTGGCTATCGTATGCACCTGCTCATGGCCACGACTTCGCTCGCCCAGATCAATAGCCTCGACCGGGCCGACTTCACGCGCCTGCTCGGCGAAGTGTTCGAGCATTCCTCGTGGGTGGCCGAGCGCGCCTGGTCGCGGCGGCCGTTCGCGTCGAGCGACGCGCTCCACGCGGCGATGCTGGCGACGGTGCGAGACGCCGGGGCCGACGAGCAGCTCGCGCTGATCCGCGCCCACCCCGAGCTCGCCGGCCGCGAGACGGCGGAGGGCACGCTCACCGCGGACTCGACCTCGGAGCAGGGCCGGCTCGGATTCACTGCGCTGAGCCGCGCCGAGATCGAGCGTGTCGCGCGCGCCAACCGCGCCTATCGCGAGAAGTTCGGCTTCCCGTGCATCGTCGCGCTGCGCCTACACCCGACGCGCGAGTCGGTGATCGCAGAGATGGAGCGCCGCGCCGGCGGCGAGCGCGCCGCCGAGATCGCCGCGGCGCTCGAGCAGATCGGACACATCACGCGCGGGCGCCTCGACAAACTCGTCACCACCTGACTGGAAGCGTTCATGGGCCGACTCTCCACGCACGTCCTCGACACGGTCACCGGCAGGCCGGCGGCCGGCATGAAGATCGAATTCTCGATCCTGGAGAAGGGCAAGTGGACGCGGCTCAAGACGGTCCACACGAACGCCGACGGCCGCACCGACGAACCGATGATGGCCGGCGACGCGATGCGCGCCGGGGAATTCAAGCTGGTCTTTCACGTCGCGGAGTACTTCCGCGGCAAGGGCGTGCAGCTGCCCGACCCGCCCTTTCTCGACCTCGTGCCGATCCGCTTCGGCATCGCGGACACCGCCGGGCACTATCACGTACCGCTGCTCTGTACGCCCTGGAGCTACAGCACCTATCGGGGAAGCTGAGCGGGGAAGCCGAGCCCCGCGGGTAGAATCGGGGCGTGATCGCCCTGCCCCCACGCCGCCGCCTGCTGCTCGCGGGCGCTTCCGCGCTCGCGCTCGGCGCGTGCGCGAAATGGCGATCGCAGGCCCCGGAGCACGGGCCCGTCGCCGCGATGTTCCCCGGACGCGTCGACGACGGCGGCTTCATCGAATCCGGTTATCGCGGCCTGATGCGCATCCGCGACGAGCTCGGCATTCCGGTGCGGTACGTCGACGGCATCGCCCCCGACGAGGAAATCATGAAGGCCGCGTTGCGGGACCTCGCCGATTCCGACGCGAAGCTCGTGATCGCGCAGGGCGGGCAGGCAAGCGAGGCGGTGCAGCGCGTCGCCTGGGAGTTCCCGCAGCAGCGCTTCGTGTCGATCCAGGGCCACCTCACCCGCCCCAACCTCGCGCTCTACGAGGTGCTCCAGGAGCAGTCCGCGTGGCTCGCGGGCGCGGCCGCCGGGCAGCTCACGAAGTCGAATGTCGTCGGGCACATGTCCGGCCTGCGCGTCCGCCCGGGGCTCGACGCCCGGGCGGCGTTCGCAGGCGGTCTCGCGTCGACCAATCCGCGCGCCCGGCTGCTCACCAACTTCTCCGGCACCCAGGACGACCCCGCGGTCGCCCGGCGCATCGCGCTCGCCCAGATCGATGCGGGGGCCGACCTCATCTTCACGATGCTCAATGCCGGGCGGATCGGCGCGATCGAGGCCTGCCGCGAGCGCGGGGTGAAGCAGATCGGCAACGTGCGCGACTGGGTCACCGCGATGCCCGACGTTTTCGTGGCGAGCGCGGTCGCCGATGCCGGGTTCGCGGTGTTTCAGGCCGGGCGCGACCTGAGCGACAACCTGTGGAAAGGCGAGGTCGTGAAGCGCTTCGGGGTGCGTTATCCGGATGCGGTGCGGCTCGCGCTCGCGCCGACGGTGCCGCCGGCGGTGCGCGACCGTGTCCACGCCCTGACGAAGGAGATGGCCGCGGGCGCCATCGCGATTCCCACGACGTACTCGGGCCCCGAGTTCATGCCGGCCTGAGGGCCGCAGAGAGGACGACCCCATGTCAGCCGGAGGCGTTTCCATCCATGTCGTGGACGTGTCGCGCGGACTCGTGGCGGCCTGGATGCGCGTCGAGGTCTACCAGCTCGACCCGGCCCGCAAGCTGCTCACGAGCGGCATCGTCAGCGCGAAGGGCCTCGTCGAGGAACCCGCGCTGGCGAAGCGGTTCGCGCCCGGCTACTACGAAGCGGTTTTCCACGTCGGCGCCTTCTACCGGGCGGTCGGCATCGAGCTGCCGAAGGTGCCGTTCCTCGACGTCGTGACGTTCCGCTTCGGGATCTCCGACCCGGAGCAGCACTACCACCTGCCGATGAAGGTCACGCCGTGGGGGTATTCGTGCTTCCGCGGCGGGGCGTAGAACTCGCGGGCGCATGAGCCCGCCGGGCCGCCCCAAGGGCGAAACCCGAGCGCATCACGCGAGGGTAGTCCATTGAGGCGCCCGGATCTCGCCGCCGCCGTCGCGCTGAACGGCGTGATGGTGCTCAGCATGGCCTCGGTGCTCGCGATCCCGGTCCTCGCCCCGGCGATCGCGGCCGAGACCGGGCTGCCGCCGTCGCTCATCGGCGCCTACTCGTTCTTCATGTGGAGCGCCGCGATCCTCGCCTCGGGCGTCGCCGGGACGCTCATCGGGATCCTCGGCGCAGCGCGGGTCGTGCAGCTGTCGCTCGCGTTCTGCGCCGCCGGGCTCGCTGCCGCGGCAAGCGGATCGCTGGTGGCCCTCGCGCTCGCGCCGCTTTTCATCGGGCTCGGTTGCGGCATCGAGACCCCCGCGAGCTCCGAGATCCTCGCGCGCGTGACGCGCCCCGAGCGTCGCGCCTTCATCTTTTCGCTGAAGCAGACCGGCGTGCAGATCGGCGGCATTGCCGCCGGGATCGCGTTCCCGGCGACGCTCGCGCCGATCGGCTGGCACGGCGCGCTCGGGGCGCTCGCGGCGATCCTCTTCGCCTACGCGGTCGCGCTCGAGCCGATGCGCCGGCGTCTCGACGCGCGCCACGCGCCCTCGCCCCGGGCGCGCGGCGCCGGGCCCGCGATCGCATACGTGCTGCGCACGCCGGCCCTGCGCACTCTTTCGATCGCCTCGTTCGCGTTCCATGCGATGCAGGTGTGCCTCAACACCTTCCTCGTGACCTATCTCGTGAGCGAGCGTGGGCTGTCGCTCGCGCTCGCCGGCCTCCTCCTCAGCATCGCGCAGTTCGGCGGCTTCGTCGGGCGCCTCGGCTTCGGTCTGATCGTCGGCCCGCGCCTGCCGGTCTTGCGGCTCCTGGTAACGATCGGCTTCGGCATGACCGCATGCGCAGCGGCGCTCGGCATCTTCGCGGGCGCGCTGCACGTCGTTGCGCTCGGCGCGCTCTGCTTCCTGTTCGGCCTGACCGCGGCGGGCTGGAACGGCGTCTTCCTCGCCGAGATCGCGCGCGAGGCGCCGTCGGGCGAGATCGCGCGCGTCACCGGCGGCGTGATGGTCACCGCCTACGCGGGGCTGATCTTCGGCCCGGTCGCTTTCGCGGCGGCGGCGGCCGCGGCGACCCTCGGCGCGGGATACGTTGCGGTCGCCGCCGCAACGCTGGCGGGATCGATCGCCCTCGGGCGCGCACGGCCCGCGCCGCCCCCGCCCGTATAATCCCGCTCCCCTGCAGGGAGTACCGCCATGCCGTCGTTCGACGTCACTTCCGAAGTCAACAAGGTCGAGCTCAAGAACGCCGTCGAGCAGTCGAACAAGGAGATCCAGAACCGGTTCGACTTCAAAGGGTCCGACGCGCGCATCGAGCAGGCCGAGCTCACGCTCACCGTCTATGCCGACGACGATTTCAAGCTCAAGCAGGTCATGGACGTTTTCACCGGCAAGTGCGCCAAGCGCGGCGTGGACGTGCGCGTGCTCGACCCCAAGGACGTCGAGAAGATCTCCGGGAACAAGGTGAAGCAGGTCGTCGAGGTGAAGAACGGCATCGAAACGGAGAAATCGAAGTCGATCGTCAAGCTGCTCAAGGACAGCAAGATGAAGGTCCAGGCCGCGATCCAGGGCCCCGCGGTGCGCGTCTCCGGCGCCAAGAAGGACGACCTGCAAGCGGCGATCCAGCTGTTGCGCAAGTCCGTTCCCGACATCCCGCTGCAGTTCGGCAATTTCCGTGACTGAAATAGGACCGCGCGCCTCGCCCGGCACCCGATCGGCGCGCTGCCCCTCTCTCCCCTCCCTCTCCCCCAACTTCGGGGGAGAGGGCGATCACGGAGGAGCGCACTTGTGACGACTCCTCAAACTAGTCCCGGCGACGCCGCCGTGTCGCGGAAAGTCTGGCTCGAGGTCGCGCTGAACGGCCCCTGGTCGCGCGCGCGGCAACCGGGCATCCCGATCGCGGTCCGCGAGATCGTCGCCGAGGGCGTCGCCTGCGCGCGGGCCGGCGCCGCGATCGTCCACGTGCACGCCTACGACGAAGCCACCGGGCGACAGAAGGACGATCCCGACCTCTACGCCGCGATCATCGAAGGCATCCGCTCGAAGGTGGACGCGATCGTCTACCCCACTCTGCCCTTCGCAGGATCCGCCGACGCGTCGGGCGAGATGACCGCGCGAGCGCGGTTCAGCGCCGTCGAGGCGCTCGCGCAGCGGGGGCTGCTCGAGTGGGCGGTCGTCGACCCGGGCACGGTGAACATCAGCGACTACGGCGAGCTCGCCGCCGGCCGCGAGGGGATCGTCTACGCGAATCCGGAGTCGCACATCCGCCACGGCCTCGCGCTCGCCGCCGCGCATGGTTTCACGCCGAGCTACGCCGTGTACGAACCGGGCTTCACGCGGCTCGGCGCGGCGCTCGCGCGCGCGGTCCCGCGCGTGCCGCGGCCGGTCTATCGCTTCATGTTCTCTACCGGGTTCACGTTCGGCTTCCCGCCGGAGCCGTTTGCGCTCGACGCACACCTTGCCCTGCTCGAGCGCGAGGCGCCCGGCGCGCCCTGGATGATCGCCGGGCTGGCCGTCGACGTGCTGCCGCTCGCGGCCGCGGCGATCCGGCGCGGCGGGCATCTTCGCGTCGGCCTTGAGGATGCGCCCTTCGGCTCCACGCGCACGAACGTCGCATGGGTCGAGGAAGCGGTGCGCGCGATCCGGGCGGCCGGCGCGGAACCGGCGACCGCCTCTCACGTGCGAGCCGCGCGCGGATGACCGACGCGCCGGAGGCGCCGGCGCAGGAGACTTTCGGCGCAGCGCTGGCGCGCGCGACGCGGACGCCGCGCGTCGTCCCGGTACTGATTGCGCTCAACATCGCGGTCTTCATCGCGCTGGCGCTCGCGGGCGCCGGCGTCCTCTCGCCGCATCCCGCGGTGCACGTCCGGTGGGGCTCCAACTTCGGGCCGCTCACGGCCGACGGCGAGTGGTGGCGTCTGCTCACCGGCGCCTTCATGCACTTCGGCGTGGTGCACCTCGCGCTCAACATGTGGGTGCTCTGGGACGCGGGCCGGCTCGCCGAGCGACTGTTCGGCCCGGCGGCGTTCCTGTTCATCTATGGTGGCGCGGCGGTCGTCGCGAGTCTCGCAAGCATCGCCTGGAACCCCTGGGTGAACAGCGCGGGCGCCTCGGGCGCGATCTTCGGCGTCATCGGCGCGCTCGTGGTGTACATGGCGGACCGGTCGAACGGCGTGCCCTTCGCCGTGATGCAGGCGCACCGCAACAGCCTGCTGGTGTTCGCCGCGTACTCGATCCTGTTCGGCCTGATCGCCACCGGCGTGGACAACGCCGCGCATCTCGGCGGCCTCGCGGCCGGCATGCTGCTCGGCGGGATCCTCGGCCGGCCGGTATTACCGCAACCCGAGGGGCGCAGCGCGACCCGGTGGGGGATCGCAGTCGCGGCCGGGATGATCGTGGCGATCGCGCTGGCAGCCGGCATCCGGAACATGGGGCCCGAATACCGCGCCGAGCAGGCATTCCGGGGCGCCCTCGACCGGTTCGCACCGGCCTCGCGCACGCTGCTGGAGGAGCGCGAGACGCTCGGGCGCGCGTTGCGCGAAGCGCAGCGCGCGCCAGCGGAGGTAGCGGCCGCGCTCGAGGAGCAATCGAGGAGCTGGGAGGCGCAACGCGAGGCCCTCGCCACTCCGCACCTCGCCCCAGGCGGAACGCTCCCGGGACTGCAGACGGGGTTGGTGCGCTACGCGACCCTGCAGCGGGACCTCGCGCTCCTGATGGCCGAGGTCGTCCGCGACGGACGCGCCGAGCGCGTCGCAGCCCTCAAGCAGGCGCAGCAGACGCTGCGCACCGCGGAGACGGAGCTCGAAGCGGCACTCGAGGCCGTGCGGAAGGAAACCCGCGGAAAGTAGCGTCGCGCGCCGCTAGGGCGTGGCGGCACGCAGCCGCAAGAGGCGCCACACCAGCCACACGGCCCAGGCGCCGGGGACGACCGCGATCGCGATCACGCCGGCCATGCGCGCGGCAGGCGACGCGGACGCTTCAAGCTGCGCCCATTTCGCGATCTGCTGTCGGGCTCGTTCCATGTCCACGAATACGTCGGGTCAATCCGTTCGGATTCGTCGTGGATCGTAGCCGGCGCCTTACGGGGTGCGAATAGTCCGGCCGGCCTAGGCAAGGGTCCTGGTGCGGACCACGGGGTGTCGCGAGGCAGCGCAGCTGGACGAGCGCGGACAACAAGAAACTATGCCTTACGCCGCCGCAAAATCGCTTCGGCATCCGCCGAAAAGCGTCGATAGGACCTCTGGAGACTGGGTCGGCCGCGAGGCCGGAGGGTGAAATCTTGCGCGCCCCAAAACGGAGCGCTTCAGCGCGCGAGGCCTTCGGCCCAGCGGTCGTACAGGCGCGCGGCGACGGCGTTGAGATCGCGCACCCGAGCCTCGATCTGCTCCTCCATCTCCGCCGGCGTCTGGACCGATGGGCCGGCGACGCGGCCGGTCTCATCGAGCGAGTCGGCCGCCCACCCCCGGATCATGTCCGGCGTCATCTCGACGTGGCATTGCATGCCGAGGTGTCGGCCGAAGACGAACGCCTGGTTGGCGCAGTAGGCGCTGCCGGCAATTCGCGTCGCGCCCGCGGGTACCGTGAACGTCTCGCCATGCCAGTGGAACGAGAGGAACTCCGTCACGTCGCCGAACCACCGTCGCGCCTCGGGATCGTCGGCCACGCGGACCGGGCCCCAGCCGATCTCCTTGACCGGGCTGCGGGTGACCGTGCCGCCGAGCGCCTTGGACATCAGCTGGCCGCCCAGGCAATGGCCGAGCACGGGCACCTCCGCCGCCACTGCGGCGCGAACGAGCGCCAGCGTCGGTTCGATCCAGGACAGCGCGTCGTTCACGCTCATCGGGCCGCCCATCAGCGTGATGCCCGAGAAGTCGCGCGGGTCGGACGGGACCGGCTCGCCCTCGGTGGTGCTCAGAAGTCGCCACGGGATACCCCGGGCGTCGAGGTAGGCGGCAAAATACCCTGGACCCTCGGTCGGGCTGTGCCGGAAGATGGCGACGGGTTTCATTGGCGGGGTGCGCAGGTGAGGCAGGCGAATTCTATTGCGATCCTGACGTTGGCCCTCGCGGCCGCCGGACCGGCGATCGCGGCCGACGTAAGCGTCGTGGGCCTATTCGGGAATAAAGCGGTCGTGTCGATCGACGGCTCGCAGCCGCGCACGCTCAGCATCGGCCAGAAGACCTCCGAGGGCGTCTCGCTCGTGGCGGTCGACGGCGAGAGCGCCACCTTCGAGATCGACGGCAAGCGCCGCACGCTGAAGATGGGTCAGGCCTACTCCGGGCGGGCGAGCGGCAACGGAAACCAGCGCACCGTCCTCAAGGCCGACGGCCGCGGGCACTTTGTCACCGACGGTCAGGTCAACGGCGTGACGGTCCGCTTCCTCGTGGACACGGGCGCGACGCTGATCGCACTCCCCGCCGCCGATGCCAAGCGGATGGGCGTCAGCTACCTGAACGCTCCGCGCGGCATGGTGAACACGGCGAACGGCAGCGCGGTGGCCTACAAGGTGAAGCTGGATACCGTGCGCATCGGCGACATCACGATCAACAACCTCGACGCGATGGTGATCGAGGGCGGGCTCACCATCGCGCTGCTCGGAATGAGCTTTCTCAATCGCACCGAGATGACGCGCGAGGGCGAGACGATGGTCCTCGTGAAGCGCTTCTAGTAATTCCTGCGTGTTAGCAGGAGCGTGTCGCCGACGCGCTGCATGTCCACGCCGTTCAGGAAGCTCATGCCGATCAGCGTGATCGGGAGCTGCTCCCGTCCGCCCTCCATGACCACCGCGTCGACATTGTGCAGCGTGACCTCCCCGACGCGCACGGTCGCCAGCGTCACGCGGTAGGCGGTCCTCGGACCGCCGGCGGTCGCGATCTGGATGCGCGCGAGCCCGGCATAGCCGACTCCCAGCCGCTGCGCCTCGTCGCTCGACAAGGCGATCGACGTCGCGCCGGTGTCGATGATCGCGCGCGTCTCGACGCCGTTGATGAAAGCTGCCGTGACGAACTGTCCCCGCGCGTCGGCCTTCAGCTCCGCCACCGCGACCGTCGACTGGCCGAGCCGGAGTGTCATCGACTTGCCGTCGACTTCGACCACCGCCTGGGTGCGATCGGCACTGACCAGTCGCACGCCTTCGGGCGACGTCTGACCGCCGCGCAGGCTACGCACGACCGACCCGTTGACGAGCAGTTGCGCCCGGTCGTGGTCGAGCGACATCACCATGACGGTGGTCGCGTGCGCCCCCGCCACCGCGAGGATGCCGGCCGCCGCGGCGGCCATGCGCCGCGCCGCGCGCCCGACGCTCACGCGCGGGTCTTGTCGCGCTCGATGCGCGCGTAGGCGGAGTGATTGTGGATGGACTCGAAGTTCTCGGACTCGACGACGTACCCCTCGATGCGCTCGTCGGCGTTCAGCCGCGCGGCGACGTCGCGCACCATGTCCTCGACGAACTTCGGGTTGTCGTAGGCGCGCTCGGTGACGTATTTCTCGTCGGGTCGCTTGAGCAGGCCGTAGAGCTGGCACGACGCCTGGTCCTCGGCATAGCCGACGAGGTCCTCGATCCAGACGAAACCCTTGGTGCGCGCCTTGATCGTCACGTGCGAGCGCTGGTTGTGCGCGCCGTAGTCGGAGATCTCCTTCGAGCACGGGCACAGGCTGGTCACCGGCACGACCACCTTCATCGTGAACGACTGGCGGCCGCGCTCGATCTCGCCGACGAACGTGACTTCGTAATCGATCAGGCTCTGAACGCCGGAGACCGGCGCCGACTTGTTGACGAAGTACGGGAAGGCCATCTCGATGTGGCCGGTCTCGGCCTCGAGCCGCTCGACCATCTCGCGCAGCATTACCTTGAAGCTGTCGACCGAGATCTCGCGCTCGTGCGCGTTGAGGATCTCGACGAAGCGCGACATGTGCGTGCCCTTGAAGTGGTGCGGCAGGCCGACGTACATGTTGAAGGTCGCGATCGTGTGCTGCACGCCGCCGCCCTTTTCGGCCACCTTGATCGGGTGGCGGATGGCCTTGATCCCGACCTTGTCGATGGCGAGCCGGCGCGTATCGGCCGAGGACTGCACGTCCGGGATCGACTGGTTGACGCCGGGATCGCGGATGTTCATTGGGGGCCTTTCGTCGTACCGCGGGCACGGAAAGCGGACCGGACCCATTCTAGCACCGGGGTGGCGCACGCTTTCCTTACCACGAACAATGCTTTAATCGCGGCTCGCCACGCCACCGAGACCGCGGAGTCCGCTTCATGAACCGCAGCACGCATCGCATCCTGACCACCCACGTAGGCAGCCTGCCTCGCCCGCGCGACCTCCTGCAGATGACGCTCGCGCGAGACCGGGGGGAGCCCTACGACGAACGCGCGTACGAATCCCGCCTCGGTCAGGCGGTCGCGGAGATCGTCGGCACGCAGGCGCGCGTCGGTCTGGACGTGGTCGACGACGGCGAGTTCGGCAAGGCGAGCTTCATGCATTACGTGAATCAGCGGCTCTCCGGGTTCGAGCCGGGCGTCGGTCCGCGAGCGGGAAATCCATTCGCCAACTCGCGCGAGTTCCGGGCCTTCCCCGAGTACTACGCGTCGGTCGGCCTCGGGACGTCCGGCCCGGCGGCCAAGGCGCCGCACATGACCTGCACGGGTCCGATCGCCTACAAGGGGCACGCCGAGCTGCAGCGGGACATCGCGAACCTGAAGGCGGCGCTCGCATGGGTCGGCGTCGAGGAGGCTTTCATGCCCGCCGTCTCGCCCTCCAACGTCGAGGAGTGGCAGCGCAACGCCTACTACGAGTCGACGGACGCGTTCGTGCTCGCGATCGCCGAGGCGATGCGCGAGGAGTACCGGGCGATCGTCGACGCGGGCCTCGTGCTGCAGATCGACGACCCGCGGCTCGTGACCTACTACAACGTGACGCCGGGCGCGAGCGTGGCCGACTGCCGGAAGTGGGCCGAGCGCCGCGTCGAGGTGCTGAACCATGCGCTGCGCGGCTTGCCGCGCGACCGCATCCGCTTCCACACGTGCTACGGCATCAACATCGGCCCGCGCGTGCACGACATGGATCTGAAGGACATCGTCGACCTGATGCTCAAGGTCAACGCCGGCGCTTACTCGTTCGAGGCGGCGAACCCGCGGCACGAGCACGAGTGGCGCGTGTGGCGCGACGTAAAGGTGCCCGCAGGCGCGGTGCTCATTCCCGGGGTGATCACGCATTCGAACGTGATGGTCGAACACCCGGAGACGGTGGCCGACCGGATCGTGCGCTTTGCCGAGGTCGCGGGCCGCGAGAACGTGATCGCCGGCGCCGATTGCGGCTTCGGCACGTTTGCCGGCTCCGAGGAGATCCAGGAGCGGATCGTGTGGGCGAAGTTCGACGCGCTCGCGCGGGGCGCCCGGCTCGCGACCGAGCGGCTCTGGGGTCGCGCCGCCGGCTGATCCTCCGGCGCTACGCCGCGCGAACGCTCGCCGGCGGCGCGAGCGTGGCGATCCGCGCGCGGACGCTCGCGAGCACGCCGTCCCGGTCGAGGCCGACCGCGGCGAGGAGCTGATTCTGGTCGCCGTGGTCGATGAAGCGGTCCGGCAGGCCGAGGTGCAGCAGCGGGACGACGATCCCCTGCGCCGCGAGGCTCTCCGCCACCGCGCTGCCGGCGCCGCCCATCACCACGTTTTCCTCGAGTGTCACGAGGAGCGCGTGCGTGCGCGCGAGCTGCGCGACGAGCGCGTCGTCCAGCGGCTTGACGAACCGCATGTTGACCACTGTCGCGTCGAGCTCGATCGCGGCGTCGAGCGCGGCCTTCAGGAGCGTGCCGAAGGCGAGGATCGCGACGCGCCGGCCCTCGCGGCGCACCTCGGCCTTGCCGATCGGCAGCGCGCGCATCTCCTTCTCGATCGCGACGCCGGGTCCGGAGCCGCGCGGGTAGCGCACCGCCGCCGGCGTGTCGAGCGTGATGCCGGTATAGAGCATCTGCCGGCATTCGTTTTCGTCCGACGGCGTCATGACGGTGATGTTCGGCAGGCAGCGCAGGTACGAGAGGTCGAAAGCGCCGTGATGAGTCGCCCCGTCCGCTCCCACCAGGCCGGCGCGGTCGAGCGCGAAGAGGATCGGCAGGTTCTGGATCTGGACGTCGTGGACGAGCTGGTCGTACGCGCGCTGCAGGAAAGTCGAGTAGATCGCGACGACCGGCTTCATCCCGTCGCACGCGAGCCCGGCGGCGAAGGTGACCGCGTGCTGCTCGGCGATGCCGACGTCGAAGTAGCGATCCGGGTACTGCTCCGCGAACCGGACCAGGCCCGAGCCCTCGCGCATCGCCGGCGTAATACCGACGAGGCGCCGGTCCTGTGCCGCCATGTCGCACAGCCAGTCGCCGAAGATCTGCGTGTAGGTCGGCTTGCCGCCGCTCTTTCCGCCGACGATGCCGGCGCTCGCATCGAACTTCGAGACGCCGTGGTACAGCACCGGGTCGGCCTCGGCGAGCTTGTAGCCCTGCCCCTTGCGGGTGACGATGTGCAGGAACTGCGGACCCTTCAGCTCCTTCAGGTTGCGCAGCGTCGGAAGCAGCGAGTCGAGGTCGTGCCCGTCGATCGGCCCGATGTAGTTGAAGCCGAACTCCTCGAAAAGCGTCGAGGGCACCACCATACCCTTCGCGTGCTCTTCGACCTTCTTAGCGAGCTCCCACAACGGCGGCACGTTCGAGAGGACGCGCTCGGCGGCCTTGCGTGCGGCGGAATAGAAGCGCCCCGAGACCAGGCGCGCGAGGTAGCGGTTCATTCCGCCCACCGCAGGCGAGATCGACATGTCGTTGTCGTTCAGGATGACGAGCAGGTCGCAATCGGCGACACCGGCGTTGTTCATCGCCTCGAACGCCATGCCGGCCGACATCGCGCCGTCTCCGATGACCGCGATCGCGCGGCGGTTCTCGCCTTTCTGCTTCGCCGCGATCGCCATGCCGAGCGCCGCGCTGATCGAGGTGCTTGAGTGCGCCGTGCCGAAAGTGTCGTAAGGGGACTCGCTCCGCCGCGGGAACCCGGAGATGCCGTCGGCCATGCGCAGCTTGGCCATCCTCTCGCGGCGACCGGTGAGAATCTTGTGCGGATAGGTCTGGTGCCCGACGTCCCAGACGATGCGATCCTCGGGCGTGTTGTATACGTAGTGGAGCGCGATTGTCAGCTCGACGGTGCCGAGATTCGACGAAAGGTGTCCGCCCGTCTTGCTGACCGACTCGAGCAGGTACGCGCGCAGTTCGTCCGCGAGCTCGCCGAGCTGCCGGCGGTCGAACCGGCGCAGATCGGCGGGATCGTTGATCGTGTTGAGCAGGTCGTAGGTCACGAATGCGGCGAAACCGGGAGTGTGGACAGGGGAACCGGAACAAACCGTCGCGGAATTGTAACGCGTCCCGCTTTCCGCTTCCCTCGCTAGAACTCGCGCGTGACGATGAAATCCGCAAGATCCCCCAGCCGCGCCGCGCGCGGGCCGAAGTCCGCGAGTGCCTTGTGGGCATCGCGGCGCAGCTCCTGGGCGAGCTCCCGCGCACGGGCGACGCCGAGGAGCGAGACATAGGTGGGCTTGTTCTGCGCCGCGTCCTTCCCGGCGGTCTTGCCGAGCGTCGCGGTCGAGGCCGCGGTGTCGAGCACGTCGTCGACGACCTGGAACGCGAGGCCGACGCACTTCGCGTAGTGGTCGAGCCGCGCGAGCGCGCCCTCGTCGAGCTCGCCGCAGCGCGCTCCGAGCGAGACCGACGCGCGGATCAGCGCCCCGGTCTTCATGATGTGCATCAGCTCGAGCTCGGGCAGCGTCATCGGCTCGCCGACCGCCGCCAGGTCGATCGCCTGGCCGCCGGCCATGCCGCGCGTCCCGCTGGCGACCGCGAGCGTGCGGAGCATCTCGACCTGCGCGGCGGGGTCGTCGGCGAGCCGCTGCGCGCCGAGCGCCTCGAAGGCAAGCGACTGCAGCCCGTCGCCGACGAGCAGCGCGGTGGCCTCGTCGAACTCGACGTGGACCGTCGGTTTGCCCCGCCGCAGCACGTCGTCGTCCATGCACGGCATGTCGTCGTGCACGAGCGAATACGCGTGGATTAGCTCCACCGCGCAAGCGACCGCGTCGAGCCGCTCCGGCGTCGCGCCCGCGGCCTCGCCCGCCGCGAACGCGAGCAGCGGTCGTACGCGCTTGCCACCGCCGAGGGCCGCGTAGCGCATAGCGGCGTGCAAGCGGCGCGGCTCGTGATCGGCGCTCGGCAGGCAGCGCTCCAGCGCGGCCTCGACCCGCGACTGGACGCCCGCCATCCAGTCGCGAAACTCAGGTCTGGGCGTCGTCAACGGGAAAGGCCTTGAGCGCTTCTTCCTCGAGAATGCGCACCTGCTGCTGGGCCTGTGCGAGCGTGGACTGGCAGTAGCGCGCGAGCTCGAGCCCGCGCTTGTGGGAGGCGAGTGACTGCTCGAGCGTTAGGCTGCCGGACTCGAGGCTGGCGACGAGCGACTCGAGCTCGTTCAGCGCGGCCTCGAAGCTCGCGGGGGCGCCGGCGGTTTCCGCGGCGTCGTTCTTCTTCGCCATGACCTCAACCCGCCACGCTGGCACTTGTCCCGCTGGCGCGCGCGAGCATGGCGTGCAGCAGCACGTTGCAGCCCGCGGCGATGTCCGCCGGCGACGCGTCTTCGATCTCGTTGTGGCTGATGCCGTCCTTGCACGGTACGAAGATCATCGCTGCAGGCGCCACGCGCGCGACGTACACCGCGTCGTGCCCCGCGCCGCTGACGATCTCCAGGTGCGGATAGCCGAACGCCTGCGCGCCGGCCCGGACCGCTGCGACGCACTCGGGGTCGAAGTGGCACGGCGGAAAATACACGACCTCCTCCGCTTTGACCTCGACGTTGCGCTCGGCGCCGACGCGAGCGCACGCGGTGCGCAGGGCCCGCTCCATCGCCCGGAGGCCGTCGTCGGACGGGTGGCGGAAATCGACCGAGAACCTCACCTCGCCGGGAACCACGTTGCGCGAGTTCGGCGCAACCTGCATGAATCCGACCGTGCCGCGCCCGTGCGGCGCCTGGTCGTGCGCGATGCGATTCACCTCGACGACGAGCATCGCGGCGGCGAGCAGCGCATCCTTGCGCAGCGGCATCGGCGTCGGGCCGGCGTGCGCGTTCATGCCGGTCACAATCACGTCGTACCAGCGTTGCCCCAGCGCGCCCGTGACCACGCCGATCGTGTTTTTCGTGTCCTCGAGAATCGGCCCCTGCTCGATGTGGGCCTCGAAGTACGCCCCCACGGGCGTGCCGGTGGGAGCGTTGCCCGCATAGCCGATGCGCTGCAGCTCGTCGCCGACCGACTTGCCCTCGATGTCGGTGCGCGCGAGCACGTAGTCGAGCGGGAAGACGCCCGCGAACACGCCCGAGCCCATCATGACCGGCGTGTAGCGCGTGCCCTCTTCGTTGGTCCACACCGCCACTTCGATCGGCGCGTCGGTCCGCACGCCGTGGTCGTTCAGCGTGCGCACGACTTCCAGGCCGGCGAGCACGCCGTAGTTGCCGTCGAACTTGCCGCCCGAGGGCTGCGTATCGATGTGACTACCCGCCACGACCGGCGGTCGCTTCGGATCGCGGCCGGCGCGTCGGCCGAAGATGTTGCCGATCGGGTCCACGCGCACTTCGAGCCCGGCCGCCTTGAACCAGCCCGCCACGCGGTCGCGGCCCTGCCGGTCGAGGTCGGTGAGCGTGATCCGGCGCACGCCGCCGAGCGGCGTTGCGCCGATCTGCGCGAGGTCCATCAGCGACTGCCAGAGACGGTCCGCGTCGATCTTCAGCCCGGCGCCGACGCGCGGAGCGCCCGTTGCGACGTCGTTCATGCGTTCCTCCGTTTGATTGTCACAACGCGAGGGGGCCGGGTCGGGAAGGGAAGGGTCCCAACCCTTCCCTCTCCCCTCGTGCTCCCCGATTCCTGAGATACGGCCGCCATCTAGCGTGTGGCGCGGATCGCCTTGCGCAGGTCGTCCGCCATCTTCGCGATCTCCGCTTCGGTGGAGATGAACGGCGGGCCGACCGCAATCGTGTCGCCGGTGAAGCGCGGCAGCTGCCCGAGCGCGAGCGCCTGCTCGAACACCCGGAGCGCGCGCAGTCCCGGCTTGTCGGCGACCGGCTCGAGGTCGATCGCCGCGGCGAGACCGCAGTTGCGGATGTCCAGGACGCCCGGCTCGCCCTTGAGCGAGTGCATTGCGTCCTCGAGCACCGGCTCGAGGGCGCGCACGCGCGCGAACACGCCCTCCTCGTCGAGGATGTCGAGCGTCGCGTGCGCGGCGGCGACCGCCATCGGGTGGCCGGAGTAGGTGTAGCCGTGGAAGAACTCGACCGTGTGCTCCGGCCCGGTCATGAACGCCTCGTAGATCTCCTTGCGCACGATCACGCCGCCGAGCGGCACCACGCCGTTGTTCACGCTCTTCGCGAACGTGATCATGTCGGGCACCACGCCGAAGCGGTCGGCGCCGAACGCCGCGCCCATGCGCCCGAACCCGGTGATGACCTCGTCGAAGATGAGCAGAATCCCGTGCCTGGTGCAGAGCTCGCGCAGCTTCTGCAGATAGCCGACCGGCGGCACGATCACCCCGGCCGAGCCCTGCATCGGCTCGACGATGACCGCGGCGATCGTGGACGCGTCGTGCAGCGCGACGATCCGGCCGAGTTCGTCGGCGAGGTGCGCGCCCCACTTCGGCATGCCGCGCGAGAACGCCATCTCGGCCGCGTTATAGGTATGCGGCAGATGGTCGACGCCCGGGAGGTGCGCCGACGGGAACATCTTGCGGTTCGCGACCATCCCGCCCACCGAGATGCCGCCGAAGCCGACGCCGTGATAGCCGCGCTCGCGGCCGATGAAGCGCGTCCGCGCCGCCTCGCCTTTCATGCGGTGGTATCCGAGCGCGATCTTCAGTGCGGTGTCGACCGACTCGGAGCCGGAATTGACGAAGAACACGTGGTCGAGCCCCGCAGGCGCCATCGAGGCGATGCGCTCCGCGAGTCGGAACGTGCCGGGATAGCCCATCTGGAAGGCCGGGCTGTAGTCGATGGTCTCGAACTGGCGCTTGAGCGCGGCCCCGATGCGCGGGTGCGCGTGCCCGAGCCCGACGCACCAGAGCCCCGACAGGCAATCGAAGAGCCGGTCGCCCTCGACGGTCCAGTAGTACGCGCCTTCCGCGCGCGCGAGCAGTCGGTGAGCCGGGTGCTGTTTGAAGTACCGGTTGTGCGAGAAGGGCATCCAGTACGGATCGAGGTTGGCGGCGACCTCGGTCATGCCCTTGGCGACTACTTCGTTCATGGCGGCTCTCCGGGAATGCGCAATTATCGCCCAGCCGGGCCGATGACAGGGGCGTATCGCGGGGCTATATTCGCTCGCGACGCAACGGAGCGCTCATGCCCTTCACGACCCTGGTCGACACCGACGCCCTCGCCCGTCACCTCGACGATCCGTCGTGGGTGGTGTTCGACTGCCGCCACGATCTCGCGCGCCCGGACTGGGGCGCAGCCGAGTACGCGAAGTCTCACCTCCCGGGGGCGCGCTTCCTGCATCTCGACCGCGACCTGTCCGCGCCGCTGACCGGCAGGAACGGCCGCCACCCGCTGCCCGATCCGCAGGCCCTCGCGGCAAAGCTCGGCGCCGCGGGCGTCGGACCCGCGACCCAGGTGGTCGTCTACGACGCGCAGGGCGGCGTGTACGCCTCGCGCGCGTGGTGGTGCCTGCGTTGGCTCGGCCACGACGCCGTGGCGGTGCTCGACGGCGGCTGGGGCAAATGGCTCAAGGAGGATCGTCCCGAGACCGCCGCGGTGCCCGCGCCGACGCCGGCGCAGTTCGCGGCGCGCGTCCGGCCGCTCGCCGTGGACGCGGCATTCGTGCTCGCGCATTTGCGCGACCCGGCATGTGAAGGTGATCGACGCGCGCGCCAACGACCGCTATCGCGGCGAGAACGAAACGCTCGACCCGGTCGCCGGGCACATCCCGGGCTCGGTGAATCGCGTCTTCAAGGAGAACCTCGACGCCGCGGCCCGGTTCAAGCCGCCCGCGCAGCTGCGCGCGGAATGGGAGGCGCTGCTCGCGGGCCTTGCGCCGGGGCAGGTCGTCCACAGCTGCGGCTCGGGCGTCAGCGCCTGCCACAACCTGTTCGCAATGGAGCTCGCCGGCCTCGGCGGCAGTCGGCTCTACGGCGGCTCGTGGAGCGAGTGGGTGGCCGATCCGTCGCGTCCGGTCGCGATCGGGCCGACCCCCTAGCGCTTTGGTCGGGTGGACGCCCTCCTCGCCGACGTCGTCCTCGTCGTCCACTTCGCGTTCGTCCTGTTCGTCGTCGGCGGGTTCGCACTGATCCTCGCCGGTGCCGCGCTCGGCTGGCGCTGGGTGCGCAACCGCGCGTTCCGCTACACGCACCTCGCCGCAATCGTGTTCGTCGCAGCGGAGTCGCTCGTCGGCATCGCGTGCCCACTCACTGTCTGGGAGAACGTCCTGCGCCGGGCCTCGCCCGACGGCCCGAGCTTCGTCGCGCGCTGGATGGCCCGGCTGCTGTACTACGACCTGCCGGAATGGGTGTTCACGACCGGTTACATCGTGTTCGCAAGTGCGGTAGCCGTCACACTTTGGCGCGTTCCCCCGGGGGGGGACCGCTCCCGCGAGGGGCTATGATGACGGCATTCGAGGTCCGACCCGGAAGACCCCGCGCTCCGGCGCGAACCCTCCGGCAACGCGGCCCGCTCCACACACCGCTCGCATGCGCATCCTCGTCATCGACGATTCCGCCGAGTTCCGCGACCAGGTCGCACGCTGGCTCGCGGGCGCGATGCCCGACGCCGAGCTGACGCGCTGGGACCCGGTCGCGCAGGGCAAGCCCTCGATCGGCTTCGACTGGCGCCGCTACGACGCCATGCTCCTCGACGACACGCCCGGGGACGGCATCGACGGCCTCGCCTGGCTGCGCGAGTTCCGCCTCGAGGGCAGCGTTCCCCCCACGCTGGTCCTGTCCGAGACCGGCGGCGAGGACATGGCGGTGAAGGCGGTCAAGGCGGGCGCGGCGGACTACCTCCGCAAGGCCGACATCTCGCCGGTGAAGCTCGCGATGGCGATCAAGGAGGCCGTGCTCGAATCCACGGCGGTCTCGCGCGACGTCGGCCGCCTGCGCATGACGCAGAGCATCCAGGTCAGCCTGGTCGGCCACCCGGCCGGCGAAGTCGGCATCGTCGCACAGGGATACCGTGTCCTGCGCCACATCGGCGAAGGCGGGATGTCGCGCGTGTACCTTGCCGAGCGCGAGGAGGACGGGCTGCAGCTCGTTCTGAAGATGCTCGACCCCCGCCTCGCTCGCGACCCGGCCTCGCGCGCGCGCTTCGTGCGCGAGTACAAGATCATCCAGCGCATCCAGAACGAACACGTCGTGATGATCTTCGACCAGGGGTTCACCTCGGACACCCCCTGGCTCGCGATGGAGTACTTCCCGGGCGGCGACCTGCAGGCGCGCATCCGCAAGGGGATCAGCTCGATGGGCGCGCTGAAGATTCTCGTGCAGATGGCCGAGGCGCTCGACGCGGTCCACTCGGCCGGCGTCGTGCACCGCGACCTCAAGCCGCAGAACATCATGTTCCGCGAGAATCACCGCCTGGCGATTCTCGACTTCGGCCTGGCGCGCGAGCTCGACGCGACCTCCACGCTCACGCAGAAGGGCATGGTGATGGCCACGCCCCTTTACATGAGTCCCGAGCAGTGCCTCGGTCACCCGCACGACGAGCGCGGCGACCTGTACTCCACCGGCGTGATCCTCTACGAGATGCTGACCGGCCAGCACATGTACGAGGGCGACAACGCCCCGCAGCTCGCCTACCAACACGTTCATGGCCAGGTCCCGACGCTGCCGAAGCGGCTCGCGGGCTACCAGTCCCTGCTCGAGCGGCTCGTGGCCAAGCGCCCCGACGACCGGTTCCAGTCGGCGCGCGAGCTGTTCAGCTACATCGCTCATTGACCGCGCACTTCGCGCCGCACCCGATCAGCGCGCTGCCCCCCCGCGCCCTGGCCTCTCCCCCAAGTTCGGGGAAGAGGGTCCGCGCCGCCCGAAGCTATACTTGGCGCCGCCATGGAAACCCAGTACCTGCAATTGATGCGCCACGTGCTCGAGCGCGGCCAGCGCAAGGCCGACCGGACCGGCACCGGCACGCTCTCAACCTTCGGCTGGCAGATGCGCTTCGACCTGCGCTCGAGCTTCCCGCTGCTCACCACGAAGAAGTTGCACTTCAAGTCGATCGCCTACGAGCTCCTGTGGTTCCTGCGCGGCGAGACGAACGTCCGCTGGCTGCAGGAGCACGGCGTGACGATCTGGGACGAGTGGGCCGACGAGCGCGGCGAGCTCGGCCCGGTGTACGGCTATCAGTGGCGCCACTGGCCCGCGCGCGATCACGGCGAGATCGACCAGATCGCGCGGCTCGTCGAATCGATCCGGCGCAATCCGGACTCCCGCCGGCACATCGTGACCGCGTGGAACCCGGCCGACGTGGATCGCATGGCGCTCCCGCCGTGCCACGCGTTCTTCCAGTTCTACGTCGCGGGCGGCGAGCTCTCGTGCCAGCTCTACCAGCGCAGCGCCGACATATTCCTCGGCGTGCCGTTCAACATCGCCTCGTACTCGCTGCTCACGCTGATGGTCGCGCAGGTGACGGGTCTCAAGCCGGGCGAGTTCGTGCTCAGCCTGGGCGACGCGCATCTGTACGTGAATCACCTCGAGCAGGCGCGCGAGCAACTCACGCGGTCCCCGCGCGCGTTCCCCCGCATGCGCCTCAACCCCGCGGTGGAGGACCTCCTCGCGTTCAAGTACGAGGACTTCGCGCTCGAAGCCTACGAGCCGCATCCGGGCATCAAGGCGCCCATCGCCGTCTGAGAGAACGGCGGTGCGGGAATCTACAAGGGGGGACTCCCCCTTGTTCAATCATGGAAGATATGCAAGGGAATGGGGAAGGGTTGGGACCCTTCCCTTCCCAACCGGCTCCCCTTGTTCGTACGAAAGTCCCGGGCTCTTTTTTCTGCGCGCAAAAAAAAGCCCGCGGGGAGGGGTGCGGGCTTGAAATGGAGAGCTCTTGGGTAATGCTTTGCTCGGAGGAGCTCTCCCGGGGAGGACGTGATGAAGTTGTTGTCCGGGGCGCACCGGGCGCCCTAATCTTGGCTCCGCGCTAGTGATCTCTGACCACTGCACCTTCGGCGATGCGGACGCGGTCGCCCACGCCGACCGACGGCGGGTCGGGCTGCGCGAGGGTTCGATAGGAACCGTCCGCCATCCGCACAGTGACTCGGTACGAGGTGCGCCCGGTCGCGTCACCGCGCGCATTCAAGGTGCGGACGGACGAAACCACGCCGCACATGGCGCAGCCCGTGCCCGCGCTCGATCCCGAATCGCGCGAGACGCCGTCCGTCGCCACCGCAATATCGACGGGTGACTGCGCACGGCCGAGCAAGAGCCACCCGGCCAGCGCCGCGATACCGGCACCGATCACCAGTGCGGTCCCTGCCACCGGGTGCATGCGTGCGCGACCGGTCGCGGTGTTCATCGGGCGAGATGCCGCGAGAGTGCCATGTCGCACTCCTCGCAACCACCGTGCCAGGGGCGTGAACTACAGACGGATCAACATGATGGGAGAGGCGTGCACGCAGAGGCCGGGGACTAGTACGCGCTGCGTTGTCGCCGGAGCCCGACGCCTCGCCCGATGGGCCAATCGACCGGGCTCCTAATCAGTGACTTAGCGCTGTCGCCGCGCGCCGACAGGCGACGTTGGTCAAACCGTGGCGTTACTTCTTGGGCCGACAATAGTCGAACCCGTCGCTCCAGCCGACTGCGTATTGCCCTTCGGCCTTGGGCCGGCCGGAGGCGTCGTTTGCGCGCGCAGCCGTGCAACCGTCTCCGAATCCGCGACGGAACTCAGGCGGAAAGCCGGACAGGTTGATCGAGCTGGTCACGGTCTGGGGCTTCTCGGCCCCGGGACGCAGCGGCTCCTGCGTGGCGGCGCAGGCCGCGAGAAGGAGAACGGGAAAGAGGTACGGATGCGCATCGGCCCGGTCGTCGAGTGATTGGCGTCACTTGCTGAGTGTCGGCGCGGCTCAAGAAGTTCCCCGGGGCGTCCGCAGGCGCCGCCCTTGTCTGCCCGGGACGACACTAAACGTTTCGCCGCGGGCCGACCGGCTGGCCAGCGTTCACGCCGCTCGCTCCGTCTTGGCGCCTTTGAACATCGACGCCTGCAGCTGGTGCCGATCGAGGAGCTTGTAGAACTCGGTGCGGTTGCGCTGGGCGAGTCGCGCCGCCTGGGTGACGTTGCCGGCGGTGATGCGCAGGATCCGGATCAGGTAATCGCGCTCGAATGCGCGCTTGGCCTCGTCGAGCGGGGTCAGGCCCGACGGCTCGCTCTTGAGCGCCGCGGCCACCGACGCCGCCGGGACGACGGGGGAGGTCGCGAGCGCCACCGCCTGCTCGACGACGTTCGAGAGCTGGCGCACGTTGCCGGGCCACGGCGCGCCGAGCAGCATCTCCATCGCATCCGGCGCGAAGGCGCGCACGTCCTTCGCGTAGCGCGCGGCGGTGGTGGCGAGAAAGTGGCGCGCGAGCGGCACGATGTCCTCCGGCCGCTGCGAGAGCGGCGGGATCGCGAGCGAGACGACGTTCAGCCGGTAGTAGAGATCCTCCCGGAACTCACCGGTCGAGACCCGCTCCTCGAGATTGCGGTGCGTCGCCGAGATGATGCGCACGTCCACCGGCACCGACTGCGACGACCCGACCGGCCGCACTTCGCGCTCCTGCAGCGAGCGCAGGAGCTTCGACTGCAGCGCGATCGGCATGTCGCCGATCTCGTCGAGGAACACGGTGCCGCCCTCGGCGGACTGGAACAGTCCCTTGTGGTCGTAGATCGCGCCGGTGAAGGAGCCCTTGCGGTGACCGAAGAGCTCGGATTCGAGCAGCGCCTCGGGAATCGCCGCGCAGTTGACCGCGACGAACGGCGCGTCGCGGCGGCGGCTCGCTTTGTGGATCGAGCGTGCCACGAGCTCCTTCCCGGTTCCGCTCGCGCCGTGAATCAGCACGCTCGCGTCGGACTGCGCGACGAGCTTCGCTTGCGCGAGCAGGCTCTCCATCTGTGGACTCGCCGTGACCAGCTCGGCGCGCCAGTCCTCGGCCGCGCCGGGCGCCGCGCCCGTCGACGACAGCTTCAGTGCCTGCTCGACCTGCGCGAGCAGATCCTTGCCCTCGAACGGCTTCGGCAGGAAGCCGAACACTCCCCGCCGGGTCGCATCGACCGCATCGGGGATCGTTCCGTGCGCGGTGAGAATGATCACGGGCAGCGCGGGCGACGTCTTCTGGATCGCCTCGAACAGCGCGAGACCGTCCATGCCACCCATCTTGAGATCGGTGACCACGACGTCGGGCCGCGACACCGCCAGCATGGCGAGCGCCTTCTCGCCGCTCTCGGCCGCATGGACCACATAGCCCGCGGCGCCGAGCCGCAGCGCGAGGAGCTTCAGGAGATCGGGATCGTCGTCGACGACAAGGACGGTTTTTCGGGTCATGGCTTTTTCGGTTGCGACTGCTGCCCGCGCTCGATGATCGAGCGTTCGACCGCGCGCAGCTGGTCGAGTTGCTCCCTGAGCTGGTCGGCGCGCTTCTGCACCTTCACGCGCTCGGCGACCTGTGCATGAACGACGCCCGCGAGCGCCTTCAGCGCGCCGGGGCCGCCCGCCACCGGCTCAAGCAAGGACAGTGCCCGCGCGTCGTCCTGTATCGCGGCGCCGGGCAAAGCACAGAGCATCCCGAGCCTGACCCGGCTGTAGTTGGAGCGATCGCGATTGAAGGCCTGGTTTGCCGTGCCGAGCTCCTTGCGCTGCTCGTCGGCGCCGAGCTGCGCCACGCGTTGCGCGCTCGCGAGAATCTCCGCCGCCTGCCGGGACTCCTCGTCCTCGGCGGTCAGAGCGGGCCGCGGCGCAGGGATCTGCGGCGCTGGAGCCGGCGCTGGAGCCGGCGCTGGAGTCGTCGCTGGAGCCGTCGCGGGAGGCTCGACCCCGCGCACGGGCGCAGGCGCCTGCTCGAGCTCCGCGCAGCCCGCTGCGAGCAGTGCGATCAAGACGATGCGTCGGCCCATTCCCCGTCCCCTGGGGGGCCCCCCTTGGGCACTACGACGCGGAAGCGTCCGCCCGGCCCATCCCCGACCTCGATCGTACCGCCGTGCGCCTGAACGAGTTCGCGAGCAATCGCCAAACCGAGGCCGCTGCCCTTCACCCGCCCGCTCGACGGACGCGCTCCCTGGAAGAACCAGTCGAAAACCTTGTCGCGGTCCTCCGGTGCGACGCCCACGCCCTCATCGGACACCTCGATGACGACGCCCGGTTCGTCCGGCGCCACGACGACGCGGACGGTCTCGCCCTCCGGTGAGAACTTGATCGCGTTCGACACGAGGTTGTCGATCACGACGCGTAGCTTCTCCTGGTCGACCAGCGCGACGGCGGGCAGCGCATGAAGCGCGAGCGTCACCGAGCGCCGGGCCGCGTCGAGCTTGTGCGCCTCGATCACCGCGCGTGCGATGTCGGCGAGATCGACGCGCACGACCGCGAGGTGCCCGTCGCTCGCCACGGCCCGCTGGTAGTTCAGCAGGTCTTCGATGAGGCGCTGCAGGTGCGCGCTGTTCGACTGCAGGATCGCGACAATCTCGCGCTGCGCCGGCGTGACCGGCCCGGCCGCGCCGTCGGCGAGCAGATCGGAGCCTTCGCGCAGCGCGGTCAGCGGCGTCTTGAGTTCGTGCGACACATGGCGCAGGAAGCGCGTCTTCTGTTCCTCGAGCGCGGCGAGCCGCACGCGCAGCCAATCGAGCCGCTCGCCGAGAAACTCCAGGTCCGTCGGGCCTTGAACGCGCACGCCGGCAGTGAAATCGGCAGCGCCCAGCCGCCGGATCGCGCGGTCGAGCTGCCGGATGGGCCGCGCGATCAGGAACGCGAAGACGGCGGCGATCGCCAGGCCGAGCGGGAATGCGGCGAGCAGCTGCACCAGGAGCGAGCGCTGCGCCAGCGCGGCGGCCTCGCGCATGCGCCCGATCTCGCGGTCGATCAGGAGTCCCGATTCGCTCAGCACGCCCTTCGCCAGCCCGGAAAGGTCGACGTAACCCTCGACGAGCTGGCGGCGCTCGGCCGCCTGCCCGGGCCGGCGCTCGAGCAGCTCGTAGAGCGCCTGCTCCTTGTCGATCGTGCGATTCAGCTCCGCGAGCTGCAGGTCGTCGAGCGGGAGCAGCGACAGCTCGCTCGTCGTGCGCTTGAAGCTCGCCCGGACCTTTTCGTAGTCGTCGAGCAGCCCGGCGTCGTCCAGGATCACGTACTGCCGCACGACACGCTCCATCGACAGGACCTGCTCCATCAGCAGTCGCGACCCGCGCGCCGACTGCGCCGCCTGATCGACCACGCTCTCGCTCATTCCGGCGAGCCGCTGCACCGAGAGCGCGGCGTTGATCAGCGCGACCACGAGCGGCGCCGACACGACGACGAACCCGAGCAGCAAGAGCTTCAGGAACGACTTCGGGTAGTAGAAGTTCGCGAGCTTCAACGAGTGGACCGATCGAATGGCACCTGCGATCATACCGTCGTCATAGCTCGCCCGGGCGCGCCCCGCCCACAACGGTCGCCGACATGCCCCTCGTCTCCCTCGTCGTAGCCGCCGCCGCCAACGGCGTCATCGGCCGCGACGGCCAGATGCCCTGGCACCTGCCCGAGGACCTCGCGCACTTCAAGCGGCTGACTCTCGGGCACGCGGTGGTGATGGGGCGCAAGACCTATGACTCGATCCTCGCCGCGCTCGGCAAGCCTCTGCCGGGGCGGACGAACATCGTCGTCACGCGACAAGCGGGGCTCGCCGCGCCCGGCTGCATCGTGGCGGGCTCGCTCGACGCGGCGTTCGCGGCGGCGCGCGAGGCCGCAGCGATCTTCGTGATCGGCGGCGCGGAGATCTATCGCCTGGCCCTCGAGCGCGCCGACCGGATCCATCTGACGCGGATCGATGCCGCCTTCGCGGGCAACGCGACGTTCCCGGCGCTCGATCCTGCCGTCTGGCGCGAGGCGGAACGCGAGAACCATCCGCCCGGGGGCGACCGGACCTACGGTTTCGCCTTCCTGCGCTACGAGCGGCGCCGTTAGCCGCCTTGCACGCCCCGGCCCGCCGGCCGCAGCTCCGGCGTGTCGGGCTTGCCGGCCAGGTGGATCAGCGTCTGCAGCCCGAACGCACACACGGTCGAGCGGCCGTGCTTCAGCGCCGCGACCTCGAACTCGCAGATCGTCAGCGTGCGGCCGGTCTTCTTCACGCGCGCGCTCGCCACCAGCCGCTCGCCGTCGGCGGGGGCCACCAGGTTGATCTTGAACTCGACCGTGAGAATCGAACTGTCGGCGGGGAAGAGCGTGAACGCGGCGTAGCCCGCGGCGGAGTCGGCGATCATCGCGGTCATGCCGCCGTGGACGAAGCCGTGCTGCTGGGTGAGATCGGCCCGGTAGGGCAACTCGATCACGACGTGCCCGGGCTCGACCGTCCTGAGCTCCGCCCCGATCAGCTTCATCGCCGCCTGCCGCGCGAAGCTCGCGCGCACGCGGGGCTCGAAGCCGGGATCGACGGGATGGAACTGCATCGCTAGATGCCCGGCAGCGTCACGCCCTTCTCGCCTTGGGACCAATCGACCGCGCGCCTCGCACAGCACCCCATCGGCGCGTTGCCAAACCATCGCGCTCGCGGCTGCTTCATATGCGGGGAAGGGTCACGCCCTTCTGACCCTGATATTTTCCGCCGCGGTCGCGGTACGACGTCTCGCAGACCTCGTCGGCCCCGATGAAGATCACCTGCGCCACGCCCTCGTTCGCGTAGATCCGGGCGGGCAGCGGCGTGGTGTTCGAGAACTCGAGCGTCACGTGCCCTTCCCACTCCGGCTCGAGCGGCGTCACGTTCACGATGATCCCGCAGCGCGCGTAGGTCGACTTGCCCAGGCAGATCGTGAGCACGTCGCGCGGGATGCGGAAGTACTCGACGGTGCGCGCGAGCGCGAACGAGTTGGGCGGGATGATGCAGTACTCGCCCTTCACGTCGACGAAGCTCTTCTCGTCGAAGTTCTTGGGGTCGACGATGGTCGAGTTGAGGTTGGTGAAGAGCTTGAATTCGCTCGAGCACCGGATGTCGTAGCCGTAGCTCGACGTGCCGAACGACACCACGCGCTGGCCCTTGACCTCGCGCACGAGCTCGGGCTCGAACGGCTCGATCATGCCGTGCTCGCGCGCCATGCGGCGGATCCACTTGTCGGATTTGATGGACATGGAAGAAGGGAATGGAGGGAATCGAGTGGGCGCGAGTGTACCCCCACCGCCCGCATGGAGCGCGAACGCTAGATCACGGACGACGCCCCGAGGCCCGCTGACACCTCGCGCAGACTCACGCCGTCCGCTGGCCAGGCTTCAGCGTCATGGCTTGCCGTGACGCTGCAAGCAGGCCCGGAAAACCTCTCGCTCTACGGGATACTTTAGGTGTTCTGGACGACGATGCTCGGAAACTTGCCCGACATGTCCTTCTGCAGATCCCCGATCTTCACCGCCACCCGCCGCGCGATCTGCCGGTAGATCTCGGCGACCCGGCCGTCGGGATCGGCCACCACGGTCGGCTTGCCGCTGTCCGCCTGCTCGCGGATCTTGATGTCGAGCGGCAGCGCCCCGAGGAACTCGGCGCCGTAGTCCTTGCACATCTTCGCCGCGCCGCCGGAGCCGAAGATGTGCTCCTCGTGGCCGCACTTCGAGCAGATGTGGATCGCCATGTTCTCGACGATTCCGAGGATCGGGATGCCGACCTTCTCGAACATCTTGAGCCCCTTGCGAGCGTCGATCAGCGCGATGTCCTGGGGCGTCGTGACGATGATCGCGCCGGTCACCGGCACCTTCTGCGCAAGCGTGAGCTGGATGTCGCCGGTGCCGGGGGGCAGATCGACCACGAGGTAATCGAGGTCGCGCCAGCGCGTGTCCTTGAGCAGCTGCTCGAGCGCCTGCGTCACCATCGGGCCGCGCCAGACCATCGGCGTGTCGACGTCGATCAGGAAGCCGATCGAGCTCGCCTGGATGCCGTGCCCGGTCATCGGCTCGAGGGTCTTGCCGTCAGTGGATTCGGGGCGGCCCGTGATGCCGAGCATCGTCGGCTGCGAGGGGCCGTAGATGTCGGCGTCCAGCATTCCGACCGACGCGCCCTCCGCCGCCAGAGCGAGGGCGATGTTGACCGCGGTGGTGGATTTGCCGACGCCGCCCTTCCCGGAGGCCACCGCGATGATGTTTTTCACGCCGGGGACGAGCTTCACGCCGCGCTGCGCAACGTGCGGCGCGACCTTGGCTGCGACGTTGACCGTCACGCCGCCGACGCCCGGCAGCGCGCGCAGCCGCGCCGCGACCTGCTTGCGCATCGGCTCGATCTGCGTCTTCGCAGGGTAGGCGAGCTCGATGTCGACCGACACGTCGTTGCCGGAGACGGCGACTTTCCGCGCCGATTTCGTGGCGACGAGGTCCTTGCCGGTATTGGGATCGACGATCTCGGCCAGCGCGGCTTTGACGTCCTGTTCGGTGACGGGCATGAAACGCTCCTCGGCACGCGCGCGAGAGCCGCGCACGCGGTGAATGGGGCGCCAGTCTAACAAACGGACTCCGGGGCCGTAACCCCGCTAAAATCATGGCTTTAGAAAAACACCCACCGATGCCCCGCCGCCTGTTCGTCACCACCGCCCTGCCGTACGCGAACGGCTCGTTCCACATCGGCCACATCATGGAGTACATCCAGGCCGACACCTGGGTGCGATTCCAGCGGATGCAGGGGCACGAGGTGCATTTCGTCTGCGCCGACGACGCGCACGGTGCGCCGATCATGCTCAAGGCGGAGGCCGAGGGCATCACGCCGCAGGCGCTGATCGCCCGGATCGCCGCGGAGCGACCGCGCTACCTCGAAGGCTTCCACGTCTCGTTCGACAACTGGCACTCCACCGACTCGCCGGAGAACGTCGAGCTCTCGCAGGACATCTACCGCCGGCTCAAGCAGGCCGGGCTCGTGTACACGCGCTCGGTCGAGCAGTTCTACGACCCGGTGAAGGGGATGTTCCTCGCCGACCGCTACATCAAGGGCGAGTGCCCGAACTGCGGCACGGCCGACCAGTACGGCGACGCGTGCGAGAACTGCAGCGCGGTCTACTCGCCCACCGACCTGAAGAATCCGTACTCGACGCTCTCCGGCGCGCGGCCGGTGCTCAAATCCTCCGAGCACTTCTTCTTCCGGCTGTCGGACTCGAAGTGCGTGGCCTTCCTCAAGGACTGGACCCAGAACGGCCGCCTCCAGCCGCAGGTCGCGAACAAGGCGCGCGAGTGGCTCGAAGGCGAAGGCGACAAGGCGCTCGCCGACTGGGACATCTCGCGCGACGCGCCCTACTTCGGGATTCCGATACCGGATGCCCCGGGCAAGTACTTCTACGTCTGGCTCGATGCGCCGATCGGGTATCTCGCCTCGCTCAAGAACTACTTCGACACCGGGAAGGCGCGTGCACGCGGCGAGTCGCGCAGCTTCACCGAATTTCTCTCCGCCCCCGACATCGAGCAGGTCCACTTCATCGGCAAGGACATCATCTACTTCCACACGCTGTTCTGGCCGGCGATGCTCAAGTTCGCGGGTGCTCCCTATCGCGTGCCGGACAACGTCTACGTGCACGGCTTCATCACGGTGTCGGGCGAGAAGATGTCCAAGTCGCGCGGCACCGGGATCAGCCCGCTGCGCTATCTCGAGGTCGGGCTGGACGCGGAGTGGCTGCGCTACTACATCGCTGCCAAGCTGAGCGCGAACGTCGAGGACGTCGACTTCAACCCCGACGACTTCGTGGCGCGGGTGAACTCGGACCTCGTCGGCAAGTACGTGAACATCGCGAGCCGGTGCGCCGGGTTCGTTTCGCTTCGGTGCAAGCGCTGTCGAAGGCACGTATCGCGACGAAGAGCCTTCCCTGAGGCGCAGCGTCAAGCAACGCGCTTGACGGAGTTTTCCGCTGGCTCGGAACATCGGCACGACATCCGGGACGCACTACGAAGCAGCGCGAGTTCGGGAAGGCGCTGCGCGGAGGTGATGTACCTGGCGGACATCGCAAACCAGTACGTGGACCGCCACCAGCCCTGGGAGTCTCGCGAAGAAGCCCGAGCAGTCTCAGTTCCACAGACGTGTGCTCCACGCGCTCGACATGTTCCGGCTGCTGACGATCTACCTGAAGCCGGTCATGCCGAAGGTCGCCGCCGACGTGGAGTCCTTCCTCGGCGTGCCGCCCCTCTCTTGGCACGATGCGAAGACGCTCCTGCCGGCCGGCCACACGATCAAACCCTATCGGCACCTCATGACCCGAATCGACCCGAAGCAGGTCCAGGCGCTGTTCGATGCGGAGAGCACGTCCGCGGCGCCCGCCGTGCCGGCGCCCCAGAAGCACGCCGAGCATCAGGAGCGGGTCGCGGCGAAGGGTGCCGCCGTCCCCCACGACTGGACGAGAGGGGAACGTCGGTCGGCGCAAACGCCGACGATATCGATCGACGATTTCGCGAAGCTCGACCTGCGCGTGGCGAAGATCGTCGCCGCCGACGCGGTAGAGGGCGCGGACAAGCTGCTCAAGCTGACGCTCGACATCGGCGGCTCCACGCGCACCGTCTTTGCCGGCATCAAGTCCGCCTACGACCCGGCGCAGCTCGTCGGCCGCCACGCCGTCGTCGTCGCGAACCTCGCCCCGCGCAAGATGCGCTTCGGCACTTCGGAGGGGATGATCCTTGCGGCGTCCGGGGATGGCCCGGGCCTCTTCCTCGTCTCGCCCGACTCCGGCGCGGAGCCGGGCATGCGCGTCAAGTGACCGAGCGCGGTTCGGTGCCGCCCATGGCCGAGCCGACCGGCAGCACCGCGACCGCGAGCGTCGTCTGCATCGCACTCGCCGATTTCTTTCAGCGCCCCGTCGCCGAGCAGGCGCGCCTCAAGGCGCGCCTCGAGGGCCTGCTCGCGCGCGCGATCGAGCCGCTCGCCGGGGCCGACCGGATCGTCGCGGACACGGCGGACGGCGCCGCGCTGATCGTCCTCGCGCCGCCCGTCGATGCCCTGCTGCTGGCGCGCCGCGCGCGCCGCGCCGCGCGCGAGGCGAGCGAGCCGCTGGCGCTGCGCATCGGGGTCAGCCACGGGCCGATCGGCGTCGCGACCGACGCGTCCGGCGAAGTGCAGCTCATCGGGGACGGGATCGCCGCCGGCGCGAGCATCACGCCGTTCGCGGAGCCGGGCCAGGTGATCGCCTCGCGCGCGTTTCGCGACGCGCTCGCGGCGGGCGACGAGGAGCGCGCCGCGCGGCTGCGCCCCGCCGGCACGGTCACCGACGCGAGCCTGCGGGCGCACGAGCTGTTCGCCTTCGCGCCCGCGACCGACACCGATCCTCCCGAGGTCGCAGCGCCGCCGCGGCGGCGACTGCTTCTCGTCGCGGGCTTGAGCGTCGCCGGACTGCTGGGCGTCGGCCTGGTCGTGCGCGGCCTTGCGTCGGTCCGCGGCGCGCGCGAAGCGCCCGGGCACCGATCGCCCTCGCGATCACGCCGTGGGGTGAAGTGCGCGTCGACGGCGAGTCGAGGGGCCGCAGCCCGCCGCTGAAGCGCGTCGAGGTCAACCCCGGGAAGCACACGATCGAGGTGCGGCATCCGCAGAACGCACCGCTCACGCTGGAGGTCGACCTCTCGCCCGGCGAGGAGCTCACGGTGCGGCACGCGTTCTCGACGCTCGCGCCCCGCGCCCCCGCCGCCGCGCCCGCCCCCGCGCAGGAACCGCGCAAGTTCCCGAGCCCGGCGGAGATCTGGCGCGACTTCCGCCGGCAGAGCGGCCTGTGAGCGATCCGGCGCAAACCCTCGGTCGGTACCGGATCCTCGGCGAGCTCGGCCGCGGCGCGATGGGCGTCGTCTACCGGGCCGAGGACCCGATGCTCAACCGCACGGTCGCCATCAAGACCATCAACATGGTCGCCGACTTGGAAGAGCGCGCGGAATACGAGAAGCGGTTCTACCAAGAGGCGAAGGCGGCCGGCGGCCTGAGCCACCCCAACGTCGTCACGATCTACGACATCGGCCACGCCGGCGAGCTCGTCTACATGGCGATGGAATACATCGAAGGCACCGAGCTGCGCGATCTCCTCCTGCGCGGCCGGCTCGATGCGGTCAGGGCGGTCGACATCGCCGCCCAGGTCGCCGAGGGGCTCGCGTACGCCCACGCACGCGGCGTGGTGCACCGGGACGTGAAGCCCGCGAACATCATGGTGCCCCGCGACGGCCCGGCGAAGATCATGGACTTCGGCATCGCGCGCATGCGTGCCTCCGAGGTCAAGACCCAGACCGGCATGCTGCTCGGCTCGCCGAAGTACATGTCGCCGGAGCAGCTGCTGGGCGGCGCGGTCGACCAGCGCTGCGACATCTTCTCGCTCGGCGTGGTGCTGTACGAGGCGCTCACCGGCGCGCCGCCGTTCTCGGGCAGCGACATCACGCAGATCATGTACCAGATCGTGAACGCGGTGCCACCGCCGCCGAGCGCCGTCAACTCGCGCGTGTCGCCGATGCTCGATCTCATCGTGGCGAAGGCGCTAGCGAAGGATCCGGCGGCGCGCTACCCGGATGCGCGCGAGCTGGCCGCGGACCTGCGCGCGTGCCGCGCGGCAGTCGCGGCGCTCGCCCCGGCTGCGGACGAGGACGAGACGCTGACGCTGCCGCCCGGGCGCGTCGCGCCCCAGGCCGCCGACGCGAGCCCGACGCTGCGGATCGACCCTGCGCCGGCGCGAGCGCCGAGCACGACCGCCCCGCCGCGCGTCGAAGCCGGCCTGCGCCTGCGCATCTCGCGCCGGTTCGACTCGCTCGAGGCGACGCGCCGGCTCGCCGCGATGACCGGCGCCGGACCGGCGGTGGACGCGTTCGCAAAGACGATGAAGCTCGACCTCGCCGCCGCGACCGGCGGCGGCCGCGCGATCCCGGCGCCGCTGTCCATGGAGCGCGCGCCGGCGTCCAATCGCGCCGCGACGCGGTCGCGGGACCGCTGGATACTGGTCGCCAGTGTTACCATCGCCGCGCTCGTAGCGCTTGCGATTGCGCTGGTTTGATGCCCTCAGTCGCTGATCCCTTGAAACACCCGGACGCCCAATGAGCGTCACGCCCCTCGCCGCCGCGCTCGCGATCGCGGCGGCCTGGCTCGCGATCGCGGCGATCGGCGTCTGCGCGCCGCACGCGCTGCGCTTCGTGGCGAAGGTGCTCTACCCGCTCGGCGCCCTGGTCGGGCTCGCGCTGGCCGCCACCGCGTTCGTGGCGATCAGCCAGCCGCCGGACGAGACCGTCCTCCCGCTCGGGCTGCCCGACCTGCCGTTCCACTTCCGCATCGACGCGCTGTCGGCGTTCTTCCTGCTCATCCTCGGGTCGGTCGCGGCCGGCGTGTCGGTGTTCGCGGCGGGCTATCTGCGGCCGGGCGAGGGCACGCAGCCGGGCGTGCAGTGCCTGTGGTACCACCTGTTCCTCGCGAGCATGGCGCTCGTCCTGCTCGCGAACGACGCCTACGCGTTCATGGTGACGTGGGAGACGATGGCGGTGTCGTCGTTCTTTCTCGTTACCAGCGACCATCGCATCGCCGAGATCCAGCGGGCCGGGTATCTCTACCTGCTGATCGCGCACGTCGGCGCAATTGCGATCCTGATGTGCTTCGGCGTGCTGAGCGGCTTCGGCGACTACACCTTCGCCAGCATCCGCCAGGTCGAGCTCACGCCGTTCTGGGCGACCGTCGCGTTCCTGCTCGCGCTATTCGGCTTCGGTGCCAAGGCCGGCATCGTGCCGCTGCACGTGTGGCTGCCCGAGGCGCATCCGGCGGCGCCGTCCCCCGTGTCTGCACTGATGAGCGGGGTGATGCTGAAGACCGCGATCTACGGGATGCTGCGGGTGACCTTCGACCTCCTGCATACGCAGGTCTGGTGGTGGGGCGTGCTCGCGCTCGCAATCGGCCTCGCGACGGCGCTGTTCGGCGTCGTGTTCAGCGCGGTGCAAACGGACATGAAGCGCCTGCTCGCCTGGTCCTCGATCGAGAACATCGGGTTCATCGTGGTCGGCTTCGGACTGGGCGTCACGTTCGCCGCGTACCGGATGTACGGCCTCGCCGCGCTCGCGCTCACTGCGATGCTCTACCATTGCCTGAATCACGCCTACTTCAAGAGCCTGCTCTTCCTCGCCACCGGCGCGGTGCTGCACGCGACCAAGGAGCGCGGCCTCGGCAAGCTCGGCGGCCTCATCCATCGCATGCCCTGGGTCGCGTGGCTCGCGCTCGTCGGCGCGCTCGCGATCGCCGGGTTGCCGCCGCTGAACGGCTTCGTGTCGGAGTGGCTCCTGCTCCAGGCGTTCCTCTTCACGCCGAACCTGCCGGACAGCTACCTCAACATGCTCGTCCCGGTGGCGGCGGCGGCGATCGCGCTGGCCGCGGCCCTGTCCGCCTACGTGATGGTGAAGTTCTACGGCGTCGTGTTCCTCGGACAACCGCGCGAGGAGAAGCTCGCCCAGGCGCACGACGCCGGCCTCTGGGAGCGGGCCGGACTGCTCTGGCTCGCGGCGGGGTGCATCGCGTTCGGCGTGCTGCCGGTACAGGTCATCACGCTCATCGATTTCGTGACCGGACCGATGCTCGGCACCAACCTCTCCGAGGCGACCGGCGCCACGCACTGGCTGTTCCTCGCGCCGATCAACGCCGAGCGCGCCAGCTATTCGCCGGTCCTCGTCCTCGTCGGCCTGGCCGTTCTGACCGGGCTCGCGTGGCTCGCGGTGCGCCGCTTCTATCACGGCCGCGTCCGGCGCGCGCCGCCGTGGGATTGCGGCTACCCGCTGCTCAACCCGCGCATGCAGGACACCGCCGAGGGCTTCGGCCAGCCGGTGCGCGTGGTGTTCGAGCCGTTCTTCCGCACGAGTCGCGAACTGCCTTCCCCGTTCGACGCCGCGCCGCGCTACCGGCTGACCACCGAAGATCACCTGTGGTACTGGTGCTACCTGCCGGTCGCCCGACTCGTCGACCGACTCACCGGGCTCGTCACGCTCCTCCAGCGCGGGCGCATCTCGGTATACCTGCTGTACAGCTTCGGCACGCTGCTCCTGCTGCTCTTCCTGGTGCGATGAGCGCGCGATGCTAAGCGAGTTCTCTTGGGCCGGCGCTTCCGCCCAGCTGACCGAGATCCTCCTGGCGGTGCTGCTCGCGCCGCTGCTCCTCGGCTGGGTCAACCAGTGCCGCGCCTGGCTGCAGAACAAGAGCGGGCCGGGCGTGCTGCGCCCCTATCTGATGCTGCGCAAGCTGATGGCGAAGGACGCGGTGGTCGCGCACGGCGCCTCGCCGCTCTTTCGCACCGCTCCCTATCTCGTGTTCGGTTGCATGATCCTCGCCGCGGCGATCGTGCCCACGCTCGGCACCGATCTGCCCTATGCGCCCGCGGCGGACGCGATCGCCCTGGTGGGCATTCTCGCGCTCGCGCGCGTGTTCATCTCGCTCGCGGCGATGGACATCGGCACGGCGTTCGGCACGCTCGGCGCGCGGCGCGAGATGATGATCGGGTTCCTCGCCGAGCCGGCGCTGCTGATCGTGCTGTTCACCGCCTCGCTCATCAGCCAGTCGACCTCGCTCGCGACGACCGTCGAGACGCTGTCGCAGCGCGAGCTCGCGATCTACCCGAGCCTCGCCTTCGCCGGCGTCGCCTTCACGATGGTCTCGCTCGCCGAGAACGCGCGCATCCCGGTCGACAACCCGGCGACGCACCTCGAGCTGACCATGATCCACGAGGCGATGGTGCTCGAGTACTCCGGCCGGCACCTCGCGCTGATCGAGTGGGCCGCGAGCCTGAAGCTGTTCGTGTACTCGTGCATCGGCATCGCGCTGTTCTTTCCGTTCGGCATCGCCCAGGGCGGCGACGCCGCGGGACTCCTCCTCGCGCTTCCCGCGCTGGCGTTCAAGCTGGCGATCGGCGGGTTCCTTCTCGCGGTGATCGAGACGGTCTCGGCCAAGATGCGCATCTTCCGCGCGCCAGAGTTCCTTGGCACCGCGTTCATGCTCGCGGTGCTCGCCCTGCTCATCCACGCGCTCCTCGAGACGTGAGCCAGTTCCTCACCTCGGCCCTGACCGGCCAGATCATCAACCTCCTCGCGGCGGTGCTGCTGCTCGTGTCGTTCGCGATGCTCGCGCAGCGGCGCATCCTGTCGCTCATCAACCTGTTCGCCGCGCAGGGCTTCGTGCTGACGCTCTCAACCGCGTTCGTGGCCTGGGCCACCGGGCAGACGCACCTGTGGTGGTCCGCCGGCCTGACGCTCCTCCTCAAGGTGCTGCTCCTGCCCTGGATCCTGCACCGCCTCATCCGGCGTCTGAACGTGAAGTGGGACGTCGAGACGCTGATCAACATTCCCACCACCATGCTGTTCGGCCTGCTGCTGGTGATCCTCGCCTTCAACCTCGCGCAGCCGGTCTCGGCGCTCGCGGGCACGATCACCAAGGGCACGCTCGGCATCGCGCTCGCCGTGGTGCTGCTCTCGTTCCTGATGATGATCACCCGCTCCAAGGCGGTGCCGCAGGTAATCGGGTTCCTTGCGATGGAGAACAGCCTGTTCTTCGCCGCGACCGCCGCGACTTACGGCATGCCGATGGTCGTCGAGCTGGGCATCGCGCTCGACGTGCTGGTGGGCGTGATCATCCTCGGCGTGTTCTTCTTCCAGATCCGCGAGCGCTTCGACTCGCTCGACATCCACCATCTCGAGAAGCTGAAAGAAGAGTGAACTGGGAGATCCTCGCCGTCCTCGGCACCCCGCTCGCGGGCGGTGCGCTGCTCGCGCTGTTCGGCCACTGGCGCGCCGCCGCGGCGCTGAACGTCGCGCTCTCGATGACCACGTTCGTCGCCGCCGCGGCGTTGACCGCCCGCGTCATCCGGGACGGCCCGCTCTTCGCCTTCGGGGAGCAGTTCTTCGTCGACTCGCTGAACGTTTTCCTGGTCGCGCTGACCGCATTCGTCTCGATGACGACCTCGATGTTCTCGCGGCCGTACATGCGCATCGAGCAGGAGCACGGCAGGCTCACGGCGGCGCGGCTGCGCCTGTACCACAGCATGTACCAGCTGTTCGTGTTCACGATGCTGCTCGTGCTGCTCACGAACAACCTCGGCCTGCTGTGGGTCGCCCTCGAGGCCGCGACGCTGACCACCGTGCTGCTCGTGAGCCTGTATCGCACCCCCGCGAGCCTCGAGGCCGCGTGGAAGTACTTCATCCTGTGCGGCGTCGGCATCGCGCAGGCGCTGTTCGGCACGATCCTGCTCTACATGGCCTCGCAGAAGCTCCTCGGGACGGGCGTCGAAGCGCTCTTGTGGACGCACCTTCTCGGCGTGCGCTCGCAGCTCGAGCCGACGATCCTGTCGATCGCGTTCGTGTTCCTGCTGGTCGGCTACGGCACCAAGGTCGGGCTCGTGCCGCTCCACAACTGGCTCCCGGACGCGCACGCGGAAGGTCCCACGCCGGTCTCGGCGGTGCTGTCGGGCCTCCTGCTGAACGTGGCGCTCTACGCGCTGGTCCGGTGCAAGGTGCTCGCCGACGGCGCGCTCGGCACCGGCTTCGCGGGCCAGCTCATGATGGGCTTCGGACTGCTCTCGGTCGTAGTCGCCGCATTCTTCCTGTCGCGCCAGCGGGACATCAAGCGGATGTTCGCCTACTCGTCGGTGGAGCACATGGGGCTCATCACCTTCGCGTTCGGCATGGGCGGACCGATCGCCAGCTTCGCCGGCCTGCTGCACATGACCGTCCACTCGCTCACCAAGAGCGCGATCTTCTTCACCGTCGGACACGCCGCGCAGAAGGCCGGGACGCAGGTCATGGACGACATCCGCGGCCTGGCCCGGGTCAGCCCGACCGTCGGGTGGGGCCTGATGCTCGGCACGCTCGCGATCCTCGGCCTGCCGCCGTTCGGCGTCTTCGCGAGCGAGTTCCTCATCCTCACGAGCGCCATGCGGCAGCAGCCCTGGGCGACGCCGTTGCTGCTCATCTCGCTCGGGGTCGCGTTCGCCGCGGTGTTCCGGAAGGTCCAGCCCATGGTGTTCGGCGACACCACCGCGAAGCCCCTACCCCACCGACCCGCCCTCATCCCGGTGTTCATGCACCTCGCGCTGGCGCTCCTGCTCGGCCTCTACATCCCGCCCTACCTCGCCGCCTGGTACCGCGAGGCGGCGAAGTTGATCGGGTAGACCATGGCACCCGCCAGCGCCTTCGACGGACTCGGCCTCGACCTGGCGCGGTTGCGCTCGGCGGTGCCGACGTGGCGGGCACGGATCGAAGCCGACCGGTTGCGTGAGGCTTGTATCGCCCTCGCGGCCCGCGACGGCCGCCTGGTCGCCTTGTGGGGTTCCGACGAGCGCAATCGCGACGGAGGCTTCGCGCTGCATCTCACCGTTGCGGTCGACGGCGCGATGCTCTGGCTGTCGGTACCGCTGCCGGAAGCGGCGCCGCACTACCCCGACCTCTCCGACGTGTTTCTCTGCGCGGGGCGGATGCAGCGCGCCACGCACGACCTGCTCGGGATCCGCTCGAGCGCGCCCGACCAGCGTCCGTGGCTGCGACACGCCGCCTGGCCCGGCGATGTGTTCCCGCTGCGCCGCGACTTTCCGCTTTCGTGCGTCTACGCGAACGGGCTCGACGACTACGCCTTCGTCTCCGTCGCGGGCGACGGCGTCCATGAGATCCCAGTGGGCCCGGTCCACGCCGGCACGATCGAGCCGGGTCACTTCCGCTTCTCGATCGTCGGCGAGAAGGTGCTCCGGCTCGAGGAGCGGTTGGGCTACAAGCACAAGGCCATCGACAAGCTCTTCGAGGGGCGCGACCTCCTCTCCGGCGGCCGCCTCGCGGGGCGCGTGTCGGGCGACAGCACGGTCGCGTACGCATGGGCGTACGCGATGGCCGTCGAGGGCCTCGCGCGCATCGATCCGCCGCCGCGCGCGCTGTGGCTCCGCGCCCTGGCGCTGGAGCGCGAGCGCATCGCGAATCATCTCGGCGATCTCGGTTATCTCGGCAACGACGGCGGGCTCGCGTTCGGGCTCGCGCAGTTCATGCGCCTCAAGGAGGACGTGCTGCGTCTGAATGCCGAGGTGTTCGGCCACCGCTACCTGATGGACTACGTCGTGCCCGGCGGCGTCGCGCGCAACGCCGGGCGGCACGGCTGCGATCAACTCGCCGAGCAGTGCGACGCCCTCGAACGCGAGGTGCAGATCCTGAAGGACATCTACGACGACCACGCCGGCCTCCAGGACCGCTTCCTGACCTGCGGCCGGCTCGCGCCCGAGCTCGCGAAGCGACTCGGCGTGCTCGGCTTTGCCGCGCGCGCGAGCGGCCAGGCGCTCGACCTGCGCGCGCAGCCGGCGTTCGAGCCCTACGACCGGCTCGGGGTGGAACCGCACGTCCACCAGGAGGGCGATGTCGCCGCGCGCGTGACCGTGCGCTTCGAGGAGATCTTCGAGTCGCTGCGCCTGGTGCGCACGATCGCGGCGGACCTGCCGCTCGGGGAGATCGCGGCGCCGTTCGAGACGCTCGCGGGACCCGGCCGCGGGCTCGGGCGCGTGGAGGGCTGGCGCGGCGAGGCGATGATCGCCCTGGAAGCCGAGGGCGGCGTGATCCGCCGTTGCCACGCGCACGACCCGTCGTGGCAGAACTGGCCGGCGCTCGAGCACGCGATCCTCGGCAACATCGTTCCGGACTTCCCGCTGATCAACAAGTCGTTCAATCTCTCGTACGCAGGGCAGGATCTCTAGGGACCGCATGCTTAAGTTGCTCAAGCAGATCGCCGTCGTCGGCATCAGGACCGAGGCACCGCCGCGCCCGGACGCGAGCCTGCGCGTGACCGGCGAGCGGCTCAAGGACGAAATCCTGCGCATGTTCGGCGGATCGCTCGCGATCCGGCACGTCGACGCGGGCTCGTGCAACGGCTGCGAGCTCGAGATCCACATGCTCAACAACCCCTACTACAACATCGAGGGACTCGGCATCAAGTTCGTCGCGAGCCCGCGGCACGCGGACATGCTGCTGGTCACCGGACCGGTCTCACGCAACATGGAGACGGCGCTCAAGCGCACCTACGTCGCGGTGCCCGATCCCAAGCTCGTCGTCGCGGTCGGCGACTGCGGCTGCACCGGCGGCATCTTCGGCGAGAGCTACGCGAGCTGCGGGCGCGTGGCGAACGTGATTCCGGTCGACGTCGCGGTGCCGGGCTGTCCGCCCACGCCGATCGCCCTGCTGCAAGGGATCCTCACCGCCATCGCGACGAAGCGTCCCGCGTAAGGGGGTACGGGCATGGAACCGCTGCCCCTCGCGTTGGTCGGCTGGGTCTTCACGCTGCTCA
Organism: uncultured beta proteobacterium; assembly: GCA_963716855.1. GTDB lineage: Bacteria > Pseudomonadota > Gammaproteobacteria > Burkholderiales > SG8-39 > JAGVSZ01. The sequence goes on along the minus strand of CAVQUV010000016.1, from coordinate 115,450 downwards.
GCGCGGCCGCGCTGATCGTCGGCGCAATGTTCATCGTGGCGATGCACCGAGCCGGCGAGCTGCAGCGCCGGTTCCTCGCGAAGACGGCGTGGAACGACATGCTGCTCTTCGCCATATGGGTGCTCGGGCTCGCCGGCGGGTTGGGCGTGATCGGACTGCAGCCGTGGGGCCGCAACATCCTCGAGTTCTTTTGCTGGACGCTGATCGCGCTGATGCTGTTGTCGGCGGCGACTCGCCTCTACACCGCCAAGGCGCAGCCCCCCGAGGAGCGTGAAAGCTGGGTCGGTGCAATCGCCGGCGTGACGCTCGTCCTGGTCCCGATCCTCGTGCTCTGCGCCGTGACGATCTACACCCTCAGAAGCGAGGCGGCGCGCCAGGCGTTCGGCGGCTGACCGCCCTTCCCCTCGTCTCCCCCCACACGACCCGGGGCATCGCCGGGCGAGCCCTTCGGGGACTTCCGGTCACAGGACCCAGGCAGACGCCGAGCATCGGCGGCATCTCTTCACCCGGAGACCCGCCGTGACCGCCTCGCTCGCACACCGCTTCACTGCCGTGAACGACACGCATTCCGCGCTGAACCCCACGCTCGTCGCCGGGGTCCTCCAGCCCCGATCGATTGAAGACATCCGAACTGCCATCCGCACCGCAGCGCAAGGCGGGCAGCCCGTCTCGATCTGCGGCGCGCGCCATGCCATGGGCGCGCAGCAGTTCGGCACCGGCGCGCTGCTGATCGACACAAGTCGCTTCGACCGCGTCGTAGCCTTCGACGCCACGCGCGGCCTGATCGAGGTCGAGGCGGGAATGCGCTGGCCGGCGCTGCACGATTGGCTGCGCGACGCGCAGGGCCGCGCAGCGACCGCGTGGACCTTCCGCCAGAAGCAGACCGGCGCCGATGCGTTGAGCATCGGCGGCTGCCTCTCGGCGAACGTGCACGGCCGCGGGCTCGATCTGCCGCCCTTCGTAAGCGAAGTCGAGTCGTTCACGCTCGTCGATGCGCAAGGCGAGCTGCGCCGCTGCAGCCGCACCGAGAACGCGGAGCGCTTCCGGCTCGCGATCGGCGGCTACGGCCTGTTCGGCGTGATCGCGACGGTTACCCTGCGACTCGTCCTGCGTCGCAAGCTCCGCCGCGTCGTTGAGATCCTCGACCTCGAGGGGCTCATGGCGGCGTTCGACGCGCGCATCGCGGCCGGCTTCGCATACGGCGACTTCCAGTTCGCGACCGACCCGGCCAGCGAGCACTTTCTGCGGCGCGGCGTGTTTTCATGCTACGCGCCGGTATCCGATACGACGCCGATCCCCCTCGACCAGCGCGTGCTGTCCGCGGAGGACTGGAGGCGGCTCGTGACGCTCGCGCACACCGACAAGCGCGCGGCGTTCGAGCACTACTCGCGCCACTACCTCGCGACGTCCGGACAGGTGTACTGGTCGGACACGCACCAGATGAGCGTCTATCTCGACGACTACCACCGCGAGATCGACCGCACGCTCGGCCATCGCGGCTCGGAGGTCATCACCGAGATCTACGTCCCGCGCGCCCGCCTCGCCGATTTCATGACCGAGGCCGCCGCCGATTTCCGGCGCGAGGGGGTCGATGTGATCTACGGGACGGTGCGTCTGATTCGCCGCGACAGCGAGACGTTCCTGCCGTGGGCGCGCGAGGACTTTGCCTGCGTGATCTTCAACCTGCACGTCCGCCACGACCCGGCGGGGCAGGCGCACGCAGCCGATGCGTTCCGCCGCCTCATCGACCTGGCGATTGCGCGCGGCGGCAGCTACTACCTGACCTACCACCGCCACGCGACGCGCGCGCAGGTCGAAGCGTGCTACCCGCGCTGCCGGGAATTCCTCGCGCTAAAGCTGCGGCACGATCCGGCGGAGCGGTTCCAGAGCGACTGGTACCGCTACTACCGCGAGGTCTTCGCTACGGCTTGAGGTACGCGTAGCCCTCGCGCTGCTGCATTTTCGTGATTTCCGCCACCCCCGAAGGCACGTAGCTCACCTCCTCGATGAACTGCGATTTCGTCAGCTTGCGGTTGCGCAGCGTGATCTCGCACACCTCGAACGTCACGCCGCGCGACTTGAGCTCCTGCACCGCGACCTCGTAGGGGTTGCCGTTCTTGTCGCGGGCGTCCTTCATCAGGAAGTCCACGCCGCGCGCGTGCGCCACGGCCACGATCTTCGCCTTCGGGTTCACCTCGAGGTGGTTGTTGATGTTGCGCAGGCCGTTCGTCGCCTGCTCGAGGCCGTCGCTGAAGTGGTACACGACCTTGTCCTCGGCGACGGTGCCGCCGCCGGTGGACGCGCAGCCGGCCAGCGCCAGCGCGGCGAGCAATGCAAGGATCGTTCTCATCGTTCGCTCCTTAGTATGATTGCCTCCAATGGCGAAGCATCTCATCATCCACGGGCGCGTGCAGGGGGTCGGATTTCGCGAGTCGATGCGCTGGGAAGCCGAGCGCCTCGGCGTGACGGGGTGGGTGCGGAACCGCCGCGACGGGACGGTCGAGGCGGTCGTCGCGGGCGGCGCAGAACCCGTCAATGCGATCGTCGCGTGGGCGCGCCGCGGGCCGTCGGCGGCGAAAGTGACGGACCTCACCGTATCGGAAGTCGAGGGCGCGTTCGCGACCTTCGAGGTCGTTCAAACGCTGTAGCGCGCGCCTGGATTCCGGATCGCCCTGCGGGCGTCCGGAGCGACGGCCGGCCCGCGTCGTTTCACCCGTAGACGATCTCGACGTTCTCGGGCTTCAGCCAGTCGCTCAGCGCCGCGATGAGCCCGTCGTCCGGCGTCACGCGCCATTCGTCCCCGAGCCGCACGTCCGCAACGGCGCTGCCGCTGCTGTAGCGTACGCACACCGAGCACGGGCCGTTGCGGTACGGCGCGAGCAGCTCGCGCAGCTTCTTCGTCGCCGCGGCGCCCGCCGCCGACGCCTCGCCGTTCAGCGACAACCGCAAGCCCCGCGCGAACTTCGCCCGCGCCGCGGCGAGGTCGTAGAGCCGCTCGGCGATCACCCGGAAGCCGCCGCTGAACTCGTCCTTCGACACCTTGCCCTGCACCACCAGCGGACGGTCCTCCTTGACGAGGTCGCGGTTCGCTTCCCAGACCTCGCTGTAGACCGACACCTCGAGCTGCGCCGCGCCGTCGTCGAGCAGCACGATCAGCATCTTGCCGCGCCGGGTCATCGCGGTGCGCGCCGAGACGACCATGCCCGCGATGAGCTGCGGCTCGTTCCGCGGCGCGATCTCCGCCAGCGTGCAGCGGACGAACGGCGCGAACTCGCGCCGGAACGCCACGAACGGATGCCCGGAGAGGTAGAACCCGAGCGCGGTCTTCTCCTCGGCGAGGCGGCGCTGCTCGTCCCACCGGGGCGCGTCGACCAGCGCGGGCCGGTGGCGCGCCGCGCCTTCGGCGTCGCCGAACAGGCTGACCTGCTGCGCGTCGCGCTCGCGCTGCTCGGCCGCCTCGAGCGCGATGCCGACCGAGGCGAGCAGCCGCGCGCGGTGATCGTCGAGCGCGTCGAAGGCGCCGGCGCGCACCAGCGCCTCGACGACGCGGCGGTTGACGATGCGCTTGTCGATGCGCTCGCAGAAGTCGAAGAGGTCCGCGAAGGGGCCGCCCTCCTCCCGCGCCCTGACGATCGCGCCGATTGCCGACTCTCCCGTCCCCTTGATCGCACCCAGCCCGTAGCGGATCGTGCGCGCATCCACCGGAACGAAGCGGTACTCGCCCGCGTTGACGTCCGGCGGCAGCATCTTCAGCCCGTTCGCGATCGCGTCGGCGTGGAACTGCTGCACCTTGTCGGTGTCGGTCATCACCGCCGAGCAGTTGGCGGCCATGAACGCGGCGTTGTGATGCACCTTCATGTACGCGGTCTGGTACGCGACCAGCGCATAGGCCGCGGCGTGCGACTTGTTGAAGCCGTAGCCGGCGAACTTCTCCATCAGGCCGAAGAGCTCGTTCGCGCGCGCGCGCGAAACGCCGTTCTTCTCCGCGCCGGCGACGAACAGGTCGCGGTGCGTCGCCATCTCCTCGGGCAGCTTCTTGCCCATCGCGCGTCGCAGGAGATCCGCGGCTCCGAGCGAGTAGCCGCCGATCGCCTGCGCGATCTGCATCACCTGCTCCTGGTACACCATGATCCCGTAGGTGGGCGCGAGGATCGGCTCGAGCCGCGGATCGAGGTACTCGACGCGGCTCCGGCCGTGCTTGCGGTCGGTGTAGTCGGGGATGAGATCCATCGGCCCGGGCCGGAACAGCGCGACCAGCGCGATGATGTCCTCGAAGCGGTCGGGACGCGCCCGCTTGAGGAGATCGCGCATGCCGCGCGATTCGAACTGGAACACCGCGGTCGTGTTGGCCGCCGCGAAGAGCTTGTAGGTGTCGCGATCGTCGAGCGGGATCGTCTCGAGGGCGAGCGCCACGGACGGGTCGAGCCCCCGCACGTAGCGCAGCGTCCAGTCGAGGATGGTCAGCGTCGTCAGTCCGAGGAAGTCGAACTTCACCAGGCCGATCGCCTCGACCCCCTTCATGTCGAGCTGCGACACCATCGCCTCGGCGCCGTGCGCGACGTACAGCGGGCAGAAATCGGTGAGCTTGCCCGGCGCGATCAGCACGCCGCCCGCGTGCATGCCGACGTTGCGCGTGAGGCCCTCGAGCTCGCCGGCGAGCGCCAGCAGCTCGCGCGTCTCCTCCTCGGTCTCCTCGCGCTCCGCGAGGCGCGGCTCCATCTCGCGCGCCATCTTCAGCGTGATCAGCTTGCCCGGCTGGAACGGGATCAGCTTCGCGAGCTCGTCGGCGCGCGTGTAGCTCCATTCGAGCACCCGGCCGACGTCGCGCACCACCGCCTTCGCCGCCATCGTGCCGAAGGTGGCGATCTGCGAGACCGACTCGGCGCCGTACTTGCGCTTCACGTAGTCGATGACGCGGTCGCGCCCGTCCTGGCAGAAGTCGATGTCGAAGTCGGGCATCGACACGCGCTCCGGGTTGAGGAAGCGCTCGAACAGCAGGTCGTAGCGCAGCGGATCGAGGTCGGTGATGCCGAGCGAGTACGCGACGAGCGAGCCCGCACCCGAGCCGCGCCCCGGCCCGACCGGCACGCCGTTCGTCTTCGCCCAGTTGATGAAGTCCGCGACGATCAGGAAGTAGCCCGCGAAGCCCATCTGGATGATGGTCTTCGCCTCGAAGGCGAGCCGCTCGCGGTAGCGCGGCGCGTGCCGCTCGCGCTCGGCCGCGTCGGGATACAGCTGCACGAGACGCTCGCCGAGGCCCTTCTCGGCGGCCGCGACGAGGTAGTCCTCGAGCGTGACGCCGGCCGGCGTCGGGAACCGCGGCAGCTTCGACTTGCCGAGCTCCAGCACGAGGTTGCAGCGCTTCGCGATCTCGACCGCGTTGGCGAGCGCCTCGGGCAGGTCGGCGAACGCCGCCGCCATCTCGGCCTGCGACTTGAAGTAGGCGTCCGGCGTGAACGCGCGCGGCCGCCGCTGGTCGGCGAGCACGTAGCCCTCCGAGATGCAGACGCGCGCCTCGTGCGCCTTGAATTCCTCGGGCTTGAGGAACTGCACCGGGTGCGTCGCGACCACCGGCAGCCCGGTCCGCCCGGCGAGCTCGAGCGCGGCGGCGACGTAGGCCTCCGTCTGCGGCGCGCCGGCGCGCTGCAGCTCGAGGTAGAACGCGTCCGGGAACGCCTCCGCCCACTCGCGCGCCAGGCGCTCGGCGACCGGGAGATTCCCCTGCAACAGCGCGGCGCCGACGTCCCCCGCATGCGCGCCCGAGAGCGCGATCAGGCCTGCCGCGCCGCCGCCGGCGAGCCACTCGCGCCGCAGCTCGGCGCGGCCGCGGTGCTGGTTCTCCCGGTAGGCGCGCGTGAGCAGCTCGCTCAAGGCGAGGTAACCCGCGTGGGAGCGCACGAGCAGGAGCAGTCGATGCGGCTTGTCGCGCTCCGCGTCGTGGGTGATCCACGCGTCGCAACCGATGATCGGCTTGACTCCGGCCTTGCGCGCGGCCTTGTAGAAGTCGACCATCCCGAACACGTTGCCGAGGTCGGTGAGCGCGAGCGCACCCATCCCGTCCGCGGCGGCGCGCGCGACGGCATCGTCCAGGCGCACGATCCCGTCGACGATGGAGAACTCGCTGTGCAGGCGGAGATGGACGAACGACGGCTGCGGCATGGTCGTGCGGGGGGCGGTCGGATTCTAGCGCCGTTCATCCTGCGCCGCGATTGCCTGGTCACGGCGCGTCGTGTACAACTCGTCCTAACGGTCTCACTTTCAGGCTCGCCTATGCGCCTCTCCCGCCTCTTTTTCGTCGTTCTCGCCCTGGCCGCGGCAAACGCCGTCGACGCACAGAAGATCGGCCGCTACGTCTTTCCCGATGGTCGCGTCGTCTACTCCGATCAGCCGGTGCCCGGCGCGAAACTCGTCAACGAGCTGGCGCCGCCGCCGCCGGCTTCGGCGTCGCCGCCGCCCCCGCCTCGCGAGAGCAAGGCCGCGGCGCCCGGCGCCGATCCCGGAGCGGAGCGCGTCCGCCGGCTCGACCAGGCGGATCAGGAAGTGCGCGCCGCGACCGAGGCGCTCGAGCGGGCGCGCGCCCAGCTCCAGGCGGGCGTCGAGCCGTTCCCCGGCGAGCGGACGGGCACCGCGACCGGCGGCAGCCGGCTCAACGAGGCCTACGACGCCCGGCAGGCGGCGAACCAGCGCGCGGTCGCCGACGCCGAAGAACGCCTGCAGCGCGCCGTCGCCGTCCGAAACGCGGCGCGCTGAGATGGTGCGCGCGACGACGCGACTTGTTGCGGCGGTCGCGCTCGCCTTCGTGACCGCCGCACCCGCGCAGACGATCTACAAGTACCGCACGCCCGACGGCAAGACCGTCTACTCGGACAGGCCCGTGGCGGGCGCGACGCTCGAGGAGGAGTTCGACCGCGCGCCGGCGCCGGACCCTGCGGCCGCGTCCGCGCAGGAGCAGGCAGCCCGCGCGCGGGCGCGGGAGGTCAACGACCGCGCGGCAGAGCGCAGCCGCGCGCTCGACGCCGTCACCGCGGAAATCGGCGCCGCCTCGGCGGCCCTCGAGCGCGGGCGACAGACGCTGGAGGCCGGCCGCGAGCCGCTCGAAGGCGAGCGCATCGGCACGTACGGCGGCCGGGCGCGTCTCGCCGACGAGTACTGGGCCCGCCAGGCGGCGAACGAATATGCGATCGCCGAGGCGCAGGCGCGACTCGAACGCGCGCGCCGGGCGCTCATCGAGCTGCGCTGAGGCGCGGCCGGTCATCGGACGTTCCGCTGGATGAGCGCGCCCGCCGATACGCCGCGCGCAGCAGGAACCGCACAGACCGTCGCCCTCGCCGCGCTGCTCCTCGGCGCGTGCTCGATCGCGTTCGCGCCGATCTTCGTGCGGCTTTCCGAGACCGGGCCCACCGCCAGCGCCTTCTGGCGCACCGCTTTGGCGGTGCCATTTCTGTGGGCGTGGGCTTTCGCGACGCCGCGCGCGGAAGGCGACCGAGCGAATCCGCTCGCGACGCCGATGCTCCTCGCCGGGCTCTTCTTCGCCGGCGACCTGGCGGTCTGGCATTTCTCCATTCTCTTCACCACGGTCGCCAACTCGACGCTGCTGGCGAACCTCGCGCCGATCTTCGTCACCGTCGGCGCGTGGCTGCTCTTCGGACAGCGGGTCACCCGGACCTTCCTGACGGGAATGGCGATCGCGATGGCCGGTGCGTTCGTCCTGGTCGGCCCGAGCTTCGGGCTGGGAGAGCGGCAGCTGCTGGGCGACGCGCTTGGCGTGGTGACGGCGATGTTCTACGGCGCGTACATGCTCGCTGTGAAACACCTGCGGGAAGCGCGCTCGACTGCGCACATCATGGCGGTGAGCACGACGGTTTGCGCCGTCGCGCTCCTGCCGCTCGCGCTCGCCTCGGGCGAGACGATGTCGCCTGCGACAAGCGCGGGCTGGCTGACGCTATTCGGCCTCGCGCTCGTCTGCCAGACCGCGGGCCAGAGCCTCATCGCCTACGCGATGGCGCACCTGCCGGCGTCGTTCTCGTCGGTCAGCCTGCTGCTGCAGCCCGCGATGGCGACGCTTTATGCGTGGGCGATTCTCGGCGAGCGCGCGGGGCTCCCGCAGCTGGCCGGCGGCGCGGTCATCCTGGCCGGGATCTGGCTCGCGCGGAAGGGGACCTGACCGCTAGTAGCAGCGGTTCAGCACGCGGCGGACAGCGGGTCGCTCGAGCACGAGGCAATCGACGCCTTTCGCTTCCGGTAGCCGCGGCGCAACGTCTTCGGCATCGGCGCTGCGCTGCGTGGCGGTGATGAGCGCGTTGTCGGCCGCCGCGACGCCGCTGACGACCGGCGGCACCGGGACCACCGGCAGCGGCGTGACCGTAAGGACGCCGTCGACGTAGGTGATCGTGTAGTTCGTCGAAGTCTGCCCCAGCGGCGTGATCGCGTACGGGCCCGGCGGCGAAGCGAGGGTTGCCGGGGTCGAGAATGCGAGCGCGCCGCCTAGCGCCGCCGGCGTCTGGCCGAGCTTAAACCCGGTGTAGGCCGCCGTGAACGGCGGATTCGGTTGCCCTTCCAGCCGCGACGCGTCGTTCGCCGCGATCGTCAGGGGCGCCGGCGTGAGGACGAGCTGCCCGTTCACGTAGGTGATCGTGTAGTTCGCGTTGGCGCCGCTCGCCACGTTGATCGCGTAGCTGCCGACGTTCGACACGATCGTCGCCGGCGTGGTCAGCGTCACCCCGGGAATGGCCCCGGGGGTGTCGCCATTCGTGATCCCCGTGAACGTCGCGGTCAGCGGCGGGTTCGCGTCGCCGTAAAGGCGCGTCTTGTTGTCGGCGGCGATCGTGAGCGCCGCCGGAGTGATCACGATCTGGCCGTTCACGAAGGTGATGGTGTAGTTCGGATTGTTCGCGTTCGTCACCGTGCCTTGCGTGATCGCGTACGGCCCACCCGCGACCGTCTCGCCGGGCACGCGAATCGGCGTGCCGGCCAGCACATCGCCGTTCACGGTCGGCGCGGTGAACGTCAGCGCCGGGTCAGGCTGGCCGTACATCTTCGCCTGGTTGTTCGCCGTGACCGTGATCGCCCGCGGCGTGATCGTGAGGACGCCGTCGACAAAAGTAATCGCGTAGTTCGTCGCCGCGCCGGTGCCGAAGTTCGCGGCGGTCGGCGTCAAAGCGTAGGGCCCGACCGGCGAAGTGACGAGCGCCGGGCTGGTCACGTTGACGTTGGTGATCGAGTCCGCGCCCGCGAGCGAGCCGGCGGTAATCGTATAGGGCCCGGTCGTCGGGTTCGGGTCCCCGTAGGCGCGCCCCTGATTGTTCGCCTGAACCGTGATCGTGCGCGGATCGATGGTGAGCTGACCGTTCTGGAGCGTGATCGCGTAGTTCGCCGCGGTCCCGGTCGTGAAGTTCGTGCCGGTGTTGGTGAGCACCCAGACGCCGCCGGCCGGCGAGGTGGAAAGCGCGGGACTCGTGACGTTCACCGAGCCGATCGCGTCCGTCCCCGCGAGCGACCCGGCGGTGATCGTGAACGGCCCGGTTGCCGGGTTCGGGTCGCCATAGGCGCGGTTCTGGTCGTTCGCCTTCACCGAAATCGGGCGCTGAGCGATCGTCAGCTGACCGTTCTGCAGCGTGATGGCGTAGTTCGACGCGCTGCCGGACGTGAAGTTCGTGCCGGTGTTGGTGAGCACCCAGGCGCTGCCCGCCGGGGAGGTGGATAGCGCAGGACTCGTGACGTTCACCGACCCGATCGCGTCCGTCCCCGCGAGCGAGCCCACGGTGATCGTGAACGGCCCGGTCGTCGGGTTCGGGTCCCCGTAGGCGCGCGCCTGGTCGCTCGCCAGCACCGTGATCGGACGCTGGCTGATCGTCAGCGTTCCGGGCGCGTAGGTAATCACGTAATTCGAGGCGACGCCGCCGCCCCCGAACGCCGCATTCGACGCGTTGAGCGCGTGCGCGCTGCCGGCCGGATCGGTCGCGGTGGCCGGGCTCGCCACATCGACCTGCGTGATCGTGTTGCCGTTCGCGAGACCCGAGCCGCCGACCGTGAGCGTGCCGGTCGTCGTGGGGTTCGGATCGCCGTAGGGCCGTGCGAGCGGCCCCGGCGTCACCGTGATCGGGCGCGCGCTCACGGTGAGCTGCCCGGCGGCGTTGAACGCGAGCGTGTAGCCGGTCGTCGCGGCGAGCGTGCCCGTCGTGACGGTGATCGGGTACAGCCCGACGTTCGCAATTGCGGGGGCACCGGCCGACGTGACGTTCGGCGCGCCGGTAAACGTATTCGCCGCGGTGTCCTGCGTGAAGACGTTGCCATAGGTCGCGGCGTTGACGAAGCCGCTCACCGCGTAGTTGCCGGAGACGTTCGCGACATCGCCGTAGACCTTGGCTGCGTCCGTCGACGTGAAGGTCAGCGTCGCCGGCGTGCCGGTCATGCTGAACACGTAGCGATTGCCCACGGGAATCGTCCCCGGCGGGTTGCCAGCGAAGGTTGCATTCCAAATCGCCTGGTTGCCACTCGCGAGCCCGTTGAAGGTGTCGCCCGCCGGATCGCCGGAGTAGACGACCCAGCGGCCGCCGACCGGCACGACGAGGGCCCCTGCGCCGGCGCTGTTCACGAAACTCGCGCCGGAGAGGACGATCGAGTTGCCCCCGCCGCTCGCCGTCAGTGCGCCATTGACGTTGAGCGCACCGCCCGCCGTCGCCGTGAGCGTGGAGACGCTCGATGCGCCGAGCGCGAGCGCGTTCGCATCGTTTAGCGCCACCGTGTTGCCGCTCGTGACCGAGACCGTGCCGAAGTCGTTCGCGGCGTTGGTCATCGACACGTTGCCCGTGCCGGTGTTCAGCGTGAGCGTTCCCGCCGTGGCGGTGACGGCGCCGTTCGCCGTGACGTTCGCGTTCGTGGTCTGCAGCGTGGTGGGAGCGCCCGTCGTGAGGGAGCCGTTGTAGGTCTGCGTGCCGGTCGTGCGGACCAGGCCGCCGTTGACGTTGAGTGCGGTGCCCGCCGCCGACGTCAGCGATGCGAGCGGGGTCAGGTTGCCCACGGTATTCCCGAAGGTCACGGATCCGCCGCCGGCGACATCGAGGGCGCCGGGTCCCTGGACCGTTCCGTTCAGTGCGAGTGCGCTGCCGGGCGCCGCGCCGACGCGGCTCGCGGTCGCGACGGTGACCTGACCGCCAAGGGAGGCCGTGCCGGTGCCGGTCAGCGCGCCCGCGCCGCCCACGCCGTTGCCGTTGATCGTGACCGCTTCGTTGCCGATCGCCACGTTGTTGATGTTGAGCGTCGCGCCGTTCGCGACCGTCGTCGCACCCGCGGTCGTGCCGAGCGCCGCGGCGTTCGAGGCGGTGAGCGTGCCCGCGTTGACGTTCGTCGCGCCCGCGTAGGTGTTGGCGCCGGAGAGCTCGAACGTCCCTGCGCCTGCCTTCGTCAGGCCGCCCGCGCCGGAGACCACGCCCGAGAAGACGGTCGACGCGCCGTTGCCGCCGGCCGTGAGCGTCCCGGCGCCAAGCGTCACGTTGCCGGCGCCTGCGAGCGAGCCGATCGTCTCGCTGAAGCCGTTGAGGTCCAGCGTCGCGCCGCCTGCCACGGTCACGGCGCTCGTATCGGTGATCTTGTTCGCGGCCGACCCGACGCGCAGCGTCCCGGCATTCACGTTGGTCGCACCACCATACGTGTTCGCGGCCGCGCCGGACAGCACGACCGTGCCCGCCCCGACCTTGGTGAGGTCGTTGGCCCCGCCGACAACGCCCGACAGCGTCAGCGTGTCGGCCAGGGCCGGCGCGCCGATCGAGCTCGCCGACGCGAGCGTCACATTGCCGGTCAACGAGGCGGCGCCCGTTCCCTGCAGCGCGCCGCTTCCGCCGACGCCCGTGCCGTTCAGCGTCACCGGCTCGGCGCCGATCGCGACGTTGCTGATCTGCAGGGTCGCGCCGTTCGCGACCGTCGTTCCGCCGGCCACCGTGCCGAGCGCGCCCGCCTTCGAAGCGACGAGCGTGCCGGCATTGATATTCGTCACACCGGTGTACGTGTTGTTGGCGGCGCCGGCGAGGACCACCGTGCCCGCCCCGTTCTTGTTCAGGGCATTGGCACCGCTCACCACGCCGGTGAGGGTGAGCGTGTCGCCCGCCACTGCCGTGTTCAGCGCGTTCGCCGCGCCGAGCGCGACGGTACCCGCGAGCGAGGCGGCGCCCGTACCCTGGAGCGTGCCGTTGAGCGTGAGCGCCTCGGTCCCGATCGCGACGTTGTTGATGTTCAGTGTCGCACCCGCCGCGACCGTCGTGCCGCCCGCCAACGTCCCCAGCGCCGTCGCGTTCGATGCGACCACCGTGCCCGCGTTGATCGTCGTCGCGCCCGTGTAGGTGTTGGCCCCCGTAAGCACCACAGTGCCCGCGCCCGCTTTGGTCAGCGCGTTCGCGCCGCTCACCACGCCCGACAGCGTGAGGGTGTCGGCGGCCGCGGTCGCCCCGACCGTGCTCGCAGTGGCGAGCGCGACGTTACCCGCGAGCGATGCCGTTCCCGTGCCCTGGAGCGCGCCGGCGGCGCCTACTCCAGCGCCATTGACGGTTACCGCTTCGGCCCCGATCGCCACATTGTTGATGCGGAGCGTCGCACCGTTCGCCACCGTGGTGCCGCCCGCCGTCGTCCCCAGTGCCGTCACGTTCGAGGCGACCACCGTGCCCGCGCTAACCGCGGTCGTGCCGGTGTAGGTGTTCGCACCGGACAACTCGAGCGTTCCGGTGCCGGCCTTGGTGAGACCGCCGGTCCCGCTCACCACGCCCGAGAAGAGCGTGTTGGTTGCGTTGCCGGCCGTCAGTGTCGCGCTGCCCAGCGTGATGTTGCCCGCGCCCGCGATCGAGCCGACCGTCTCGTTGAAGTTGTTCAGGTCCAGCGTCCCCGGAGCGGCAACGTTCACCGCGCTCGTGTTGGTGATCTTGTTTGCCGCCGACCCGACGCGCAGCGTCCCGGCGTTGACGTTGGTTGCACCGGTATAGGTGTTCGCCGCGGCCCCGCCCAAAACGACGGTACCGGCACCGTTCTTGTTCAGGGCGTTGGCGCCGCTCACCACGCCGGTGAGGGTGAGCGTATCGCCGAACGCCGCCGTGTTCAGCGCGCTCGCCGCGCCGAGCGCGACCGTGCCGGCGAGGGACGCGGCGCCCGTACCCTGCAGCGTGCCGTTCAGCGTCACCGCCTCGGCGCCGATCGCGACGTTGTTGACGTTGAGCGTCGCTCCGGCCGCGACCGTCGTGCCGCCCGCCACCGTGCCCAGCGCCGTCGCGTTCGACGCGACGACCGTGCCCGCACTGATCGTCGTCGTACCCGTGTAGATGTTCGCGCCGGAGAGCGTCAGCGTGCCGGCGCCGGCTTTGGTGAGCGCATTGGCGCCGCTCACGACGCCCGAAAGCGTCAGCGCATCGGCTGCTCCGGTCACCCCGACCGTGCTCGCGGCGGCCAGGGTCACGTTGCCCGCGAGCGACGCCGTTCCCGTGCCTTGCAGCGCGCCGGCCGCACCGACGCCGGTCCCGTTGAGCGTGACCGCCTCGGCCCCGATCGCCACGTTGTTGACGCGCAGCGTCGCGCCGTTCGCCACCGTCGTGCCGCCCGCCGTCGTGCCCAGCGCCGCCGCGTTCGACGCGACCACCGTGCCCGCGCTGATCGTCGTCGCGCCCGTGTAGGTATTGGCGCCCGAGAGCACGGCTGTGCCCGCGCCCACCTTGGTCAGCGCGTTCGCCCCGCTCACCACGCCCGACAGCGTCAGCGTGTCCGCGGCTGCGGTCACCCCGACCGTGCTCGCGGTGGCGAGGGTCACGTTGCCCGCGAGCGAGGCCGTCCCCGTGCCTTGCAGAGCCCCGGCCGCGCCACGCCGGTGCCATTGAGCGTCACCGCCTCGGCCCCGATCGCCACGTTGTTGACGCGCAGCGTCGCGCCATTCGCGACCGTCGTGGCGCCCGCGGTCGTGCCCAGCGCGCTCGCGTTCGACGCGACCACCGTCCCGGAGTTGATCGCGGTCGCGCCCGTGTAGGTGTTGGCGCCCGTAAGCACTGCCGTGCCCGCGCCCACCTTGGTCAGCGCATTCGCGCCACCACTACGCCCGACAGCGTCAGCGTGTCGGCCGCCGCCGTCGCGCCGATCGTCGTCGCGCTGCCGAGCGTGACGGCGCCGGCGAGCGCGGCCCCGGCACCGGTGCCCTGCAGTGCGCCGGCGCCGCCAACGCCCGCGCCGTTCAGCGTGAGCGTTTCGGTTCCCATCGCCACGTTGTTGACGCGCAGCGTCGCGCCGGCCGCGACCGTCGTGCCTGCTGCCGTCGTTCCGAGTGCCGCCGCGTTCGAGGCGGTCAGCGTGCCGGCGTTGACGTTGGTCGCGCCAGAGTACGTGTTGGCGCCGGACAGCGTCACTGTTCCGGCACCCGTCTTGGTGAGCGCATTCGCACCGCCGACCACGCCGCCGAGCGTCAGGACGTCGGCGGCGGCCATGGCATTGACCGCGGATCCGGCGCCCAGCGCCACGGCTCCGGCAAGCGATGCTCCTGCGCCAGTGCCCGCAGCGTCCCGTCGAGCGTGACGCTCTCGGCTCCGACCGCCACGTTGTTGATGTTCAGCGTCGCCCCGGCGGCGATCGTCGTTCCCCCAGCGGTCGTGCCGAGCCCGCCCGCATTGGTAACCGTCAGGGTGCCGGCCTGGACATTGGTCGTCCCGGTGTAGGTGTTCGCCTGCGAGAGCGTCATCGTCCCGGCGCCCTGCTTCACGAGCGAGGTCGCGGTCTGCAGGGTCGTGCCCGCCGTCTGGGTGACGTTGCCGGGGGCGTTCACGGTCAACGTGCCGCCGTTGAGGCTCATGTTGTTGAGCGTGACGGTTCCCGCGCCGCCCAGCCCGGCGTTCAGGTTCACGTCGAGCGTGTTCGAGGTCGACGTGATTCCGGCGTTGAGGGCGATGTTGCTCTGCGCGTTCAGCGTGAGCGCGGCGCCGCCGTGCCGGCGCTCTTCGTGATCGCGTCCGACGCGAGCGTGATGTGCCCCGCCTGCGCGCCGCCCGGCGTCGTGTTGATCGTGACGCTCGTCCCCGCATTGAGCGAGGTCTGGAGCGTCGTCACGTTCGCAACCGCGTTGTTGGCGGTGGTGGTGAAGAGGTTGGGGCTGCCGCCGCTGTAGACCCCGTTCGCAGTTACCCCGCCCGAGATGGTCACGTTCGCGGGATCGAGGAGCCACTCGCCCGCGCGTCCGAGCGGCGCCGCGGCGTCCACGATCCCGAGCGCCTGCAGGTTGTCCTTGCTCGAGGTCTCGACGAACCCGCCGTTGCCGCCGGCCGCACCACCGCGCGCGCTGATCGTGCCGTAGAAGCCCGTGTACTCGTCCGACCAGACGATGACCCGGCCGCCGTCCCCGCGCCCGGTCGCGTCCGCGACCACCTTCGCGTCCGGCGCGAGCACGACGCGTGCGGCGTTTTGGATGTCCGGATTCTTGCCCTGGTAGTCGCCGCCGACCAGGACCGTCCCGCCGCCCTTCGCGCCCGATGCGTCGACCGCCGCGTTCCCGATCAGCCCGACCTGCGTGCCGAGAAGCCTGACGTCGCCGCCCTGGCCCGCCGCGCCCTTCGCATCGACGCGCCCGTCCACGAGCAGCGTGCCCTGCTCGGCCTGCAGGTCGACCGTGCCGCCCTTCGCCCGCCGCTCGCGCTCACCACGCTCGTGCCCTCGAGCGTCACGTCGCGCGAAGCCTTGAGCACGACGTTGCCCGCGGCATTGAGGCTCGCGCTGTCGGCGCTGATCGTCCCCGCGTTGCGGATCGCCGCGCCGTAGAGGCCGACGCGGCCGGAGTCGGCGAGGAGCTGGCCGACGTTGACGGCCTCGCCGCCCGCCTGCACCTGCACGCGCAGGTGCGGGCTCGCCGCGGACACGAGCTCCACGCTCTTGCCGGCGGCGAGGAGGATGTCGCCGTTCGGCGCGGTGATGACGCCGTGGTTTTCGACCGTCGGCGCGATCAGGTAGACCGGGCCGCCCGAATGCGCGTTGATCGACCCGGCGTTCGTCACCTTCCCCGCGTTGCCGGGATCGGTAAAGCGGAAGCGGCCGGCGAGGAAATCCTCGTTCGACAGGTTGAGGCTCGAGGCCACGAACCCGGCGGTGTCGATGCGCGCGCCGGCGCCGACCACCACGCCGTTGGGATTGATCAGGAAGACTCGGCCGTTCGACAGCAGCTGGCCGAGAATCGCGGATTGCCCGACGCCGGTGACGCGGTTGAGCACCGCGCTCGCCGCGCCGCTCTGGATGAAGCGGGTGACCTCGTCGGGGCGGATCGAGAACGCCTGCCAGTTGATGATCGCGCCGGGGGTGTTGGTGACGGTCAGCGTGTTTCCGGTCGTCGCGAAGCTCGCCGCGCCGTTGGCCACCGCCGGACCCGTCGGGTTGGCGTGAACGACGCCCGCGAAGCAGGCGGCCACGGCCAGGCCGATCAGCTGGCGCTCGAAGGTGGGCTGCGACTTCGTTCCGGTCATATTTCCGCTCGTTCTGTTCCGGTCGCGTTCAACGCATCAGACAAGCAAAGCGCGCACCGCGCACGTGCGCGCACGGGACTTTCTCACGGTGAACGTGAAGAATCGGAGCGAAACCCGGCGAATGGCGCCCGGGACCCGACGAGTGGCGCCGGCTAGCGAACGACGGTGGCCGCGCCGTCGGCCGGCCGCGGCTCGATGGCGCCGATGCGATAGACGGTTTCCCCTGCGGAACGGAGCAGCGTCGTCGCGCGATCGGCATCGCCGGGCGCAACGACAATGACCATGCCGATGCCGCAGTTAAACACGCGGTGCATCTCGTGCGCGGCGACGTTGCCCTGCTCCTGCAGCCACCGGAAGAGCGGCGGAAGCGGCCAGGCGGCGCTGTCCAGGACCGCGCAGACCGCGTCGGGCAGGACGCGCGGCACGTTCTCGACCAGCCCGCCGCCGGTGATGTGGGCGAGGCCCTTGACCTTCACCTCGCCGAGCAGCTTCAGCACCGGCTTGACGTAGATCCGCGTGGGCTCGATCAGCACGTCGGCGAGCGGCCGGCCGTGGAAGTCGGCCGCAAGATCGAGCCCGGACGACGGGGTGGGGCCCTTCCCTTCCCACCCAGCGCGCTCGAGGATGCGACGCACGAGCGAATAGCCGTTCGAATGCGCGCCGCTCGACGCGAGCCCGAGCACGACGTCGCCGGGCGCGATGCTGCGGCCGTCGATCACGCGGTCCTTCTCGACCACTCCGACGCAGAAACCCGCGAGGTCGTACTCGCCCTCGGGGTACATGCCCGGCATCTCGGCGGTCTCACCGCCGATCAGCGCGCAGCCGGCGGCCTCGCAGCCCTGCGCGATGCCCTTGATGACGTCGGCAGCGACGGCCACGTCGAGCTTGCCGCACGCGAAGTAGTCCAGGAAGAACAGCGGCTCGGCGCCCTGCACCAGGACGTCGTTCACGCTCATCGCGACCAGGTCGATGCCGACCGTGTCGTGGCGGTTCAGCAGGAAGGCGAGCTTCAGCTTGGTGCCGACGCCGTCGGTGCCCGAGACGAGCACCGGGTGGCGGTAGCGCTTGGGCAGTTCGACGAGCGCGCCGAACCCGCCGATGCCCGCGAGGACCTCCGGCCGCATGGTCCGCTTCGCGAACGGCTTGATGCGCTCGACGAGCGCATCGCCCGCGTCGATGTCGACGCCGGCGTCGCGGTACGAGAGGGAATCGGTCGGGCGGGACATCGATCGGCTCGGGAGAGGCGGCGGTTGCCGCTAGAATTGCGCGTTTTTCCCCGATCGATTCTACCTCACGTGACCGGCCAGCTGATCCTCGAGCTCGCTCCCCCCGCGCCGCCGACCTTCGACAACTTCGTCGCGGGCGCGAACGCGGCGGCGGTCGCGTCTGTGCGCGCCGCCGTGCGCGGCGAAGGCGAGCGGGCGGTCTACCTCTGGGGCGACGCGGCCAGCGGTCGCAGCCATCTCCTCGCCGCTGCCGCGCGCACCGCGGGCGTCGTCACGTGCGACGACGTCCACCTTCTCGACGATGCAGGCCAGATCGACGCGTTCGACGCCTTCAACCGCGCACGCGCCGCCGGCGTCGCGTTCATCGCCGCCGGAGATGCGCCGCCGGCGCAGCTCGCCGTCCGCGCGGACCTGCGCACCCGGCTCGGCTCGGGCCTCGTGTTCCAGCTGCAGGCGCTCGGCGACGAGGCCAAGGCCGGGGCGCTGCGCGCGCAGGCCGCGAGCCGCGGCATGACGCTCCCCGACGAAGTGGCCGGCTACCTGCTGCGCCGCCTGCCGCGCGACCTGGGCACGCAGCTCGCGGTGCTCGATGCGCTCGACCGCTACTCGCTCGCGCAGAAGCGCGCCCTCACGCTGCCGCTCGTGCGCGAGGCGCTCGAGGCGCTCGGGTTGAAGTGACGCGCGATGGAGCTCGTCCTCTTCGACCTCGACAACACGCTGCTGGCCGGCGACTCGGACTACGAGTGGGCGCAGTTCCTGATCGACCGCGGCGTGCTCGACCGCGCGACCTACGAGACGGAGAACGACCGCTTCTTCGCGCAATACAAGGCGGGCACGCTCGACATCTACGAGTTCCTCGACTTCCAGCTCGCGCCGCTCGCGCGCTACCCGCGCGCGCAGCTCGACACGTGGCACGCCGAGTTCATGGACGCGAAGATCCGGCCGATGATCGGGCCGGCGGCGCGCCGCCTCGTGGCGCGCCACCTCGACGCGGGGAGCCTTTGCGCGATCGTCACCGCCACCAATTCGTTCGTGACCGGCCCGATCGCGCGCGAGTTCGGCGTCGCGCACCTGATCGCGACCGAGCCCGAAGCGCACGCCGGCGTGTACACGGGGAAAGTGGCCGGCATTCCGGCGTTCCGCACCGGCAAGGTCGCCCGCCTCGAGCAATGGCTCGGCGGGCTGGGGCACCCGCTCGAGAGCTTCGCGGGAAGCTGGTTCTACAGCGATTCGCACAACGACCTGCCGCTGCTCGAAATGGTCAAGTATCCGGTTGCGGTCGATCCGGACGAGACGCTGCACGGCATTGCGACGGAGCGTCGGTGGCCGATCATCTCGCTCAGATGAGGCCATGCGCCGGCTCGCCGCGATAGCGGTCCTGCTCGCTGCGCCGGTCTCGCTCGCGGCGGGCCTGTGGTTCGGTAGCGTCGACGTGCCCGCCGGCGAATGGCTCCGCGCGCTGACGGGCGGCGGCACCGAGGCGAGCCGCGACATCCTCTGGTCGCTGCGCGCGCCCCGCACCTTGTGCGCGTTCGCCTGCGGTGCGCTGCTCGCGCTCTCCGGCGCGCTGCTGCAGGTGCTGCTGCGCAACCCCCTCGCCGATCCTTCGATCCTGGGCGTGTCGGGTGGCGCATCGGTGGGCGCGCTCACCGCCATCCTCCTCGGGCTGCCCGGCTGGGCGGTGCACGTGCTCTCGTTCGGCGGCGCGTGCGCCGCCGCGGGCGTGCTGCTCGCGCTCGCGGTGCGCCTGACCGGCTGGAACATCCACCGCGTGCTACTCACCGGCGTCGCGATCGGGGCCGGCTGCGGCGCGGTCGTCAGCATGCTGCTCTCGCTGGCGTCGGCCGGACAGATCCAGGGAATGCTCTTCTGGCTGCTGGGCGACCTGTCGGGCGCGACGCGCCCCGCCGCGCCGTGGATCGCCTTGCTCGTCGTCGTCGCGGCGGCGCAACCGCTCGCCCTGCGCCTGGACGCACTGACGCTCGGCCCCCTCAAGGCGCGCTCGCTCGGCGTGGCGGTCGGCGCGACGCAGGCGATCGCCTTCCTCGCCGCGACGGTCGCGACCGTCGCGGCGGTGCTGGTCGCCGGGCCGATCGGTTTCGTCGGGCTGGTGGTGCCGCACGCGCTGCGGCTCGCCGGGTTCAGCGACCACGGGCGCCTGCTGCCGCTCACCGCGCTCGGCGGCGGGGCGCTGGTCGCGGGCGCCGACACGATCGCGCGCACGGCGGCCGCGCCGCTCGAGTTTCCGGTCGGGGCGGTGACCGCGCTGGTCGGCGTGCCGGTCCTCCTGGCGTTGCTCGCGAGGACCCGGTGACGCTCGCCGCGCAGGGGCTCAAGCTGGCCGTGCCCGGACGCGTGCTCGTCGACGGCCTCGGCTTTGCGCTCGCCCCGGGCGAGTGCTGGGCGCTGCTCGGCCCGAATGGCGCGGGCAAGACGAGCCTGCTCCATGCGCTCGCCGGGCTGCGCGACCCGGACGGGGGAACGGTGACGCTCGACGGCGCACCGCTCGCCGCGCTCGCGCGGCGCGACGTGGCCCGCCGCGTCGCCGTCCTGCTGCAGGACGAAGGGGAGAGCTACTGGGGCTCCACGCTCGAGTACGCGATGCTCGGCCGGGTCGCGCACGCGACGGGCCTGCTCGGGCCGGACCCGGCGGCCGAAGAGGCTGCGCGCGCGGCGCTCGCCGAGCTCGATCTCGGCGCGCACGCGACGCAGCCCTACCGCACGCTGTCCGGCGGCGAGCGGCAGCGCGCGCGGCTCGCGCAGCTCCTGGTCCAGTCGCCGCAGTGGTGGCTCCTCGACGAGCCGCTCGCCCACCTCGACCTGGGCCACCAGCTCGCGGTCATGGAGCTCCTCGCCCGCCTCGTGCGCGCCGGCCGCACCGTGATCATGGCGTTGCACGAGCCGCTCTGGGCGGCGCGGTACTGCGGCCACGCGCTCCTGTTGTATGATTCGGGCCGCTTCCGCCACGGGCCCGCGCAAGAAGTGCTCACGCAAGACCACCTCGAGGCCCTCTACGGCTGCCGGCTCGCGCCGGCGGCGGAGTCCGCGGCGCCTCTCTTCGTACCGACCCGTTGATCAAGCGCTTCATCCGCCGCGTCCTCCGCATCGGCCCGCGCCACGAGCCCGAGGTCTTTCCCGCCGCCGAGCACG
Source organism: uncultured beta proteobacterium (assembly GCA_963716855.1). GTDB lineage: Bacteria > Pseudomonadota > Gammaproteobacteria > Burkholderiales > SG8-39 > JAGVSZ01. The sequence goes on along the minus strand of CAVQUV010000016.1, from coordinate 94,611 downwards.
GCATCCGCCGCGATTCCATCAGCTACGGCGCCCGCAAGGTGTGCGAGGTGCTCGCGAGCCACGGGCACAAGGCCTACGTCGTCGGGGGCGCGGTGCGCGACCTGATGCTCGGCGTGCAGCCGAAGGACTTCGACGTCGCGACCGACGCCTTTCCCGAGGACGTCCACAAGCACATGCGCCGGTCCCGCCTGATCGGCCGGCGCTTCAAGCTCGTGCACGCGGTGTTCCAGAACGAGGTGGTCGAGGTGTCCACCTTCCGCGCCGCGGCGCCCGGCGAGGTGGACGAGGAGACGGGGCGCGTCCTGCGCGACAACGTCTACGGCACGCGCGAGCAGGACGCCGCGCGCCGCGACTTCACGATGAACGCGCTGTACTACGACCCGGCCACCGAGACGGTCCTCGACTGGCACCGCGGCGTGCCCGATCTCCGCAAGCGCCGCGTGCGCATCATCGGCGACCCGCTGGTGCGCTTCCGCGAGGATCCGATCCGGATGCTGCGCGCGGTCCGGCTCGCGGCGAAGCTCGACTTCCAGATCGAGCCCAAGACGCGCGCCCCGATCCGCGAGATGGCGAAGCTGATCGACAACGTCCCGCCGGCGCGGGTGTTCGACGAGATGCTGAAGCTCCTCCTTTCCGGGCACGCCGCGGACGGCGTGAAGCGACTGCGCACCGAAGGGCTGCACCACGGCGTCCTGCCGCTCCTCGACGTGATCCTCGAGCAGCCCCTGGGCGAGAAGTTCGTGAGCCTCGCGCTCGCGCAGACGGATCTGCGTATCCGCGAGGACCGCCCGGTGTCGCCGGCGTTCCTCTTCGCGGCGCTCCTGTGGCACGAGGTGCTCGCGGCGTGGAAGGCGCGCGAGGGCCGCGGCGATCGCGCAACGCCCGCGCTCTTCGCGGCGATGGACGACGTCCTCGACAAGCAGACCGACAAGCTCGCCATCCCGCGCCGCCTCACCGCGACGATGAAGGAGATCTGGTCGCTGCAGCCGCGCTTCGACAGCCGCTCGGGCAAGCGGCCCTTCGCGCTGCTCGAGCATCCGCGGCTGCGCGCGGGCTACGACTTCCTCGCGCTGCGCGCCGAGAGCGGCGAGGCGCCGGGCGAGCTCGCCGACTGGTGGCGCCGCTTCATCGAGGGCACGCCGGAGGAGCGCACCGAGCTGCTGCTGCCCGCCGCGCCCGGCGAGCAGAAGCGGCGGCGCCGCCGCCGCGGGGGCGGCCGCCGCCCGCCGGACGCGGGGCCGGCGCCGGTTCTCGCCGATTGAGTCCGACCGGGCTTCACCGGTAACCGCTGTCCCGTCCCACTCTGCGCGCGCGAGCCGGACTGTAAGCTCTGGCGACACGCGGCTCGCGTACGCGCGACGAAACAGGGGATTGAAACGTTCATCGTCCCACTGTTGTCGCTCGCATCGCGTTGCCCACTCGCCTCCCACTCGTCGCGCCGTGGGCTCAGCGAGCCCATGCGTTTCGCAGCGCAGCGTTCCGCGGCAGGCGTTCGCGCTTGACGACTCGTTTTCCGAGGATTAGCGTCTTCAGCCGCAGCCACGAAGAAGCAAAACAACGCAGCGAGTCGCCATCCCGGACGACTCGCATTGGAGGAGAAAACCATGTGCAAGCTCTGCGATGAAGGCAAGCCCCAGGACCATTCCGGTTCGCGACGCGATTTCCTGAAGGCCGCGACGGCGACCGGGGCCGCCGCGGGTCTCAATCTGTTCGCGGCGCGCCCTGCCGCAGCGCGTGGCGACGACGACGACGATCGCCGGGATCCGCCCGAGGACAGCGGCCGGCGCGGCCGGCGCTACATCATTCGCGGCGGCGCGGTGATGTCGATGGACCCGAAGGTGGGCGAGTTTCCCCAGGCCGACGTGCTGGTCGAGGGCAAGAAGATCCTCGCCGTCGGGCCGAACCTGCACGCGGGCGGCGCGGCGGAGATCGACGCGCGCGGCCGCATCGTCATGCCGGGCTTCATCGATACGCACCACCACCAGTTCGAGACGGCGCTGCGCAGCTTCCTCGCCGACGGGGTGCTGATCAACGACGGCTCGGGCTCGCCGAGCGGGAGCACCACTTACTTCGAGTTCATCCTGCTCAAGTTCGCCCCGGTGTACCGGCCGCAGGACGTGTACATCAACGAGCTGTTCGGCGGGCTTGAGCCAGCTCGACGACGGCGTCACCACGGTGCACGACGTCTCGCAGATCCATCACTCGCCGCAGCACTCGGACGCCGCGATCAAGGCGCTGTTCGACACCGGGCGCCGCGCCGCCTTCGGCTATTTCGAGAGCGCGGGTGCCGACATTCTCGGCACCAATCCCGGCAACCAGTATCCGACCGACGCGCCCCGCATCAAGAAGCAGTGGTTCTCCTCGAGCGACCAGCTCGTCCACATGATCATGGGCGGCGAGGTCTATCTTGGGGATGCGACGACCGACGAGTCCTGGACGATCGGGCGGCAGCTCGACCTCCAGATCGCGGCGCATATCCTCTCGCCGTTCGGCATCCGGCCGATCTTTGACAAGCTCGCCGCCGGAACGGGTGGCAACGGCCACATCGGGATCGGACCGGACAACCTGTTCATCCACATGACCGGGATGTCCGACGCCGCCTGGCAGAAGGTCAAGGACGTCGGCGCGCAGGTCTCGATCGCCTTCCCGATCGAGATGAACATGCGGCACGGCATGCCGCCGATCATCAAGATGCAGCAGCTGGGAATGGAGCCGTCGCTCAGCACGGACGTGGAGTGCACCATGACGGCGGACTTCTTCACCCAGATGCGCGTCTGCATGAACATGCAGCGCATGGTCGTGAACCAGATGGTCCTCGAGCAGGGAGATTTCTATCCGCCCAATCAGTGGCCGACGCCGGCCCCCGGTACGCCGCCCCTGCTCACGACGCGCGACGTGCTGCGCTACGCCACCATCAACGGCGCGAAGCACCTGCGGCTCGACGAGCAAGATCGGCTCGCTCACGCCGGGCAAGGAGGCCGACATCATCATCCTCGACGCCGAGGCGATCAACGTGGCGCCGCTCAACCAGGTGCCGGGCGCGGTGGTGTCGCTGATGGACCGCACCAACGTCGAGACGGTGATCGTCGCCGGCAAGGTGCGCAAGTGGAAGGGCAAGCTGCTCGACGTCGATCTGCGCGCACCTGCGCCGGCAGCTCGAGGACTCGCGCGACTACATCTTCGCCGCGGCGGGCGTCCCGCAGAACCTGTTCAGCAGCCAGTAAAGACGACTCGTCTCGGAAGGACACGGGGCGGCTTCGGCCGCCCCGCGTGCATCAGGCGTCGCCCGCCACGCGATTGCATCCGTTCACCGGGGTGCGGCAGAGGTTGCCGCACCCCTTTTGAGTTCCGTCCGGGTTCGTCGGCGCGCCAACCGGCGCGTCGTCCGGGCCGGTATGCTCGCCGCCATGGTCTGGGCGAACTGACATGGCGCGGGCGGTCATCGGGCTCGGCGCCAATCTGGGCGACCCGGTCGCGCAGCTGCGCGCGGCGATCGAGGCGATCGGGCGCCTGCCGCTCACGCGCCTCGCCCGGGCCTCGTCCTTCTATCGCACGGCGCCGGTCGGCTTCGCCGCGCAGCCCGATTTCGTCAATGCGGCGGTGGCGATCGATACCGGGCTCGACCCGCGCGCGCTGCTCGACGCGCTGAAATCGATCGAGGTCGCGGCCGGGCGCGAGCGTTCGTTCAAGGACGCGCCGCGCATGCTCGACCTCGACCTCCTGCTCTACGCCGACCGGCTCATCGACGAGCCGGAGCTCGTCGTGCCGCATCCGCGGATGCACGAGCGGGCGTTCGTTCTCGCACCGCTCGTCGAAATCGAGCCCGACGCCGTCGTGCCCGGCCGCGGCCGCGCGGCGGATCTGCTCGCGCGGTGCGCGGATCAGAGGATCCGGAAGATCGACTGAAAGGAGCCACGGCGAACGCGAAGCTCGCTGAGAACAGCCATAATCCCCCGCCGCACGATCCCGATACCGCTTTTGTCTTCTCTGGCCGCGTCTTCATGTCCCTGTCCCGATACCGCTTCATCGCCGTCGAGGGCCCGATCGGCGCGGGCAAGACGACGCTCGCCCGGCGGCTCGCCGAGCGGCTCGGCGGCGAGGCGCTGCTCGAAGACCCGGACGCGAATCCGTTCCTCGCGCGCTTCTACGAGGACATGGCGCGCTACGCGCTGCCCACGCAGCTCTTCTTCCTGTTCCAGCGCTTCGAGCAGCTCCGCGCGGTCGCGCAGCACGACCTCTTCGCGCGCGTGCGCGTCGCCGATTTCCTGCTCGAGAAGGACCCGCTCTTCGCCGGCCTGACCCTGGCCGGCGACGAGCTCGAGCTCTATCAACGGCTCTACGACGCGCTCGCCCTGCGCGCGCCCCGTCCGGACCTGGTGATCTACCTGCAGGCCGGCCCGCGGACGCTCGCGGAACGCGTCCGCCGCCGTGCAGTCGAATACGAGCGCTCGATCGAGGCGGACTACCTCGCGCGGATCTCGGACGCCTATGCGCGCTTCTTCCACCAGTACGACGAGGCGCCGGTGCTGGCCGTAAACTCCGAGCACCTGGACTTCGCCGCGAGCGAGCGCGACCTGTCGCTCCTGCTCGATCACCTCGCCGCGATGCGCGGGCGGCGCGAGTTCTTCAACGTCGGAGACTGAAGCGCATGCCACGGATCACCCTGACCGAGCTTGCCGCGCTGCGCAGCCGCGGCGAGAAGCTCGTCATGCTCACCTGCTACGACGCGAGCTTCGCCGCGCTGTGCGACGAAGCCGGCGTGGAGCTGCTGCTCGTCGGCGACTCCCTCGGCATGGTCGTGCAGGGCCACGACACGACGCTCCCCGTCACGCTGGACGACGTCGCCTACCACACGGCGTGCGTCGCGCGCGGATCGAAGCGCGGCCTGGTGATCGCCGATCTGCCGTTCGGCAGCTACCAGGCCTCCAAGGAGCAGGCGCTGGTGAACGCGGCGCGGCTCATGGCCTCGGGCGGACAGATGGTCAAGCTCGAGGGCGGGCGGCCGATGCTCGAGACGGTGCGCTTCCTGGTCGAGCGCGGGATCCCGGTATGCGGGCACGTCGGGCTCACGCCGCAGGCGGTGCACCAGCTCGGCGGCTTCCGCGTGCAGGGCAAGACGGCCGACGCGGCCCGCGCGCTCCTCGACGATGCGAAGGCGCTGCAGGACGCCGGCGCCGCGATGATCGTGCTCGAGGCGATCCCGTCTGCGCTCGCCGCGCAGGCGACGGCCGCGCTCGCAATTCCCACGATCGGCATCGGCGCGGGCGCGGCCTGCTCCGGCCAGGTGCTGGTGCTGCACGACATGCTCGACATCTATCCCGGCAAGAAGGCGAAGTTCGTGCGCAACTTCATGGCCGGGGCCGACGGGGTACGATCCGCGCTGCGCCGCTACGTCGAAGCGGTGAAGTCGGGCGAGTTTCCCGGGCCCGAGCATTCGTTCCAGTGAGAGTGATCGAGACCGTCGCCGAGCTGCGCGCCGAGCTGCGCGGGCGCACGGTGTCCTGCGTGCCGACCATGGGCAACCTGCACGAGGGCCACCTCGCGCTCATGCGCATCGCGAAGCGGCACGGCGACTGCACCGTCGCCACGATCTTCGTGAACCGCCTGCAGTTCGCCCCCACCGAGGATTTCGACAAGTACCCGCGCACCTTCGCCGAGGACTGCGCGAAGCTCGAGCGCGAGGGTGTCGACGTCGTCTTCGCGCCGGACGAGAAGGAGATGTACCCGGTCCCGCAGGGCTACAAGGTCGCGCCGCCCCCGGAGCTGGGCGACATCGTCGAGGGCGAGTTCCGCCGCGGGTTCTTCATCGGCGTGTGCACGGTCGTGCTGAAGCTCTTCAACGTCGTGCAACCGCAGGTGGCGGTGTTCGGCAAGAAGGACTACCAGCAGCTGCGCATCATTCAGAACATGGTCGCGCAGCTCGCGCTGCCGATCACGATCTTGCCCGGCGAGACCAGCCGCGCGGACGACGGGCTCGCGCTCTCCTCGCGCAACAACTACCTCGCCGCATCCGAGCGGATGGAGGCGCCGCGCCTCTACCGCATGCTGAAGAAGACCGCACGGTCGATCGCCTCCGGCGGGCGCGACTATCCGCGCCTCGAGCAGGAGGCGATGGCGGAGCTCCGCAATTACAAGTGGGTGCCGGACTACGTCGCCGTGCGACGGCAAGCCGATTTGCAGCCGCCCGCACCGGGCGATCGCGACCTCGTGATCCTCGCCGCGGCGAAGCTGGGCAACACCCGGCTCATCGACAACATCGAGGTCGCGGCCTGACCCACGGCGCTAGAGATTGACGTCCGTCCAGCGGCCCGCGCTGCCCGCGCGTGCCGACGGCTCCCCGAGCGCGTGCCACTCGCGCTCGATCAGGTCGCACTCCCGCAGGAACGCGGGGATCGCATAGGCCAGGAGGGTGATGATCAGGACGCTCACGATGGCTCTCCTTTTCAGCAATGCCATCGTAGGCGTGAGCGCGACAAACCCGCGTCAAAGGTCGCGGACGTCCGGTCAAGATCGTGTCAAGGCGGCGGGGCCTGGATCACTCGGCAGCCAGCCGATAGCCGACCCCGAGCTCGGTCAGCAGATAGCGCGGCCGGGCCGGCTCGCGCTCGACCTTGCGCCGCAGGCTCGCCATATGGACGCGCAGCGTGTGGGTGTGCTCGACGTACGCCGGGCCCCAGACGTCGCGCAGCAGCTGGCGATGCGTGACGACCATCCCGGCGTGGCGCACCAGCGTGGTCAGCAGGCGGTACTCGATCGGCGTGAGACGCGCTTCGGCGCCCTCGAGCTGGACGCGCCGCGTCGCGAGATCGACCTCTAGACCCCCCACGCGAAACGTCGGTTCGCCCGGCTGGCCGCGGGAGGCGGCATGCCGGAGCGCCACGCGCAGGCGCGCCAGCAGCTCGCCCGCTCCGAACGGCTTGGTCAGGTAGTCGTCCGCCCCCGCGTCGAGCGCCGCGATCTTGTCCTGCTCGCGGGCGCGCGCGGACAAGATGATCACCGGCACGGTCGACCATTCGCGCAGGCGCCGGACGACCTCCACGCCGTCGAGATCCGGCAGCCCGAGGTCGAGGATCACGAGATCGGGCTTGCGCGTCGCCGCCTCCACGAGCCCGCGCTCGCCGGTCTCCGCCTCGTGCACGTCGAATCCATCGGCCGGCAGGACCGTGCGCAGGAACCGGCGGATCTGCGGGTCGTCCTCGACGACCACGACGCTATACCGCGGCGCGTTCAATCGCCCCTCCGGTCGGCGCGGTACTCGGCGGACGATGCGCCGGAACCGGCAGGCTGAAGCGGAAGACTGCGCCGCCCGCGGGCAGGTTCTCGGCCTCGATCGCGCCGCCGTGGGCCTGCAGGATCGCCTTGGCGATGGACAGGCCGAGGCCGACGCCGCTCTGCGTCCCTTCGGGCACCGCCCGGTGGAATTTCTCGAAGATGCGCTTCTCCTCGCCGGGCGGCAGTCCGGGCCCTTCGTCCGCGACCGACACGATGATCTGATCCGCACCAGCCTCGGCCGAGATGGAGATCTGCGTGCCGGCCGGCGCGTACTTGACGGCGTTGTCGAGCAGGTTGCCGAGTACCTGCCCGATGAGCACGCCGTCCACGTAGACGAGCGGGAGGTCGTCCGGCACGTGCACCACCACGCGATGGGTCGCCAGCCGACGCTCGAGCCGCTTGAGCGTCGCGCCGATCAGCTCCTCGAGCGGCTGCCACTGGAGGTTGAGGCTTGCCGCGCCCGCCTGGATGCGGGCCATGTCGAGCACGTTGTCGATGAGGCCCGCCATCCGCTGCGCTTCCTCGTTGATCGCGCGCAGCAGCTCGGCCCGGTCCGCCTCGGCCACCTGCCCGCCGCGCTCGAGCAGGCTCGAGGACGCGCCGACGATCGACGCGAGCGGCGTCCGGAGGTCGTGCGAGATCGACGCGAGCAGGGCGTTGCGCAGCCGCTCGGACTCGGTCGCGAGCTCGCTCGCGTGCGCGGCGGCGCCGAGCCGGGCCCGCTCGAGCGCGAGCGCGATCTGGCTCGCGAAGGTCTCGAGCAGCCGCTGCTGCTCGGGGATGAACAGCCGGCGGAAGTTCGCGGGCAGCAACGACAACACCCCGATCCGGCCCTGGCTCCCCGTGAGCGGGAGGTAGTGGGCCTGCGCCGCGGGCAGCGTCTCCGTCCCGAGTCCCGCCGGTTCGCCGCGGTCGAACACCCACTGCGCCACCGAGAGGTCGGCGCCGTGCAGCGATGCGCTCGTGCTGGCGCCGGCCGGATGGCGGATCCGCCCATCGGCGTCGGGCAGCAGGATGGCCGCCTGCGCTTCGAACACCCGCCCGACATGACCGACGGCGGTGCGCAGCATCTCTGTCACGTCGTCGGCGCGCGCGAGCTCCCGGCTCATCTCGTACAGCGCCGCCGTGCGCTGCTCGCGGTAGCCCGCGACCCGCGCGCGCGAGCGGATGTTCGCCGCCAGGTTGCTGATGATCACGCCCACCGCCAGCATCACGACGAAGGTCACGAGGTACTGCGTGTCCGAGACGGCGAACGAGAAGCGCGGCGGCACGAAGAAGAAGTCGAAGGACACCACGGCGAGCACCGACGCGAGCACGGAGGGGCCCCGCCCGAGGCGGACGGCGACGACCATCACGGCGAGCAGGTAGATCATGACCTGGTTGGCCAGCTCGAAGAACGGGTCCATCGCCATCGCGACGGCGGTGGCGATGCCGACCGCGAGCAGGGCCCACGCATAGCCCGGCCACCGGAGCTTGCGGCGATCGCGTACGCCGAGATGCTCGCGGCTGCGGGCGAGCAGCGCTCTCGCGGGCGCCGCGGTCTCTTCGACCTCCTCGCCGACCACCACGACCTCGAGGTCGCTCGCCGCGGCGATGATGCGATCCGCGGCGGAGAGGCGCAGCGCACGGCTCCAGCCCGCCCGCTTCTGGCGCCCGACCACCACGCGCGTGGCGTTGCTCGCCCGCGCGTAGGCGACCAGCTCGGCGGCCGGATCGCTCCCGCCGAGCGTGATCGACGTGGCGCCGAGCTCGTCCGCGAGCCGCAGGTTGCGCAGGATGCGGTCGCGCTCGGCCTCCGGCAGCCGCTGCAGGTGCGGCGTCTCGACGTAGACGGCCGTCCAGTCGGCCTTCATCCGCGCCGCCATCCGCGCGCCGACCCGCACCAGGCGCTCGGCGTTCGCGCCGGGCCCTATGCCCACCACGAGCCGCTCGGTGACGGGCCACGGCACCTCGATCGCGTGGTCGTCACGGTACTCGCGCATCTGCCGGTCGACGCGCTCGGCGGTGCGCCGCAGCGCGAGCTCGCGCAGGGCGATCAGGTTCCCCTTGCGGAAGAAATTCCGCAGGGCGCCGGCGGCGGCCTCGGGCATGTAGACCTTGCCCTCGTTCAGCCGCTCGATCAGCTCGTCGGGCGGCAGGTCGACGAGCTCGACCTCGTGGGCCTCGTCGAAGACCCGGTCCGGAACCGTCTCCCAGACGCGGATGCCGGTGATCTTGCCGACGACGTCGTTCAGGCTTTCCAGGTGCTGGACGTTCATCGCCGTGTAGACGTCGATGCCGGCGTCGAGCAGCTCGTCGATGTCCTGCCACCGCTTTGCGTGGCGCGAGCCCGGGACGTTGGTGTGCGCGAGCTCGTCGACGACGATGAGCGCGGGCTTGCGCGCGAGCGCGGCGTCGAGGTCGAACTCCTGCAGCTCGACGCCGCGATAGGGGAGGCTCCGGCGCGGCAGGACTTCGAGCCCTTCGATGAGCGCGGCGGTCTCCTTGCGACCGTGCGTCTCGACCAGGCCGATCACCACGTCGACGCCTTCGGCCTTCTGCTCGCGCGCCGCCGAGAGCATCGCGTAGGTCTTGCCCACGCCGGCGCAGGCGCCGAAGAAGATCCTGAGGCGGCCGCGCACCGCGGCCGCCTCCTCGCGTTTCACTCGCGCGAGCAGCTGGTCCGGATCGGGGCGCGTGTCTTCCATCGGGGGCCGGCCGCGGCGCGGACGCCGGCGGCGGCCCAGATTAGCTCATGCACCGGGCGCCAACAAGGCGCGCCCGGTCTAACGCCGCGCGTTCCCGGAGGCGCCGGCGGCATCCTCCCGGAGGCGCGTCGCGAGCAGCTTGTCGACACGGTTGCGATCCATGTCGAGGATCTCGAACCGGAAGCCGCGGCACTCGAACTTGTCGCCCACCTGGGGGATGCGGCCCAGCCGCATCATCGCCAGGCCGCCGAGCGTGTGGTAGCGGCCCGTTTCCTCCTGCGGCAGGCACTCCGCCAGCCGCACCACGGCCCTGAATCGCTCCGGCGTGACGTCGCCGTCGACCAGCCAGGAACCGTCGTCCCGCTGGACGATGTCCGGCTCGGTGCCGTCGTCCACCGTCGCGACATCGCCGACGAGGGCCTCCGTCACGTCGTTCATCGTCACCAGGCCCTGGAGCTCGCCGTACTCGTCGAGGACGAGGGCGAGATGCTGGCGGTGCTTGGTGAACGCCTCGAGCAGCTCGATCATCGTGAGCGTGCTCGGGACATAAAGCGGTTTGGCGAAGTCGCTCGCCAGGTCGACGGGCTTGCCCCGGTAGGCGTCGTCGAGCAGCGCCTTTGCGCGGACGATGCCGAGGATCTCGCCCAGTCCGCCGCGGCACACGACGAACCGCGAGTGCCCGGAGCGCAGCAGCTTCTCGCGGTTGACTTCGAACGACTCATTCAGGTCGAAGTACACGATGTCCGCGCGCGGCGTCATCGCGCCGGCGATCCGTTCGTCGTCGAGGCGGAAGACCCGTGACACGAGCGCCGGTTCGTGCTTCTTCAGAACGCCCGCGGCCGCGCCTTGCTCCATGAGGACGTTGATTTCTTCTTCGGTGACCGGCCGCGCGACGGACGATCGCACGCCGAGCGCGCGGACCACGAGATCGGTGATGGCTGCGAGCGTAATCACGACGGGGGCGCACAGGCGGGAAGCGAGCTGCATGGGCACTGCGATCGCGGCTGCGGCGGCTTCCGGATCCAGCAGCGCGAGGCGCTTCGGCACGAGCTCGCCAAGAACGAGAGACACGACGGCCAGCACGGCCACCACGATCGCGAGCGCGAGCTCGCCGGCGCGCGCGCCGATCCACGGGACGGCTGCGAGCTGCGCCTCCAGGCTCTGCGCGACGGTCAGCCCGCCGATGGCGCCGCTCAGCAGGCCCACGAGCGTGATGCCCACCTGCACGGTCGACAGGAAGCGGCTGGGCTCGGCCGCCAGCGCGAGCGCCGCGGCGGCCCCGCTGCGCCCCTCGTCTGCCCATTGCTGCAGACGGCTCGTGCGCGCCGAGACGACCGCCGTTTCCGAGAGCGCGAGGACGCCGTTCAGCACGACGAGCGCGAGCAGGATCAGGAGCTCCATCGGACGCGTTAGGCGGGATGCCGGGCAGGTGGCACCGGCCCGGCGGCGGCGTTCGCATCCGCGCGACGGCGTGTCCAGACCGACGCGAACACGTGCAGCTTGGCCGCCGGTGTCAGACGTTCGTTCGACAGCGCCTCCAGCACTTCGGACAGGCGCTTCGACTTGGCGACGGTGTACAGCGTCAGTGCCGCGATCGGCACGAACACGACCGCGAAGTAGAAAAGCTTCGTGGCGAGCGGGTTGTCGGCGGCGGCGATCAGGTTCATGCCCAGGAAACCGGTCGTCACGGTGCCGACGAGCCCGAGCGTCGTCACCACGGTCAGTCGAATCACGGTCTCGGCCTGCCGTCGCAGTTGGTCGCTGTCCAGGTACTGGGTCATGTCCAGAATCCGCTGGCGGACCTCGTCGTAGAGGCCGTCGGTGCCCAGGTGGATCGACCACATGCGGAACAGCTCGCGGGTCTGCGCCTGGTCCGACACCTCGTGGAACCAGTAGCGGTGGGTGAAGCGCAGGAAGATCTCCAGCGTCTGGCGGATGCTGCGCTTGAACGTGCGGACCGAGTCCGGCCGACGGATGTCGAGCCGGGCGAGCGCGACCACCAGCCGATCCGAGAGCATCAGTAGCGCGGCCTTGTGGAAATGCGCGATCAGCCCGAGGAGGAAGTGCTGGTGGCGGAACTGGCCGAGCACGCCGCTCGCCTCGTCGGTGAAGAACGGCTCGCCGACGTTGCCGACCACCACGAATGCATGGCCGTTGGACATGAACCGCGTGTCGGGCCAGTCGTGGGCCCGCGCCTGGTCCCAGTAGCGGTCGTTGCAGTAGCGGTACTCGAAGTCCTGGAGGAAGCGCTCGGAATACGGTAGCGTTTCCGGATCGCCGGGGCGCGTGACCAATCCGAGCCGGACCATGTCCCCGCGGGTGAGGCGCGAGGCGTCATCGAACGCGAGCCAGGCCATCACCGGCATCCGCTGGTACTCGATCTCCCGGTAGCGGAGGTGGCCGCGCGCGCCCGAGTGGTGCAACACCAGCGGCTCGAGCAGGAAGCGCCAGTGCGACGCCACGCACGGGACGCGGTGCTCGCCCACGAACGCGAGGTACGTGTCGCGCTCGGCGTAGTCCGAGGCAGCGAGGACGCTGCCGTCGCGGCCGAGCCACTCGACGCGCTCCGCGCAATGGCCGCCGCGCCCGCTCGCCTCCCAGTGCGTCGGATAGGCGCGCCCGAACCGGTACATGGCGTTCAGCGCCGTCGCGAGGGAGAGATCCTCCGCCGCGATCTCCATGGCGAGGATCGCCACGTCGATGTCGTGAAAGAAGTAGAGATCGGCGTGAACGACCTCGAACACCGTAGGCTGCGCCTCGTTGGGGAACGCGACGCGCGCCTGCGCCACATCCTTGCGCCGGAATACCCGCACGGAGGACTCGCCGAAGCCCGTGAGCTGCTCGTGCACGCCGCCAGCGCCGTAAAGAAACCGCTGCACGTACGGCAGGAACGTCACGAACTCCTTGTAGTGACGCTCGCTGAACTGCTTCGGGTCGGCGGTGAACTCGTCGGCGACTTCCTTCCACGCCGACGCGTGGTCGAGCGGCGAGAGCGCTTCCCAGTGCCGCTGGATCGCGGCACCCTCGTGGCGCGGCATAAGCTGCACCGGCCAGAGGACGATCTGCCGGAACTTCCGGACGTGCGGTCGCGGTGCGGCGACCCGTTCGTCTCCGGCCATGCGCGCCCCGGGCACGCCGAGCGGCGCGGTGTCGGTCACCGTGCCCGCGGCTCCCAATCGCCGCTCAGCGTCGACCCGTGCGCGCGGCGTGCAGCATGCCGGCCGCGCGCACGAGATCCGCGCCGGTCCGGGCGACGACCCAGGTGTGAAGAGTGGACGGGGCCGGCACGCCCGCGGGCCGCTCGCGCATCCGTTTCCGGCGCAGCGATTCGCAGTCCGGCGAGCAGGTCAGCTGGCGCCCGTAGGCGAGCGCCGCTCGCACTTCGCGGACCTCGTGTGTCTGGTTACAGATCGGACAACTGTGCGTAACCATCTCGGCGCGCCTCAGGCCGCTCGGCGGGCGTAGCTCGCCAGCGCGACCGCGAGCGGCTCGCTACGCGGCAGCAGCCCGACCGCTGCCTTGCGCCAGCAGGTCCGGCCGCATCAGGATCACCTCCGCGTCGGGAAGCGAGCCGAGCGCGAGCGCCAGGTTGAGCCCGCGACCGTTGTACGACGCCACGCAGATGCGCGGCGACTGTGCGCGGCTGCGCACGAATTCCACCACCTGCGACGACTGCGCGATCCCCGTCTCGACCCGCGTGACGCTCACCCCGCCCTCTTGCTTCGTGGCGATCACGACCGATCCGTCGGGGCACGGTTCGACGCCGAAACAATGCTCGCTCATGGGCATCAGCCGAAGACCGAGTAGTACCGGATGATCGTCGGCACGGCGGCGACGCCGGCGCAGACGAACCCGACGAGCGCAATTCGCGGGGAAATCCTCTGGACGACCTCGGCAATTTCCCCGGCCGCCGCACGCCAATTCTGCTGTCGACTCACGACTGAGCTCCTTCTTCCCGGGCTCCCCCGGAATGGGAGAGCCCTCAGTCGTAATCTAGCGACGGCGCCGGCAAGTCAGCGGCAAGATCCTCCTGGCCGGTATCAAGATCGTGTAAAGCCCCGGGGTGTCAGAACGTGCGGCCGACGAGCAGTACGGCGGTCGCGCCGTTGAGGTTCTTGGTGTCGGTGTTGGCGAACGACAGGCCGCCGACCGGCGGACGCCAGTAGGTGTCGTTGCTCGCCTGCACGTAGTAGGCACCGAGCGTCCAGCCGCCCTCGAACACGTAGGTGGCGCCGAGCTTCCAGTCCCAGTAGCTCGGATTGACCGTGCCGTTAGGACCGTTGTAGTCCTTGGTGAAGTTGGTGTAGCCGACGTGCGCGTTCAGCGTGAGCTGCTCGGAGATCGGGAAATTGGCGCCCAGATCGTAGTACTGGGTGCCGCTGGTGCCGCCGGTGAAGCCCAGGCTCTGATCGGCGCCGAAATAGTCGGTCAGGGCCACCGAGGCCTTGAAGCTCAGCCACTTCCAGGTGATGCCGGCGTTGAGCTCGAAGTTGTTGGGCGAGACGTCCGGGCCGCACGGGGACACCGTCCCGGCGAACCCGGCCGAGGGACAGGCCGACTTGTTGTAGTTCGAGCCAGGGTAGTAGTAGTAGATCATGCCGAGCGGAATGGTCAGGTCATCGGACAGCTTGAAGTTCCAGCCGCCATAGAAGTCCCACTCGAGGCTGCCCCCGGGATACTCGTTGCCGCTCACGTTGGAGGCCCAGGTTCCGGCGAAGAAGCCCCCGTCGTGCGCGATGTCCGCACCGCCCTGGACGGCGGGCTTGCCCCAGGTCTGGGTGATCCCGCGGAACCGGTAGTCCGAGACCAGGTTGATGTTGGCCGTCGCGGTCCAGGGCGACTTCGGCGGCGCCGGCGGCGCCGGCTGCTGCGCAACCGCCGCGCTGGACATCGCGACCGTCGCCGTGAGCGCAGAAGCGAGTACGAGTTTTTTCATCGGTGGTCTCCTGGGTCGATAGAGCGAAAGGGCGGCGCCCGGCGAGCGGGCGCGCCGGATCCGGCTACGGGCCGGTGACGCTCAGGACTTCAGCGCATCGAGCGCGAGGTTGAGCGTCAGGACGTTCACCCGCGGCTCGCCGAGGAAGCCGAGCTGGCGGCTTGCGGTGTGCTCGGCGACGAGCGCACGTACTTTGGCTGCGTCGACGCCGCGCACTTTCGCCACCCGTGCGATCTGAAATTCGGCCGCAGCCGGGCTGATATGCGGGTCGAGCCCGCTGGCCGAAGCGGTGACGAGATCCACGGGTACGGCGGCCTTGTTGTCGGGGTCGGCGTCGCGCAAGGCCTTGATCCTGCCTTCCACCGCCTCGGCGAGCGCGGGGTTGAGCGGACCCTGGTTCGACCCCGACGAGGCCCCGGCGTTATACGGCATCGGAGAGGTGGCCGAGGGGCGGCTCCAGAAGTACTTCGGGTCGCTGAAGGGCTGCCCGATCAAGGCCGAGCCCACCGCTTTGCCGTCGCGCTCGACCAGGCTGCCGTTCGCCTGCGCCGGGAAGATCCCCAGCGCGATGCCGGTGACGACCAGCGGGTAGATCACGCCGGTGACGACCGTCAGGACGACGAGCATCAGAAAGGCGTCTTTGAATGTGCGGATCATGGCGTTCTCCAGGTCAGGCCAGCTTCAGGGCAACGAGGATCATGTCGATCAGCTTGATGCCGATGAACGGCAGGACGATCCCGCCCAGCCCGTAGACGAGCAGGAAGTTGCGCAGCAGAGGCGCGGCGCCCATCGGGCGGTACTTCACGCCCTTCAGGGCCAGCGGGATGAGCGCGATGATGATCAGCGCGTTGAAGATCACCGCGGACAGGATCGCGCTCTGCGGCGTGGCAAGGTGCATCACGTTCAGCACCCCGAGCTGCGGGTAGGTCGCGACGAACGCCGCGGGGATGATCGCGAAGTACTTCGCGACGTCGTTCGCGATCGAGAACGTCGTGAGCGCGCCGCGCGTCATCAGCATCTGCTTGCCGGTCTCGACGATCTCGATCAGCTTGGTCGGGTTCGAGTCGAGGTCGACCATGTTGCCGGCCTCTTTCGCCGCCTGGGTACCGGTGTTCATCGCCACGGCCACGTCGGCCTGCGCGAGCGCCGGCGCGTCGTTCGTGCCGTCCCCGGTCATCGCGACGAGCCGGCCGTCAGCCTGATGGCCGCGAATCAGCTTGAGCTTCGCTTCCGGCGTCGCCTCGGGCAGGAAATCGTCGACGCCCGCCTCGGCCGCGATCGCGGCCGCGGTGAGCCGGTTGTCGCCGGTGATCATGATCGTCTTGATGCCCATGCGCCGGAGCTCGGCGAAGCGCTCCTTGATCCCGCCCTTCACGATGTCCTTGAGCTCCACGACGCCGAGCACGCGCGCGCGGTTCGCCATTTCGGCGACGACGAGCGGCGTCGAGCCGCGCCGGGCGACCGTCTCGACGAGCGTCTGGACCTCGTTCGGAAAGACGCCGCCGAGGTCGGTCACCCACTTGCGCACCGCGTCGGCCGCGCCCTTGCGGATCTTGCGGTCAGGCAGGTCGACGCCGCTCATGCGGGTCTGCGCGGAGAACTTGACGAACGATGCGTGCAGGGCCTCCACGTCGCGCTCGCGCAAGCCGAATTTCTGCTTGGCGAGCACCACGACGCTGCGCCCTTCGGGTGTCTCGTCGGGCAAGGACGAGAGCTGCGCCGCATCACCGAGCTCGCGTTCGTTGACGCCCGGCGCGGGCAGCAGCGCGGCGGCCTGACGATTGCCGAGCGTGATGGTCCCGGTCTTGTCGAGCAGCAGCACGTCGACGTCGCCCGCCGCCTCGACCGCGCGGCCCGACATGGCGATGACGTTCTTGGCGATCAGCCGCCCGATCCCCGCAACGCCGATTGCCGAGAGCAGAGCGCCGATCGTCGTCGGGATGAGGCAGACGAGGAGCGCGACGAGGGTCGTGACGGTGATCGGCTCGCCGGCCTTCATCGCGTCCACGCTGTAGAGCGAGTACGGCAGCAGCGTGGCCGTCGCGAGCAGGAAGACCAGCGTGAGCACGGCGAGCAGGATCGCGAGCGCGATCTCGTTCGGCGTCTTCTGGCGCCGCGCGGCCTCGACCATCGAGATCATGCGATCGAGGAACGTCTCGCCGGGGTTCGACGTGACCTTGACGACCAGCCAGTCGGACAGCAGTCGCGTCCCGCCGGTGACCGAGCTGAAGTCGCCCCCCGCCTCGCGGATGACCGGCGCCGATTCGCCGGTGATCGCGCTCTCGTCCACCGAGCCGACGCCCTCGATCACCTCGCCGTCGGCGGGAATGAAGTCGCCCGGCTCGACGAGCACCACGTCCCCGCGGCGGAGCGTGGACCCCGTGACCTTGGCCCAATTTGCCCCGTGGCGCGGCTCGTCGAGCTTCTTCGCCATCACCTCGCGGCGGGCCCCGCGCAGGCTTGCCGCCTGCGCCTTCGCGCGCCCCTCCGCCGCCGCTTCGGCGAAGTTCGCGAACAGCACCGTGAACCAGAGCCACACGGTGATGTGCAGGATGAAGCCCGGCGACGCCTCGCCTTTTCCGAACAGCGCCTGGAAGAACAGGATCGTGGTGAGGATGGCGCCGACGTACACCACGAACATCACCGGGTTGCGCACCTGGTCGCGCGGCGAGAGCTTGCGGAACGAATCGACGAGCGCTTCGCGCAGCGCCTCGCCGCGGAAGAGGTCCCGGGTGAGCGCGACCCGCTTGGTCGTCATGGTTTCGGTAGTCATGGTTGTCTGCACCTTATTTCACCGCGTACAGCATGAAGTCCTCGACGATCGGCCCGAGCGCGAGCGCGGGAACGAACGTGAGCGCGCCGACCAGCAACACCGTCGAGATCAGCAGCACGACGAACAACGGCGTGTGGGTCGGCAGCGTGCCGGAGCTCGACGGCACCGTCTTCTTCGCCGCAAGGGAGCCGGCGATCGCCAGCACCGGCACCATCAGCCAGTAGCGCGAGAACCACATGGCCAGGCCGAGCGTCGTGTTGTAGAAAGGCGTGTTCGCGCTCAGGCCCGCGAAGGCGCTGCCGTTGTTGTTGCCGGCCGATGAAAACGCGTAAAGCACTTCCGAGAAGCCGTGCGTGCCGGGATTGGCCATGCCCGCCAGGCCTTGCGGCAGCATCACCGCGACGGCGGTGAAGCCGAGGACCACGACCGGCGGCACGAGGATCGCGATCGAGGCCATCTTCATCTCGAACGCCTCGATCTTCTTGCCGAGATACTCCGGCGTGCGGCCGATCATCAGCCCGGCGACGAACACCGCGATGATCGCGAACATGAGCATGCCGTAGAGGCCGGACCCGACCCCGCCGAAGATCACCTCGCCGAGCTGCATCATCCACATCGGCACGAGGCCGCCGAGCGGGGTGAAGGAGTCGTGCATCGCGTTGACCGAGCCGTTCGACGCGGCGGTGGTCGCGGTGGCCCAGAGCGCGGAGTTGGCGATGCCGTAGCGCGCCTCCTTGCCTTCCATGTTGCCGCCCGGCTGCAGCGCGCTCGACGACTGGTCGACGCCGAGGCCGGCGAGCACCGGGTTGCCCCGGTTTTCGGCCCAGGCCGCGAGCGCGAGCAGGGCGACGAACACGATAGTCATCGCCGCCAGCACCGCCCAGCCCTGCCGGGTGTCGCGCACGAGCTTGCCGAAGGTGTAGCAGAGCGCCGCGCTGATCAGCAGGATCGAGAGCACCTCGAGGAAGTTCGAGACCGGCGTCGGGTTCTCGAGCGGATGGGCGCTGTTGACGTTGAAGAAACCGCCCCCGTTCGTGCCGAGCTGCTTGATCATGACCTGCGACGCCGCGGGACCGACCGCGATGGTCTGCTCCTTGGCGGTCGCCGGCTCGGTGACGGGGTTGCCCTTCTCGTCCTTGACCGGCTGGCCGGCGGCGTCGGTCTTCGGGTTGTCGTAGTTCACCGGCTGCACGAGCTCGACCGTCTGGTAGGCCGAGAAGGTCTGCACGACGCCCTGCGAGACAAGCACGACCGCGCCGACGATCGAGAGCGGCAGCAGGATGTACAGCGTCGTCCGGACGAGGTCCGTCCAGAAGTTGCCGATCGTGTTCGCCGAAGCGCGCTGGAAGCCGCGTATGAGGGCCACCAGCACCGCCATTCCGGTCGCCGCCGAGACGAAGTTCTGCACCGTCAGCGCGAGCATCTGGGTCAGATAGCTCATCGTGGTCTCGCCGCCGTAGCCCTGCCAGTTCGTGTTGGTGGCGAAGCTCACCGCGGTGTTGAAGGCGGAATCCGGCGAGACGGCCCCGAGGTCCTGCGGGTTGAGCGGGAGGACGCCCTGGAACCGCTGCAGGGCGTAGACGGCCAGCAGGCCGAGGATGTTGAACGCCATCGCGGCGACCGCGTACTCGGTCCAGCGCATCTCCCGCTGCGGGTCGATGCCGCACACGCGGTAGAGCAGGCGCTCGAACGGCCCGCCGACGCGGTTCAGCACCGCCGGCTGGCCCTCGTAGATCCGGGCCATGTAGGCGCCGAGCGGCTTGGCGAGCGCCAGCAGGACGACCACGTAGAAAGCGAGTTGCAGATAGCCGTTGGCAGTCATTCGAACCACTCCGGTTTCAGCATCGCGACGACGAGATACACGAACAGCGCGGCGGCCACGACACCGGATAGCGCGTAGATCCAGCTCATTTGCTCCCCCTCAGATGCTCGATTCCATAGATAAGACCGATGGTTACCGCCGCGAGCGCGGCGATTAGCGCGAGGAATGCGAGGTCCATGAGGGGTCTCCGTGCCGGTTGGCAAGTCGCGAAGGATAGGCGAGGGGAAGCAAGCACCGCGTCAAGCTTCAGGGGCGGCGTATCAAGTCGGCATCAAGATCGCACCGGGGCGGGCGGCCGAACGCAGCGACGTACATCATCCCAGTGGCGCCTCCCCCCCGGCGAATCGTGCAAGTCGACGCTAGCCCTGGGGGTGCCCAGGGAGCTTGCGGAATATCAACGCTCAGCGGATTAAGGCGCCGCGTGCCCGTCCCCGGCGCGGCGCGCGCCGCTCGGCCAGACGGTCTGCGACGCGCAGGAATATCCCGCCGACCGACGCGACGGAGAAGAGCAGCAGGACCAGCACGAGGATCACCATTTCGGTTGCCTCCCAGCCGTTGGAGAGATGACGCCAGCGTAGGCGAGTGCCTCGCAAGCGCGTGTCAAAGTTGGCGCCGCCGGCATCCAGGCGGTGTCAAGACGGTCCCAACACCGACACCGGCCGTCGCCGCGATGACGCTCGCGGCCCGCGCGGGGCCCCGTCTTTGCAGGTCGCGCCCCTCGCCTCCGTGGCGTCGTTCACGGTCGGGACCGGCCGGGGGCGAAATCCGTCACGCCGCGCGCCTCGTGTCAAAGCGACAGCCCGTCCGCTGGCTCAGTTGTTGCAGCAGTGTTTGCCGGTAACTCGGACAAGCGCAACAAGGAGGCTGCGATGCTCGAACTGATCCTGATCCTGGCGGTGGTCGTCTATCTCGTTTCCAAGCTCGACGCCCGCCATTTCGAGCAGGCCCGTGCGGACCAGGGCCTGGACTCGCGCGACGCCGCGACCGCCCGCCCGGCGCCCCCGCCGCGCCCCGCCATGCGCCTCCAGATCGAAGGCACGCAGCGGCCGCTCCTCCGCAGCACCGGCTTCGTGAAGGGTTTCGGGGTCAACCCGCTGACCCTGCAGGACATCCGCGTCTACACGCACTTCGGCAAGCTCGAGCATTTCCCCGAGGCGATCGCCGCCATGCTGCGCGACCTGTACGAGCGCGGCACCGCGGTCGGCATCGACATGATGGAGCTGCTCTTCCACGGCCGTGGCCTGCGCG
The DNA here is from genome assembly GCA_963716855.1 of uncultured beta proteobacterium. Classification (GTDB taxonomy): domain Bacteria; phylum Pseudomonadota; class Gammaproteobacteria; order Burkholderiales; family SG8-39; genus JAGVSZ01. Next base: position 73,873 of record CAVQUV010000016.1, on the reverse strand, counting down.
AAGGCGAGGCGGTTTACTTCGCGCTCGTCGACGCCGCCCCCGAGCCGCGCGTCGTCGCGTTCGTCGACAAGCTGCGCCGCCAGTAAAGAACACTCGTCGTAAATCTGACCGGCCCGCGGGCCGGTCTTTTTTTCGCCCACGGAACGTCGTAGGGCCCCATCGCCCTTGCGCAAAGCCGGCGTTCAGTCCGGGTCTTTACTGGATTCCGGCTTGCGCCGGAATGACGGCCCTGCCTTTCACAGCCCGTCCGAGTCGGATTCTCCCGCCGGGGCTTCTCCGCTCAGCGCCTGCTCGACGATCTTGCGCCGCAGGTGCGGCGCGAAGCCCTCGATGAAGTCGTAGGCGAAGCCGCGCATGAGCGTCCCGCGTCGCACGCCGATGCGCGTGATGCTCGAGCGGAACAGGTGCGCGGCATCGAGCGCGCGCAGGCTTGCATCGCGCTGCGCATCGAAGGCCATCGCCGCGATGATCCCGATTCCGAGGCCGAGCTCGACGTAGGTCTTGATCACGTCGGAGTCGATCGCAGTCAGCACGACGTCGATCTCGAGCCCGCGCGCGGTAAACGCTTCGTTGATGTGCGACCGCCCGGTGAACTCCGGGCTGTAGGTGATGATCGGATAGCGCGCAATCTCCTGCAGCGATAGCGGCGCGCGCTCGAGGAGCGCGTGCCCCGCCGGCACGATCACCACGTGGTTCCAGCGATAGCCGGGCAGCGCGGCCAGCTCGGGGAAATGGTCGAGCGCCTCGGTCGCGATGCCGATGTCGGCCTCGCCCCGGATCACCATCTGCGCAATCGAGGTCGGGTTTCCCTGCAAGAGCTGCAGGTGCACCTTCGGGTAGCGGCTGCGGAATGCCGTCACCACCTGGGGCAGTGCGTAGCGGGCCTGCGTGTGCGTGGTCGCCACGGTGAGGCTGCCCGAGTCCTCGTCCGCGAACTCCTGTCCGACCCGCTTCAGGTTGTCGAGCTCCAAAAGCACCCGCTCGACGATCGCCACGATCCGGCGGCCCGGCTCGGTCAGGGCAACGAACCGCTTGCCGCGCCGCTCGAAGATCTCGACCCCCAGCTCGTCCTCGAGCTCCCGGATCTGCTTCGACACCCCCGGCTGGGAGGTGAACAGGGCTTTCGCCGCCTCGGTGAGGTTCAGGTTCTGCCGGGCCGTCTCCCGGACATAGCGGAGTTGCTGAATGTTCACTGGAGGTCTGTGGCCTAAATAACTTCCAGGCCTTTATTTATGCCTGGTTATTCGTTCTGTTCATAATGGCAGTCTATTACGCTGCGCGGGTCGGAGTAAACAGCCCCCGGACCGCCGATGTACCTCTACGACGAAATCGACCAGCGCCTCGTCGACGAGCGGGTGCAGCAGTTCCGCGACCAGACCCGCCGGTTCCTGGGCGGCCAGCTCTCGGACGAGGAGTTCAAGCACCTGCGCCTGCGGAACGGCCTCTACCTCCAGCGCCATGCGCCGATGCTCCGCGTGGCGATCCCCTACGGGATCCTGTCGTCGCCGCAGCTCCGGAAACTCGCCCACATCGCCAGGACTTACGACCGCGGGTACGGACACTTCTCGACGCGCCAGAACATCCAGTTCAACTGGCCGAAGCTCGAGGACGTCCCCGAGATCCTCGCCGAGCTCGCGACGGTGCAGATGCACGCGATCCAGACGAGCGGCAACTGCGTGCGCAACATCACCACCGATCACTTCGCCGGCGTCGCCGCGGACGAGATCGTCGACTCGCTCGTGTGGTGCGAGATCGTGCGCCAGTGGTCGACCTTCCACCCCGAGTTCAGCTACCTGCCGCGCAAGTTCAAGATCGCGATCAACGGCGCCGCAGCCGACCGCGCGGCGACCTGGGTCCACGACATCGGGGTGCACGCGGTCCGGGCCGACGACGGCGCCGTGGGTTTCCGCGTGATCGTGGGCGGCGGCCTCGGCCGCGCACCGCAGATCGGGCACGTCGTGCGCGAGTTCCTGCCGTGGCAGCACCTGCTCACGTATCTCGACGCCGTGCTGCGGGTCTACAACCGGCACGGCCGCCGCGACAACATCCACAAGGCGCGCATCAAGTTCCTGGTGAAGGAGCGCGGCCCCGAAGCGTTCCGCGAGGAGATCGAAGCCGAGTGGGCGCATCTGCGGGACGGACCCGCGACCCTGACCGAGGAGGAAGTCGCACGCGTCGCCGCGCGCTTCGATCGCCCCGATTACGCGGCGTTCCCCGACCAGGACGACACGCTCGAAGCGCGCCTCGCGCACGAGAAGGCGTTTGCAGCCTGGCATCGTCGCAACGTGCACACCCACAAGGTCCCGGGGTATGCCGCCGTTACGCTCTCACTCAAGCGCACGGGCATTCCGCCCGGCGACGCGACGGCCGACGAGATGGATGCGATCGCCGATCTCGCCGCACGCTACAGCTTCGGCGAGCTGCGGGTCACCCATGAGCAGAACCTGGTGTTCGCCGACGTCGCCAATCGGGATCTGCACGCGCTGTGGACCACGCTGCGCGGCCTCGGCTTCGCCACCCCGAACATCGGGCTGCTCACGAACGTGATCGCCTGCCCGGGCGGCGATTTCTGCTCGCTCGCGAATGCGCGGTCGATCCCGATTGCGGAAGCGATCCAGCGCCGCTTCGACGACCTCGACTACCTGTTCGACGTCGGCGAGATCGACCTGAACATCTCGGGCTGCATCAACGCGTGCGGCCACCACCACGTCGGCCACATCGGCATTCTCGGCGTCGACAAGAACGGCGCCGAGTTCTACCAGATCGAGATCGGCGGCAACCAGGGCGAGACGCGCCCCGGCGCGACCGTCGCGCTCGGAAAGGTCCTCGGGCGCTCTTTCTCGGCCGACGAAGTGCCCGACGCGGTCGAGCGCCTCGTCAACCGCTACCTCGAGCTGCGCGACAGCGAGGCCGAGCGCTTCATCGACGCCGTGCAGCGCGTCGGGACCGAACCATTCAAGGCATCCCTGTATGGCAAAGCTGATCAAACACCGCAAACCCGCAGCCGACAGCTGGCGGCTGCTTGACCGCGATATCCAGCGCTGGGTGAGCCCCGGCGAAGACGGTTTCGTCGCCGACTTCCCCAGTGGCGCGGATCTCATCGTTCCGCTCCCGCTGTGGCGGCTGCGTCGCGACGACCTCCTGCATCACACGGGCGGCGTGGGCGTGTGGCTCGACGCGGGCGACGACCTGGACGCGATCGCGCCGGACCTCGACCGGCTCGACGTCGTGGCGGTCGACTTCCCCAAGTTCTCGGACGGGCGCGGATTCTCGACCGCCCGCCTGCTGCGCGAGCGATACGGCTTCGAAGGCGAGCTGCGCGCCGTCGGCGACGTCATCCGCGATCAGCTCTTCTATCTCGAGCGCTGCGGTTTCGATGCCTTCGCGCTGCGCGAAGATCAGGATGCCGCGCTAGCGCTCACCGCCTTTGACGATCTGAGCGAGGCCTACCAGCCCGCGGTCGACCAGCCCGTTCCGCTCTTCCGGCGGCGCTTCGCAGCGGCCGGCGCATGACCGAGCGGCTCGCGGCCAAGCGCGCCGCCCTGGAGCGCCTGCTCGAACGCATCGCGCGCGACCATGCGCCGGCGGCGCTTGCGAGCAGCCTCTCCGTCGAGGACATGGTGCTCACTGACGCGATCCTGCGCGCCGGGCTCGGCATCGAGATCTTCACGCTCGACACCGGCCGGCTGCACGGCGACACCCTCGCCCTCGTCGACCGGATCGCGCAGCGTTACGACTACCGCCTCAAGGTGGTCCGGCCGGATCCGGCCACCGTACAGCGCTACACGACCGCACACGGTCGCGATGCGTTCTACGAAAGCGTGGAGCTGCGCAAGAGTTGCTGCGAGATCCGCAAGGTCGAGCCGCTGCGGCGCGCGCTCGCGGGGAAGCGCGCGTGGCTGACCGGAATGCGCCGCGCGCAGTCGGCCACGCGCACGACGCTCCTCGAGCGCGACTTCGACCCGGTGCACGGCATCGAGAAGTTCAGTCCGCTCGCCGACTGGAGCGAAGGCGACGCGTGGAGCTACGTGCGCGCGCACGACGTGCCCTACAACGCGCTCTACGACCAGGGCTACCGGTCGATCGGCTGCGCGCCTTGCACGCGCCCGGTGGCCGCGGGCGAGGACGTGCGCGCCGGACGCTGGTGGTGGGAGCAGCCCGCGGCGCGCGAGTGCGGCCTGCACGTCGGCGCCGACGGTCGACTCGTTTCCGCGCGGCAGGCGGCATGAACGCCCCCGCCCTGCTTCCGCTGGAGGCGGAGCCGCGCCACGGCTCGCATCTCGACTGGCTCGAGTCCGAGGCGATCTACATCCTGCGCGAGGTCGCAGGCGAGTGCGAGCGCCCGGTGCTCTTCTTCCCCGGCGGCAAGGACTCGATCATCCGCGCGACGGGGGCGCTCATCCTGATCGATCCGGCGACCAACCGCACGGTTGCGGCAGGGATGATCGCGTGAGGACCGCGGCGATGCACGGCAAGGTCTATCTCGTCGGTGCCGGTCCGGGAGCGGCGGATCTCCTCACGCTGCGCGCGGCGCGGCTGCTCGCCGATGCGGACATCGTGTTTCACGACGCGCTCGTCAACCCCGAGATCGTCGCGCTGGCCGCACGCGCGGAGAAGATCGCCGTCGGCAAGCGCTGCGGAAAGCACAGCACCGCGCAGCGCTTCATCAACAAGCGGCTGATCGATGCGGCTCGGAAGCACGGCGTCATCGTGCGCCTCAAGGGCGGCGACCCGATGCTTTTCGGCCGTGCGCAGGAGGAGATCGACGCCCTGCACGCTGCCGGAGTCGAGGTCGAAGTGGTGCCCGGCATCACCGCGGCACTCGCGGCCGCCGCCGACCTCAAGGTGTCGCTCACCCGCCGCGGCGTCAGCCGCAACGTCGTCTTCGCCACGCCCCGCGTTGGCGCGGGCGAGCAGTCGAGCAACTGGGCAGCGCCGCTCGCGCACGCCGACACAGCCGCGGTGTACATGGGCGCGGGCCAGGCCGAAGCAATCGCCGCCGCCCTCCTGGCACTCGGCAAACCCACATCGCTGCCGGTGATCGCCGTCGAGAACGCGTCCCTGCCCGGATCCCGCGCGATCGCCACGACGCTCGGCGAACTTCCGCTTCTCGCGGAGCGGCAGTTCACCGGACCTGTGATGCTGTTGCTCGGCGAGTGCTTCGCGCAGCTCGCTGGCGACGAAGCGCAGGGCGTGGCGGCCGAGCTCGAGCGGGCCGCCGGGTAGCGGCGCGTCAGCGCGGAGCGACGGCCGCCGGCTCCCCGTCCCGGAAGAGCATCAGCTCACCCGGGGCGATGGGTGTCCAGGTTTCGTTGTCGGTGAGCGGGGTGGTCGCGATCACCGCCACCCGGTCCTTCGGAGTGGTGACCAGGCCGAAGTCGACGGTGTAGTCCTCGTCGGTGAGGTGTGCGGTCGTGAACGGCGACTTGCGCACGATGTAGGCAAGCTTCGTCGCGCAACGCACGAAGAGCGCGTCGCCGTTCGACAGCAGGTAGTTGAAATCGCCGAAGGGCGCGATCTTCGCGGTGACCTCCGCCAGCGCCGCGTGCAGCGCCTCGAGCGAGGGCGCACCGTTCGGAAACGTGCGCCAAAGCGTTTCGAGGATCACGCAGAACGCGAGCTCGCTGTCGGTGTTGCCCACCGGGTGAAAGCGCATGTCCGCTCCGCTCGAAGGCCGGCGCATGGCCTTTCAGCGTCCCGTTATGGGCGAAGGTCCAGTACTGCCCCCACATCTCGCGGATGAACGGGTGGGTGTTTTCGAGCGCGGCGTGCCCGACCGTGGCCTTGCGAATGTGCGCGATCACGTTCAGCGAGTGGATCGGATAGGTCCGCACCAACTCGGCCACCGGCGACTCGACCGCGGACTTGGTGTCGATGAAGAGCCGGCAACCGCGCCCTTCGTAGAATGCGATGCCCCAGCCGTCGGCGTGGTGGTCGGTCTGGCCGCCGCGACGGTGAAACCCCGTGAACGAGAAGACGATGTCAGTGGGGACGTTGCAGTTCATGCCGAGTAGCTGGCACATGCGCGGGAGTCTACCGCGGTCCGCGCAGGAATCTTCGTTGGTTAGCGCGGTCGGTTATTTAGCGGGAGCGCACTCGCTATTGCGCGAAGTCGCGGCAGGCGCCTAGATCCCGAGCCACTTCGTCAGCTCGACCGTCTCCGCCGGGTTCGGCCGAAGGTACCCCTGGAAGCCGAGCTTCTGCAGGATCGCCCGGCCGTCCTTCGTATGTTCGAGACCCAGGAAGACCTCGCCCACCCGTTCGGCGTCTTCTTTCGAGAGCACGGGCGAAACGATCACGTGCTTGATCGGGACCGGCCGGGACTCGAAGAGGATCTTCCCGCCCTTCGACTCCCATTCCTTGACGACGCTGCCCGCGGCGGTGATGCCGACCTCGTAGAACCCGTGCTCCATCATGAACGGGATCCCGTCCTGGTAACGCGTCGTTCCGAGCGAGATCTGCTTGGCGTCCGCCCCCAGGTCGCGCAGCGTGGCGCGCACCATCCAGGCGGTGATCGAGTCCGGGTCCGGCATCACCATCTTCGTCTGCAGCACGTCCTTCGGCTGCTTGTACGGCGCATCCGCCTTCACCAGGAAGCGCGCCCGGTACGTGTCCCAGCCTTTGGTCGTTGCGACGAGCCGGTAGCCCTCGTCGCGGATGGCGCGATAGGAGTGGTGCGCCGGGTGAACGTAGGCGATGTCGTAGAACTTCGCCTCGAGATTCTTGCGCAGCTTCGGGTAGTTGTCCTCGGGAACGATCCGCACCGGCCGCCGCAGCGCCTTCGCGAGCAGCTCGCCGAGCTCCTTGTAGCGCTCCCGGGTCTCGTGCGGGGTGATCCGGTAGGTGACGCCCTCGTTGACCCCGAAGACCAGCTCCTGCGCGAATCCCGGCGCGCAGACGGCAATCGCAAAGGCGAGCGTTAGCACCGCGCGCGCCGCGATTCCCGAAAACATTGTCGTTACCCGCCGTGTAGGAGTTGTTGCGGGAATCATACGCCGCCGGTCGGGCGCGGCCAATGCGCCGCCGGGCCGGGCGGGCTACCGAGCGGGCGAGCGCTCGTCCTTGCCGTCGAACGTCCACGCCTGCGGCCTCGAGGGCCACACGCCGCGATCGATCGCCTTCGCGCCGTCGAACACGATCCAGCTCTGCCGTCCGTAGTGCGGCAGCGGGCGTGCGAGCGCCGCGAGCGCGTCGTCGTCGCGCGCCGACACCACGACCAGCGTTCGCCCGTCGCGGCGCATCGCCGTCCACACCTGCGCGGTGCCCTTCCCCGCCACGACCGCCGGCCGCGCGGGCAGGCCGTGCTGCGCGAGCCAGGGGTCGAGCCCGTCGCCGACGCCAATCACGAGCAGCGGGCCGGGCGGCACCGGCGCGCCGACGACGAACGCCTTTGCGGGATGGTCGAGCAGCTGCGCCGCGAGCTTGCGTCCGATGTCCGCCGCCGCGCCGTCCGGCAGCACGGCGAGCGTCGTGGCCGGATGCACCATCACCTCGCGCAGGGTCGGCGGCGCCTCGTCGGGCGCGAGGCGCCGGAAGAGCTCGAGGTCGGGATCGAGCAGCAGCGCGACCGGCTGCGCCGCCGTCTCGAAGCTCGCGACCGCGCGTTCGCCTTCGAGGTCCACGATGTGCGTTTCCTCCCCGCGCTCGGTGCGCACGCGCACCGGCACCCGCAGCCGGTAGGTCGGCGCGCCCTGCGCGAGCGCCACGGTGACGCGCCACCCGTCGCCGCGCTGCGCCGCGCGCGCATCGGCGAACCGCACCGACGGCGCCCCGGCGCGGTCGAGCCACTGCGCGAAGAACCCGCCGAGGTCGCGCTTCGACGCGGCCTCGAACGCGCGCCGCAGGTCGCCCCAGGACGCGACGCGAAACCGGTTCGCGCGCCAGAACTCGCGGATGCCGGCGTCGAAGGCGTCCTTGCCGATCATTTCGCGCAGCATCAGGAAGACCATCGCGGTCTTGTTGTAGCCGACGATCTGCGAGGCGCCGTGATAGCGCGCGACGAACCGGTTGAGCGGCCGGTCCTCGCTCGCGGGGAGCGCGGCAAAATCGCGCAGCCACTCGAGCCGCATCTCGCGCGCCGCGGCCGGGCCCTGTCGCTCCCTGTAGTGGTAATCGGCCATGAACGTCGTGAGGCCCTCGGACCAGTTGCCGCGCGCGTACTCGACGAACACCCCGTTGCCCCACCAGTTGTGCAGGACCTCGTGCCCGAGCGAGGTCGTGCGGATGAACGGCAGCCGCAGCACGTCGACGCCGAGGTAGGTCAGCGTCGGCATGCCGAACCCCGTCGGCGTCGGGCTCGACACCACGCTGAACTCGGAGAACGGGTACTCGCCGATCCAGCCCTCGTAGAGGTTGAGGTAGCCGAGCACCGCGTCGAGATAGCCCGCGGCAAGCGTGGCGATCTCCGGATGGAAATACGTGCGGAGGCGCACCGACTTCCCGCCCGCCGTGCGCACGTCGCGGTTTTCCACCCGATAAGGACCCGCGATGAGGTCGATGCCGTCGGCCGGGTGCGCGAACTCGAAGCGCGCGCCGTAGCGCTCCGCGCTCTCGAGCTCCTCGACCAGCCGGCCGGGCACGAGCGCCTTCTGGCCCGCCGGCAGCGCGATCGTCACGCGGTAGCCCGACAGGCCGTGCGCGACGATCGGATGCCACAGCGTCGAGCCCGGCAGGAAGCTTCCGCGCGCGCCCGCGACCGGCCGGCCGTTGCGCAGCGTGTCGCGGTGGGACAGCGACTCGTCGAGCGGGTCGACCGCGCCGTGCCAGGCGATCTCGACGCGGCGCGCGCGATCCGCGGCCGGCAGTCGCCACACGTGCCGTCCGTTGCGCGTCGCGACCGGCACCGCGTCGCGCTGGCCGTCGACCGCGAAGGTTTCGACGCGATAGCGCGCAGCGAGCGCAATCTCCGTCGCGTCGCGCCCCACCGCGAGCGTCCCGCGTGCGCGCAGCTCGCGCGTCGCGGGATCGAGCGTCGCTTCGACGTCGAGGTGCGCGGGCGCCGCGGCCGCATGCCCCGCGACGAGCGCGAGCGCGGCGGCGAGCGCGCGCAGGCTCATTTCGCCCGCGCCGGAAACTTCGCGATCAGCTCGAGCGTCTCGCCGCCGCGCTTCACCTTCAGGGGCAGCCACGTGCCGGGTGCCTGGCGCTGCACGATCTCCACCAGGTCCGCGGCCTGCTTCGCCGGCACGCCGGCCATCTCGATCAGCACGTCGCCGTCGCGGATGCCGGTCGCCTCGGCGATGCTGCCCTTCTCCACCTGGCGGATGAGCACGCCGCCGTCGGGGGCCTTGTCCAGGTAGACGCCGAGCCGCGGACGCTCGCCCGAGCGCACGGCCGCCGGCGCCGCGACGCCGAACACGGCGTCGGCGAGGCCCGCGACGAGGTTCTTGCACGGCGCGCCGCGATCCCACGGCAGCAGCGCGACGAAATCGGTGACGCCGAGCGCCTTGAGCTGGTGCGGCACGCCGTAACCGTGATTGATGTGGCCGGCGCCCATCACGCCGACGACGAGGGGCGAGCCGGGCCGCTTCGTCGCGCCTTCGAGCACCTCCGCCATTGCGCGATCCCAGGTCTGCTGGCTCTCGACGAACCGGCGGAACTCCGGGTCGTTGCGATCGGCCTTCGCGGGCTTGCCGCCCGGCCGTTCGTGCCCGGCCCAGATCGGCACGAGCCAGTCGAGGTACGCGTCGGTCGGCGGCGCGGGGCGGCCGACGCCTTCGCGCTTGTCCGCGGGCACCGCGTCGTAGCCCTTCTGCGTGATCTCGCGCGTGAGGCTCGACTCGACGTTCAGCGCGATCATCGGGACGCGGTTCATGCGCGCGAAGTGGAAGAGCGGCAGGTAGAGCTGCGGGTCCATGCGCCACACGTTGCGCCAGTCGGACTGCGCGAGGAAGTCCGCCTCGGACAGCTCGCCCGCCACCCAGCGATCGAGCGCCGGCTGGACGCGGCGCGGGAACGCTTCGAAGCCGAGCACCAGGTTCGGCCGCTGCGCGTAGAGCGCCGCGATCATCTGCAGCTGCCAGCGGTGATGCTCGGCGCTGTCGTGCGACTCGCCGAGCAGCACCACCGACGCCTTCGCCGCGCGCGCGAGCACGTCGCTCGCCGTGAGCCGCTGCCCGCCCGGCGCGACCCACCCCGCCACCGGCACGCAATCGTCGGCCGCGCGCGCCGGCGCGGCGGCGAGCAGCAGAGGAACACCGAGGGCGAGGAGAACGGAGCGAGGGGACATGGCGCGATCCAGCGGTTGACGGCTACCGGTACGGGCGACCGCGGCCGCCGGATGCCGGCGCGGGGGCGGGCGAATCCTAGCAGGCCGGGGGCCGCGCGCACCGCGAGCGGTACTCCGTCACGACGACCCCGACGCCCCGCGCCCTCGGAGGATGAAGGGCGGAGGCGGCGAGGGTATGCTTCCGGCATCCTTGCACCCCTTACCATGGCCCAACCACCGCGCCACGCCCGTGATCGCGACTTCGCCGCCTGGGCGCTCGGCCAGGCGCGCGCGATCCGCGAGGGGCTGTTCGAGGTCCTCGACCGCGAGATCCTCGCGAACGAGATCGAGCGCCTGGTCTCGCGCGAACGGAGCGAGCTCAACCGCCGCATCGAGGCACTCATCGTGCAGCTCCTGATGTGGACGGTGAACCCGGCCGTGCGCACCGAGTCGCTGCGCGCCGCGATCCTCGAGAGCCGCAACGGGATCGAGCTGATGCTGCGTGCGAGCCCGAGCCTGCAGGGCGCCGTCGAAGACGGGCTGCCGCGCAGCTACGCCGGCGCGCTCACCGCCGTGACCGAAGCCGGCATCCCCCGCGGCACCTTTCCCGCCGATTGCGTCTTCACCTTCGAACAGCTCGTCGACCGGCATTTCTGGCCGGGCAGCATGTTTGGGGGGAAGGCGTTCATGTTCTAAAGCAGATCGACGCCTAGACGCGCGGCGCGGCGAACAATAGCCACGCGAGCGCGAGTCGGACGTGATCCAGTTGTCCGCCGGCATTGGGATCTACTAAACTCCGACAACGTCTTGAGTTGCGGCTGCTGTTTTCGCGGGAGCTGGATCAATGGACAGCCCAAAGATCCTTTGTAAAGGGTCTTTTGGGGGCTCTGTTTCTTGTTAGACCGCATCCATCGCGCCGAGGCGCATCTGCAAGGAGGAGAGTCTCAGCCATGAGTGAAAGCGATCGCCTTAAGTACCTGAAGTTCGCGCTCCGGGTATTTGCCGTGGTGTTCATTTTCGGCTTTTATCCCCTTACAGTTGTTTGGCCGTCAGGCTGGGCATGGCACGCGGGTCAATCCGAGTATCTCCAAATGATGATCGCAATCTATGCGACATTGGGCGTCTTCGTGTGGCTTGCCTCGCGCGATCCACAGCGGCACGTGGGCCTCATCTCCTTCACCATCTGGTCGAGCATCGTTCACGCTGCCACTATGGCTGTGCAGTCGGTTGCCAACGCGCAGCACTTCGGCCACCTGTATGGCGACGTTCCATCGCTTTTCGTTGTAGCGGCTGTCCTGGCCTGGTTGTCGCCTCAGGCTCTCACGCTCAGTTTCGCCAAGAATGCGGCCTAACCAGGAGCTCGAGGGGAGCGCCGAACAGCGTGCGCGCTGTTCGGTTCCCGTCGCGCTGCGCGCGCACGCCGACAAGCGACGCAGCGGGACGCACGCCGAGCTTCGGCACGAGGCCCAGAGGATGGAGGCTGCGGTGGCCACGATGATGGATGCCCACCGCACGCGCGACGAGCAGAAGGACCCCGCACAGGACCAGGCGAGCGACCGCGCCCGGCTGGAGCGGCCGCAGTCCGAGGCGAAGCGCATCGACTGTGTTCCCTGCCACCTCAGAGATCGCTGTTTACGCCACCCGGACCGCACCCCGACGCGCCAGGTCGCGTTCTTCGCGAGGAACCAGGCTTCGCCGCTGCCGTTCACCGAACGGATGAAGGCGGCGATCGATAGCGCGTGCGGGCGAGTGCTCTACGGCCGGCGCATCGCCACCGTGGAGCCGGTGTTCGCGAACCTGAGGCACAACAAGCGGCTGGACCGCTTCACGCTGCGCTCAACACCAAAGGTGAGCACGCAGTGGCGCCTGTACTGCCTGGTTCACAACATCGAGAAGCTGGCGCATCATGGATATGCGAGATAAGAAGGGGGAACGGGGAGCAATCCGCCCGCTGCTGAGACCCAATCCGAGATCGAGGTCGACGCGATGCGATTTCCGACCGTGCAGCGACGACGCGCCCCGCATCGTCTCCAAGAACGGCTTTTTGCACAGCCTCGTTAGGCGTCATCGGAGACCTCGCTAAACCTCGGGCAGGTCTTCGTGAATGCAGAGGTAGTTCCCCTCTGTGTCTTTGAACCACGCTGCCTTCTCGGCTCCGAGCACGCACACATGGTTCACCGTCTTCAGCCCGGGGAAGTCGTAGTCTTCGAACACCACACCTGCCCGCTTCATCTCCTCGATGCTGGCGGCAATGTTCGCTACTCGGAAGCTGATCGCGGTATGGTCTGCCTTGGTCCCTTCCGGCTTGGGGAAGAGCGCTAGCAAGCTGCCTCCCACCTCGTAGACGAACTTGCCATCTGGCCTGAATCGCCCTGGCTTCAGGCCCAAGCATCGCTCGTAAAACGCACGCGCACGCTCGATGTCCTTGACCGGTAGCATCGTTGTGACAGAAGCATCGGACAACATGAGAAGTCCTTTCCCTCAATTCGGCCCTGTTCCAGCAAACTGGCGAATGCCAGGCCGCCCGGCCGGCACTGAAGCTTATGCCCGCCGCCAGCGTCCCGCCAGTACGCGCGCTCGGCAGTCACCGGCCAGGAATGACGCCGTGCTCGTCCACCTCGTGCACCGAGAACACCTGCTTTGCCAGGTCCAACTCCACGGTAGTAACCTTCATCGCGGACTCCCCCTCTCTTCGATTGGTGACGAATGCACCTCCAATCTGGCACATCCGATGCCGCCCGAGTCGGAGGAGTCCATCTCATTCGTTTAGGCCGCACAAGCCTTCGTCACTCCTCACGGGAGTAGCGGGTGAGGCACCAACGAATCGTTGTCTACCAGTACGGTGGACCTGACGCCCTCCAGTTGATTGACGAGGACGTTCCGGAACCGAAGGCTGGCGAAGTACGGGTGAGAGTTCTTGCTGCTGGGGTTGCGATGCCTGACGTCATGGCGCGTGAAGGCATTCATCCCGAAACACCGCGAGTGCCGTACACACCTGGTTGGGACTTAGTCGGTGTGGTTGATGCTCTAGGAGACAAGGTCGCAGGCTCTAACCTCGGCCAGGTCGTGGCAGCAATGCCGATCAGTGGCGCCTATGCAGACTACGTATGCCTAAAGGTGGAGGAGTTGGTACCCATCCAGGGAGTGTCCTGATTTCTGTGTGTAAGGCAGGTTTGGGTTCATCGTCCGGGGGCGCGCCCCCGGACGATGAACCGGATCATTTTACGCAGCCCTCGTCGAGAAGCGATCAGCGTACAGGATTGCGAATTGATTCATTGCACTCTTCCAGTCGTGTGCCGCGCGGCTCCAATCGGCAGTGATGTTGCGAAGCGCCAGCCAGATCAGCTTGCTGGCGGCGTCGTCGGATGGGAAGTGGCCGCGTGTCTTGATGATCTTCCTCAACCGCGCGTTCACGCTCTCGATGCAGTTCGTCGTGTAGATCACCCGCCGCACCGCCGGCGGAAACGCGAAGAACGGAATCACGTTCGACCAGGCGCGCCGCCAGGCGGCCACGACGGTCGGGAATCTCTGGCCCCATGGCCCGGACTCGAAGGCCGTCAGCTCGGCCTCGGCCGCCTCCGCGCTCGGGGCCGTGTAGATTGGCTTGATTGCCGCCGCGAGCGCCCTGCGCTCCTTCCAGGTGGCGTAGTCCAGGCTGTTGCGGATCAGGTGCACGATGCAGGTCTGCAGGGTGGTGGCCGGATAGACCACCGCCAGGGCTTCGGACATGCCCTTCAGGCCGTCGGTGACCGCGATCAGGATGTCCTGGACACCGCGGGTCTTCAGGTCGTTGAACACCTTCATCCAGAATTTCGCCCCCTCGGTGTTCTCGATCCACAGCCCGAGGATCTCGCGGGTGCCCTCGGGCCGCACGCCCAGGGCCAGGTAGACTGCCTTGTTGCGCACCACGTTGTCCTCCCGGATCTTCACCCGCAGCGCGTCGAAGAAGATCACCGGGTACATCGGCTCCAGCGGCCGGGCCTGCCAGGCGGTGATTTCCGCGAGCACCGCGTCGGTGACGATGCTGATGAACTCCGGGGTCACCTCGGTGGCGTACATCTCGGCCAGAAACCCCTGAATCTCCCGCACCGTCATCCCGCGGGCGTACATGGCGATGATCTTGTCGTCAAAGCCGGTGAAGCGCCGTTCGTGCTTGCCGATGAGCTTGGGCTCGAATTCGCCTTCCCGATCTCGCGGCACCTCGATGCGCAACGGCCCGTCGTCGGTCAGAACCGTCTTGCCGCTCTTGCCGTTGCGGTGGTTGGTCGCCGCCTCGGGCTTCTCCGTGCCGGCGGCGTAGCCCAGGTGGTGGCTCATCTCGGCGCCCAGGGCGCGTTCGATCAGCGCCTTCTTGAACGCCCGGGAGGCCTCGTCGACCGCCTCCGCGGTCATCGGACCCGTCACCAACTGGTCAAGCAACTCCGCCGGTATCTTGGGCAACACCGCCGCTTGCGCGGCAGCGTTGGCTCTCTGCATCTTCCTGACTGGCTTTGGCATACCTGTTCCTTTCAGTTGCCATGGTATGCCTCACACACAAAACTCCTGACAGGCTCAGAAACTGATTTCTTCTTTATCGTCACGCTACAAGTCCTGGGCTTCAGCCAGAGCAGAAGCTCGCGAAAATGTCGTTCGCGTGCTAGCTGAGAATCCGCAGTTTCTTACTCTCGCCTACATTAACGTGGTCGCAGGGTTATTAATACATGTCTTGGCTGTGATCATGTATCTCGTTACCACTTTGTTCTTTGATGCGGGGCCACATGACGCGGTTTCAGGGGATGCACGTCGATTCATGATCTGGAAGATTCTCATGCCTCTCCTGGGCGTTGCTGCCACGTACGTTGGATTTCGGGCGACTGCCCGTCTATCTCTAGTCATTAGGGCGCTCAAGCTTTACCGCGAAGAAAATGGCTTCCCAAACCTGCCCTAACCCTCGTATATCAGGACTCCCCCCAACAAGGAAGAGGCTGACCGGTAGATCTGGCACGAAGGGGAATCACTGACGGGGCCACCACCTCCCAGTCGATGCCCCGCCCGCGCAGGTGCCGGGCGATCGGTTAGATTCCCTGGACAACGGCAATGGCCCACGCACTGTCGCCCTTGTGTTCATTGTCTCTGCTGGTCGCCGGCTCGCTCCTCTGCGCGGCCGCGCATCCTGCCTGCGTAGGGACAACGGCGTTGCATGAGGCAACGTCGGCCTCAATTTCCACTTTCATTCAGAGGACAGGATTGAAGGTCTTGACCTTCACTGGCTACTCGGGTGCCGGCTACGAAGATGTCCAGACAATGCGAGAACACGCATCACGAATCCTTGCTGCCAATAGCCCGAGCAGAGTTCTGATCAACATCGGCGCGACCGCAGAGGGGATCGGCGAAGTGTATGAACTGGCCAAGAGTCGAGGCTTCACCACCACAGGCATCGTTTCTTCGCTTGCACGAGATGAGAGGGTTCCCATTTCGGCGTGCGTCGATCACGTGTTCTTTGTCAAGGACAAGACTTGGGGC
This sequence comes from uncultured beta proteobacterium, assembly GCA_963716855.1. Classification (GTDB taxonomy): domain Bacteria; phylum Pseudomonadota; class Gammaproteobacteria; order Burkholderiales; family SG8-39; genus JAGVSZ01. The sequence continues at coordinate 58,164 of CAVQUV010000016.1, read as the reverse complement.
GGGTTGTTGCCCGGTTCAAACAAGCTCTCCCCGACCTCGCAGGCCATCGTCGACAACTCGTCCTCGCTAGTGGGCATAGGAGGTGGTGATGTCGCGCGCGACGAGATGCTTGCAGCGCAGAGTCGCGGGAAGCCAGTTACGTTCATTCCCGCAGACATGAACCACCACGTTGCCCGCGCCAGGGCGGAGAAGCGCAATCAACCAGTTCCACAGGACTTCCGCGGGTCGGCGCACTCGGCGTTTGAGCGGTCGGGGAGATAGGTGAGGTCCTTCGAATGCTCCAGGACGACAGGTGGTTCTTGGTGGCCACGCGCGGGAGCCACCGCCAGTTCAAGCACCCGTCCAAGCCGGGACGTGTCACAGTTGCCGGAAAACCGAGCGATGATCTTGCCCCTGGCACTCTGAACAGTATCCTGAAGCAGTCGGGTCTCAAGAAGTAGGGGTCGAAAGAATGCGCTACGCGATCGTTATCGAAAAGGCCAACGGCAACTACTCGGCCTACGTGCCCGATCTGCCCGGGTGCGTCGCCACCGGCGACACCGGGGCCCAGGTCGAATCACTCATCCGTGAAGCAATCGAGTCTCATGTCGCGGGGCTTCGCGAAGATGGTGTTCCCGTACCTTCGCCGTCCAGCAAGGTCGCATACGTCGACGTCGCGGTCTAAACCGTGCATCGAGCCGACGGCTGCCAGCGTACCGCTGGCAGTACCTTCCTCGCTACGCTCGTCGGCCGCGGCCCAAGCTTTTCGTTGGGTGTCTTGATCGTCTTTTCAACGGTAGGCTGGTAGAAGCGCGGGGGAAAGGAGCGCCGTGGAAGAGGATCCCAAGCGTCAGCCATTGGCGCATCCGGAGCGACAGCATCGCCCGCTTCCTGAAGGTTATCGACAGGGAATCATTACGGCGATCACGGTCCTTCTGGGTTTCTCACTAGCTCTCTTCCGGTTCTGGGGCTTTGAAGCCCCAGGGGAGTGGACCTCGCGATCGATCATCGCAGCCGGGACTATGGTCATTGCCGTCTTGCTGCAGATCGTCGCGCTCTTTCGCTCTCTCCGGCTTGAAGATGACGATCCGACTGAGTATCGAAAGACCGTCATGTGGTTCACGACTTCGGCCGTCGTCTTGCTAGTTGGTTTGCTGTTCGCGACCGTAGTGTTTGCTGGTGCTCCTGAACCAAAATGACGACTGCCCCTCTGGTCGTGGGTGCGCAGACGCCCAACCGCCCGACGCGGCGGACCGGCTTCACAGCGGGCTTGCGCCCGCTGTTTCGCGGCCGCTGATCGGAAACGTTGGGTACCCAAGGGAGACTCTCATGAGGATTACTGGCGGTTGTCATTGTGGCGCGGTCACTTACGAAGCGGAGATTGACCCCGGTACAGTGGCCATTTGCCACTGCACGGATTGCCAGACGTTATCGGGCTCAGCATTCCGTGTCGTTGTGCCGGCCAAACGGGAAGCGTTCAAACTACTCACCGGCGAGCCGAGGATTTATGTGAAGACAGGCGAGAGCGGCAGAAAACGCGCTCAAACGTTCTGCGCAACTTGTGGCACGCCAATCTATTCCGCCGACGTTACGAATCCGCAAATCTTCAGTATTCGCGTGGGCACAGCGCAACAACGCACCGATCTGCCACCGAAGCTGCAACTCTGGTGCAGATCGGCACTCGATTGGACCATGCATATCGAGCCGATCGCGCAGATCTCTACGCAGAACTTCTGAGGCATTGGGACGGACTTCCGCGACGCTTGAGCCTTGCTCGTCACGTTGAGGCAATCCGGTAATTTCCTGTGGTCAAGAGAGCAACTGACAAAGATGAGGATAAACGGAGAAAAATTCATGCGGGGAATTCTGCTGGTCGCCATGGCGCTAGTCGCGGCAGCTTGCTCGCAAACGCCCACGCGTGAGGGGGCGGCCCGTGGCTACGCGGTGGATGCCGCCTGGCCGAAGCCACTGCCCAACAACTGGATCCTCGGCCAGGTTGCCGGCCTCGCGGTGGATGCACGCGACCATGTGTGGGTAATCCACCGCCCGAGGACGCTGATCGACGAGGAGAAAGGCGCGGCGCTCGCTCCGGTTCGCGCGAAGTGCTGCGTGCCGGCGCCGGCGGTCATCCAGTTCGACCCCGAGGGCAACGTGGTGCGCGCCTGGGGCGGGCCGGGACAGGGCTACGAGTGGCCGCACAGCGAGCACGGCATCTACATCGACCACCAGGGCAACGTCTGGGTCGCGGCAACGACCCAAGGACCACCAGCTCATCAAGTTCACGCCGGATGGCAAGTTCCTGCTGCAGATTGGCCGCGCGGGCCAGACCGGCGGCAGCGACCGACGTCGCTCCTCGGACGCCCGGCGCACATGGAGATCGACGCGCAGGGGAACGAGCTCTATATCGCCGACGGCTACGGCAACAAGCGCGTCCTGGTGCTCGACGCGGCCACCGGCACGTACAAACGCCACTGGGGCGCGTACGGCAAGACGCCGAGCGACGACAAGCTCCCGATGCACAACCCGCAGTCACCGCAGTTTGCCAACCCGGTGCACTGCGTGCGGCTGTCGAAGGACGGGCTCGTCTACGTCTGCGATCGCGCGAACAACCGCGTGCAGGTGTTCGGGAAGGACGGCACGTTCGTGAGGCAGTTCGCATTCGAGGAGAAGTCGCTCGGCTCGGGCGCTGCCTTCGACCTGGTGTTCTCCAACGACGCGCAGCAGAAATACTTCTACCTCGCCGACGGCACCAACGACCAGGTGCTCACGGTCGAGCGCGAGTCGGGACGGGTGATCTCGAGCTTCGGCCGACCGGGCCGCATGGCCGGCCAGTTTCTGGTGCTGCACAACATCGGCATCGACTCGAGCGGCAACCTCTACACCGCCGAAGTCGCCACCGGCAAGCGTGTGCAGAAGTTCAAGCCTCAATAATGCGAAGTGGCCGTGGAGCCAAGGACCAAGGCCGCAACGAGACCCTCTGGGAACATCAAGGCGAAGCGCTGATCACGTGGGGATATGGTGCGCCCGAGATGCGCTGCAAGAGGGGACAGCGAGAGGGGGCGGCGAAGGAACCCAGATCATCCAGGTATGCTCGCGAGCGCTCGCCCGACAACGCGTTGCAGGGAATGCGACAAAAGCGGCGCGGCCATCACCGAGGAGCCCTGAGTGCAATCGCTTACGCCATTCTTCCGCGAAGTCGGCTCTGGCCCGGGCGTTGTATGCCTGCACTCCAACGCGAGCACTTCGAGTCAGTGGCGAGAACTGATGGAGCGCCTGGCCCCCAAGTTCCGTGTGCTGGCCGCAGACTCTTACGGCGCGGGCAAGAGCCCTGCTTGGCCAACGGATCGGCCGATCGGGCTGCGCGATGAAGTCGCTCTACTCGAACCGGTGTTTGCGCGCGCCGGCGATCCCTTTGCGTTGGTCGGACATTCCTACGGTGCCGCAGTGGCACTCGTCGCGGCGGTAAGGCAACCCAATCGCATCCGCGCCTTGGCCTTGTACGAGCCTACGCTGTTCGCCCTCGTTGACGCCGAATCGCCTCCGCCGAACGACGCCGACGGCATTCGCGGTGCCGTCGCGGGTGCAGTCCAGGCACTCGAAGCCCACGATCCGTCCGGTGCGGCCAAGTGCTTCATCGACTTCTGGATGGGCACAGGCGCTTGGGATCGCACGCCTGAACAGCGCAGAGGCCCAATCGCAGCCTCTGTCACCAATGTTCGCGGGTGGGCAAATGCATTGTTGGGTGAACCCACACCCCTGCAGGCATTTTCCGAGTTGAGCGTTCCGGTCCTGTACATGGTCGGAAAGAACTCGCCTGCGTCCTCGCGAGGCGTGGGACGGCTGCTGACGCGGGTACTGCCGCGGGCGGAGGTTATCGAGTTCGCGGCGCTGGGTCACATGGGCCCCGTCACTCATCCCGAGGTTGTCAATGAAGCCATTTGCCGCTTTCTCGAACGGGGCTAGCCCCTACCCACTCCAAGAACTTCCGGCACGGAGGATGGCGCAATGAACACCGAGAAGATCAAAGTCCGCACCGAAAACGGCCAGACCTTGGAAGTCGTGGTCCTCAGCAAACGCGCCACCGGCATCCAGGTCGTGCTCGGCGAAGGCATCCACAGCGTCAAGTGCGAGCTGACCCCGACGCGGAACGGCCGCGCCTACGCCGGCAGCATCATGGGCCGGGAAATCATCTACGAGCGCAGCCGCGACCAGGTCCAGGCGGACATCGACATTCGGAACCCGAATATCCCCAAGTCCCGGCCGCGCTGATCGCGCGAGGGCTCGTCGTCAGCGACGATGGACCCCCCTGATTTTAAATCGCCGGCGCGATCCTCTGGATCATCTTCATCTGGCGCCGGCACTACGTCTGCCCCGCGTGCGGCAAGACGCCGATGACCAACGGCCCGGCCTTCGGAACGGAAGGCATCTTCTACGACAAGAGCGTGGACCTCGATCCCGAGTTCTGCTCGAACTGCGGCGTGCGCCTCAAGCCCGCGCCGGAGATCACGCGGCTCTTCTCCTAGGCCGCCCGCAGCGCGTCCACGATCTTCAGCCGCGCGGCGCGCACCGCGGGCAGGAAGCCGCCGGCCAGCCCCATCGCCAGCGCGAAGACGAGCGACTTCACGACGATCTCCGGCGTGAGCGTGAAGCGGAACGCGAGCTCCGAGAACGACTGCCAGTTCATCGTCGAGATCTGCACGAGCTGCATCCCCGAGGCGAGGGCGACCCCGACGACCCAGCCGATCAGCCCGAGGAAGAGCGCTTCGGCGAGGAACGCGAGGAGGATCGAGCCGCGCCGGAACCCGAGCGCGCGCAGCGCCCCGATCTCGGCGGTGCGGTTGGCCACCGCCGAGTACATGGTGATCATCGCGCCGATCATCGCGCCGACCGAGAAGATCACCGAGAGCGTCAGCCCGAGGTAGCTGATGAAGTTCGACATGACCTGCGACTGCTCCTCGTAGAAGGTGCGCTCGCGCTTCACGTCGAGGGTGAGCCGCGGGTCGGACTCCAGGCGGCGCTTCAGCTCGTCGAAGCGCGCCGGATCGGAAAGGCGCGCCGCCACCGACGAGAACGCCTGCCGCCGGAACGCCTGGATCATCTGCTCGCCGTCGCCCCAGATCTCGGAGTCGAACGCCGACCCGCCCGCGTCGAACACGCCCACCACGATCCAGTCGCGCCCGCCGAAGCGGAGCCGCTCGCCGATCCCCGTGCCGTCGAAGCGCTCGGCGATGCTCCGTCCCACGACGATCTCGGCGCTGCCCGGCTGAAACGTCCGCCCGGAAATCACCCGCACCTGCGGCCGCAGCGCGAGGCCCTCTGCGCCTATTCCGCGCACCGTCACGTTGGTCGGCACGCCGGTGTCGCGCTTCGGCTGCGCGATCAGCACGACGACTTCCTTCGACGCCATCGACACGCCCCCCGGGCCGATCGCGATCTCGGGCTGGCTCTCCACGATCGCCGCCTGCGTGCGGTCGACGCCGCTCTGGATCTCGGTGCCCGAGGAGCGGCGCGTGACGAGGATGTTGTCCGGCTGCCCGGTCGCGACGAGCGTCTGCTTGAGCCCGGCGTCGAGCATCATCACCGCGGCGAACACGAAGACGACGAGCGCCATCCCGCCCGCCGTGAGCGCGGTGGTGAGCTTGCGGGCCCAGAGGTTGCGGGCGGAGTATCGCAGTGGGATCGGCATTGACGGGTGCGCGACGCCGTTGCGCGCCGCGGCGGCAAGAATGCCTGAACACCCGCGGGTTGTCAGCGTGTTCTCGAGCGTCGCAGGTGCGAGCGCGGGCGCTTGGGCCGTCAGTCTCCGACCAGCAGCCGGATCTTCTTGAGCACGCGTGCGATCAACCAGAGCCCGGCGGTCAGCGCCATCACCGACAGCAGCACAACCGCCGCCTGATCACGCGCGCCGTCCTCCCCGAGGGGCCACAGGCGGACGAGGCCGATGATCGTGATGGCGGAGACCCAGCCGAACGGCGTCCCGTATTCCTTCACGATCACGCGCTTCCAATGGAACTCGCCCTCGGACAGGGTCGCGCGTAGGCCCCGCAGGCGCGGGAGCCAGCGCGGCACCTCGGCGCGGTATGCCTCGTACGCCGGCCCGAACTTACCGACGAGATACTGCTCCTCGGCGGCTACGATCGCCACGTACGCAAATGTGAACAGGGCCATGGACAGCGCGAGACAGAGCCAGGAGTTCGACGCAATGGCGATGCCGCCCAGAATCAGCAGGTTCCCCACGTACATCGGGTTGCGCGTGTGGCCGTAGATGCCGTCGGTCACAAGATCGTCGGCGTAGACCCGCCGGTCGCGCCCGCCGCGGATGATGTATTTGAAGCCGATCGTGCCCACCCGAATCGCCTGTCCGAGCGCGGCTACGCAGAATCCGACCGCGACCGCCTGGATCGAGGCGGAAAAGAGCGTCGGCCCGGGGAGCAATGCGAGCGCGATCGCCAGCGGGAACAGGACGTTGCGGTTGTGGAAAAGCCAGTTCCCGACGGCGACGAGGCTCACTTCATCGCGACGATGCCGCAGAAGTTGTACCACTTGAAGAACACCTCCACGCTCCGGTAGCCCGTGCGCAGGAGCAGCTCGCGGTTCTCGAGCAGCGTGTAGGGAATGAGCACGTTCTCCAGCGCCTCGCGTTTCTGCGCGATCTCCATCTCGCTGTAGCCGTTCCGGCGCTTCATGTCGTAGTAATGGCGGATGAACAGCCGGTTGAAGAGCGAGTCTTCGCCGAGCACCTTCTCCACCACGATGAGGCAGCCCTCGTCGTTCAGGCCGCGGTAGATGTCGGCCATCAGCCGCTCGCGCTGCAGCGGGCGGATGAACTGCAACGTGAGGATCATGAGCGCGAGCGAGGCGTTCTCCACGGTCGCGCCGGCATTAAGGTCCGCCGCGCGCAGCTCGAACGGGCGGTCGAAGCCGCCGGCAGCGAGCTTCTCGCCGCAGCGCTCGAGCATGTCCTCCGAATTGTCCACGCCCACGAACTTGACGTCCTTCGGAACGCGCCCGTGGAGAGCGAGCATCGTGGTGCCGGTCGAGCAGCCGAAATCGTAGACGTTCGTCCCCCCCTTGACGAGATCGCAGGCCATCTCGGCGATCATGCGCTGCGTTTCGGCGTAGAACGGCACGCTGCGCGACAACATGTCGTCGAAGACGGTGGCGACCTCCTTGCTGAACTTGAAGTCGGCGACGGCTTTCGCCTGCTCCGCAAAAACGCGGTCGCGAGCTTCGCTGGCACTCATTCGATCCCCCGCTCATCGATTGGGACACTGCCCCACGGCCGTCCCGGCCTGATGCTACGCAGCAGCGGGTGAAGGAAGCGTCGAGAAGGTGTGAAGTTCTCGTGAAGACCGGCCCCGACCCTGCGCTGCTGCCGCAGCGCCGGCGCTCAGCCGAGGACGATGCGGACCGTCGTGCCGCCGTGCGGGGCGCTTTCGGCGGCGATCGTCCAGCCGAACCGTTCGGCGATGCGCTTCACGATCGCAAGCCCGATGCCGGTACCGCCCGCGCGCGCGTTCGCCCCGCGGAATGCGCGCTCGAAGATGCGCGGCAGGTCGGACGGCGACACGCCGGTTCCGGTATCGCTGACCGCGAGCACGCCGTCCGCGTAGCGGACGCGCACCTCGCCCCGGTCCGTATAGGCAAGCGCATTCTTGAGCAGGTTGGCGAGCGTCAGCTGGAGCGCCAGCCGGTTCGCCCGCGCGACGGTGCCGGCGGGGATGTCGATCAGCAGCTCGAGCCCCCGAGCCGCCGCCGCCGGGCGCAGCGGCGCCGCCGTCTCCTCGGCGAGGTCGGCCAGGTCGACGAGGTCCTCGGCCTCGAGCGGATTCTCGCGGCCGAGGAGGAGCAGCGCATCGATCAGCTCGGCGACGTGGTCCGCGCTCGCGACGATTGCGCGCGCCCGGTCGCGCGAGCGTCCCGACAGCGCCGGGTCCTGCGCGAGCAGCTCGGCGCCGGTCCTGATCGTCGTGAGCGGGGTGCGCAGCTCGTGGCTCACGTTGGCGGTGAACTCCTTCTCGCGCGCGAGGAGCCCCGCAACGCGGCGTGCGTACTCGTCGAGCGCGTGCGCGAGCGTGTACAACTCGCGGTCGCGAGCGCGCTCCGCGAGGAGGGGCTCGGCGGCTCCGGGCTCGAGGTGCCGCACCTGCTCGGCGAGCTCGCGCACCTGGCGCGACAGCACCCCCGAGAGCCAGATGCTGAGCACGACGAGGGTCAGGATCGCGGTGGCGAGGATCGCGAGCAGCGCGCCCTGGAAGGCGCGAGCGCGCTCCTCGTGGCGGTACACGTCGTAGGAGAGATAGAACGCGGCGTCGCCCTGCCGGCGCACCGCGATGTGGTGCTCGACCCCGCCGATCATCACCTCGTGCGTCCCGTCGGGCAGGTCGCGGAACTCCGCGGGCACGCGCAGCCGCTCGTTCGGCGTGGTCACGACGTACGCGGCGATGAGACCGTGCGACGCGATGTCGCCAAGCGCGCCCGCGCCGCTGGCGACGAAGCGATCCATCTCCGCCACGAGGATGTCGTTGATGAAATCCTCCTCCTGCTGCTCGACGACGGTCGCGATTACGAATGCCTGCGCGGCCAGCGCCGCGATGCCGAGGAAGCAGAGCACCAGCGCGAGGCGCCGGCGGACGCTCAGGCGGGCCGGTTGCGCGATGCCATCCAGGCGCGGCATTCAGCGTGTCTCCACGGCGGCGAGCCGGTAGCCGATGCCGTGCAGGTTTTCGACCGGATCCGCTGCGCCGGCCGCGGCGAAGGCGCGCCGCAGAATGTGCATCTGGCTGCGCAGGGTGTCGCTCGTCTGCAGACGATCGCCCCAGACCGCCGTCTCGAGCTCGTCGCGGCTGAACACGCGTTCGGGCTGCGTCATGAGCAGCTCGAGCAGGCGAAGGGCCTTCGGGCGGAAGCCTGACCGCGACGCCGCCGACGGTCACCGCGAGAGTCGTCGGGATTGAAAAGGATCGCGCCATGGCGCAGCTCGCGCGCCGCGCCCCGGCCCGCGCTGCGCTTGTGAAGCGCGGCGAGCCGCGCCTCCAGCTCGCGCAGCTCGAAGGGCTTCGCGAGGTAGTCGTCCGCGCCGGCCTCGAAGCCCTCGAGCTTGTCCTCGAGCGTGTCGCGCGCGGTGAGCATCAGCACCGGCGTGTCGCGCCCGGCGTCCTCGCGCAGGCGGCGGCAGAGCGCGAGGCCGTCGATGCGCGGCAGGTTCACGTCGAGGACGACGGCGTCGAAGTCCTGCGTGACCGCGAGGTGGAGCCCGGTCACGCCGTCCGCGGCCGCGTCGACCACGTGCCCCCGCGACTCGAGAAAGTCGCACACATTGGCCGCGATCGCGGCCTCATCTTCGATCACCAGGATGCGCACGAGGAAATTCTAGCGCCGCATCACCCGATCGCGCGCAGCCCGTCCACGATCTTCACCGTCGCCGCCCGCCGCCCCGGGACGAGCGCCGCGACGACGCCGACGACGAGCGCGCACGCGGCCTGCAGCGCCACCGTGTGTCCGCTGACCTCGAACACCGGGAAGAGCGTCCCCACCTGCGCCGCGAACCAGTCGCCGACCGGGAAGGTCAGCGCGATGCCGATGACCGCTCCGATCGCGGCGATTGCGACCGACTCGCCCAGAATGAGCGCGGCGACGTAGGCGGGCGAGAACCCGAGCGCCTTGAGCGTCGCGTACTCGCCGATCCGCTCGCGCGCGGTCATTGCCATCGTGTTCGCCATCACCGCGAGGATGATCACGATCACGACGTAGGACACGAGCCGGATCGCGACCACGAGCGCCTCGGTCTGCTTCACGAAGCCGATCTGGAACGCGCGCTCGGTCTCGGTCAGCGTCTCGGCGAGCGAGTTCTTGAACAGCGCGTCGACCGCGTGGCTCACCTCGGCCGCGCGATCGGCGTCCACGACGTCGACGAGATAGATGCCGACCTGGTCGGCGCGGCTGCGGCTGCGCTTCTTCACCGACTCGTTGAGGTAGTCCCAGTGGAAGAACATCTGCGAGGTATCGGTCTTCGCCTCGGCGCCGTCGTAGATGGCGCGCACGGTGAACTCCCAGGTGCCGGGGTAAATCGTCCCGCGCAGCGGCATCACGTCTCCGACCTTCAGGTTGTGCGTGTTCGCGAGCTTGCGGCCGATGACGGCGCCCTTGCGATCGCGCAGGAAGGCCGCGAACTCGTCCGGCGGGACGCGGTAGTCGCGGTACATGTCGAAGTAGGTGCGCGGCTCGACCGCGAACTGGGGGAAGAAGTTCTTGGGATCCTGGTAGACGCCGGCGAACCAGTTCGCGTAGGACACCGCACGCACGCCGTCGACCGTGCGGATCTTGTCGCGGTAGCTGATCGGCAGCGGGAACACCAGCGATATCGCGTTGCGCGTCACGAGCCGCGACGGCGCGGCGCTGTCGGCGCCGGCGTACCACGCGCCCACGACCGTCTGCAGCAGCCCGAACGACAGGATCGCCACCACCAGCCCGAGCACCGTGAGCGCGGTGCGCAGCTTGTGGCGCAGCGCGTTGCGGAGGACGAGCTTCAGGAACTGCACGCCCGCCTACCTGACCGACCGCTCGCGCATGTCGTCCGCCGTGGAGAGCTCGCCTTTGTCGAGATACATGATTGCGTGCGCCCGGTCGGCGGCGCGGCGGTCGTGGGTGACCATGACGATGGTCTTGCCGAGGTCGGTGCTCAGCTGGTCCATGAGCTTGAGCACCTCCTCGGCCGAATGGCGGTCGAGGTCGCCGGTCGGCTCGTCGGCGACGATCAGCCGCGGGTCGGTGATGATCGCGCGCGCGATCGCGACGCGCTGCTGCTGGCCGCCGGACAGCTCCGACGGGTAGTGCTCGACGCGGTCGGAGAGCCCGACCAGCGCGAGCGCCGCCGCGACGTGCTCGCGCCGCTCGCGGCGCGACAGCCGCGTCAGCGTGAGCGGCAGCTCCACGTTCTCGAACGCCGTGAGCACCGGCATGAGGTTGTAGAACTGGAAGATGAAGCCGACCGTGCCGGCGCGCCAGTCGGCGAGCTCGCGCTCCGACAGCCCGGTGATGTCCACGCCGTCGAAGAGGAGCTCGCCCGAGTCGGGCTTGTCGATGCCGGCGATGAGGTTGAGCAGCGTCGATTTGCCCGAGCCCGAGGGTCCCATCAGTCCGAGGAAATCGCCGGCCTGCACGTCGAGCGTGATGTCGGTCAGCACCGGCACCACCTGCCCGCCGCGCCGGTAGGACTTCACGAGGTTGCGGATGCGGATCAGCGGCGGCGGAGCGGCCGTCAGCCTCGAGCTGCCGCGTCGTCACTCCGCGAAAGCCGGTCAGGTGAACGTCGACTGATCCGCGTCGCCGATGCGGACCGTCACGCCGGCGCAAGCCGGAGTCCAGGGAAGCGTCGACCGGATCCCGGCTTGCGCCGGGATGACGGCGCGCATGCCGGGGCGCGTCATTTTTGATCGACCTTCACCCGCGCGCCGTCGGCGAGCTTGTCGAGCGGCTTCAGGACGACCTTCTCCCCCGCCGCGACGCCGCTCACCTCCACCAGGTCGCCGAGGGCGCGGCCGGTTTCGACCTTGGTGCGCACCGCCTTGCCGTCCTTCAGCACGAACACGAACTTCGCGCCGTCGCGCTCCGCGAGCGCCTGCTTCGGCACCGCGGTGACCGGCTTGCGGTCGGACGCCGGGACCTCGCGCTCGAGGAACGCGACCTTCGCGCTCATGTCGGGCAGCACGCGCTCGTCGCGGTCGAGGAACTTGATCTTCACGAGCACGGTCGCCTTCGCGCGGTCGACCGTCGGCACGATGCGATTCACGACGCCGCCGAAGCGCGTGTCGGGCACGGCGTCGAGCTGGACCTCCGTCGGCTGGCCGACCTTGATCTTGGCGAGCGAGGACTCGGCGACATCGGCCTCGACCTCGAGCGTCGCCATGTCGGCCATGCTCACCACCGCGCCCTTGGTGTCGACCGCGCTCGAGAACGGGGTGATGTTGTCGCCGACGTTCGCGCTCTTGGTGAGCACCACGCCGTCGAAGGGCGCGCGGATGAGCGTCTGGTCGAACGAGACGTCCGCCGCCTTGAGGTTGGCGCGCGCCACGCCGAGCGCGGCGTCGCTCGACCGCACGCCCGCGCGCGCCTTGTCGAAGCGCGCCACCGCGGTGTCGAGCGCGGATTCGCTGATGTACTTCTTCTCCGCCAGCTCGCGCGTGCGCGCGAGGTTGCGCTCGGCGTCGCGCAGCTCGGCCTGCGCCTGCTCGAGGTTGGCCGCGGCGACCTTGACGTTCGCCGCGGCCTGCTCGCGGCTCGCGCCCACGTCGCGGCTTTCGAGCCGCGCGATGATCTCGTCCTTCTTGACGCGGCTGCCCTCCATCACGCCGAGCCACTCGAGCCGCCCGGTCGCCTTCGACGCGACCGCGGCCTTGCGTTGCGCGACGACGTAGCCGGTGGCGTTCAGGACCGTCACCGCCTGCGAGGGATACGCGGTCGTCACGGCGGCCGTTTCCACCGTCACCGGGCCGCCGAGACCGCCGGAAAAACCGACCACCGCCGCCGCCGCAAGCACCGCGATCCCGGCGATCCACGGCCACAGCCGCCGCCGCGCGCGCGGCGTGCGCGCCGCGCTGCGATCGATGCTCAGTTTCGACAGATCGGGGGTATTCAAGCGGGGATCCCGGAAGGCGCGCGCTGCGAGGGGCCGATCGTGAGGCGCGCGTCGCGATTATAACCGGCCGCGTCGCGGTTCCCCGGCGCAGTTGATCTCGGTCAAACGCGCGGAGCGGGCGGTCCCGCAAGCTATGGTATGCAAGGAGCCATGGAATACGCAGATCAATCAGAGCACAGCAACGGGCCGAATGCAGCGACGCGGCTTTACCTCGTCGACGACCAAGCCTCGTTCCGGCGCACCTTTGCGATCGCGCTCGGGGCGGTGCCCGGATTCGACGTGGTGGGCGAGACCGGCGACGTCGGAGAGTGCATCCGCGCGGTCGCCGCGCTGCGGCCGGAGGTGGTGCTCGTCGACCTCCATCTGCCGCAGCGCGCCGCCCTGGAAGCGGTCGCCGCGATTCGCGCCGCGTGCCCCGACGCGCGCATCCTGGTGCTGACCTTGTCGGAGCAGGCCGCGGCGCTCTCCGCCGCGCTGCACGCCGGCGCCGACGGCTATCTGGTGAAAAACCTCGACGACGGGCTGCTCGTGACCTCGGTCCAGCACGCGCTCAACGGCGCGGTGGTCGTCGCAGCCGCCGCGGCGCACGTCGATGAACTGCATCTGCGGCGCGAGGACGGCGAACGCGCGCGGCACCGGCCGCACGGCGGCGTTCCGCTATCGCCGCGCGAGCGGGAGATTCTGCTGCGCGTCGCGCGCGGCGACAGCAACAAGGAAGTCGGGCGGGAGCTGGGCGTCGCGGAGAGCACCGTCAAGATCCACATCCAGCACATCCTGCGCAAGCTCGAAGCTCACGAGCCGCGTCCAGGCGGCGGTCTACGCCGCCGAGCACGGTCTCCTGCCCCGCGAGGCGTGAGCGCGCCATCCCTCCTCGTCGAGGAGGGGTGCCCACAAAGTGGGCGGGGTGGTTCAGCCCACGCCCTTCGACGCCCCCCACTGCGGGCGACCCCTCCTGTCCAGGAGGGGAACCCCCCATCTCAGGCGGCCCGCTTGAAGCCCTGGCCGGCCATCGAAGCGAGCGAGGCGATCGACTGGATCATCGCCTGCTGCGACACCCGCGCGGCCTCGAACGCGATCGCGAACGGCTGCTGCATCGACTCGGTTCCCGAGCCGACGGGAAGCGCGCCGCGCACGAAGCGACCCCACTCCTCGTAGCGTGCGGTGAGAAGCTTCGCGATCTCGGCGTTGGTCTGCTGGGCGAGCTGGGCGAAGGTGGTCCCGTAGCGCATCGCGCTTTCCATGTAAGCCGTGGCGAGGTTCGATTGAAGCGCGAGCAGCCCCTGCACGTCGCGGCAGTCGCCGACGGCGAGCGCGGCAGTGCGGTTCCGGGTCTGGGTCTCGACGTCGGCCTCGAGCTGCACCATCTGCATGCGCTCCGCGCCGGCGAGCGCCGCGTTGCTCAGCCCGAGCAGGGTATCGAAGCCGGCGCGATACGCCTTGAACCATTGCCCGGCCACGTCGGCCCAGTCGATACCCGGCGCCGCGGCGGTTTTCAGTTCCGGTGTGCTGGTAGTCATGGCCAACCTCCTATGCGTCGGTGCAATATTCCGGGCGCCGTCTCTTCGCGGCGCCGCGGACCCTTGCTTTCATGCTGCGCCCGCCCCGGGGAGCCGTGGTTGATGGTCGTCAAGGGATGGCGGCCCTTTCTGATCGGAGAGCGCGTGAAATGCGGGTGATGGCGCTCGATCGGCCGGGTGCGCCGCTGCGGCGCGCCGAGATGCCGAAGGGCGCACCGGGGCCGGGCCAGGTCCTGGTGCGGGTGGCGGCCTGCGGCGTGTGCCGGACCGATCTGCACGTCTGCGACGGCGACCTGCCGCTCGTGCGGTCCCCGATCGTGCCCGGCCACGAGATCGTCGGCCGGGTCGAGGCCGTCGGCCCGGGGGCCGAAGGGTTCGCGCCGGGCGAGCGGATCGGCGTGCCCTGGCTGGGGTGGACGTGCGGCCGATGCGGCTTCTGTTCGAGCGGTCGCGAGAACCTCTGCGATTCGGCCCGGTTCACCGGCTATCACATCGACGGCGGCTACGCGGACTACGCCATCGCGGATGCGCGCTACTGCTTTCGACTTCCCGACGCGTACGGCGACGCGGAGGCGGCGCCGCTCCTCTGCGCGGGGCTGATCGGCTACCGCTCGCTCGTGGCCGCCGGCGACGAGCGCAGGCTCGGGATCTACGGGTTCGGAGCCGCGGCCCACATCGTGTGCCAGGTGGCCGTCTGGCAGGGGCGCGAGGTGTACGCGTTCACCCGCCCGGGCGATGCGGCGGCCCAGGCGTTCGCGCGCCGGCTCGGTGCGAAGTGGGCGGGCGACTCCGGTCAAGCCCCGCCCGCGCCGCTCGACGCGGCGATCCTGTTCGCGCCGGTCGGGGCGCTCGTGCCCGCAGCGCTGCGCGCGACCGCCAAGGGCGGGACGGTCGTCTGCGCCGGGATCCACATGAGCGATATCCCCGCGTTTCCCTACGAGATTTTGTGGGGCGAGCGCCGGATCGCGTCGGTCGCGAACCTCACGCGCAAGGACGGCGACGCGTTCCTGCGCATTGCGCCCCAGGTGCCGGTGCGCACCGCCGTCGAGACGTTTCCGCTCGAGCAGGCGAACGAGGCGCTCGCGCGGGTGCGGGACGGACGGATCACCGGCGCAGCGGTGCTTGTGACGGCCGGCTGAGCACGCCCGCGAGCGGCGTTTGCGCTGGATCAAGTCTCGGCGACGCCCCGCCGCTATGTTTAGCGTGGGTCAGTATCGGCTTTCAGGAAGGAAGAAAAATGTACAAGCACGTCCTGCTGCCCACCGACGGCTCGGAGCTCTCCGCCAAGGCGGTGCGCGACGGCATCCAGCTCGCCAAGGAGATCGGCGCGCGCGTCACGGCGGTGCACATCACACCGCCCTTCTACCCGTCGGAGATGTCGCCCTCGGCGCTGACCGCCCATGCGCAGGAGCACGAGGCCCATTCCCAAGCGAGCGCGAAGCGCGCGCTGGGAGCGGTCGAGGAAGCGGCGCGCGCCGCCGGCGTGCCCTGTGCGGTCTTGCACCGGGTGAGCGACGGCCCGTTCGAGGAGATCATCCGGGTCGCCACCGAGAGCGGCTGCGACCTGATCTTCATGGCCTCGCACGGACGGCGCGGCGTGAAGGCGCTGCTGCTCGGCAGCGAGACCAACAAGGTGCTCACGCACTCCAGGATTCCGGTGCTGGTCACGCGCTGAAGCGCGAAGGCTGCGCAGCATGGGCTACGCCCTCGCCAAGCAGGTCCACCTTGCCACTGTCGCCCTGAGCGGCCTGCTGTTCTTCGTGCGCGGCGTGTGGATGATCGCGGACTCCCCGCGCCTCGCGGCGCGGTGGGTGCGCGTCGTGCCGCACGTCAACGACACCGTGCTGCTCCTCGCCGCGATCTATCTCGCGACGTTCTACGGGGTCCAGCCGTGGATCGTCGCCAAGATCGTCGCGCTCGTCGCCTACATCCTAATCGGCACGGTCGCGCTCCGTCGCGAGCCGACCAAGCCGGTGCGGATCGTCGCGTGGATCGCGGCGCAGGCGATCTTCGTCTACATCGTCGCGGTCGCGGTCACCAAGCACCCGCTGCCGCTGGGAGCCTGAACCATGTGCAGCATTTCCCGCCGCGCCGGATTCGACGACCCCCTCGAGCTGATGCAGGGGCTCCATCTGCGGCTCGAGCAGCGCGCCGCGCTGCTCGACCGGCTGGCCGAGCACGTCCGGCATCACGGCAGCAACGAGGATGCGCGCGCCACCGCGGGGCACGTGATGCGCTGCTTCGACGAAGACTGCCCGATGCACCACGACGACGAGGAGGAGGACCTGTTCCCGATGCTGCGCGCGGCGACGCCCGCCGCGGAGCAGGCGCGGGTCGAGATCCTGATCGCCGCCCTGGTCGCGCAGCATCGCGACATGCACGCCGCCTACGACGCGCTGCGGCCGCAGCTCGCAGCCGTCGCGGACGGCCGGCTGGGAGCGATCGACCAGGCGCTGGTGGACCGGCTGCACGCGCTGTGCGTTCAGCACGTCGCGCTCGAGGAGTCCGAGCTGTTCCCGTTCGCGCGCGCGCACCTCGACGCAGTCGCGCTCGAGCGCCTCGGGCGGGCGATGGCAGCCCGGCGCAACGCCGCGTATCCTGACGGCCGCAAATAGCGGCCCCGTGGCAACGACCCTTTCACCGCGCGCCTTCCTCGCCAACCTCCCGCTGTTCCGGGAGCTGGCGCCGGAGCAGCTCGACCGCATGGCGACGCAGACGCGCCAGGTGCGCGCCGAGCGCGGCGAGATCCTGTTCCATCGCGGCGACCCGGTGAGCGGCTTCCACGCGATCGTCTACGGCCAGGTGAAGCTCGCGTTCGTGTCGGCGGGCGGCGACGAAAAGGTGGTCGAGATCCTCGGTCCCGGCCAGAGCTTCGGCGAAGCGGTGATGTTCATGCGCCGCCCGCACGTCGTCACCGCGCAGGCGCTGGCCGACTCGCTTCTGCTCTACGTCGACCGCGAAGCGGTGTTCGACGAGATCAAGCACGACCCCGACTTCGCCGCGCGCATGATCGCCGGCCTCTCGCGCCGCCTGCACCAGCTCGTCGGCGACCTCGAGGCCTACTCGATGCGCTCGGGCACCGAGCGCGTGATCGGCTACCTGCTCTCGACCGGCGCGGAGGGCGTGCCCGAGCAGGGCGCGTGCTCCGTCACCCTGTCCACGACCAAGGGCGTCGTCGCGTCGCGCCTCAACCTCACGCAGGAGCACTTCTCGCGCATCCTGCACGACCTCACCACGGCGGGACTCATCAAGGTGCAGGGCCGCACCGTCCACATCGTGGACGTGGAGCGGCTGCGGGGGCACTCGGCATGACGGCAGCCTGAAACGGCCCGCTGCCTGAACCGGCAACCTGCAGGATCTGAAGGCCCGCCCGCCGGATTGGCGCACAGTTCGCAATCTCAAGCGAGCTTTGCCGACCCTTCCGGGCGTTTCGTAGCGTTCGCCGCCTTGGCATTCGCTGCTGCCTTCGCGTTCGGACCGAGGCGCCATGCGCCTTCGCCCTCCAGCTCCCTGGCGGTCTGCTGGATGAGTCGTGCAATCACCTTGCACGCGAGGGTCAGCGATCCCGTCTTGGGCATCGCCAGGGTGATGGAGCGCTTGAGGTCGGGGTTGACGATCCGCGCCGCCTGCAGGCGCCCTGCCCGCACGTCTTCCATCATGGCGTAGGGGCCAAGCAGCGTGTAAGTCCCGCCCTTTGCTGCGACCTCCTTCTGGATGGTCACGGAATCGGCTTCCAGGACGACCTGAAGGGCAATGCCTTTGCGCCGGCTCACCTCGTCGAGCAGGTGACGCCACGAGCTCGGCCGGCTGGGCAGAACGAGGGGAAGGCGGTCCAGCCGCGCGAACGGGATCGACGCGGCGCGGGTGATCTCGTCGTTCGCCGCGCCCACGAGAAAGGTGTCCACAGTCGCCAGGTGCTGCTCGTCCCCGCGCGCGCTTTTCTCGTGGCGGAAGAGCAGCGCGAGGTCCACCGCGCCGCTGTCAAGCAGCGCGTCGAGCTCGGCGCCCTGCCCTTCGCGCACGCTGAGCCTGATGCGGGGATAGCGCTCGCGAGCGCGCTCGTACACGGTGGTGACCAGCGGGTGGGCGGCGGAAGGCAGGATGCCGATGCGCACCTCGCCGACCGGAATCTCGGCGCTCGACTTGATGTCGTTGACGAGCTGGTCGGTCTCCGCAAGCCACGTGCGGACGCGCGGAACGATCCGCTGGCCCAGATCCGTCAGCACCACGCCCCGTCCGGTGCGCCGGAACAGCCGCACCCCGCATTCGCGCTCTAGGTCGCTGATCTGACGACTGATGTGCGACTGGACCGTCCGGCGCGCGATGGCCGCCTTGCTGAAACTGCCCAGGTCTGCGACCTCGAGAAAGAGCTTGAGCGCGGCGGGATGCATGGGCGGGCTCCGGTGCAGATATCTCTTATGGAGCATATCTGAAATCCCGGAGATCTGACTAGTGTGAGAGCCAGCGGCGACCTAGACTCCTTTCACGCGACCGGCATTCTTCGATCTGGCGCTCTCTCGAAAGGAGCGGCCAAGCGACGAAGGCAAAGATGTCCGGCGCCTTGTGACTGATCCACGCAGCGTGACGCTCACGCGAAACAAGGAGGCGACATGAAAGACATCGATCTCAGGGGTCTCGTCCCGGCACCCGTTACTCCGTTTACCCGCGACGGCGCGGTCGACCACGCCGCCATTCAGCGGCTGGGCGCCTGGCTCGGCAGTTTTGCCGGCGTCAAGGGGCTGGTCGTGCTCGGCCATGCGGGAGAGGGCACTTTTCTTTCCCAGGACGAGCAGAGAGCGGTCATCGAAAGCTTCGTCAAGTCGGTCGACGGAAGACTGCCGGTCATCGCCGGCATTACCCTGGAAGGCACCCACGTGGCGGCACAGGAAGCCAAGCGGGCGGTCAAGGCGGGCGCCGAGGCCGGGCTCGTATACCCGTCCCACGGCTGGTTGCGCTTCGGCTACCAGAAGGGGGCGCCGCAGGATCGCTACCGCGCCATCTACGAAGAGAGCGGGTTGCCGCTCATCCTCTTCCAGTATCCGGACGCGACCAAGGCGACGTACAACCTCGAGACTCAGCTCGAAATTGCCGCGCAACCAGGCGTTTTCGCCATGAAGAACGGCGTGCGCAACATGCGCAGGTGGGATACCGAGATCCCCGTCATTCGTCGCGAGAATCCGGCGCTGCAGTTGCTTACCTGCCACGACGAATACCTGCTGCACACGATGTTCGATGTCGATGGCGCCCTCGTGGGATACGGTGGCCTAACTCCCGAGCCGCTGATCGAACTCATTGCCGCGGGCAAAGCCAGGGACTATCCGAAAGCCCGGGCCATCCATGACCGGCTGCTCCCCGTGACGCGCACCGTGTATCACCGGGGGTCCCACATGGAAGGGACCGTTGCGCTCAAGCATGGTCTCGTCGCCCGGGGAATCCTCGAACACGCGACTGTTCGCTCGCCCTTGCTCCCGCTCGAGCCCGGCGCCGAGGCCGAGATCGCACAAGCGCTGCGTTCGGCCGGGCTGGTTTCCAGCCAGCGAAAGGCGGCATAAGGCGAAACAGCCGGGCGGCGGAGCGCGATGCCGCTCCGCCGCCCTGCACAGGTATGGAGCACTTGGCAAATCAATTCTACGGAGAAAGACGATGAAGATCATTCGAAGCCTGCTCGGGCTCCTTGCGCTCGGGCTTTCGGTAGCCGCGCTCGCCCAACCCTATCCGTCGCGGGTGGTCCGCATCATCGTGCCCTACCCGCCCGGCGGGACGGTCGACGCGATCGCCCGGGTCATCGCCCAGGGCCTGTCGGAACAGATGGGGCGACAGTTCATCGTCGAGAACCGCGCCGGCGCGAACGGCACGATGGGCAGCGATCTCGTGGCGAAGGCCGCGCCCGACGGCTACACGCTGCTGCTGCAGGCGTCGACGTTCGTGACCAATCCACTCTTCCTGAAGACCGTGCCCTACGATGTCACGCGCGACTTCACGCCGGTGTCGAACCTCGGATCGGTGCCCCTTCTGGTCACCGCGCATCCGAGCGTGAAAGCCGCGAACCTGCGCGAGTTCTTCGAGCTGGCAAAGGCGCAACCCGGGAAATTCACCTTCGGCACCTCGGCCCTGGGCTCGGCGAGCCACCTCGCGGAGGAGGCCATCAAGCGGGACGCGAAGCTCGACGTGCTGATCGTCCCTTACAAGGGCACCGGTGCGGTCATCGCGGACCTCGTCGGCGGCCATGTGAACGCGTTCATCGATGCGCTGCCCTCCTCGTACCCGCTGGTCAAGTCAGGCAAGGTAAAGGCGCTGGCCGTCACAAGCGCGAAGCGCGTCGCCATGCTGCCCGACGTCCCGACGGTCGTCGAATCTGGGCTGCCGGGATTCGAGATGGTGTCCTGGTACGGCCTCTGGGGTCCGGCGAAGCTTCCCGCGGAGCTGACGAGCCGACTCGCCGGCGAAGTGGCGAAGGCGGTGCGTTCACCGCTGGCCGCGGAGCGGCTCGGCGAGCAGGGTTTCGTGGCGGTGGGGTCGAGCCCCGCGGAGTTCGCCGCCTTCATCAACGCGGAGACGGCCAAGTACGCTCGAATCATCAAGGACGCGAACATCAAGGCCGAGTAGCGGACGATCAAGGCATCGCCGGCGGCGGCTTCGCCTTGCGCCTCAACCTCACGCAGGAGCACTTCTCGCGCATCCTGCACGACCTCACCGCCGCGGGGCTCATCAAGGTGCAGGGCCGCACCGTCCACATCGTGGACGTGGAGCGGCTGCGGGGGCACTCGGCCTAGCCCCCGCGCGCAGGACGGCGCGAAGCGTCAGTCGTCGACGACGCCGGCCGCGAACCAGGCGCCCGCAGCGCCGTTCGCGAAGTTGCGGATCAGCAGCGTCGGCGGGTTCGTATCGTCGCCGCACGGATTCGGCGGCACCGCGTCGAGCTGTCCCCGGATGTCGAAGTCGCCACCGACGCTGAGGTCTGCCGGCGGCGAAGTGAATCCGACGTTGCTGCCGCAGAACAGCGTAGCGACCACCTGCCTGACGCCGCCGCGGGAGCCCGCATTGTCGGTCCCGACCAGCACGAGCCCCTCGCCCTTGGCCCGGATGCTGCCGTCGCGCTTGATCGTCGCCTTCAGCTTCAGGATGCCCCAGGGCCGTCCGCCCGGCGCGACAAGGCGCACCGTGTTGACCACCGTCGCAGCGCCCCCCGCGCTGTTCCCCGCGACCGGATGCACACCGACGCCGCCATCGAACTTCACCAGCGTGTCGGACGCCATTGCCGGCGCCGCGACGACTCCCGCCGCGAACGTCGCGGCGATCATGACGGATTTGTTTCGCATTGCAGCCTCCTTGGTGATTTGCATGGGCGTGTCGTGTCATCACCGAAGACGTGACACGTCCCCGTGCGGCACGGCTGAGAGGTCGGCGCAACGGACGCGGAAAGTCCGAGTGCACGCCGACAGACGCGCAAACACGGTCGAACGGTGAACTATTCCGGCGTGCCGGCGGCTAGCCGCCGACCGGCGGCTTCGACTTGTCCCAGATCCGGATCTCGAACCGTCCGTCGTCGAAGCCCGTCGCCGTCCACGCGTAGCCATTGCGTTCGAGCACGCGGTAGAGCGGGAACGGTTCGCGCGTGAGGATCAGCACGACGTCGTCGCCCGGCTTCATGTCGCAGAGCGCCTCCATCACGCGCTCGAACGGCTCGGGCGGCTCGAGGTCGCGCGCGTCGATCACGATGCTCATTGCGCGGCGCTCCGAAAAAGCATGCCGACGCCGGCCGCGAGCGCGACCGTCGCGACGATCTGTACGACGAGGCCCGCCAGCAGGTTCGGCGGCCAGGTGACGATGGCGGCGACCGCCAGGAAAGCTGCGCAGATGAGCACCCCGCCCACACCACCCCGGCTGCGGCGCAGCCACCCCTCCTCGGGGAGGAGGGGAGAGGCAGCGAGGAAGAGCCACCACGCGAGCGCGACCATCGCGAGCCCGCCGAGCGGATTGCCGAGCGCGACGAACGGATGCGTCGAGGGCGTAAAGCGCCCGAGGAACGAGAGCGCGACGCCGAGCGCGACCAGCGCCGCCGCGACCCCGCGCGACGCGCCGAGCGGGCGCAAGCGGTCCCAACCGAAGATCGCGACGCCGATCGCGAGGACGAGCGCGGCGCTCGCCGAGACGCGATGCGTGCCGCGCGCGATGTCGATCGCGAGTCCGCCCACCGCCGCCGGCTCCGCGAGGCGCAGGAATGCGCTCGCCAGCGTGACGACCACCAGCAGCGCGAACGTGAGCGCCGCCGCGCCGCGCAGGCGATTGCCGCCCGCGGTATCGGATGCGAAGGTCGCGCTCATCGCGGCCTCGCGCGCATCGCCTGCAGCATGACCACGACGAAGAGGATTCCGCCGACGATCGCGATCAGGCCGCCGAGGCCCATCACGCCCATCCCGACGACTTCCTGCGTGGAGCGCAGCACCTGCGACGCGCCCGCCACCTTGCGCTGCACGCCGTAGCCGCCGGACCACACCAGCCCGACGATGTGCATGAGCTGTCCGCCGCCGTAAAGGATCGGCTGCAGCGTCGCGAGCCGCGTCGACGGCGTTCCCAGCCCGAGGCGCGGCGCGAGCGCGTAGGCGAGTCCCATGAGCGCGAGCGTCACCCCGACGATCGAGCCGTGGTAGTGCGCCGGGATACGCACGTCGCTGCCCTGGATCAGGAAGCCGATCGCGCCGCCGACGGCGAAAAGCGTCATCGAGGCGACGAGCGCCGCCCGCAGCGGCCGCGCGTCCGCCTCGGCCGGCTTCGCGCGCGCGAGCCCGATCACCAGGGCGATCGCCACCGGCAGGATGGCGAGGCCGCCGCCGAAGCGCATGAGCCACGTGAGGAGTTGGCGGTGCTGGCTCGATGCCACGTCCCACGCGAGGTAGATGACCGGCGTGGCGAAGACCGACGCGAGCCCGATGGCGAAGACGAGCGTCGCGACGCGCGGCCCGAGCGGCACCCGCGCGCCGCACAGCGTCGCGAGCCAGAGCCACGCCACCAGCATGAGCAGCGTCCAGGTGAACTGCAGCACGTGGCCGCCGCCCCACCACAGGAGCTCGTAGTACGGCTTGGCGGCAAGATCCGCGGGCAGCGCGAGCCAGGACCATACGAAGGCGCCGAGCGCGACCGCGCCGGAGACGGCGGCGGCGTTCAGGCCGAAGCGTTGCGCGTCGGCACCTTCGAGCGCGAAGCTCACGCGGCCGGGCGCCGCCATCGCGCGGAGCGTGAGGGCGCCGAAGCCGATGCCGAACACGATCAGGCCGGCGAGGAACACCGGGTCGTCGAGCACGGGGATGTAGTTGGCCATGATCGGGCCGCCGTGCCCGACGAACGGCGCGACGCACATCAGCGCGGTGCCGACCGCGGCGAGCGCCAGCGCGAACCAGCCGAGGCCGGCGAAGCGCGCGGCGCCGTTGAGCGTCCAGAGGAGACCGGCGCACGCGACGAACCACACCAGCACCGAGAGGTCCACGTGCACCACCAGCGCGACGTGGAAGAAATCGGCGACCGGGAACAGCGGCGTAAGGAACGGCGTGCGCGCGGCCACCAGCAGCAGCGAGAAGACGCCCGACGCGATGATCGCCAGCAGCGCGAGACCGAGCCAGCCGAGCGCGATCGAACGACGCGTCGCGTCGACCGGGACCGGCAACGCGTAGTCGGCACGCGCGGCGTCGAGGGCGCGCGCGATCGTCCCCGCTCCGGTGCGAGGCAGGCGCAGGGCCGCGGCGGGCCTCATCGAATCACCACTCCGCCCCGCTCGGCGACGAGATCGATGAGCACCACCTGGCCGGGCGCGAGGTCCACGGTCGCGGCGTGCTCGTAGGTGAAGCCCTGCGCCCGCACGTCGTCGTTGAAGGCGATCTTGAGCGTGTGCCGGCCGGCCGGGATCGCGAGCCGGCGGTAGCCGCTCGCGGCGCCGTCGCGCCGCAGGCCCGCGGCCGGGAAGGTCGCGTCGTACAGCGGCTTGCCGTCGAGCTCCACGACCGCGCGCACCGGCGAGCGCTCGCGCGGACATTCGGTCTTGCTGCGCAGTTGCGGCGGCAGCTTGGCGAGCTCTTCGGGCGTGCGCTCGTGGCAGTCGCCGACCGGCTTGCCGGGGTGCTTGAACGAGAGCCGCAGCAGGGCCTCGTCGGGCTGCAGGTGCTGGTAGCGCGGGAAGGTCGAGAAATAGCCGATGACCGCGGCGAACGCGGCGTAGGCGATCGCTTGCAGGCCGTACTTCAATGCCTTGCTCACGTGCTCACCGGCGATGCATGGATCGGCTCGACCGTCCGCGCCGCGGCACCCGCGGCGCGCGCACGAGCCAGGGCAGCGCGAGCGCGAGGACCGTCGCGACCCCCAGGGCGAGCCACACCGCGCCCGCCGACACGGCGTACATCGCCGGCAACGGGAAGACATAGAACCAGTCGAGCGCGACCGCGGCGGGCACCTGGGCGAGATCGGCCGGCGCGGCCGAGACGGCGGGCCGCACGAGCGCGAGCGCGAGGAGCATCGCGAGGCTGCCCCAGGCGAGCGCCGCCGCCGGCTGCGTCCGCGGGCGCGAGATGCGCTTGATGTGGATCCACATCGCCGCCAGCAGGAACAGCGGCACGCCGAGGTGGAGGAACACGAGCAGCGAGAAGAAGCGGTCGGTCAGCGCCTCCGCGGCGATGAAGTTCCGCACCAGCCCCGGCCCGAACCCCGGCAGCCAGCCGACCCACTCGGTGACGCCGACGCCGACGAACTGCGCGACCTCGTCCCACACGAGCCAGTAGCCGATCATGCCCGAGGCGAGCATGAACGCCAGCGTCGGCACGCCGCTCACCCACGCAAACCAGCGGAAGCCCTTGAAGCGTCCGTAAACGAGCTCGCGCACGAGGTGCAGGACAGAGACCAGCATGAACGCATCGGAAGCGTAGCGATGCAGGCTCCGCATCACTCCGCCCGCGTACCACTGGTCCCGTGTCAGCGACTCGACCGAGGGGTACGCGCCCGAGACGCTGGTGTCGAAGAAGACGTACAGGTAGACGCCGCTGACCGCGACGATCCAGAAGAACCAGAACGCGAGCGCCCCGAGTTGCCGCAGCGGGTTGGCCACGGCGCCGAACGGATGATCGAACGCGCGCTCCACCGCGTGCAGCGCGCGCGCTGCCGGATTGCGCGCGGCGGTTCCGGTCGCCACCGGGGCGCCGTGCGCAGGCTGAAACGGGATGCAGGCCTCCATGGGGTATGGGGCTCGCAGCGGGCGGGCCCGACACGATCATCGTTACAGGGCCCCCGGGCGGCCTTGATATGGCTCAAACGCGGAGAACCCGTCACACCGCCGCGCGGCGCGACTTGTAGAGGAACCAGCCGAGGCCGGCGAAGGTGGTCAGCCCGGCGAAGAGCTCGAAGAACAGCGAATAGTTCAGACGGTAGCCCCCGGTGCCCGGGTCGTACACGGTGCAGTAGAGCTTGACCTTCTCCCACACGTTCCCGAGCGTCGCGGCCTGCGCGGCCTGGCCCGAGCGCAGCTCCTTCAGCGGCCCGACGAAGAGGGGCAGCCCGAAGCTGTCGCCGTACACCTGCCGGTAGACGACGCCGGCGGCATCGACGATCGTCGCCTGGGTGATGTGATCGAAGCCCTTCGGCGTCGCCTCGAAGCTGAAGCCGAATGCGCGCGCGAGCGCCGCGACGTCCTTCGGGTCGGGGCTGAGGAACGTCCAGCGGGAATCGGCGACGCGGTTCTGGCGCGCGAACGCGCCCATCGCGTCCGGCGAGTCGAAGGGCTGGTTGAAGCCGATGCTGACGACCTGGAAGGCGTCGGGACCGAGCGCGTCGCGGGCCTGCTTCACCGCCTTCGCGAGGGACTGCGTCGCGACCGGGCAGGCCTGGAAGCAGCCGGTGTAGACGAAGCTCACCACGAGCGGCTTCCCGCGGTAGTCGGAGAGCTTCACCGGCCGGTTGAGCGGGTCGTGGAGCGTGAAGTCGGGCAGCTCGCGGCCGATCGCGGCCTGGCTGGCACGGTAGGCCTTCTCGACATCGGGTTGCTGGGCCGCCGCGATGCCCGCGACGGCGATCGCCGCGACGGTGAAAAGAAAGCGAAGGGCGCCAGGGACTTTCACGGCCGGGCGTCCAGCGCGTGCTTCCGCTAGAGCACCGCTGCGTCGAGCATCGCGCCCACGAGCAGCAGCGACAACTGCGCGAGGGACGCGTGGAAGCACCGCATCGCCGTCTGCCGCGACGGTGCGGCGACGAGCCGCAGCGCCTCGCGGACGAACAGCGCGCCGCCGACGACGGCGAAAGCGAGGTAGATCCACCCCGGCCGGAACGCGGCGAGCCCCCACGACAGCGCGACCAGCAGCACCGCGTGCGCGAGGATCGCGCGCGAGGCATATGCGTCGCCCTTGACCACCGGGAGCATCGGCACGCCGGCCTCGCGATAGTCGTCCTGGAACGCGATCGCGAGGCTCCAGAAGTGCGGCGGCGTCCAGAGGAACAGGATCAGGGCGAGGAGGATCGCCTCGGGCGAGAGCCCCGGCGTGACCGCCGCCGCGCCGGCCAGCACCGCGAAGCTGCCCGCGAGCCCGCCGATCACGATGTTCCACCACGTGCGGCGCTTCAGCCAGACGGTGTAGACGATCGCATACACCACCGCGCCGCCGAGGGTGTACAACGCCGCCCAGCCGTTGGTGGTCGCCCATGCGGCGGCGGTCGCGCCCGCCGCGAGCGCGGCGATCAACAGCACCCACGCGGGACTCCGCACCAGCTTGCCGGTGACGAACGGCCGGGTGCGCGTGCGGCGCATCTTCCGGTCGAGGTCGTGCTCCCAGTACTGGTTGAATGCGCCCGCGGCCGCCGAGGAGACGAGCACGGCGAGGAACAGCACCGCGAGCCGCCAGGCCTCGGGACCGGCGCCCGGCTGCACCGCATAGCCGGCCACCGCGGTGAGCGCGATGACGACGCCGATGCGCAGCTTGAAGAGATTGAAGATCAGCTTGAGCGCGCTCGACATACGGCTCCCTCTCCCCTGCCCCTCCCCCGCGAGGGAAGAAGGGAGGTTCAACGCTCCGCGTTCCGCGTTCATCGTCGTGGGTTCCGGCGGGTCAGCTCAGGCCCCACACCGTGGACAGGTACTTCCAGTTCACGAAGTAGTACAGGACGAACGCGCCCAGGAACACCAGCGCCACCACGAACGTCCCCGGCGCCGCGAAGCCCGCGTGGCCGTGTCCGGTCAGTGCGACCTCGACCGGCATCTTGAGCACGCCGCGCTCGGTGCCGTAGGCGCCCGCATCGACCCGCTTGCCCCACAGGATCGAGCCGACCACGATCAGGACGTAGGCCGCGCCGCCCACGATCGCCACCACGCCGGCCACGCCCATGATGCCGAGCATCAGCCACGCCGCGCCCGGGAACTCGTAGGGCAGCGCCGCGCCGGCGAACGTGATGTCCCAGTGCCGCCGCGGGACGCCGAGCGTGCCCGCGCCCATCATGGCCAGCGCGAACACCGCCATGCTCAGGCCGAAGAGGTACGGCTGCCACTTCGCCAGCCCCGGCAGGATCATCTCGCGCTTGAACAGCGTCGGCAGCAGGAAGTAGGTGATCGCCATGAATGCGAGCGTCGTGCCGATCACCACCGTCGCGTGGAAGTGGCCCGGGACGTAGATCGTGTTGTGGATGAGCATGTTGAGCTGCTCGGTCCCCATCATCACGCCCGAGATGCCGCCGAGGAACCCGAACCCGAGCAGCGAGATCATCATGCCCGAGAACGACGGGTTGCCCCACGGCGCCTTGCGGATCCACTCGAACAGCCCCTTGGTGTAGCCCTTCTGGCGCTGCGCCAGCTCGATCGAGCCCGGGACCGTCAGGCCGTGGATCATCGACGCGAGCACCGCGAGGTACATGGCGTACGAGGTGTTGAAGACCTTCCACTCGGTGCCGAGCCCGGGGTCGGACAGCAGGTGGTGCGCGGAGGCGAGCTGCAGGAACAGGATGTACAGGAGGAACGCCGTGCGGCTCACCCGCTCGCTCATCGGCTTGGCGCCGAACACGATCGCGGCGATCGCGTACCAGATCGCCACGTGGGCGGCGACGTTGATCTGCTGCGACGAGTGCCCGAAGCCCCACCAGATGGTGCGGTACATCAGCGGGTCGATCGCCTTGATGTAGCCGACCGACCAGAGCAGGGTCGGGATCAGGATGATCGCGCCCGAGGCGATCGTGAAGATCGCGATGATCGCCGCGGTGAGGGCGCCGAACGTGACCAGCGGGATCGAGCCTTCGTAGGTGTTCTCCGCCTTGGCGATGACGAGCGTGCCGAGGAAGACGAAGCATCCGATCAGCGCACCGACCGCGAACAGGATCAGCCCGAGGTAGAACATCGGATTGGCGGGCAGCGGCACGTACGACGTGAACATCACCGTCGAGTCGCCCTTGAAGATCGCCACCAGGTTCACGACCGCGCCCAGGACCATCAGGACGAACGCCGCCCAGGCGATCCGCGGGGTCGCGAGCCGCGACTTGAGGAGCGTCGACGAGCAGAAGTACAGGACCGCGATCTCGAAGAAGATGATCCAGTAGGCGAGCATCGCCAGCCCGTGCGCCGTGAGGTACATGTAGAAGTCCTCGGCGCCGACCAGGTGCACCGCCTGCCAGCGCGTGAGCACCATGACGATGGCGAGCACGCCGCCGATGAGAAGCGCGACGACCGCGGCGACCGCGTTCACCCGCATCAGCGTCTCGGCGGGCTTGTGATACTGGAGCCCGGTGCGCGGGCAGGTGCGGAAAAGATCTGCTGAAACGGCCATGGCCACGTCTCCCCTTTACTTGTCGACCACGTAGAGCTTGCTGACCATCTTGTGATGGCCGATGCCGCAGAACTCGTTGCACACGATCGCGTAGCTGCCGGACCGATTCGGCGTCACGGTCAGCACGTGCTCGTAGCCGGGCAGGACCTGGACGTTGATGTTCTCCGGCTGCAGCGAGAAGCCGTGCTGGTAGTCCATGGCGGTGAGATGGAGGCGGTAGCTCTTGCCCTTCTCGAGCTCGAGGATCGGCCACCACGCCCACAGGCGCGCGATCAGGTACACGTCGCCGCCGGCGGGCGGCCGCACGACCGGGATCTTCTCGTCGGTTTCGGTGCGCACCGTGTACTTGTCGACCACCGCCTGCGCCTTCTTGGCGAACATGTCGGGCGTGGTGCGATAGGTCTCGGAGGCGAGGTTCTGCTTACCGTACACGTGCCAGTACGGCATCATGAAGAACATCACCAGGCACCAGGTGAAGGCGATCAGGATCCAGGCGAGCTCGACCTTGTCGAGCGGCTGCTTCCACCAGATCCGTTGTGCGGGGGGTTGAATCGCGCTCATGTCGGTCTCCGGCGCGCGGTCACTTGGCGATGGGGATGGCGACCATCTCCATCACCCCCCAGACGATGTAAAACACCGTGGGCATCGCGATGCCGATGAAGAGCAGCAGGAACGGGTTCTCGAGCAGGTGCTGCATCGCCGGGATGCGCTCCTCGCTCGCGTTCGGGGTCGGGTTGGCCATCGTCGTTCCTCCTCGCATGAAAGCGGAGATAAAATTTGACGCAGGCCAGAGTACGAATCGAGGCGGGAAAAGAATTTGATGCGTCTTAAAGGAATCGGGGGTGCGCGCGCCGAGAATCCCGCGCAGACCGAGAGCGAGACCGGCATGGCAGAAGCGCTTTCCTATGCGCAGGGTGCGGCGCACGTACCGGAGGCGGCCGCGGGGCCCGCGCCCGGGCGCCGCGCCGTCGCCGCTTGGCTGCTCGCCTGCGCGGCGCTCGTCGCGATCATGGTGCTGGTCGGCGGGGTCACGCGCCTTACCCACTCCGGCCTGTCCATCGTCGAGTGGCAGCCGCTCGTCGGCACGCTCCCTCCGCTGACCGAAAGCGACTGGCAGGTCGTGTTCGAGAAGTACCAGCAGACCCCCGAGTACCGGCTGGTCAACCTTGGCATGTCGCTCGCCGAGTTCAAGGAGATCTTCTGGTGGGAGTACGCACACCGGCTCCTCGGCCGGCTCATCGGGCTCGCCTTTTTCGTGCCGCTCGCCTGGTTCTGGATCCGCCGCAGGCTGGACCGGCCGCTCGCCTGGCGGTTGCTGGGGGTGTTCGTGCTCGGCGGGCTGCAAGGCGCGCTGGGCTGGTACATGGTCCAGTCGGGCCTGGTCGACGATCCGCGCGTATCGCAGTTCCGGCTCACCGCACACCTGGGGCTGGCGTTCCTGATCTTCGGCGCGATGCTGTGGACCGCGCTGGACCTCCTGCGCCCGCAGCGCAGCGCGCCGGCGGACGCCCCGTCGCGGCTGGCGGGATGGGTCGCCGCGCTCGTGTTCGCCCAGGTGCTGCTCGGCGGGCTCGTCGCGGGAATCCGGGCGGGCAAGGCCTACAACACCTTCCCGCTCATGGACGGCCACCTCGTGCCGCCCGAGATCTTCATGATCGACCCGTGGTGGAAGAACTTCTTCTACAACATGGCGACCGTGCAGCTCGACCATCGCATGGTGGCCTGGCTGCTGCTCGCGCTGGTCGCGTGGCTGTGGGCGCGCGTGCAGTGGAACGACGCCGCGCCCCGCGCTCGGGCGGCGGTGAACCTGCTCGCTGCCGCGCTCGTCGTCCAGTTCGCGCTCGGCGTGTGGACGCTGCTCGCGGCGGTTCCGGTCGCGCTCGGCGCGGCGCACCAGTTCGTCGCGGTACTGGTCTTTGGCGCGGCGCTGTTCTGCGCGCACGCACTGAGAAGAGACTGATCACGGAGGACCGCGGAGGACACGGAGAATTCCTGTTCTTCATCTGTGGTCTCTAGCTTCTTCGTGTGCCCTGCGGCTGCCATTTCCCTAACCTGAGTCAAAGTCCCGCGGCGCCCGCGGCAGCTACCGTCCGGACGTGCTGAAAGCGATTCAGTCTCTCGGCCGGAAGGCCTTTCTCGCGGTCGAGGCGCAGGCGAACCGCGTCTTCGGCGAGCGTCACAACCCGTTTCACCACCTCGGCGCGATCAGCTACTGGATGTTCTGGCTGGTGGTGGCGAGCGGTTTCTACGTTTACGCGTTCTACGACACGGGAATCGACGACACCTTCGAGTCGGTGGAGGCGCTGACGCACAACCAGTGGTGGGCCGGCGGCGTCATGCGCAGCATCCATCGCTACGCCTCCGACGCGATGATCCTCACGATGCTGCTGCACCTCGTGCGGCACTTCTGCTTCGACCGCTACCGCAGCTTCCGGGCCTTCTCGTGGATCACCGGCGTGCTGGTGCTGTGGCTCGTCTACGCCTCCGGCGTGAACGGCTACATGCTGCCGTGGGACCGGCTCGCCCAGTTCGTGCTCACCGCGACCGCGGAGTGGTTCGACGCCCTGCCGGTGTTCCGCGGCGACCTGGTGCGCAACTTCGTGTTCCCGGAGGCGATCACCGACCGCTTCTTCACGCTGCTGCAGTTCCTGCACATCGGCATCCCGCTGGGGGTGCTCGCGGTGCTGTGGGTGCACACCCAGCGCGTGCCGCGCGCGAAGACCCTGCCGCCCCGCTCGATCATGCTCGCGAGCACCGTCATGCTGGTGGTCCTGTCGCTGCTCAAGCCGGCCCTCAGCCAGGGCAAGGCCGATCTCCTGAGCTACCCGCAGTCGCTCGAGTTCGACTGGTTCTATCTCGGCGTCTACCCGCTCGTCTACGGCTGGTCGCCGATGACGGTGTGGGCGGTGGTCGGCGGCGTGACGCTGCTGTTCCTGCTCGCGCCCTGGCTCCCGCCCAAGCGCGCCGGCAAGGCGACGATGGCAGCTCACGGTGCATCCCGGGCAACAAGACGGTCAGCGCGCGCCCCGGCGAGTCGCTGCTCGACGCGGGCCTGCGCGCGGGCGTCGCCCTGCCCTTCGAGTGCCGCTCCGGCGGCTGCGGCGTGTGCAAGGCGACGCTGCTGGCGGGCGAGGTCGACCGTGGCGACTATCTCCAGAGCGCGCTCTCCGCAGACGAGCGCGCGAAGGGCAAGCTCCTGCTCTGCTGCGCGACCGCGCTGTCCGACGTCGAGGTCGAGTACGAGGAGGGCGCGGCGGTGCGCGAGCAGCCCTTCGGCGTGTACGCCGCACGCATCGAGCGCCTCGACCGGATCGCGCACGACGTGATGCTCGTCGCGCTGCGCCTCGTCGGCGGGAAGCGGATCGTTTTCGAGGCGGGACAGTACATCAACATCATCCTGCCCGACGGCGACCGGCGGGCCTATTCGTTCACCACGCCCTCCGGCGAAACCGACCTCGTCGAGCTGCACGTGCGCCGCATGCCCGGCGGCAAGTTCACCACGCTCCTCTTCGAGCACACGAAGGTCGGCGACCTGGTGCGCTTCGAGGGCCCGATCGGCGCGTTCATCCTCCACGAGCCGAGCGAGCGGCCGCTGATCTTCGTCGCCGGAGCGACCGGCTTCGCACCGGTGAAGAGCCTGCTCGAGCAGGCGTTCCGGATGGGCATCACGCGCCCGCTCCACTTCTACTGGGGCGTGCGCAAGCGGCGCGACCTCTACTTCTCCGAGCTGCCGGAGCGCTGGCAGCAGGAACACCCGAACTTCAGGTTCGTGCCGGTGCTCTCGGAGGCGGGGCCCGAGGACGAGTGGACCGGCCGCACCGGGTTCGTCCACGAGGCGATCCTCGCCGACTTCCCCGACCTCTCGGGGTTCGCGATCTATGCGTGCGGCTCGGTGAAGATGGTCGAGGCGGCGAAGCCCGCGTTCGTCGCACAGGGGCTCGGCGAGGAGTACTGCTTCTCCGACGCGTTCACCGCGCAGAAGCCGGCGGTCGTGCCGACCTAGACGGGCGGCGGCGCGCAACGACCCCAGGCAGGCATGGCTGGCGGGATACCATACCCCGCATCCAGGGACAGAACGGCTCCGCGGGACAAATTCGGGGCACGGAAGTCCACTGCAACTGCTCGCTCTTCTCGGGGACGTTCATGACGCCTGGCGCCGACACCGCGATCCGACCCTTTCGCCTGGCCGTCGACGCAGCCGCGATTGAGGATCTCAAGCGGCGCCTTGCGCAGGTGCGCTGGCCGGACGAAGCCCCCGAGCCGCCATGGCGCTACGGCACGTCGGTCGGTTTCATGCGCGAGCTGGTCGATTACTGGGCCGCATACCTACGAATGGCGCAGGACCGAGGCCGCGCTCAACGCGTGGCCGCAGTACGTGACGCCGATCGACGGCATCGACGTCCATTTCCTGAAGGTAGAAGGCCGCGGACCGGACCCCAAGCCCCTCCTGCTGTCGCATGGCTGGCCGGGGTCGGTGCTCGAATTCCTCAAGCTGATTCCGCTGCTCACCGATCCGGCCGCGCACGGCGGCGACGCCGCCGATGCGTTCACCGTCGTCGTACCCTCGCTGCCCGGATACACGCTGTCATTCCGCCCGAACCAGGAGCGCCGTGCCCTGCCGGCGATCGGCGCGATGTTCGACCAGCTGATGCTGCGCCTGGGGTACTCGCGCTACGGCGCCCAGGGCGGCGACTGGGGCTCGTTCGTCACCGCCTGGCTCGGCGCGAATCGTGCGGCGCACCTGCTCGGCATCCACCTCAACATGATGCCGATTCGGCGCGATCCCGCGATGTTCGCCAACCCTACCGACGAGGAGCGCCGGTTTTTCGGCGAGCTCGAGATCTTCCTGAAAGAGGAGACCGGCTACCAGTGGATCCAGGGCACGCGGCCGCAGACGCTCGCGTTCGCGCCTCGCGGACTCTCCGGTCGGCCTCGCCGCGTGGATCGCCGAGAAGTATCGCGCCTGGACCGACTGCAACGGCGACCCGCGCAACGCCCTGTCGATGGACGAGATGCTCGGGAACATCAGCCTGTACTGGTTCACCAACTGCATCGGGGCGTCGTTCTGGCCCTACTACGCGCGCATGCACGGGCCGTGGCCGATCGACGGGAAGATCGGCGTGCCGGCGGGCTATTGCGAGTTCCCGCGCGAGATCCTGCGCCCGCCGCGCGCCGCGGCCGAGCGCGTGTTCACCGACATCCGGCGCTGGAGCGTGATGCCGAAGGGCGGCCACTTCGCGGCGCTCGAGCAGCCCGAGGCGCTCGCGCGGGAGATCCGGGCGTTCTTCCGGTCCCTCGCATGACGTCAGCAGGGAAGCGAGCTTGAGAAGCTTCGGGGGGCGCGTGCGGGCGACGAGAGCTGGCGCGAGGTGGGCCGTGGCGGCGATCGTGCTCGCCTGGTGCGGGTGCGTCTGGGCCGAGACGCAGGTGTACCTGCTGCGCGGCTGGTTCGGTGTGTTCTCCACCGGCATGGACGTCATCGCCGAGACGCTCCGGGGCAAGGGCATCGAGGCGGAGGCGCTCGGCCACCTGGCGTGGAAGTCGACGGTGTCGAAGATCCTCGACGAGCGCGCCGCCGGCAGGACCGGCCGGATCGTGCTGGTGGGCCACTCGCAGGGCGGGAACAACATCATCGACATCGCGCGCGAGCTGGAAAAGCACGCGGTCCGGGTGGACCTCCTGATCACGCTCGCGCCGTTCCAGCAGGACCCGGTGCCGGCGAACGTCGTGCGCGCGCTGAACTACTACCAGGCCGGCGGGTGGGGCTCGCCGCTCACTGCCGGCCCCGGCTTCGCGGGCGAGCTCGCCAACATCGACGTCGGCGACACCGGCACCTTCCACGTCAACATCGACAAGAACGCGAAGGTGCAGGCGGCGATCGTCGCCACGATCGCCGCGCTGCCGCGCTAGATCTTCTGTCCTTCGTCGCGCCAGTACGGCTCGCGCAGCTTTCCGCGCGAGATCCTGCGCCCGCCGCGCGCCGCGGCCGAGCGCGTGTTCGTCGACATCCGGCGCTGGAGCGTGATGCCGAAGGACGGGCACTTCGCCGCCCTCGAGCAGCCCGAGGCGCTCGCGCGGGAGATCCGCGAGTTCTTCCGTCCGCTGTCGTAAGACCTGCAGGCGGAACGCTTGCCCCTCGGCCGAGAACGCCCGATCAGCTCGGACCGCCCACCGCCCGCACGATCACCGGCTTGAGCGCCTCGGGCAGCTTGACGAGCGTCAGCGCCGCCTCGTGTCCGCGCGGCGACATCTTTGCCCAAGTCTTGCGCAGGATGTCGGCGAGCTTCGCCTCGTCGTATTCGCGGTGCTCGGCGACGAAGCGCTCGAGGTAGTGCTCGAGGAACACCAGGCCGACGACGTCCTCGACGAGCTGCGAGTCGGCATCGCGCTTCAGGCGCTCCTTGCGCAGCAGCGCCTGGACGTGCGCGACGGTCTCTTCGTCGTAACCGGCTTCGCGCAGCACGCGGCCGGCCGTGTCCGCGTGGAAGTCCATCAGGCGCTTGCGCCACGCCCTGTAGCCTTCCGGCGTGCGCGGGAACGCATCGCGCGGCACCTCCCAGCGCCGCAGATGCTGGCAGCGCACCGCGAGGCGCACCGCTTCGGGGGCGTCCGGCGCGAAGCGCTCCAGCATCATGCTCATGCGCCGGGCGTAGACGAGCTCCTTCGGATGCTCGGCGCCGCCGTCGCGCTCGAGGTTCGGGTCCGCGCTGTTGGCGCTGTCGAACGCAGCGATGGCCGAGTTGAAGCGGTCGGGGTCGGCGATCACGGCCGCATTGTGGCGCATGCGCGTCGCCCTAGTGGCTCGTGCCTTCGGACTTCGTGATCTTGTTGTAGACGTTGTACTTCCCGACCGGCTTCTTCATCGGGATGCGCTTCACCTCCTTGAGCGTCTGCGCGTCGATAGACGATCAGCGCGCCGTCCATCTCCCACAGGCTCGCGAGCGCGTAGCGCCCGTCGCGCGTGAACTCGACGTGCGCGAGCGTCTTGCCGGGCTCGGGCCGCAGCTCGGCCACGACCTCGAGCGTGTCCTTGTCGATGACCTGCAGCGTGTCCCGGTGCGTCGGGCTCATCATCGCGTCGACCCAGGCGTAGCGCGTGTTCTCGTGGCTGCGCATGAAGAAGCCGGGGCCGAGCGTGCGGATCTGGCCGACCGGCTTCCACTCCTTGATGTCGATGACGCTGACCACGCCCTCGCGCAGGTTCGGCGTCGCCATCACGCGGCGGCCCTTGTACATCCAGGTGATCCCCGACCCCAGGTGCGGCATGCCCGGGCACGTCGAGCGTCGCGATCTTGCGGCGCACGTCGAGGTGGACGACCTGTCCCTGCTTCCCCTCGCGTGAAGCGCCCATCAGCTCGTTGTAGTCGGGCGTGAAGAAGAAGTCGTCGAGGTAGTCGTCGAGCACCGTCCGGCGCGCGTTCAGGAAGCCGGGAACGAACGCCCCCTCGCGGTACTGGAAGTCGTGGATGACGCCGGCCGGGATCTCCGGCGCCTTCGGGTCGTAGCTCACCTCCCACAACTCCTGCACGTCCTTGAGCGCGGCGACGAAGCTGCGGCGCGGTCCGGCGTCGTACACCGCCGAAACGCGCGAGCTTCGCTTGCCGTCCTTGTCCTTCACCTCCATGACCTTCACGAGGTTCAGGTCGGCATCGAGGATGACGAGACTGTGCGGCAGGTAGTTCGCGACCGCGACGTACTTCCCGTCGCTCGACACGGCGGCGTTGCGCGTGTTGATGCCGGCGCGCACCTCGCCACCGTCTCGAGGTTCCACAGGTCGACCTTGGTGATCCACCCGTCGCGCGAGGCGAAGAACACGTAGCGGCCGTCGGGCGTGAACTTCGGCCCGCCGTGCAGCGCGTAGCGCGACGGGAAGCGGTGAATGCGCTCGAGCTTGTCGCCGTCGAGGATGCTGACGTGATGATCGCCGGTCTCCACGACGACGAAGAGATTCAGCGGATCCGCCTTGAACTTCGGTCGATCGGGCAGGCTGCCGGGCGCGTGCAGCACGACGCGCGACGCGCGGATCTCGGCTTCGCCCCAGAGCGGCTCGGGATCGACCTTCGCGTAGACGAGCTCGACCAGCTGCGCGATCTCCGCCGGCGCGAGCTTGTCGGCGAAGCCCGGCATCTGGGTGGCGACGCGCCCTTTCGCGATCGTCTCCGTCGCCGCGGGCCTGCGCAGCCGCTCGAGGTTCGAGGGCAGCAGCGCCGGCCCGATACCGCCCAGCCGGTCGGCGCCGTGGCAGCTCGCGCAGTGCTCGGCGTAGAGCTTCTGCGGGTCCGCGGCGGCCGGCGCGACGAGCGCAAGGGCGAGAAGCGCAGCGGTCAACCTCATCACGCCGGTGCCCCTTCCTCTTTGCGCCAGCGGGAATATGGGGTGACTTTCAGGCGTTCCGCCTCACCGGTCACGCCGATCTCGTCGTCGTCGAGGTAGCAGCCGGGATCCTCCTGCCACGGGTCGCCGGTGAGGCTGCGCGCACGCGTGCGCGTGTTGCCGCCGCAGATCGTGAAGAAGCTGCAATCGCCGCAGCGTCCCTTGATCGTGCGCGGACGCGCCCGCAGGCCGGCGAGCATCGGGTCGGAGAGGTCGCGCCAGATCGCCGAGAACGGCCGCTCGCGCACGTTGCCGAGCGTGTAATCCCACCAGTACGTGTCCGGGTGGACGTTGCCGAGGTTGTCGATGTTCGCGACGTTCACGCCCGAGGCGTTGCCGCCCCACTGCTCGAGCTTCGCGCGCAGATGGCCGGCGCGCTCCGGGAAGCGCTCGGACGCCCACATCAGGAAGTACGCGCCGTCGGCGTCGTTGTTGCCGGTGACGAACTCCTTCTCGCGGCCGTCGCGCGCGGCCTGCCAGGCCGTATCGAAGACGAGATCCATGGCCCTGCGCGTCGTCAGGTGGAAGGCGTCCTGCTTGCGGTTGACGTTGCCGCGCCCGGCGTAGTTCAGGTGCGACAGGTAGAACTTGTCGATGCCCTCGCGCTCGACCAGCGCGAGCAGCCACGGCAGGTCGGCGGCGTTGCCCTCGGTCAGGGTGAAGCGCAGGCCCACCTTGATGCCCGCGTCGCGGCACGCGCGCGCGGCGCCGATCGAGTCGTCGAAGGCGCCCGCCTTCCGGCGGAACGCGTCGTGCGTTTCGCGCCGGCCGTCGAGGCTGATGCCGACGTAGTCGAAGCCGATGGCGGCGATGCGCGCGACGTGCGCGGCATCGATCAGCGTGCCGTTGGTGGAGAGCCCGACGTAGAAGCCGAGCGACTTGGCGCGCGCGGCGATGTCGTAGAGGTCGGGCCGCAGCAGCGGCTCGCCGCCGGACAGGATCAGCACCGGCACGCGGAACGCCTTCAGGTCGTCGATGACGCCGTAGACCTCCGCCGTCGACAGCTCGCCGGGAAAGTCGCGATCGGCGGAGACCGAGTAGCAATGCTTGCAGGTGAGGTTGCAGCGCCGAATGAGGTTCCAGATCACCACCGGCCCCGGCGGGTCGCGCCGCGGGCCCGCCGGCGTGGGCGCCGCGATCTCGCGCATGAACTGGCTCACCCGGAACATCGTTCACTCCGCGCCGAGGCGCATCCCGGTCTTCTTCAGGATCCTGGTGCTGAACAGGATGTCGCGCGCGCGCACCGCGTCGCCGAGGAGGCCCGCGATCTCCTCGGCGCGCTCGACCACCTCGAGCCGCGTCTCGGCGTGCACCATCGCGAACAGGTTGTAGGGCCACGCGGGCTGAATCGCGCGGGCGGCGGTAGCAGTGCGACACGAACTCGAGCGCGCCGACCTGCTCACCCAGCGCGTCGACGCGGGTGTCGTCGACGTCCCATACCGTCATGCCGTTCGCGCGGTAGCCGAGCGCATAGTGGTTCGGCACCGCGGCGATGCGCCGGATCGCGCCCCGCTCCAGCAGCCGCGTGAAGCGCGTCATCACGTCCTGCGGGTCGAGCCCGAGCCGGTCGGCGATCGCGTGGTACGGCCGCGGCACGAGCGGCAGTCCCGCCTGCGTCGCCTTCAGGATGCGCCGGTCGGTCGGATCGAGCCCGGGCGCCTCGGTCGACGCGTTCAATCGACTCTCCTCGCGCTGCCCGCGCTCGGAGGTTCGCCCTTGGGGCGGCCCGGCGGGCTCACTGGGTCGCCTCCAGGCGCAGACCGACGTAGTACTCGCGGCGCTTCGGCAGGTCGAGCACGCGGTAGCCCGACTCGGTCTCGATCTCCGCGAGCACGGCCCGGATCGCCTCCGGCCGCTCGGTCGCGACGACGAACCACATGTTGTAGGCGTGCTCGCGCCGGTAGTTGTGCGCCACCTCGGCGCGCGCAGTTGACGATCGCCGCGACGCGGTCGAAATCGTGCGGCGGGCACCTTCATCGCCGCGAGCGTGAACGCGCCGCCGAGCGCGGCGGCGTCGATCATCGGGCCGAAGCGCGACAGCACGCCCTCTTCGAGCAGGCGCTGCAGGCGCCCGCACACCTCGGCCTCCGGAATGCCGAGCTCGCCGGCGATCGGGGCGAACGGCCGCTCCGTCACCGGGAGGCCCGCCTGCAGCCGGTTCACCAGCAGGCGATCGAGCTCATCCATGGATCGCCTCCGGCGCGGACGAGAAACGGGGCCCCGTCTGCTTGAAGCGCGTGCGGCTGAAAAGCACCGCGTGGGGAAACGCGTCGAGCCCGAGCGCCGCGCTCGAGCGCCTCGACGCGCGCCGCGACCTCGCGCCGCTCGGTCCCGTGGACCATGCAGTAGAGGTTGTACGGCCAGCCGGCAGCGCCGCGCGCGCGGCGGTACGCGAGCGTGACGCCCTCCGCGCTGGCGAGCCTGCTGCCGAACCGGCGCGACCACCGCGTCCGGCACGTCCCACACCGCCATCGCGTTCGCGCGCCAGCCAAGCTCGTGGTGGCGGACAACGACGCCGAACCGGCGGATCAGGCCTTCGGCCTGCCAGCGCGCAAGCCGGTCGATCACCGCCTGCTCGCCCAGCCCCGCGTGCGCGCCGAGCGCGGCGTAGGGGCGCGGCTCGAGCGCGAGGCCGTCCTCGAGCGCGGCGACGAGGCGACGCTCGGTCGCATCCAGCCCGACGCGCCGGGGTTCCGCCGTCTCGCGCGCGCGCGGTGCGTCGGCGCTCCCCTCTCCCCGACTTTGGGAGAGGGGGCAGGGGGTGAGGGGGCAGCGCGCCGATCGGGTGCCGCGCGAGCCGCGCGATCCAAGGGGAAACCGAGGTCGATGTGGTACTCCTCGAGGAGCGGCAGCTTGAGCACCGCGATCCCGGTGAGCCGGGTGATGCGCGCGAGCATCGCGTCGAGCGCGGCGTCGTCCGCCGCCGTCGCCACGAACCAGAGGTTGAGCGCGGTGCTCGCGCTCGTAGTTGTGGTTCACGCCGGGGAAGGCCGACACGACCGCGGCGACCGCTTCGAGGCGCTCGGCGGGCACTTCCATCGCGGCGAGCGTCGAGGCGGCGAGCGCACCCGGGCGGAACACCGCGCCGATGCGGCCGAGCGCACCGGCGGCGCGCAGGCGCGCGAGCGACTCGATCACCGCCGCCTCGTCGCGTCCCGAGCGCGTCGGCGAGCACCGCGAACGGCTGCGCGACGAGCGGAAAGACGCGCTGGAACTCGTTGAGCAGACGGAACTCGAAGGGGGTCACGTCACATCCCGATCCTCTTCGCCCGCCACTCGAAGAAGATCCCGCTCGGGCTCTTCGCCGCGAGCTCGGCGACGCGCCTGAACGTCGCGGTGTCGTAGATCACCACGCGGTCGTCGTCGCGCGCCGAGATCCAGACCTCCTCGCCGCCGGCGCTGAACTCCAGGTGCAGGATCGTGCGGCCCGGCTTGAGCGTCTCGACGAGCGCGAGGCGGTCCACGTCGATGACCTGCACGGTGTCGTTGCGCGGAAAGGCGAAGTTGACCCACACCTGCCGCCCGTCCGGCCGCGCCATCACGAACACCGGCTGGCCGTGCACCGGGATGCGCGCCACCTCGCGCCAGGTGGCGCGCTCGACGACGAGCACCTCGTGCCGCCCGATCGCCGGCAGGAACGCGTAGCCCTGCGCCACCGCCCAGCCGCGCAGGTGCGGCATCTTGTAGACGGGCAGCTTCTCGCTCGCCGCGGCCGTAGTTCGCGAGGATGCGCTGCGCGCCGGCGTCGACGTTGGCCAGGTCGACGAGCGCGAGCCCGTCCTCGCCGAACAGGCCGGCGACGTAGTGACGGCCGTCGGGGGTGATCAGCGCGTCGTAGGGTTCCCGGCCGACGTTCGCCAACTTCTTCACCGACGGCTGCCGCGGGTCGGTCACGTCCGCGACCCAGATCTCCCCGGCCTCGAACAGGCTGAACACGAAGCGGTTGCCGGGTGCGTCGGCGATGCCCACGACCTTCGCTCGCTTTCCCTCGGCGCCGTACGTCGCCGGGATCTCGGCGAGCAGCGCGAGCGTACTCGGCGTCGAACAGCTTGACGCCGCCCGGCTCGTAGTTCGCCACCGCGATGATCCGCCCGTCGCGCGAGATGGCGCCGCCGATCGAGTTGCCCGCCTGCACCACGCGACCGACCACCTTCGCGGCAGCGACGTCGACCTTGGTGAGTCCGCCGTCGCGGCCGAACACGAACACGTGCCGCGCGTCCTGCGAGAACACGAGCGAGGCGTGCGACAGGTCGCCGAGCCCCTCCACGCGGCCGCGCGTCGTCCGCTTCGCGTTGTCGACGAGCTGAACGCTCCCGCTGGCCCGCTCGATCACGACGCCGGTCTCCGCGCGCGCGGCATCCGCGAGGGCCGCGAGCGCGCCGATCGCCGCGATCGTCGCCACGGTCACGCTCCACCAGCGGCGGAAATCCGTGCCGTCAGCGCTCACCGAGCGTGCCCTCCTGGAGCTGCCGGACGATCCACGCGGCCTCGGCCTCGCTCACGAAAGCGCTCCAAGGCGGCATCGCGGTCCCAGGACGCCCGTAGAGAACGGTGACGACGAGGCTCTCGGCGCGGCTTGTCGCGCAGCGCATCGCGCGTGAGGGCCGGACCGAGGCCGCCCTTCAGCGTCATGCCGTGGCACGAGCCGCAGTCCTGCCGGACGAGGTGCGTCAGCTCCGCCTGGCGCTGGCCAGCAGGTTCGGCGGCGAGCAACGTCGCCGCGGCGAGGACGCCGATCGCGCCTGCCATGAGCCTGCCCGCAAGTGTCGCGATCGCCCGCATCGATCCGCATCCCGTTACGATCGCATCTTCGACCGGCATGCCGCGGAGGACCTTGACTCACCTTAAACAACGAGCGGGGGCACCTGGCCCCCGCTCGTCCGACGCCACGGCGCTGCAGTGCTCAGCCCTTCAGCACCCAGTCGACCAGCTTCTTGATGTCGTCGTCCGGAACGGCCGCGTTGGGCGGCATCGGCACCGCACCCCACACGCCGCTGCCGCCCTTCTTCACCTTCTCGGCGAGCTTGGCCGGGCGCGTCGGCCTGGCCCTTGTACTTCTTGCCGACGTCCTTGTACGCGGGGCCGACCATCTTCTTGTCGACCGCGTGGCAGGCGGTGCAGTTGTGCTTCTTGGCGAGCGCCTCGTCGGCGAGCGCGGCGGGTGCGCGACCCAGCCGGCGGCGAGCGCGAGACCGAATGCGGCAATACGGGCTTTCATGTGCGTCGCTCCCCTAGTACACGTCGTGCTGCGTGTTGTAGACGTTGAACTTGCCGGTCGGCGTGATCAGGCGCTTGTCCTTGATCACCTGCTTCAGCTTGCAGCGTCTTGTCGTCGACGACGACGATCGCCGACTCCTGGTCCTTGCCGTTCCAGACCGAGAACCAGACCTCGTCGCCTGCCTTGTTGTACTCGGGCTGCACCACGCGCTTGCGGGCCTTCGCCTGATGCCGGCCCACTCGGCGATCGGCAGGATCGCCGAGCGCCTTGTCGAGGTCCTTGATGTCGAACACGGCGACCGACTGGCTGATCTTCGCGTCCGGGTTGAGCGTGGTATCGACCCAGAGGTTCGTCGACTTCGGGTGAGTCTTGATGAACAGCGACCCGCCGCCCTGGCCTTTGAGCGTGCGCACCACTTTCCAGGCGTTCGCCTTGTGCTTCACCGGATCGGTGCCGATCAGCGAGATCGCTCTCGTCGCCCAGGTGGCCCGTCGCCCACACCGGACCGAACTTCGGATCGACGAAGTTCGCGCCGCGCCCGGGATGCGGGATCTTGCCGACGTCGATCAGCGCCGGCGAGCTTGCCCTCCTTGGTGTCGACCACCGCGATCTTGTTCGACTGGTTCGCGGCCACCAGGAAGTAGCGCTTGGTGGAGTCGAAGCCGCCGTCGTGCAGGAAGCGCGCGGCGCCGATCTCGGTGATCTTCAGGTTGTTGATGTCCGTGTAGTTCACCATCAGGATCTTGCCGGTCTCCTTGACGTTGACGACGAACTCCGGGTTGAAGTGCGAGGCCACGATCGAGGCCACGCGCGGCTCGGGGTGATACTCCTGCGTGTCCACCGTCATGCCGCGGGTCGACACGATCTTGCAGCGGCTCGAGGGTGTCGCCGTCCATGATCACGAACTGCGGCGGCCAGTAGGTGCCGGCAATCGCGTACTTGTCCTCGTAGCCCTTGTACTTGGAGGTCTCGACCGAGCGCGCCTCCAGCCCGACCTTGATCTCGGCGACGTTGTCGGGCTTCTCCATCCACAGGTCGATCAGGTTGATCTTGGCGTCGCGCCCGATCACGTAGCAGGTAGCGGCCCGAGGACGACAGCCGCGAGATGTGCACCGCGTAGCCGGTCTTGATGATGTTGACGATCTTCTTGCGTGTCGCCGTCGATCAGCGCGACCTCGCCCGAGTCGCGCAGCGTGACCGAGAAGAGATTGTCGAGGTTGTAGCTTGTTCATCTTCTTCGTCGGCCGCTTGCTCGGCGGCACTGAGCACCTTCCAGGACGCCTTCATCTCCTTCATGCCGAACTCGGGCGGCGTGGGCGGCTCGTGCTGCAGGAACCGCGCCATGATGTCGACGTCCTTCTCGCTGAGCTCGCCCGAGGTGCCCCAGTTCGGCATGCCGGCGGGTGAGCCGTAGTTGATGAACACCTTGAGGTAGTCG
Source organism: uncultured beta proteobacterium (assembly GCA_963716855.1). Classification (GTDB taxonomy): domain Bacteria; phylum Pseudomonadota; class Gammaproteobacteria; order Burkholderiales; family SG8-39; genus JAGVSZ01. The sequence continues at coordinate 14,225 of CAVQUV010000016.1, read as the reverse complement.
GTGCCGCGCGGCTAGGGTGATGTCGGGCGTGAGCGGCTTGCCGGTCGCGCCCTTGCGCAGCACGCCGTGGCAGCCGGCGCAGCGCTCGAAGTAGATCTGCTTGGCGCGCTCGAACTCGGCCGCGGTCATCGGTGGCGCCTTCGGCGAGACGACGTCGGGCGCCTCGCCCGGCTTGATCGGAACCGGCGCGCCGCGGTACATCAGGTCCTCGGCGGGCGTGCCCGGGTGCACCGGTTTTGCGGGCGCCGGCTGTTGCGCGTGCGCCGCACCGATGACGAGCGCCGCGATTGCCGCGGCGAGTGTCGCGCGTGCGAGATCCTTGTGGCTCATGGGGGTTCCTTGTCAGGGCGATGGGATATTCGGTAGCCGCACTCTAAGCGTGGGATCCAGCCGTAGCTTTGACCCGAGTCAAAACTGGAGGCGCGCGCCCGGGCGCGGGACCCCTCACGCCCCGCCGGGTGGGAGACGCTTCTCGGGCCGCTCGTTCTCTTCAATCCCCTGGACGCCGGAGTGCGGTTCCATCGCGCGCACCACCTCGCGCGCGCGCGCCGCGCGCTGGTGCCGCGTGCGCCGCTCGAGCAGCGGCATGCACTTCGCCTCGTTGTAGTACGTCACCTGGCAGTCGAGGCAGTAGTGGCATTCGTTGGCATTGATCTCGCCCGTCGGCCGGATGGCGCGAACCTCGCACTCCGTGGCGCAGGTCTGGCAGGGTCGACCGCATTCGCGACGCCGGCGCAGCCACCAGTCGAACACCCGAAACCGGCCCGGGATCGCGAGCGCCGCGCCGAGCGGGCAGAGGTACTTGCAGAAGAACTTGCGGTTGAAGAGCGACACGACGATAAGCCCGGCCGCGTAAAGCACGAACGGCCATTCGCGCTGGAAGCGCAGCGTGACCGCGGTCTTGAAGGGTTCCACCTCGGCGTAGTGCACCATCTGGAGCGTGGACTGCAACGAGACGCCGAAGAGCAAGATCAGGATGAGGTACTTCACCGCGGAAAGACGCTCGTGCACCACGTCGGAGAACTCGAGCTGCCTGACGTTGAAGCGCCGCGCCGCCTGGTTGACGAGCTCCTGCAGCGCGCCGAAGGGGCACAGCCAGCCGCAGTACACGCCCCGCCCCCATAGCAGCAGCGTGACCGCCACGAACCCCCACAGGATGAACAGCATCGGGTCGATCAGGAACGTCTCCCAGTGGAATTCGCGCGTCACGGCGTGCACGAACGTGAAGACGTGCACGATCGAGAGTTGCGCGAGTGCGTACCAGCCGATGAAGAACAGCGTGTAGATGAGGAAGCCCCGGCGCAAGTACCAGAGGAGCGTCGGGCGCCGCGCGAGCCAGTCCTGGAAAACGAGGATCGATGCCAGCACCGCGAGTCCGACGACGAGCAGCGCGATCTCGGCCTTGCGGTTGCGCCAGACGTCCACCCAGAGCGCTTCCTCGAGCGCTGCCTCCGCGCGCGCCGGCTCCGGCGTCTGGGCGCGCGTGCCGGGCTCGACCGCGACCGGTTGCGCTGGCGCCTTCGCCGCGGCCTTGGACATGGGACTTGATGCGCGTCTCTCCGGCTCGCCCGGCGCACCCACCTCGGGTGGCGCCGTTCCCGGCGGCGGCAAGACGGCGGCGGCGACAGGCGCCGTCGCCGCGGGCGACGCGGCCGCGCCAGGCGGCGACTCGACGGGCCGGGCTGCAGCAATCGCGGGGGTGAGCCCGCGCGACTCGGCGACGCGGCGGACGGCCTGCGTCACCGTCGCGTTTTGCACCATGACCGTGATGGTCGCGCCCGAGATGGTGTCGACGGCGACGTAGCCCTCGCGCGCCGCACCGATCGTCACGCGGTCGAACACCGATTTGCCGCGATACTGATTGGTGAACGCGTGCAGACGTTCCTCGCTGATGCCGGCCGCCAGGATCGGCTCCTCGTGATGGACGATCGCGAGTCCGGTGATGCGCCCCCCGAGGTCGAATCCGACCAAGGTGTTGATCGGCCTGCCCGAGTAGGCGGGGATGCGGACGACGTCGGCGGTGAGGAACACGTAGCCGAGTAACCGATCGCCCCGGAAAACGGGCGCAGCCGGCGGCGTGCCCTCGAGGGCGCCGAAGCGGTCGGCCTCGGGGAAGAAGCTCCGCGCCTGGGGATAGTCGGTGGCGATGTCGGCCGCGTGCGCGGCACCGACCGCGAGCAGTAGGGCGAGCAGCAGAGCGATGGCGGCGCGTACGGCGGGCATTGGCGGGGGACCGTGTGCCATTTCAATCGCGCAGGCACCGGCAGACCTTGACCTGCATCAATCGCACTGGCGCGGGACGAGACGGTCCAGGCTCCACGATCGGATACCCTATTCAGATGAGTGTTGCCTTCCCCCGGCTCCGATCACGCATGATCGTCGCTGCCCTCCTTGCGTCGTGCGCCGTCCACGCGCATGCCGCACGTCTCCAGGAGGCGCGCCCCCTGATGGGCACCGTCGTCGAGATCACCGCCGAAGGCGCGGACGAGCAGGCGCTGCACGCGGCCGTAAACGCGGCTTTTGGTGAGATGAACCGGCTCTCGGACATGATGAACCGCTACAACCCGGCGAGCGTCGTCAGCGCGATCAACGACGCAGCGGGAACCCGCGCCGTGCCGACTCCGCCCGAGCTGATGAAGGTGCTCGCGATGGCACACCGGATGTCGGCGCGCACTCATGGCGCCTTCGACGTGACGATCGGATCGCTGCAGGGCTGGCGGTTCCGCCCGGGAGAAGAGCGCGTGCCCTCGCGCGCTGAGATCGCCGCGCAGTTGCCGCTCATCGACTGGCGCAAGCTCGAGCTCGATGCACGCGTCGGCACTGCCCGGCTCCGCGTACCCGGTATGCGAATCGATCTGGGCGGCATCGCGAAGCTCTACATTCTCGACGCCGGCTGGCGCACGCTCGAGCGGAACGGCGCAATGCGTGCGCTGGTGAACGGCGGCGGCGACGTCCGCGTGGGTGGACCACCCGACGGCCCGCCGTGGCGGATCGGCGTGCGCGATCCGCGCACGCCGAGCGTCCTCCTCGGCGTCGCGGAGGTGGCGCGCGGTTTCGTCTCCTCGTCGGGCGACTACGAGCGCGCGTTCGTGCGCGACGGCAGGCGCTACCACCACATCCTCGACCCCCGCACCGGCTTCCCCTCCGAGGGACCGAGCGGGGTGACGGTGATCGCGGAGGAGATCGAGGCGGCAAACGGCCTCTCGGTCGCGATCATGGTGCTGGGAAAGGCAGCCGGCATCCGGCTCATCGCCGAAACGCCGGACGCCGACGGCTTGATCGTCGACCGCGACGGGAGCGTGTGGATGTCGGACGGGTTCCGCCGGCGGCTGGAGCCGGCGGTGACGCAGCCCGGCGCGCCCAAGTAAGTCCCTGCAAAACCTAGCGGCGGCGAGTTTCGACCGGAGGCCTGTCCGCACGTTCCCATTTCGGCGCAGTGGCACGACCCCGACACCGCTCGAGCCGGTCGAGCACCCAGGCTGCGCCCGGTGAGGTCCCTCCGCGACGCTTTAGAGCCCCCACGCGCCTCCGATTTGCCGAGCCGGGCAGGTGGTGCCGGCAGACTGTGGCAAACGCCACATCGGGCCGGAGGGCTGGCACCGTCCTTGCACCCCGTCTTGGCGCGCTTTTCGAACCATGGCTCAGGTGTCGAAAGTGCCCGCAAGGGCGGGCTGCGGAAGCCAGCGCCGCAGCCGGGGATGGAACGGCATGTTCAAGCTCTTAAGGTACTTCTCGCTCAGCGGATTGGTCGTCGTGCTCGTCGCCGCGGCACTGCTCGGCGGCGTGTATCGCCACGTCGCCGTCCAGTCGCTCGTCGAGATGGGCGAGGAGAACAACACGTCGCTCGCGCAGGCGATGGCGAATTCGCTCGGGCCGGCGCTTGCCGCCTATCTCGACACCGCTCGTGAGATGCCGACCGGCGAGCTGAACCGCCACCGCGGGCTGCCGGGGCTGCGCTCGTCCATCCTGGCGCACATGCGGCAGGTACCGGTGGTGAAGGTCAAGGTGTATGACCTCGCCGGGCGAACCGTGTTCTCGACCGAGGCGAAACAGATCGGCGAGGACAAGCGGTCGAACGCGGGCTTTCAGGGCGCCGCGGCCGGACGCACCGCGAGCGAGCTCACGCACCGCGATCGGTTCAGCGCGTTCGAGCAGGTCATCGAGGACCGGGACGTCCTGTCGACGTACATCCCCCTGCGCGCCTCGCCGGTGCACCCGGTCGAGGCCGTGTTCGAGATCTACTCGGACGTGACGCCGTTCGTCGAGCGCATCGAGCAGACGCAGTGGTCGGTCAGTGCGGCGGTCCTGGCGGTGCTCCTGCTTCTCTACGCCGCACTGTATACCGTGGTCCGGCACGCGGAGCGGATCCTGCAGCGCCAGTACGCCGAGCGCGAGGCCGCGCAAGCGGCCCTTGCGGCCGCGCACAGCACCCTCGAGCAACGCGTCGAGGAGCGGACCGCCGCGCTCGCGACGTCGAACGCCGCCCTCGAAGCCGAGGTCCACGATCGGCGACTCGCCGAGGCGCGCGCGAGCTATCTCGCGCATCACGACGAGCTCACCGGGCTGCCGAACCGCGCGCTCTTCATGGACCGACTGCAGCAGGCCATCGCGCGCGCCGGGCGGATCGGCCATTCGGTGGCGGTGCTGTTCCTCGATCTGGACCGGTTTAAGAACATCAACGATTCGCTCGGCCACGCGACGGGCGACGAGATGCTCAAGCTGGTCGGCGCGCTCTGCGCGAAGGATCTGCGGGAGGCGGACACGGTCGCGCGTCTCGGTGGAGACGAGTTCATCGTTTGCCTCGGCGACGTCGGTTCGGCCGAGGAGGCGGGCAGTGTGGCCCGGCGGCTGCTCGCGGAGATCACCCACGGTTTCGAGATCGGCGGACACAAGCTGCACGCCAACGCAAGCATCGGGATCAGTCTGTATCCGGCCGACGGCGCGGACGCGGAGACGCTCATCCGCAACGCGGACACGGCCATGTATCACGCCAAGGGCGACGGACGCGGGACGTTCCACTTCTTCCGGCCGCAGATGACCGAGCGGGTGAAGCGGCGCCTCGCGCTCGAGATCGGCTTGCGCCGCGCGCTCGAGCGCAAGGAGTTCGTCCTGCACTTCCAGCCGATCGTCCAGCTCGGAAGCGGGAAGCTCGTCGGCGCAGAGGCGCTCGTGCGCTGGAACCACCCCGAACGCGGGCTCGTGTCACCGGCAGAGTTCATTCCGGTGGCCGAGGACATCGGGCTGATCGTTCCGCTCGGCGAATGGGTCCTGCAGGAGGCGTGCGCGCGAGCCGCGAGCTGGCCGAAGACCGGCAACAGCCCGCTCTTCGTCGCGGTGAATCTTTCGGCCCGCCAGTTCCACGAGGGGAGTCTGGTCTCGGTCGTGGAGAGCGCGTTGGCGCGGTCCGGGCTCCCGGCATCCCAGCTCGAGCTCGAGATCACCGAGAGCATTCTGATGCAGCAGACCGAAGCGAGCATCCGGATGCTGCGCGATTTCGAGTCGCTCGGCGTGAAGCTGGCGATCGACGACTTCGGCACCGGTTACTCGAGCCTCGGCTACCTCAAGCGCTTCCCGGTGAGCACGCTCAAGATCGACCGCTCGTTCCTGCGCGAAGTGTCCCGGGACGACGACGACCGCGCCATCGTCACGGCGATCATGGCGATGGCCCGCAGCCTCGGCCTGACGGTCACGGCCGAAGGCGTCGAGCGCACGGAGCAGGCCGCTTTCCTGAGAGAGCTCGGCTGCGACCAGGTCCAGGGCTATCTTTATGCCCGGCCGGGCCCGGCGGAGGAGTTCGAGCGGCTCCTCAAGAAGCCCGTCTTGTCGAGCCTGTCGGTCGTCGGCGAGCGGGTCGCCTAGCACCGTTCGTCCGGGTCGTCACGGCCCGCCCGCCCTGAGGGTCGCAGGTCCGGAGTGGCAATCCGCCTCGATTGACGTCCCGCCCCGCCGCGGGAAGCGCGTTCTTCGGTACGATCCCGCGCGAAAGGATTTCCCCATGACCGAACGATCGCGCCTCCCGCCGCGGGCTTATCGCAACCGCGCGTTCCTGAACAGCAAGGAGGCGCGTGCCCTGCGCATCCTGGCCGAGTATCTCGAGCCGAAGGCCCGGTTCGAGCGGCTGCGCGTCGACGACACGATCGTCTTCATGGGCTCGGCGCGCACCCAGTCGCGCGAGCAGGCCGAGGCGGGGTTGCGCCGGGCCGAGGCGGGCGACGGCGATCCGGGTCGCGCGCGCATGGAGCTGCGCATGTCCGCTTATTACGAGGCGGCGCGGACGCTCGCGCACCGTCTCACGCTCTGGTCGAAGGACCTGGATCCGGAGGGCGAGCGGCGCTTCGTCGTGTGCACCGGGGGCGGCCCCGGCATCATGGAAGCGGCCAACCGCGGCGCCGCCGAGGCGCGCGGCATGAACGTCGGTCTGACGATCTCCATCCCGGTGGAGGAATTCGACAACCAGTACGTCACGCGCGAGCTCGCCTTCCACTTCCACTACTTCTTCATGCGGAAGTTCTGGTTCGCCTATCTCGCGAAGGCGGTGATCGTGTTTCCGGGGGGCTTCGGCACGCTGGACGAGCTCTTCGAGCTGCTGACGCTCGTGCAGACGCGCAAGATGACCAAACCGATGCCGATCGTGCTCTTCGGCACCGAGTACTGGCGCGAGGTGGTCGACTTCGACGCGCTGGTGCGCCACGGCACCATTTCCCCCGCCGACGTCAATCTCGTCTACCGCACCGATTCGGTGGACGAGGCCTACGAATGGATCGTCCGCCAGCTGGCCGAGCATGCGCTCGGGCAGCCCGGTCCGATGCTGTAGCGCCGCGAACGCCGGCTTCGAGCCGGGCCGCGTAGGCAGATCGTCGGCTTAGGGTCGACTTGAGCGCTTCGTCTGAGGATCGCTGACTGGCCAATTGCCGTCTCTCAGACCGGAGTTTCGGTTTGCCCGATAGCAGCCGTCGGTGCTTACCCGACTTTCCGGGGAAGTTACGAAACACGCGTTGGCCTCAAAAGGCGTACCAACCCCAAGAAAGTCAAGGCTCTGGGTCGACAGTGAAGATTCCGGTTAACGAGATTCGGAACTCCGGTTAAATTGAAAATGTATCTTGATAAGACACGTTCGGCGACAGAGAAGTGGGGTCCATGAATAGTCCCTGGCGCGGCGCCATCGCATGCCGCGGACTCGACGCCGAGCCAAGAGTCCCCTGGCATCTCCCGCGCGCCGACCGACAGCATCCAAGCAGCGCAAGGAGGAACACCATGAGCATCAGCCGAGTCGTTCCCGATATCCAGTCCGAGCACCTCGATGAGAGTCGGGAGTTTTATGTTGGTGTTCTCGGGTTCACAGTAGCGATGGACATGGGCTGGATCATGACGTTTGCGTCGCCAACGCACCCCATGGCGCAACTCACCGTCATGCGTCACGATGCCTCGTCGCAGATTGTGCCCCAGGTAACGGTCCAGGTTGCCGACGTGGACGCCATCCACGCCCAAGCAGTGCGGCGGGGCGTGCCGGTGGTGTACCCGCTGACGGACGAACCTTGGGGGGTCCGCCGCTTTTTCGTCCGCGACCCGAACGGCGTCGTCCTCAACATCATGTGCCACCGTCCACGGAGTAAGAAGCGCAGCGTGAAATGACATGACAAGCCAAGGGAGCCGTCTTGAACGAACTGGCTGTTGGCGTGACTGCAATGAGCAATGACCACACGGCGAACGCAGTCATCTGACCCCCGCAAAGTTGGCAGACGAACCTCACCGCTCCAGAGTGGGCGCCTGCCTCTGTTCCGCGGTCGTTGACCGCGGAAATGTCAGGTTGCACACACGTCCGCATGTCGTAACGTCGGAAGGCGCTACGACGAACCCCACTGCGAGGGGCACGGCTCGCACTCGCCGTCGTTGCCGTAGTCGTTAGTCTTCTGCTCTTCGTCCCCGCGAAGGGCGTTCACTATCGGCAAACCTGGGTGTATTTGTGCATCTTCAGGGGCGCGTCGGTCCTCGCGACGCTCCAGCTCATCAGAAAGAACCCTGCACTTCTTGAGAGTCGAAAGAGCGGAGGTCCGATGGCGCCCGGCCCATTCGATTGCCTCTTCCTTGGAGTTGGCCCGAATTAGTGTGAATCCGCCGACGAACTCCTTTGTCTCGATGAACGGCCCGTCGGTCACGATCAGCGTCGTTGCGCAGCATCGGACGTACCTAGCTTTTCTCTTCTCCATATTCTCTACTCCTGAATTGCCCAACGGCGTTCGTCTTTCTCGGACCGGCTCTCGCCATCGGACACCTCCAAGCCGCTTCGCTCAGGACAAGCGAGTGAGCTGTGCGGTTTCGATGCAGTCAAACGGGTCCTATCGTGGGCGGATGAGTGCAGCACGCATTCCGATCCGAACGGTACAAGCTTGCGTGGCCGCCGTCTTGAACAAACTGGCTGGTGGTTAAAGCCGCAACCGTTCCGGCGTAAGGCGGCGAGTCGACGCTCGATCGGCGAGGGTCAGTCTGCTCGCGGGCCAGGAGCCGTCGTAGAGTCTAGGCGTTGCAAGCGGTCGTTCGACGACGCAATCGACCGAAAACTGACCGCGCACACAGCGTTGGCTGTCGCCGCCGCTGGCCGGACTCACGACCATCTTGTTACTCCCCGCCGCGCTGCCGCTTGGGTAGATTGATCTTGCGGCGCCGCTCCGAAGCGCGCCGCAAGAAGCCAGGCGATGACCGGCTGTCGATTTCGCGCGCCGCCATTCGACCAGGCAGTGAAAGCCCCGATTGTGGGCATGCCAGGAATCAGGAGCCTCAAATGGATGTCTTCATCTTAGGATTGACGTTGTTACGCCGGTGGTTGCCGAGGCTAGGCCCCTACGTGCTCGTGGAAATCGCGTTGCCGGGTGGGACCCTGCTCGCGCTGCTGCTGTATCTCTACCGGCGCAGGAGCTCGAGCATCAGGGAGGCCTTGCCCCTGCGTGCCGCGATGGCGTCGAGCCCTATCCTCGCGAAGACCTGATGTCCGCGTTTCGCGCGAATCGATTCTCAAAGGAGAGAACCATGCTGCAAAGATCGCCGATGTACGCCTACATACCGGCCAAGGACGTGGCTCGCGCGCGAGCCTTCTACGAGCAGAAGCTCGGCTTCGAGCCCAAGGAGGAGGTGGCAGGCGGCGTCGTCTACGCCTTCACCGGGGGCACCGCGTGTTTCTTGTACCCGACGCTCAACGCCGGGACCTCGAAGGCGAGCCAGGCCTTCTGGCAGGTCGACGACGTCGAGCGCGAAGTCGCCGAGCTCAAGGCGCGCGGCGTGACGTTCGAGGAGTACGACGCGCCCGGCTTCAAGACCGTGAACAGCATCGTGACCGCCGGCGGCGCGAAGGCCGCCTGGTTCAAGGACAGCGAGGGCAACATCCTCGCCGTCGTGCAGAACCTCTAACTCGGTCAGGGGCAGGGGTCGAGGCGTGGTCGGAGGACTACGGGACCGCGCCCCGAAATGACACCCAACCGATGCAGCGAACCGCTTCACAGCGAACTTCTGCCGTTTGTTTCGCGGCCGCTGATCGAGCGCGTTTAGGCGCCCTTCTCTCCGGAGGAAATGATGGTCTACCAAGAGACTTTCGTACAGCGGGATCAACATCGGATCTACGTCCGAGAATACCCGGGAGAGGAACCGACGATCATTCTGATGCATGGGTTCCCCGACAACCTGCACCTCTACGACCGTCTGATTCCTTATCTCTCGCCACCGCGTCGAGTCATCGCCTTTGATTTTCTTGGGTGGGGTGCTTCGGATAAACCCCTCGGCTATCCCTATACCGCTTCCAGTCAAGTCGGTGACCTCGATGCCGTCATCACCCAACTGCGGCTTCAGCAAGTCATCCTCGTCGCGCACGACGCCTCTGGTCCACCGGCTATTGACTGGGCCCTTGACCAGTCCGAGCGCGTTGCGGGGCTGGTGTTGTTGAACACGTACTACTGCGCAATGCCGACGCTCCGGCCCCCGGAAGCGATTTGGCTGTTCTCGACACCCGTGGTCAGAAACATCGCACGGCCGGTGTCGCAGATGTTTGGTCATTGGATCTTCCGTCGCATGTATCAGTGGCAGGTTGGGAGATTTTTTAGAGACGCGGAGGTCAGAGATAGATTTTTGCCACTGCTGTATCAACAGTTCGATGCCACGCCAAGCGCTCGTCCTGCCTTCTTTCGCTTGAACGAAGACTTATTGCCCACAATAAGGTCACGCACAAAAATGCTCCCGAAGCTTAGAGAGTTCAGACGGCCGGTCCGGATCATTTTTGGCGATGCGGATCCGTACTTGAATAAAGGCGTCGCCCAGCGCTTCCATGAACTCTTTCCAGTGTCTGAGCTATTTCTTGTGCCAGGTGCTCGACACTTCGTCCAAATGGATGAGCCTGCACAGGTGGCACGGTTAATTCTTGCTATGCCACGTACAGGTAGCGAGTAGGTCTGATAGTGGGAATGAAATCGGCACCCTAATGAGAGCTTTTCAGCCGACCAGCAGCGGCTGAACCACCGCTTTCGACTACGGGTAGGGTCAGAGACGAGCCGATCACGGCTGGCCCTCGTCGATCCCTCCAAGGGCTATGCACGATGGCACCGGCAGTCCCAGCACGTTTGCCGCCTTCCTTCAACAGGCTGGCGTGGTCTAATCTGGCGGCGCAATCGGCGGAGCAGATCGCGGTTGCGGCGGCACCGATCGTTGTCGTCCTCGCCCTGGGCGGCGGGGCCGCCGAGACGGGACTCATCCAGACCGCGCAGACGCTGCCGTTCCTGCTGTTTGCCATCCCAGCGGGAATGCTGGTTGACCGCATCTCCCGTCGAAGCGTCATGGCCTGTGCCGAGGCGCTGCGTGTCCGCTCCCTCATCGCGATTCTCGCCCTCGCCGAATTGAGCCTGCTTACCTGGTCGCTGCTCGCGCTGCTTGGCCTCGTCGGGGCGTGCGGAACGGTTGCATATAGTGTGGCCACGCCGTCGCTCATGCCGGCGTTGGTGCCTGCTCGGGCGCTTGCCAGCGCGAACTCGCGCATCGAACTCGCGCGAACACTTGCCCGCCGCGGGCCCGGCGTTGGGTGGCGCACTCGTCGGCTGGTCCGGTGCCGCGCCCGCGTTCGGTGTTGCCGCTGCGCTCTCTGCCGGCGCAGTGGTGCTGCTGGCTGGACTGAAGGAGCCGCCCAGGCCGCCGCTTCCGCCCCGTCATCCCCTCGGTGACATCCGCGAGGGGGCCCGCTTCGTTTTTCGCCACCCGCTGCTGCGGCCGGTCTTCGTGACGCAATTCGTGTTCAACAGCGCGTTCTTCATTCTCCTAGCGGTATTCGTTCCCTACGCGATTCGTTCACTCGGCCTTTCGGCCTCTGCCGCGGGCGTCGTTCTCGGCACCTTTGGGGTCCGCATGGTCGTCGGCGCGCTTGTCGCCGGCCGCATCATTCGCCTGCTGCCCTTCGGCGCCGTCGTGGCGATTGACCCAATCGCCGGGCTCACGGCCGCCTTGGTGATGGTTCTCACCATCGCTATTCCTTCGGCCCTGCTCGCCGGGCTCAGCTTCTTTCTGCTCGGAGTCGGTCCTATCGTTTGGGACATCGGTACGACGACGCTGCGCCAAACGGTCACGCCGCCGGCCTTGCTTGGCCGCGTATCGGCGATCAACATCATGGCGTACGGCGCTCGGCCGATCGGCGCCGGGATTGGCGCGCTAATCGGTTGGTCCTACGGAATGGACCTCTGCCTGGTCGCGGCAGCGATCGGGTTTATGGTGCAGGCCGCCGTGATCCTGATCTCACCGGTCGTCTGTCTTGTGCACCTGCCGCAAATGGTCAACTATCCGACGAGTGCGTGACTGCGTGCCGAAGCGCGATCCACTTGAGCGCGCCCAAAGGGTCCCTCCCTTGAGTGCTCTCGCTGCCACCATGACGAGCGAATCCATGTCGCATCTGATGCCGTGATCGCGCCACCAAAAAAACCCGTCACACTTGTTACTCCCCGTTCGCCGTCGCCGAAGCTACGCTGTACGTGGTCGACAACACTGTCGATTCGGACAACCAGTAAGGAGAATGGCAAATGGCGGATATTCTGCACAGAGTCGGAATCAAATCGTCCCTGGATGAAGTCTATAAGGCATTGACCACGCGCGAAGGCCTGGCCGCCTGGTGGACGAACAACACGCAAGGGGAAAGCAAGGTCGGCGGAGCTCTAAAGTTCCGCTTTAGCGCCGGCGGCTCCGAGATCGGCGGCTTCGACATGAAGGTTCTTGAGCTTCAGCCCGCCAAGCGGGTGCTATGGCAAGTGGTCGAGGGGCCCCAAGAATGGATCGGCACAAAGATAAGTTTTGATCTCAAACAATCAGGCGACCATGCCATCGTCCTCTTCAGACACCAGGATTGGAAGGAGCCGGTCGAATTCATGCACCATTGCAGTACCAAGTGGGCGATTTATCTGATGAGCTTGAAGTCGCTTGTGGAAACCCGCAAGGTAGTCCCAACCCGAACGACACCCATATTAGCGGCGACGGGCCGGACTGAGGCACCACCGACGAAGGTCTTGAGTTCGCGAATGACAGACTGGTTTCGAGATTGGCCAGCGCTGCAGGTGACTGACTAACGGGCAGCGGAAGCTAGCCGCAACCGCCTCCGGATCCGCTACTCTTGCCACCCGGAGGCCGCGAAGATGAAAGTGTGCGTAATCGGTGCGGGCGCGATGGGGTCGGTGTTCGGCGGCCTCCTCGCGCGCGCCGGACACGACGTGACGTTCGTCGACACCTGGGCGGAAAACGTCGCCGCGATCAACGCCGGCGGCCTGCGCCTCGACGGCGTGAAGGGCACGCTGCAGCACCCCGCCAAGGCGGTCGTCGCGCCGCCACGCGGACTCGCCGCGGATCTGGCAATGATCTGGACCGACGCGAACAACACGCGCCGGGCCGCCGACACCGCCGCGGCCGCGCTCGCGCCGGACGGATACGCGATCACCTTGCAGAACGGCATCGGCAACGTCGAAACGCTAATCGAGGTGCTCGGCCCGCCGCGCGTCGCCGCGGGGTCGAGCATGTGCAGCGCCGCGATGCGCGGCCCCGGGCATGCGAGCTTCACCCACATGGGCATGACGTCGGTCGGCGAGGTCGACGGCCGCGCGAGCGCCCGGGTCGACCGCCTGCGCGACACGCTCGCACAGGCCGGCTTCGAGGTCCGCGTTCATCCGGACATCCTGTCGCTCGTCTGGACGAAGTTCGCGCTCAACTGCTCGATCAACGCGATCTGCGCGACGACCGGGCTGCGCCACGGCGAGTTCGCGCGCCTGGAGGCGCTCGACCGCTTCCAGGACCGCGTGATCGACGAGATCCTCGCGGTGACGAGCGCGAAGGGCCTCACGCTCGACGATCCGGACTTCCGGCAGACCGTCAAGGAGCACTGCTGGCTGAAGTTCAGCCGGCCCTCGATGCTGCAGCACATCGAGGCCGGCAAGCGCACCGAGATCGACGCGCTCAACACCCGCCTGGTCGAGGAAGGCCGCCGGCTCGGCGTGCCGACGCCGTACAACGATGCGCTCGCGTGCCTCCTGAAAGGCGTCGAACACAAGCGGCGCGAGGCCGCCGGCCGCACCGAGGCGGACTACGCTGCGCTCGAGGCGCAGGCGAGCCGCGAGCCGCGGCCGCGCAGGCGCCGCTGAACGCGCAACCGATGCCGGGCCCGAACGTCATCGCGCATCTGCTCCCGGCGCGCGGCGCGATCCCGAACCACCCGCGCTGGCCGCTGCTCGTGTATCCGGGCGCGGTTGCGCTCGCGGGATCCGATCCGGCCGCGGTCTTCGAGCAGCTGTTCGACCGCAACCGTTGGCCGGCGGCGTGGCGCAACGGCGTGTTTCCCTTCCACCACTACCACACCACCGCGCACGAGGCGCTCGGGATCTACAGCGGCGAAGTGACGGTACAGTTCGGTGGCGACGACGGCATGGTCGTCACGGCCCGGCCGGGCGATGTCCTCGTGCTGCCGGCGGGCACCGGCCACAGAAAGCTGGCTTCGAGCGGCGCGCTCGGCATCGTCGGCGCGTACCCCGAGGGACAGCATCCGGACACCTGCACGCCCGCCACCGCGAGCGTCCGTCGCAGCGCCGAGGCGGTCGCGCGCGTGCCGCTGCCGGCGTGCGATCCGGTGTTCGGCGCGGCGGGCCCCCTGTTCGACCACTGGCTTCGCTGACCGGCTGGCCCGGTTGTTCCGACGTGCGCCGAAACCTGGACTGCGCCGATGCGAC
>CAVQUV010000015.1:0-96925 GCA_963716855.1 uncultured beta proteobacterium | reverse complement strand
GGGTGCTGCGCGAGGCCTCCTCCGCGCCGGTGCATGCTTCCGCGGCGCCGGACCCTTGTCCTGCAGCTTGGCGATTTCCTGCACCGCCAGATCGCAGCTCTTTACCAGGAAGTCGAGAATCAAGACGAGCTGTTCGTCGTTGTAGACGGACCAAAGCGCCGTCATCTCCCTTTGCAGTGAGCCATAGAGCGGCGCGATCCGTCGCGTCATGGTCGGTCGCGCGCGGACGATGACCTTGCGCCGGTCGGTCGGATCGCTTTCGCGCCGCACGTAGCCCGCCCGTTCGAGACGATCGATCACGCCGGTGATCGCGCCGGTCGTGAGGCCGGTTGCCTTGGCAAATTCGCCGGCCGTCGCGCCGCCGCTCAGGAGGGCGAGATCCAGGCACTCGAGATCGGAGCTGCTGAGCCCGATGCGCTCGCTTACCGCCTGACCGATCAGCACCGACTGCGCGGTCATCCTGCGGACCTCGCGCAGGACCGCGGCGAGCAGTGCGGAGCGATCCGGCTGGTTGCTTGACATCTCGGTCGCATTGTCTTATCGTGCTTGCCTCTTTGCAACTAAGAGACTTAGTATCTAAGCATTGTCCCCGGTGTGGGCATTGCCCGTGACGAATGCCCAGCTCCGAGCGGTCGGCGAAGGACAGCCCGCGGGGGAATGGGCCTGCACCGGTGTCTCGAGCGGCAGTCGCCGATTGGAGACACCCGCACCATGTCGAGGTGCAGCGATCCTGAGGCCCGGGCTCGGCGATTCGGTCGAGGTGTCGAAATCGCAGACCGCTGATCGACTACTAGGCATGTGCGAGCCCGGGACCGCGCCTTCATGCACGTGCAAGGCTTCCGGGGCCCGGATAAACACGTCTGGCAAGTGATTCACATGGAACTACGAGGAGACTCCCATGCTCGACAGACCAGGAATCACGCAGACCGTCGCACGGACGACCGCGGTCATCCGGCTGACGATTCCGCGCGCGGACATTCAGAAGGTCATGGGTCCCGGCATCGCCGAGCTGATGGCCGCGGTTGCCGCCCAGGGCATCGCGCCCGCTGGTCCCGTCTTCTCGCACCATTTCAGGATGGACCCCGAGATCTTCGATTTCGAGATCGGCGTGCCGGTCGCGGCGCCGATCTCCGCTGCGGGCCGCGTGAAGCCGGGTCAGTTGCCCGCTGCGACGGTGGCGCGGACGGTCTACCACGGGCCCTACGAGGGTCTCGCCGCCGCCTGGGGCGAGTTCATGGACTGGATCGCGGCCGAAGGGCACACGCCGGCCGCCGACCTCTGGGAGTGCTACGTCGCGGGCCCGGAGTCGGGTCCCGACCCGGCCACCTGGTGCACGGAGCTCAACCGCCCGCTCGTCCGCCAAGCCGGGCGCTGACCGCACGCAATCGTTGCTGCCATCCGCAAAAGGAACAGGAGCTTTCGCCATGGGATACATCGATGGATTCGTCGTGCCGGTACCGAAGCGGAAACTCGAAGCCTATCGCCGGCTCGCGCGGACGGCCGGCAAGGTCTGGCGGGAGCACGGCGCGCTCGCCTACCTCGAGTCGGTGGCCGACGACGTGAAGCCGGGGAAGCGCACGTCGTTTCCGCAGAGCGTGAAGCTGAAGTCCGGCGAGACGGTGGTGTTCTCGTACATCGCGTACAAGTCGCGCGCCCACCGCGACCGCGTCAACGCCAAGGTGATGAAGGATCCGCGGCTCAAGAACATGATGGATCCGAAGGCGATGCCGTTCGACGGCAAGCGCATGTTCTGGGGCGGATTCAAGGTGCTGGTGGAGCTCTGAACGAGCCCCGGTCGCGGCGCTGCGATCGACAGGAGCGATGCATGAAATATCTTTGCCTGGCCTACTACGACGAGAAGAAGTTCGACGCCTTGTCCGCGAGCGAGCTGGAGGCCCTCGAGAGCCAATGCCCGCGCTACGATGAGGAGCTGCGCAAGAGCGGCCACCTCGTCGTCCAGGCATCGCTCGGGTCCGCTCGCGCGACCATGACGGTGCGGCCCCGGAACGGCCGGGTCTCGATCACCGACGGCCCGTTCGCCGAGACGAAGGAGCAGGTCGGGGGCTTTTTCATCATCGAGGCGAAGGACCTGAACGAGGCGATCCGGGTGGCCTCGATGCACCCGGCGGCGCACCTGGGCGAGCAGGTCGGATGGGGCATCGAGGTGCGGCCCATCGAAGGATTCGAGCAGCCGTAACGGCAACCGGAAGGAGTGACGACGATGCGATTCATGGTGATGGTCAAGGCCACCAAGGACAGCGAGGCCGGCGTGATGCCGAGCGAGAAGCTCCTCGCCGAAATGGGGAAGTTCAACGAAGAGCTGGTGAAAGCCGGCGTGCTGCTCGCGGGCGACGGCCTGCATCCGAGCTCGAAGGGCGTGCGCGTCAGGTTCTCCGGCGTGAAGCGGACCGTGATCGACGGGCCCTTCGCCGAGACGAAGGAGCTGCTCGCCGGCTACTGGCTGTGGCAGGTGAAGTCCATGGAAGAGGCGATCGAGTGGGTCAAGCGCTGCCCCAATCCCCACGCAGGGGAGTCCGAGATCGAGATCCGCCGCGTGTTCGAGGCGGAAGACTTCGGTGAGGCGCTCACGCCCGAGCTCAGGCAGGCGGAGGAGCGCCTGCGCGCGCAATCCGAGCAGCTCAACAAAGCGGCGCAACGCTAGGGAGGCCATCGATGGCTCGCAACACCAGGAAACCCGCAGCGCGAGCGGCCCGCCCCGCCGCCCGCCGGAAACCCGCCCCGCGCTCGCGTCCGGCGCGCCGGGTGCTGGTCCTCGTCGCCACGCGCAAGGGCGCATGGCTCTATCACGGCGACGCCGCGCGCCGGACCTGGCGGGTCGACGGACCGCACTTTCTCGGCCACATCGTCAGCCATCTCGTGCTCGACCCGCGCGACGGGCGAACGCTCCTCGCGGCGGCCAAGACCGGTCACCTCGGTCCGACGGTCTTCCGCTCCACGGATCTCGGCCGCACCTGGAAGGAGGCCGCGCGCCCGCCCGCGTTCGCGAAGGCCCCGGAAGGCGAGAAGGGCCGATCGGTCGATCACACGTTCTGGCTGACGCCGGGGCACGCGAGCGAGCCGGACGTCTGGTACGCCGGGACCTCGCCGCAGGGGCTCTTCCGCTCCGCCGACGGCGGGGTGACGTGGGAACCGTTCTCCGGCATCAACGAGGATCCGCAGTACCGGACGTGGATGGGCACCGTGCAGGACGGCACGCCCGACGGGCCGAAGCTGCACTCGATCATCGTCGACCCGCGCGATCCGGCGCACCTCTATTTCGCCATGTCGGGCGGCGGCGTCCACGAATCGGTCGACGGCGGCCGGACCTTCGTGCCCCTCGTCAAGGGTCTCGAAGTGGTCGAAGGTTTCGACGCGGCCAATATCGCCTTCCACGATCCCCATTGCGTCCGGCTCTGTCCGAGCAATCCCGACCGGCTGTATCAGCAGAATCACTGCGGGATCTACCGGCTCGATCGACCGTCGGACGAGTGGGTGCGCATCGGGAAGCAGATGCCGAAGCGGGTCGGCGACATCGGGTTTCCGCTGGTGGTGCACCCGCGCGATGCGGACACTCTCTGGGTGTTCCCGATGGACGGCACGACCGTTTGGCCGCGCACGAGCCCGGACGGCATCCCTGCCGCTTACGTGACGCGCAACGGCGGAAAGAGCTGGCAGCGTCTCGACGCCGGCTTGCCGGAGCGCCAGGCCTGGTGGACGGTGAAGCGCCAGGCGATGACCGGGGACGCGCACGATCCCGTCGGGCTGTACTTCGGGACGACGAGCGGGGAACTGTGGATGAGCCGCGACGAAGGACGTCGGTGGGCGTGCATGGCCCGGCACCTGCCCGAGATCTACGCGGTCCAAGCGGCCGAGCCGGCATAGCTGCCGGTCGCGGCAAACGAACGTTCCATCGCCGAGTCGCTGCGAGAGTGCGGTTCCGATGAAAGTGCTGGTTCCGGGCGCGCTGCTTTCCTACACCGCGCAACGCGAAGTCGAGGCGCGCGGCCCGACGCTCGCCGCGGTCCTCGACGAGCTGGACCGCCAGTTCCCCGGCATCCGGTTCCGCATGATCGACGAGCAGGACCGGGTGCGGCGCCACGTCCGCTTTTTCCTCAACGGGGACCAGGTCTTCGATCTGTCGCAGCCGCTGCGCCCCACCGACGAAGTGGTGATCGTCCAGGCGCTGAGCGGCGGCTAGCGTCGAATTCGCCGCCTTCCGTTCGACCAGTAAGCAGAGGCCGGCCTGCGCCGGGCCCCGCCACCAGGAGAAGCGACGATGCGATTCATGATCATTGTGAAGGCCACCAAGGACTCGGAAGCCGGCGTCATGCCCGAGGAGAAGCTCATCGCCCAGATGGCGACGTTCCACGAGGCGCTCGCGAAAGGCGGCGCGCTGCTCGATGCCTCCGGGCTCCAGCCGAGCTCGAAGGGCTGGCGCATCGTGTACTCGGGCGACAAGCGCGCCGTGATCGACGGGCCTTTCGCCGAGACGAAGGAGTTGATCGCCGGCTACACGCTCATTCAGGCGAAGTCGAGGGAAGAGGCGCTGGAATGGACCAGGCGCTTTCCCAATCCCGCCGGCGACGGCAAGGCGGCCGAGATCGAAGTGCGCCAGCTCTTCGAGCTGGAGGATTTCGGTCCCAGCGAGGCGGTCGATCGCTTTCGCGAGATCGGGACCGGAACGAAGAAGTAGTCGCGGCGCGCACGCGTCGCACCTGACACCGAAAGGAGCAACGATGCAAGTTCAACCCTACCTGTTCTTCGACGGCCGCTGCGAAGAGGCGGTCGATTTCTACAAGAAGGCGCTGGGCGCCAAGGTGGAGATGCTCATGCGCTTCAAGGAGAACCCCGAACCTCCGCAACCGGGAATGGTTCCGCCCGGCTCGGACGACAAGATCATGCATACGTGCTT
Organism: uncultured beta proteobacterium; assembly: GCA_963716855.1. Classification (GTDB taxonomy): domain Bacteria; phylum Pseudomonadota; class Gammaproteobacteria; order Burkholderiales; family SG8-39; genus JAGVSZ01. Next base: position 92,013 of record CAVQUV010000015.1, on the reverse strand, counting down.
CCGCATCGGCGATACGAGCGTGATGGCTTCGGACGGCCACTGCGCGGGGAGGCCGAGCTTCCAGGGGTTCTCGCTCTCGATCTCGGTGCCCAGCGGGGCCGAGGCCGACCGGCTGTTCGCCGCGCTTGCCGACGGCGGGCAGGTCCAGATGCCGCTCGCCAAGACCTTCTTCTCCCCGCGCTTCGGCATGGTCGCCGACCGATTCGGCGTCTCATGGATGATCATCGTGGCGTCGTGAACGCCTTATCGGAGGATCGATGCTGAAGACCATCGCAATCGTCGTCGCCGTTCTGGTCGGGGCGCTGCTCGCCTTCGCCGCGACCAAGCCCGACAGCTTCCGGGTGCAGCGCACGGCGAGCATCAAGGCGCCGCCCGAGAAGATCTTCCCGCTCATCAACGACCTCCACAGCTGGGGCGCGTGGTCGCCGTGGGAGAAGCTGGACCCCGCGATGAAGCGCACCCACAGCGGCGCGGCCAGCGGCAAGGGCGCCGTGTACGCATGGGCGGGCAACGGCGAGGTCGGCGCCGGACGCATGGAGATCGTGGCGGCAGCGCCTCCGTCCGCGGTGAGGATCAAGCTCGATTTCCTCAAGCCGTTCGAAGCCCAGAACTTCGCCGAGTTCACGCTGGAGCCCAATGGCGACGCCACGAACGTGACCTGGGCCATGTACGGACCGAGCAACTACGTGTCGAAGCTGATGAGCGTCTTCTTCAGCATGGACAGCATGATCGGGAAGAGCTTCGAGGCGGGCCTCGCCAACCTGAAGGCAGCCACGGAAAAGTAGGACCGGAGCGCCTCGAGGCCGATTCGGCCTACGCGGGGACCGACGACCGAGTCGTCCCGGCCCGATCCGCAACGGCGATCAGGGCCTCCGCCGCGGACGCGGCCCCATCGACGCCCGACAGGTCCGCCGCAATCGTGCGCGCGCGACTTTCGTACTCGGGTTGCCCGAGCAAGGCGGCGAGCTCGTCGGCCAGCCTTCGCGCGGTGACCCGCCGGAACGGGACCACCCGCGCCAGGCCGAGTGCCGCGGCGCGCCGCGCGTTGTCGGGCTGGTCGAAGGCCACCGGGACGATCAGCTGCGGGCGACCGGCACGCATCGCCTGGGCCAGTGTGCCGATGCCGGCTTGATGCACGACCGCCGCAGCGCGCGGAAACGCGATCGAGTAGGGCAGGTACGGATAGGCCCGCACGCCCTCCGGCAGTCGCTCCGGCGTGACCGGGCCGGTAACCAGTACGGCGCGTCGCCCCAGCCGTCGCACCGCCTCCACCGCCTGGTCCCAGAAGTCGCCCGCCACCCACACCGCCGACGAGCCCAGCGCGAACACGACCGGCGCGGCCCCCGCGGCGAGAAAGCGCTCCAGGTCCGCGCGAGTTTCCGCGTCCGGCGCTGCGCCGTCATGGACGGGCGTGCCGCACACGCGCACGTTGGCCGGCCAGTCGGCCTGGGGCCGCGCGAGCTGCGGATCGAACAGCGCCAGGTTGCCGAGCGGGGAGAACTGTCCCGCGAAGATCGCCATCTCTCGCGCGGGCGCCAACCCGAGCGCCGTGCGGAAGTCGCGCAGCGGCGCTTCCCATCCCCGGACGCTCCGCTTTAGCAGGTCGAAGACGAGGCCGTACGGCTTCGGCCCCAGCGCGCGGAGCATGATGAGCCACGGCGCGGCGGCGATGACCGGCGGGTCGTAGCGAGACATGAAGCTCAACGGGGACAGCACGGTCGCGACCCAGGGCAGCCGCCCGATCTCCGCGACCAGCGGGAGCGTGACGGTGAGCGGATGCGAAACCACCAGATCCGCGCCGTCCGCCGCCCGCGAGAGATCGTCGTAGGCGACCCGCAGGTGCGGCATCACCAGCTCGCGGATCAGGATCTCCGGCCCGCGGCGCACGTCGAACAGCTTCGTCACCAGCGCCTGGTAGTCGCCCACGTCGGCCATGCTCGGCCGCACGGGCGCGAATTCGATCCCGGCCGTCTCGACGTCCCGCCGATACTCCTCCGAGGTCGCGATCACCGCGCGCTGGCCGCGCTCCGTCAGCGCGCGCGCAACGGCGACGTACGGATGCAGATCCCCCAGCGAGCCCAGCGTCGCGAAGAGAAAACGGCTCATCGACGGCTTCGGACCGCTCCCCGCCGGGCGCGGCGGACTACCGCGCCGGAATCGTCCAGAGATAGATCGTGTCGTTGGGGAGCCGCAGGGCGCGCTCGGCGGGCCAGTCGTCGCCCATCGTGAAGTCGTGCGACACGACGCGCGCGCCCGGCTTGAGATCGCTGCGCAGCTTCGGCTTCAGCCGCACGTTGACCTCGGGCAGGAGGTAGAGCGTGACGACGGTCGCCTCGCGGATGTCCGCATTGAAGAGGTCGCCGAGGTTGAACTGGGTGCGGTCCGCGACGCCGGCCTTCGCGGCGTTCTCGCGCGCCTCCTCGATGCGCCTGGGATCGATGTCGACGCCCACGCCGCGCGCGCCGAACTTCTCCGCCGCCATGACCACGATGCGACCGTCGCCGCAGCCGAGATCGTAGACGACGTCGCCGGCCTTCACGTTCGCCATGCGCAGCATCTCCTCGACGACCTGCTCGCGGGTCGGCACGTAGGGCACGTCGAGCTCGCGCGGAAACTGGTACGGCTCGAGCTTGCGCGCCGGCTGCGCGCCGAGCGGACGGGCGGCGGCGAGCGCGACCGCGCCGAGCAGAAACGAGCGGCGATCCATGTCAGGGCCTCCCGGCCTCGGGCGCGGGGCGCCCCAGGTTCAGCGCGAGCAGCACGACGCCGACGGCGAGCACGCCCAGTCCCGCCCAGGCGCCGCCTTTCACGTACGTGACGCTCGAATAGAACAGGTATGCGCACGTCAGGATGAAGATGATCGGGGTCACCGGATAGAGCGGCACCTTGAACGGGCGCGGGGTGCCCGGGTCCCGTACGCGCAGCACGAAGAGCCCGATCCCGACGAGCATGATGAAGAACCAGAACACCGGCATCGTGTAGTCGACCATCGTCTTCACCTTGTCGGTAAAGGCGCCTGCGACGATCAGGATCAGCGCCACCGCGCACTGCAGGTACAGCGAGTTGCGCGGCGCGTCGGTACGCTCGTCCCAGCGACCGAGCCAGCGGAACACCGGCCAGTCCCGCCCGAGGGCGTAGTTCGAGCGCGCGCCGACGATGATGGTCGCGTTGATCGAGGTGAGCGCCGAGACCGCCACGATGAAGCTGATGAGCTTCGCGCCGAGGTCGCCGAACTGCAGCTTGAGGACGTCGGCGGCGACCGTCTGGCTCTTGGCGACCCCCTCCAGGCCGAGCGCGCGGACGTAGGCGAAGTTGATCGCGAGGTAGAGCACCGTCACGACCGCGAGCGACACCGCGAGCGCCGTCACCATGCTGCGCCGTTCCTTGAGCTCGGCGGAGATGTACGCGGCCTCGTTCCATCCGCCGTAGGTGAACAGGATGAACAGGATCGCGAGCGGCGCGCCCGCGGTCCACGACTTCGCTTCGGCGGGCGCCACCGCGGGCGCAGCGGGCGCGACGAACAGGATCCCGGTCACGATCACCGCCACGACCCCGAGCACCTCGAGCGACGTGAGGACGTTCTGCGTGCCCTTCGTCTCGCGGATGCCCGCGATGTTGATCGCGGTGAGCGCGAGCACGGAGAGCGCGGCGTAGATCGCCGACGAGTTCTCGCCGAGCCGCAGCAGGTTCGAGGCGTATTCGCCGAACGTGTAGCCGAGCACCGCGATCGCGCCCGTGGTGATCACGGCGATGCGCGCCCAGGCGAAGAGGAACGAAAGCGACCGTCCGAAGGCGCGCTGGATGAAGTAGTAGTCGCCGCCGGCGTTCGGGTAGGCGGTGGCGAGCTCCGCGTAGCAGAGCGCGCCGATGAGCGAGATCACGCCGCCCGCGATCCACAAGAGGTAGAACACGCTCTCGCTCGAGCTGTTGCCCGCGACCAGCGGCGGCAGCTGGAAGATGCCGGCGCCGATGACCAGGCCGACGATGATGCCGATCGCGTCGCGCGTTCTGAGGATGGCTTTCGGGGCGCCCGCGGTTTCGGCCGGGTGGGATGTGTTCACGTCGTGTTCTCGCCGGTGGTGGGAGCGGCGGATTCTAGCTCACGCAGCCGCGCTCCCGCGCGCCCTCCTGCGAAGCGCGCGGACGGGCCGCGCGGCTCAGGCGGCCAGGCGCGGCCGCGCTCGCGCGAAGATGCCGGCGATCCCGTCGCGGAGCCAGCGATGCCCGGGGTCGTTCTCGCGGCTGCGGTGCCACGACAGGTATACGCCGACGTGCGGCAGCGCGATCGGCGGCGGAAAGATCCTGAGCCGCAGCTTCTCGGCGAGCTTCTCGGCCAGTGCGCGGCCGAGGACGCCGAGGAGATCGCATTCGCTCACCACTACCGCGAGCGCGAGCGTGTTCGACACCTCGAGCGCCACGTCCCGGTTGAGCTCGACGAGCTTCTGGCGCACCTCGAGCCGGGCTTCCTCTTCGCTCTTCGGCCGCAGAACGACGTGGCGCTCGGCGAGATAGTCCTTGAGCGTGAGCGGGTCCCGCACCCGCGGATGTCCCTTGCGCGCGACGACCACGACGTCCGCATCCAGGAGGTGCTGCGAGACGAAGCCGTTCGCTTTCGGTGCCACCACGTCCACCGTCACGTCGACGCTCCCGTCGCGGAGCTCCGCCCATACGGATTCGCGGTGGCCGATCAGGCGCCCCGAGATCCGCACCCCGGGAGCGTGGGCCTTCGACCAGGCGAGAAAGTCGGGTCCGGCGACGACTTCGAGGCCGTAGCCGGTCGCCACGACGAACTCGCGCTGCGAACGGTGGGGATCGAACTCGCGCGCGGCGGCGAGCCCGCTGCGGATCAGCTCGAGGGCGTTGCCCACGGGCGCATGCAGATGCCGCGCGTACGGGGTCGGCACGACGCCGCGGCCGGCCTTGACGAACAGCGGATCCCCGGTCACCGCGCGCAGCCGCGCGAGCGCGTTGCTCACCGCGGGCTGCGACATGGCGAGCCGCCGCGCCGCGCGCCCGAGGTTGCCCTCGGCGTACACGGCTTCGAACACGGTGAGGAGGTTGAGGTCCAGATTGCGGAGGTTGCGTGTCATGTCGGCGCGAATGACGCTTATCACGAAGATGAAGTGGCATGGTATGCCAACCTCGGGCATCGTCGCGTCCGCGTGCGAGCCGGGAGGGAACGGGTGCAAGGGAGGAGGAGCGAGCGGGCCAGCGTGTCCGGGGTGCGTCCCGGTGCCGCGGGAGCCGAGCGGGGCCAAAGTGTGGCCGGGCCCTCCCGGAGTCGCCGCACCGGCAACGAGGCACCGATGTCCGAGAACCCCATGCATCCGGCGACGACGAAGCACGCGGTCGAGCGCGCGGCGCGCCTGTTGCGCTTCCAGCTCGATCTCGGCTACTGCCGTGTCGCCGTGATCGAGCAGGACGCATTTGCCGCCGGTTATCTGTGGGGCTTTTGCGGCGGCACGCTCGCGGTGCTGGACGCGAAGGCGCTGGGGCTCTTCCCGATGTTCAGCATGGTCAGCCGCAGTTTGTTCGGCGAGCGCGACGGTCCGCGGGTTCTCGCGACGATCCACCGGGTGCTGACCGATCCCGCCTTCGAGGACGGCGAAGCGGCCGGCCTCGCGGACGCGTGGCAAAGCTTCGATACAGACCGTGCGCCAGTCGGTCTCCTCGTCCATCTGGCTGGCGACAACCCCCACACCAATTGAGTGCGTGCGGCCGCGGGCGCGCGCTACGTCGCAATCGTTCCGCTGCGCGAATGTCGCAGGATGACGCGCGCCGCATTCGCACCCGCGGCGCCGACGATCCCGGCGCCGGGATGCATCCCCGGCCCGCAGAGATAGAGCCCGTCGATCGGTGTGCGGTAGCGCGCGAGCGCCGGCGTCGGGCGCATCCATAGCAGCTGGTCGAGCGCCAGCTCGGCGTGATGCGCCTGGCCTTCGGGCCAGCGGTGTGCGGCCTCGAGGTCGCGCGGCGAGCGCACGGCGCGCTCCGACCACCGTCGCGCCAAGGTGCGGCGACAACAGCGCGTCCACGCGCTGTCCCAGCGCCGCACGGCGCGCCTCGTCCCACTCGCCGTCGGCAAGCGCATAGGGGGCGTACTGCACGTGCACGTGGATGCGACGCTCCCCGTCGGCGCGCGCTTCGAGGTACGGATGCGCCGAGACGCGACGGTACTTGGCATCGTCGTACGCGCGCTCGAGATAGTCGAGCGAGGGCGCAATGACGAGCGTCCCGGACGGCGGCGCGCGGTCGAGGGCGAGCGTCACCTGTGCGACGACGCCCCGCGCGCGGATGCTCCGCACCGCGCGGATCGTCTCCGGGTCGAGCCAGCCGGGCTCGACGAGCTCGAGCAGCGTGCGGCGCGGGTCCGCGCCCGAAACGACGAGCGCCGCGGCGATCTCCTCGCCGCTCGCGAGCACGACCCCGGCGGCGCGGCCCTCGCGCACGACGATGCGCTCGACGCGTGCGCCGCCGCGAATCTCGATGCCCGGCAGCTCGCGCAGCACTCGTACGACATTCGAGCGCGCAGGGCGGAACACGCCGATCGGGCTGCCGACGTGGCGATGGAGCAGCGCAAACGCCGTTCCGCCCGAGCGCGGTCCCTGGTGCAGGTGCATCACGCCGCCGGCGCCGAGAACGCCCTTCAGCGCGTCGCTCTCGAACCAGTCGTCGAGGAAATCGGCCACCGACATCGGCAGCAGTCGCAACAGGTCGGTCATGCCGCGCCGGCCGAGCGCGCGGACGCGGACCCCGACCACGGCAAGCCGCGCGAGCTCGCCCGCGCTGTCGGCGAGCGGATCGGGCGGCGGGGCAGCGTACAGCGGCTCGAGCACGCGCGCGAGTCGCGCCATGTGTGCGCAGAACCCGGGCCACTTGCCGGCGTCGCGTGGGCTGGTGCGTCCGAGCGATTCCACGGAGCGCGCCAGGTCGTGCCACAGCTCGAGTCGCCCGCCGCCGGGCAGCGGCGCCACCGCCCATGGATCGCTACGCTCGACCAGCAGGCCGCGCTGCGCCAGCCCGAGGTGGCGCACGACGTGGGGCGGGATCCAGCCGTCGGTCGCGTCCGAATCGGCGCCGTGCGCATCGAGCACGAGGACGCTCCGGCCTGCGCGCGCGAGGTCGTGCGCCGCGACGAGCGCGTCGGCATCGGCGCCGATGACGACGATCGGCGCGCTCATTCGAGCTTGAGGTTCGCGGCCTTCACCGCGCGACCCATCGATTCGTACTCGGCGGCGACCAGGTGCGCGAACGCCTCCGGCGTGCTGGTCTGCACGACGGCCCCCTGGTTGGCGATCGCGTCGCGGAAGTCCTGCGTGGCGGCCACCTTCAGCAAGGTCGCGCGCAGTTTGTCGATCACCGCCTGCGGCGTGCCGCGCGGCGCGAGCAGGCCGGTCCAGCCGCTGAACGTGTAGCCCGGGACGGTTTCCGCGAGCGCGGGCACGCCCGGAAACTGCGCCGAACGCTCCGGCAGGGTGTGCGCGAGCAGGCGCAGCTGGCCCTGCTTCACCTGGCCGATCACCGCCGGCATCGGCGTGATCGTCCATTGCGACTCGTTGGTGACCACCGACAGCACCGACGGTCCGCCGCCCTTGTACGGGACGTGCACCGAGGTCATCCCCGCCATCTGCATCAGGAGCACGCCGGAGAGATGGCTCTGCGCCCCGGGACCGGCGGAGGCCATGTTCGTCGCGCCGGGCCGTGCCTGGACGTAGTCGATCAGCTCGCGCGCCGACTGGATCGGCAGGCCCGGGTTCACCACCAGCGCATTCGGCGTGAGCGCGTAGGTCGAGACGAACGCGAAATCCTTCAGCGGGTCGTAGGGGAGGTTGCTGCGGAGATGCGGGATGATCGTCATCGCCGCGGTGGAGGCCGCGAGCAGCGTGTAGCCGTCCGGCGTCGCCGTCTTCACCGCCTCCATGCCGATCACGCCGCCGGCGCCGGGCCGGTTCTCGACCAGGATCTGCTCGCCGAGCGCCTCGCCGAGCTTCTGCGCGACGACGCGTCCGAGCGAATCGATCGAGCTGCCCGGCGCGTTGGGCATGATCAGCCGGATCGGCTTGCGCGGGTAGTCCTGCGCGGCGGCGGCGAGCGGCAGCGCCGCCAGCAGCAGTGCCGGAATGAGGCTGCGCCCGCGATTCATGCGCCGTCCTTGAGGACCTCGAGCGCCGCCAGCCGTCCCGCCGCGCCCATCACGCCGCCGCCCGGATGGGTGCCGGCGCCGCACTGCCAGAGACCGTGGACCGGCGTCCGGTACTTCGCCCATTCCGGCACCGGCCGCAGGAAGAACATCTGCTGCAGCGAGAGCTCGCCGTGGAAGATGTTCCCCTCGCTGATGCCGATCATCCGTTCGATGTCCGCGGGGACGATGACCTGCCGGTGCAGGATGATCGACTTCAGGTTCGGCGCGTACTCGGCGAGCGTGTCGATCACCGCGTCGCCGAACGCCTCGCGCCGCGCATCCGTCCACCCGCCGTTCAGGTGGTAGGGCGCGTACTGCGCAAAGATCGACATGACGTGCTTGCCCGGAGGCGCCATGCCGGGGTCGATCATCGACGGGATCACGATGTCCATGTACGGGCGGCGCGAGAACTCGCCGTACTTCGCCGCGTCGTACGCGCGCTCGAGGTAGTCGACGCTCGGGCTGATCGAGATCGCGCCGCGGAGATGGGGCCCGGCACCCGGCAGACAGGTGAAATCCGGCAGCGCGTCGAGTGCGAGGTTGACCTTCGCCGAAGCGCCGCGGAAGCGGAACTTGCGGATTGCGTCGGTGAACTCCGTAGGCAGGTGCTTCTCGCCCACGAGGTCGAGGAAGGTGCGCCGAGGGTCGGCGTTCGACAGCACGCGCGCCGCGCGGATCTCCTCGCCGCTCGCGAGCGCGACGCCGGTCGCGCGGCCGTTCTCGACCAGCACGTTCGCGACCGGCGCCTCGGTGCGGATCTCGACGCCCAGCCCGCGCGCCGCGCCGGCGATCGCGGCGCTCACCGATCCGTTGCCGCCTTTCGCGAAGCCCCACGCGCGGAACACGCCGTCGAGCTCGCCCATGTAGTGGTGCAGCAGCACGTACGCGGTGCCGGGCGAGCGCGGGCCCTGCAGCGTGCCGATGATGCCGCTCGCGGACTTGGTCGCCTTGAGCGCCTCGGTCTCGAACCACTCGTCGAGATAGTCGGCCGAGCTCATCGTGAGCAGCTTGTGCAGCGCGTGGAACTGCTCGCGCCCGAGCCCGCGGAGCTGCCGGCCGAGCCGGCCGAGCGCAGCGAGCTCGCGGGGCGCGAACGAGGCGGGATCCGGCGGCGCCATGCCGAGGAACGGCTTGACCGCGCGCGACATCTGGTGCATGAGGCGGCCGAATTCGTCATAGGCCTCGGCGTCGCGCAGCGAATGGCGGGCCAGCTCGCGGCGATTCTGGTCGTGGTCGTTCCACTGGGCGAGGTAGTCGCCGTTCGGGAGCGGCGTCAGCGTGCTCTCGAGCGGGAGCACGTGCAGACCGTGGCGCGGCAGGTCGAGGTCGCGGATGATCTCGGGCCGCAGCAGGCTCACGACGTACGAGAACACCGAGAAGGTGAAGCCGGGGAAGACCTGCTCGCTCGACGCGGCGCCGCCTACCCGCTCGCGCCGCTCGAGCACGACCACGCGCCGGCCGGCGCGCGCGAGATAGGCGGCGGCGACGAGGCCGTTGTGGCCGCCGCCGATCACGATCGCGTCGTAGGAATTCGCCATCAGGGCCGCCGGTTCCGGCGGCGATGTTACATCGCGCCCATCCGGCCCGCCGCGATCGTCGAGTTGTAACGATCGCTCCGCAGAATGGCGCGGCCCCGGACGGACCTCGCGCGGTACGGCGAGCCGGCCGTCCCGGCACCCCCGACCGCTCGTCGGTCATCGATCAATTGAGGAGAACATCCATGACAAGCAGGCGAGATCCTCTCGCGCTCGCGGTCGGCATCGCGCTCGCGGCGGTCGCCGCGCCGGCGTCCGCCGACACCTTCACCGGGCCGAGCAGCTCGGCGACCCCCTATGTCGTGAACGTGCACCCGAAGGTCGACATCGTGTCGATCCTGACGGTCGGCGATTCGGTGAATACCAAGCCGGGCGGGACCAGCCCGTATCGCCTGGTCGGGATTCCCGACGGGCTCGGCGCCTACGACAACGGGGACGGAACGTTCACCGTGCTCATGAACCACGAGCTCGGCGCCACCGCGGGCATCACCCGCCAACACGGTTCGAAGGGCGCGTTCGTATCCCAGTGGACCCTCCGCAAGAGCGACCTCAAGGTCCTGCACGGAGGCGACTTGGTCAAGCAGGTCTACACGTGGGACACGGCGACCGGCGAGTACATCACCGCGGCCGGCACCACCGCGTTCGGGCGGCTGTGCTCCGCCGACCTGCCGGCGCTGACCGCGTTCTACAACCGCAAGACCGGCAAGGGGTACGCGGGACGGATCTTCATGGACGGCGAAGAGGTCGGCAACGAGGGCCGCGCGTTCGCGCACATCGCCACCGGGCCGAACCACGGCATCTCCTACGAGCTGCCCTATCTCGGCAAGTTCTCGTGGGAGAACTCGGTTGCGAACCCCCACGAGCAGGACAAGACCATCGTCGTCGGGATGGACGACAGCACGCCCGGACAGGTCTACGTTTACGTCGGCGAGAAGCGCGACACCGGCAACGAGATCGAGAAGGCCGGGCTGCACGGCGGCATGCTCTACGGCGTCAAGGTCGCCGGCATTCCCGCTGGAAGCTCGCGCCACCGGCATTCCCGTCGGGCACGGCGTTCAGCCTGCAGAGCCTGGGCGACGTTCACGCCAAGACCGGCGCCCAGCTGCAGACCGATAGCGTCGCCGCCGGCGTCACCGAGTTCCTGCGGCCCGAGGACGGCGCGTGGGATCCGCGCAACCCCAACGCTGTTCTACTTCGTGACGACCGATCGCTTCGACTCCGTCAAGGATCCGACCGGAACGCCCGGCGAATCAGGACGGCTCGCCCGCGCCTCTATCGCCTGACCTTCCACGACATCCGACAACCCCGACGCTCGGCGGCCGGATCGATCAGCTCCTCGACGGCACCGGGCCGTACCAGATGTTCGACAACATCACGGTCGACCGCGGAGGCAACGTCGTGATCCAGGAGGATCCCGGCAACCAGCCGTCATCTCGCGCGCTCTGTGGGTCTTACAACCCGCGCACCGAGCCAGCTCGTGGCGCTCGCGCAGCATGATCCGGCGCGGTTCCAGGCGCCGCAGCTCGCGCCGTTCACGCCGCGACGAGGAGTCCTCCGGCATCATCGAGATCACCGACATCCTGAGCGGACGACGACGATGACGACGACCACGATCGCGGCCGCCATCTCCGCTCGCGCGACCGGGAGGCGCCGTGGGACAAGAACGGGCATCGCTTCTATCTCGGCGTCGTGCAGGCCCACTACCCGAATTCGACGCCGAGCTCGTCGAAGGCGGGCAGCTCTTCCTGATGTCGGTGCCGAAGGGGATCGCCGGGCCGCACCGCGACTAGCCGGCACGATCCGCAGCGGCTCTCGCGACGGCCCGCAGGGGACACCCTGCAGGCCGTTTGCTTCTCAGGCGCGCTTGCGCGCCGGGTCGAAGAACGGCTTCTTCACCACGCGGGCGGCGGCGCGCCTGCGCCGGTGCTCGACGGTCACCTCCATCTCCAGCGCCGTGCCGGGCGCCGCCCAGCGCGACTGCACGTGCGCGAGCGCGATGTACTGCTTGAGCAGCGGCGACCAGACGCCGCTCGTCGCGTAGCCGACCTGCTCGCCGCCCGAATAGAGCGGCACGCTCGTGCGCCACGCCGCGGTCGGCACGCGCGGGGCGAGGCCGACCGCGGTGAACAGCCGCTCGAAGTCGTTCCATTCGATCTGGAGGCCGACGAACCGCCACGCCGGACCGGTCCGCGCCTCGGCCGCGAGCGCCTGCCTGCCGACGAAGTGCGGCTTGTCGAGCTTCACCGCCCACCCGAGGTCGAGCTCGTAGGGCGAGGAGGTCTGGCTGTCGATCAGCGTCCGGTTCGCGGGCACGTAGTCCACGTCGAGCAGCATCAGCCCCGCTTCGATGCGCGCCACGTCAAGCGCGAGGATTCCGGCGGGCGTGATGCCGTAAGGCGTGCCAGCATCGATGAGCGCGTCCCACAGCGCGAGCGCCTGCGAAGCATCGAGCCAGATCTCGTAGCCGAGGTCGCCGGTGTACCCGGTCCGCGAGATCGCGACCGGGATGTCGCGGAGCTTTGCCTCGGCCACGCGGAAGTACTTCAGCCCGCCGAGATCGCGATCGGCGAGCTGCTGGAGGACTCGCCCGCGCGTTCGGGCCCTGCAGCGCGAGCGCCGCGGTGGCGGCGGACACGTCTTCGATCGTCACCTCGAATCCATGCGCGTTGTCCTGCAGCCAACGCAGATTGGGCTCCGCGGAGGTCAGGCGGAACGTCGTCTCGTCGAGCCGCGCGATCGTGCCGTCGTCCAGCACCTTGCCGCGAGCGTCGCACCAGGGCGTGTACAGCACCTGGCCGATCTGCGCGCGGCCCACGTCGTGCGTCGCCACGTGGTCGAGCAATCGCGCCGCGTCCCGGCCGCGCACGAGGTACTTGTAGAGCGGCGAGACGTCGAACAGCGCCGCCGCGCTGCGGATCGCGTGGTACTCGCGCTCGTGCGAGAGCTCGTACGAGCTCGCGACGACGTAGCCGGCCCAGCGGCGCCAGGCGTGGCTCTGGCACAGCGCGGCGGTGCGCGGGTGAAAGGGTGTGTGCTTGAGCATTGCGCGGCGAGCGCCGAGTTTACCTGCCCGGTGCCGGCTTGACGGGACTGCCGCCGGGCGGTTAACTGCGTCTAGGAGGCAAGATGAAAGGCACGGACGTACTGGTGAGCGAGGTCGGCCCGCGCGACGGGCTGCAGAGCGTCAAGCGCACGATGCCCACGGCGGCGAAGCTCGAATGGATCCGGGCGCTCGCCGGCGCGGGCGTGAGCGAAATCGAGGTCGGCTCGTTCGTGCCGCCGAAGCTCCTGCCGCAGATGGCGGACGCGGAGGAGGTGGTGCGCGAATCCCGGAAGATCGCCGGGCTCACGGTGCTCGCGCTCGTCCCGAACCTGAAGGGCGCGGAGCGCGCGATCGCGGCCGGCGCGCACAAGCTCACGCTCCCGATCTCCGCCTCGCGCCAGCATTCGCAGGCCAACCTGCGCAGGACGCCGGAAGAGGCGATCGAGGAGGTCGCGCGCGTCTGCGCGCTCCGCGACGGCCTGCCGCCCGCGTCGCGGGTCGGCGTCGAGGCGAACGTCGCCACCGCGTTCGGCTGCACGATGGAAGGCCCGGTGTCCGAGGACTGGGTCATGGAGATCGCGGCGCGTCTCGCGCGCGCGGGCGCCGACGCGGTCGGGCTCTCCGATACGACCGGCTACGGGAATCCCGCGCAGGTGAAGCGCATGTTCGCGCGACTCGCGCGCGAGATCGGCGCTGAACGGATCGGCGGCGCGCACCTGCACAACACGCGCGGGCAGGGGCTCGCCAACGTCGTCGCCGCGCTCGACGCGGGCGTGACGACGTTCGATTCGTCGCAAGGCGGCATCGGCGGGTGTCCGTACGCCCCGGGTGCGACGGGGAACATCGTCACCGAGGATCTCGTGTTCATGCTCGAGTCGATGGGCCTGCGCACCGGCATCGACCTCGAGAAGCTGATCGCCGCGCGCGCGATCGTCGCGGCCGCGCTGCCCGGCGAGCCGCTCTACGGCCACGTGCCCGACGCCGGCCTGACGAAGGGCTTCGTGCCTGCGTCGACGAGGAATGCGGCGTGAAGCTTCCGCTCGAAGGCATTCGCGTCGTCGAGTTCGTGCACATGGTGATGGGCCCGTCGTGCGGGCTCGTGCTCGGCGATCTCGGCGCCGAGGTCATCAAGATCGAGCCGACGCCGGACGGCGACAACACCCGCCGGCTGACCGGCTCGGGCGCCGGTTACTGGCCGACCTACAACCGCAACAAGAAGAGCCTGGCGATCGACATGAAGTCGCCGGAAGGCATGGCGGTGGTCAAGAAGCTGCTCGCCACCGCCGACGTCGTCACCGAGAACTTCCGCCCCGGCGCGATGGCGAAGCTCGGCCTCGACTACGCGGACGTGAAGCACCTGAAGAGCGACGTCATCTACTGCTCGTTGAAGGGTTTCCTGCCGGGGCCGTACGAGCATCGCACCGCGCTCGACGAGGTGGTGCAGATGATGGGCGGCCTCGCGTACATGACGGGTCCGCCCGGGCGGCCGCTGCGCGCGGGCGCCTCGGTCAACGACGTGATGGGCGGGATGTTCGGCGCGATCGCGATTCTCGCGGCGCTGCATGAGCGCGCGCAGACCGGGCACGGACAGCTCGTGCAGTCGGCGCTGTTCGAGAACAACATCTTCCTCGTCGCGCAGCACATGATGCAGTACGCGGTGACCGGAAAGCCCGCCGCGCCGATGCCGGCGCGGCTCTCCGCGTGGGCGATCTACGACGTGTTCGACACCGCCGACGGCAGCCAGGTGTTCGTCGGCGTCGTGAGCGACTCGCAATGGAAGGTGTTCTGCGAGTCCTTCGGCCTCGCGGACCTCGGTGCCGACGCGACGCTCGCCGCGAACAACCAGCGCGTCCACGCGCGCGAGCGCATCATGCCGCGCGTGCGTCAGCGCTTCGGCGCGATGACCAAGGCGGACCTCATGGCGGCGTGCGAGCGCGCCGGCCTGCCGTTCGCGCCGATCACGAAGCCCGAGGACCTGTTCGACGACCCGCACCTCAACGGCTCCGGCGGGCTGACCGAGATCCACCTCGCCGACGGGCGCGCAACCAAGGTGCCGACGCTGCCGTTCGAGATGGACGGCCGCCGGTTCGGGCGCGGCTCGATCCGCCCGCGCCCGGAAGCCACGCCGCACCGCTGCTCGCGGAGCTCGGCTACGACGACGCGGCGATCCGCGCGCTCGCCGCCGCCGGCGTCGTGGCGTTGCCCGGACAGTGACGGAACGCACGGCATGACCGTGCGCGTCGCGGTCCTCTTCGCCGCGGGGCTCGCATTGGCCGCGGGGGTCGCCGGCGCACAGACGCCGTATCCCAAGGGCCCGGTGCGGATGATCGTGCCGTTCCCGCCGGGCGGCCCCACCGACATCACCGCGCGCACCCTCGGCATGCGGCTTGGCGAGGTGCTCGGCCAGCCGATCGTGGTGGAGAACCGGCCGGGTGCGCGCGGCTTCATCGGCATCGAGGCGGCCGCCAGGGCGCCCGCCGACGGGCATACCCTGCTCCTCGCCTCGATCGGCGCGATCGCCATCAATCCGGTCCTGTACCCGAAAGTGCCCTACGACGTGTTCCGCGACTTCGCACCGGTGTCGCTCATCGTCACCGTCCCGATCGTGCTGGTGGTGAATCCGGGCGTGCCGGTGCGGACCGTGCCCGAGCTCGTCGACTACGCCCGCAGGAATCCCGGCAAGCTCGCGTACGGCTCGGCCGGCAGCGGCGGCTCGACGCACCTCGTCGCCGAGATGTTCAAGTCCCGCGCCGGCGTCGACATCCTTCACGTGCCGTACAAGGGCTCGGCGCCGGCCGTTGCGGATCTCCTCGCCGGCCAGGTGCAGCTCATGTTCGACACGCTGCTCACCGCGACCCCGCACATCAAGAGCGGTCGGCTGCGGCTCGTGGCCGCGGCGACCGCCGCGCGCCTCGACGCGTACCCCGACGCGCCGACGATCGCCGAGGCGGGCCTCGCGGGTTTCGACGGCGCTTCGTGGTTCTGCCTGCTCGCGCCGGCCCGGACGCCGCCGGAGATCGTCGAGCGGCTGTCGCGCGACCTGGCGCGCATCGTGAGAGAGCCGGCCGTTCGCGCGCGCCTCGTCGAGCAGGGCGCCGAGCCGGTGGGCGGCACCCCGGAGGAGCTGGCGGCTTTCATCCGCGCGGAGCAGGCGAAGTGGGGCGCCGTGGTGCGGGAGGCGAACATCAAGCCCGATTGAGAATCGACAGACCGGAGGTCGATCCGTTCGGTCTGCCCACGCGCCGACGAACGGCGCCAGAGCGCCGGCGAGCATGAGGGCAAGCGACGCGATCACGCCCCACTGCCCCTGCGCGCCGGGGAGATCGTCGGCTATCGTGACGACGAAGTAGAGCCCGAAGAAGGTCGGGATCAGCGCCGCGAATGCGGAGCTCGCGACGTCATAGAGCGCCCACGCGAGCACCGGCCGTGTGAGCCAGCGGCCACCGCGAGTCATTCGTCGATGCGCTCGCTGCCCGCTCGGGGCGGTTGGCTCGCGGCACCCCTGTACGCGTTCGCGCCGGTTCGACGGAGACCAAAGCCGCTTCGGTGTACGTCGCCTCGACCTGGTCGCCGACCTCCACGAGCCTGAGCTGCTCGGGATCGGAGACCTTGACGGTGACCGTCTGCTTCGGCCCGCGCAGCGTCGCGGTCCGCTTCTTCGCGTCCTTCGCGACCACGTCCGCGACCACGGTCACCCGACGCGCGGTATCGGCGGCCGCGCTGCCGGTCCGCGTCTCAGCGCGCTCGCGAACGTTTGCGGTGGCCCGCTTGAGCTCGAGCGACAGCGCCTCGAGATAGCGGACGACGACGACGTCGCCGATACGGATCTCGCCGAAGTTGCGGACCTCGGGCCCGGCGACGACCGGCAGGCTGTCGCCCGTGCCCTTCAACGTGAGCGTGCGGGTCGCTGCGTCGATCGCCTCCACCTGGGCGGTGACGAGCGCCACCCGTGCAACCGCGAATTTGCCCGAGGTAAACACCGCTTCCCCTGCGGCTGCACCGGGCTGCTGCGCGAACACGGGCAGGCCTGTCGCGCCGATCAGCGCCGCCATCAATAGCCCGATCCGCATCGCGTCCGTCCCGTTGCGCGAGCGCTGTGCGAGCGCGCGCGCCACAGTACGTCGCCAGGCCCCGCCGGCGGTCACGGCGCGAGCCGCGCCTCGAACCTCGCGACCGGCGCGCCGTTTGCGCCGAGCAAATCGAGCCGGTCGCCCAAGATGCGGTAGAAGCGCGTCGCCGTGAGCGAGCGCATCAGCGCGGACTCGACCTCCATCGCCGGGGGCGGCCCCGCGCGGCGGGTCGATGCGATGCCGTTGAAGCGCAGGCGCGATCCGAGCCGGTCGATCGCGGTCCTGAAGTGGTTGACTGCGGTAAACCCGGCGGCGCGCTGATTGTAGAAGTCCACCTGGAGATGCGGCTCGGCGGCATCGGAGAGTCCCGCGGGGACGTGCTTGCCATCGACTTCGACGAGTCTCCAGTACGTGCTGCCCAGCGGAGTCATCGTTGGCGCCGTCATGCGATCCGTCCCATCGGTTCGGGAAGAAAAAGCCTCGGGAAGGTGGCCGCTCGCGCGGGCCTCCCCGAGGAGGAGGAGGGAACCCTTTGATTCGGGCGCAGCGTCCGGTGCGAGAGGAGCCTTGCATCGCCACCGGAACTCGGCGCTCGACGGTGAATCTAGCGTCCGCCGGCGATTCAGTCCTGACGGATTTCTGATCGGGCACGCGGCGCGGCGCGTCGCGCGTCGAACGTGCGCGGCGGCAGGCGAGTCACGCGACGCTCGCGCCTACTCGCATCGCGGTCTTTGACGTCACGCGCGCGGCGAGCGTCGGGCGTTCGCCTTTCGCCGGGTGGGAGCGCGCGCGCAGTGTCGAGGACAGGCGCGGCGCGGGACGGGATCCTGTTCCACGAAAGGAACGCAAGCCGTTCGTCGCATCGCGGCGGCTGCGCAGCGCCGCCTGCCCTCGACCGGAACACGGGTCTGAGGGCGTCCGTCAGCACGCGCCCTGAAGCACGACTTCTGTCCGGAAAATCGGCGTTTCCTGCCAGGAGAGATATCTTGCAGAGAACTGTTAGGCCGAAAGGACTATTCAACACAATTGGACATGAGCTAGACGGATGTTTATCAATGCTGATAAGGTTGTGATGCAATTCTGATTGTTTTCCAGGTGAGTCCGAAAACTCCAAACACCATCAGTTTTAGCGACTATCTGCTCGACGCCGAGAATCGCTTGACGCACGCCGGCGCGCTGATTCCCCTGCCACCCAAGGAGGGGGCGGTGCTGCGCCTGCTGGCCGAGCGCCCGGGGCGCACGGTGAGCAAGAACGAGTTCTTCGACCGGGTGTGGCCGGGCGCCGCGCCCTCCGACGAGAGCCTCACCCGCTGCATCTATGCGCTGCGCCATGCGCTGGAGGACGTGCACAAGCCCCATCGTTACGTCGAGACCGTGCACGGGCGCGGCTACCGCTTCGTCGGCGAGCTGCTCCCGGCCGCGAACCGCAGGCGCTCCGCATCGTGGATCGAGCGCGCGTCACAGGTGAGTCCGCGCGTGTACGAGGCATTCCTGCACGCACGGTGGCTGTGGGACGAACGCTCGCCCGGGAACATCGCGCGCGCGGTCGCGATTCTGAAGCAGGCGCTCGAGTGGGACCCGCACTATGCGCCGGCGCATGGCGCCCTGAGCGCTTGCTACGTGGTCATGATGTGGTGGGGACAGGGCTGGCCGCGCGAACTGGCGCCGATGATCACCGCAGCGGCCAAGCGCGCGCTCGAGCTCGATCCCGGGACCGCCGCCGCGAACGCGGTACTGGCGCATGTGCGCAGCGTGATCGACTGGGCCCCAGCGGAGGCGGACGCCCTGTTCGAGCGGGCGCTCGAAGCCGACCCGACGTCGTCGCTCTCGCGGTATCTGGCAACACCGCACCTCGTCGCGCAAGGGCGCCTGGAGGAGGCGGTGCAGAGCGCGAGCGCAGCGGTCGCGCTCGACCCCTTCTCGCTGGCCTTTAACCGCCAGCTCGCGTACGCGCACTACGCCGCCCGGCGGTTCGAGACCGCGCTCGAATGCGCGCGCCGCACGGTCGAGCTCAATCCCGCGCATGGACCCGCATACGGCCCGGTGGCGCTCGCCAGCCACGCGCTCGGGCACCACGACGATGCACTCGCCGCAGCGCGGCGGTGGGTGGCGCTGTCGCCGGACGCGCCAGGCGCGCGGGCCGCGCTCGCCCGCGCGCTTGCGACGAAAGGCGAGCGTGCCGAGGCGGTCGCGATGCTCGAGCGCGCACGGCGCGACGCGTCGGGCCGATACATCATGCCCTCCACATACGCGGCCGCAGCACTTGCCCTTCACGACCGCGCGGGCGCGTATGCGTGGCTCGACCTGGCGGTCGAGCAGCGCTGCTGCTGGCTTGCCCCGATCCTCGCCGATCCTCGTCTCGACCCGCTCCGCGCGGACGCCCAGTTCCATCGCCTGGTCGCGCTGGTGCGCGAACGTCCGGAGCGGGGAGCGCCGCGGCCGATCCCGCGCGTCAGAGAGACCGCGCAGCGCGTCTCGCGCTAAGCGGGCCCGGATTCAAGGCGCCGCGGCGGCCTGCGCCTGCCGGAACTCGCTCGGCGACCTCCCGGTCCACCGGCGAAACGCACGGTTGAAGCTGGAAGCCTCCGCGAATCCGAGCAGGTACGCCACCTCGCCCACCGAGTAATCGCTGCGGCGCAAGTATTCGATGCCGAGCGCGCGCGCGATCGTTGCCTGGGTCGGCGCGCCGACCGGCAAGCGACCGATCAGCGCGCTCTTCACCTGCGCCGCTACGTCGCCGCGATCGAGTCGGGCCAGGTAGTCGGTCATCAGCCGGTCGCTCGCTGAAGCGACCCCGGGGTTCGCGGTCACGAGCGGTCGATCGAGGTCCTCGCGCCGGCACAGCAGGCTCGGGTACGGCGCCTCGCAGACGATCGGTGCGCGGAACCATTCGTGGAACCGGTGCGCGCATGCGGGCGGCGCACGCTCGACGGTCGCCTCGAGCGGCGCGAACGCGTCGCCGAAGGTGATCCGGCCCATCTTCAGGCAACCGGCAAGGACCGCGTCGTGACGGGAGAGCGGCCCGCTCGCCCGGGGGTCCGCGAACACGACGATCAATCGCACGCCGTGCGGCTCGTCCCGGACCTCGACGCGAAAGAAGTCGGTGAGCACGCGGGTGTGGCGCGCCGCTCTCGCGATCGCCTCGCCGAGCGCGTGCAGGGCGATCCCGCGCACCTGCTTCCCGACCTCGATCCCGAAGCACGCGTCCCCCGTCTCCCGCTCGGCGACCTCGTACAGCCGCTGCTTGACCCGGTTGGAGATGCGCGTCTCGGGCACGTGCAGCAGCGCCGGATCGCAGCCGGCGCGACGGAACACCGCGGCTGCGTCGACTCCACGACGCCTCGAGTGCACGGAACACGTTGAGGTCGGGAGACAGCAGGGCGCTGGCCGCTGCGGCGGAGTTAGAGCGCTCCATCTAGTGGCGTCCCGCACCAACTGGCTGGCGGCTGGGGACAGCGGCAAATCGTATCCGACGCCGTAAGGTACGCAGAGTTTCCACGGACTGCTACCGCGGCTTCACGAGAGCCGTCGCGCAGTGAACAGGAGCACCGCATGCGAATCGATCATTGCGACTGGACCCCGGAAGACGTCGCGGGCGACCTCGAGCACTGCGACGACTGGGAGAAGCTCGACGACGAGCGCCTCGCGCGGCTGGCCGGCATCGCGTTCTACGTCGCGGGCCGCGGCGACCCCGAGCTCCATCCGCTCCTCGCGGCCTACTACCCCGAATACGCCAGGCGCGTCCCCGCCGACGAGCGCGCGCGGATCTTCGCGCGCATCCGCAACCAGGTACGCGACGGCGTGCTCGCCGGCGACGTGCTGGTGCACTTTCTGCGCGGGGACCCGGAGCGCTGCATCGCCGCCGAGACCGCATTCGAGCTGGCATGGCTCGACGTGACCGAGTCGGGCGGTGGCGCGCACGGCGCCGACTACGTCCTGCGGCTCGTCGTCGACCGCGCGGTGGCCAATCCCGGCGCGGCCCTCGGCGGGCTGCTCGCGCTCGCCAACCGCGGCGTCAACGCGAAGCTCGCGGTGCTGCGCCCCGCGCTCGCCCTCCCAGACGCCGACCCCGCGCTCGCGGAAATGGCGCAGTGCGCCCGCGGGTATGTTCATGCGGCGACGGTCGAGTTCTGGCTCGAATGGATGGAGGCGCTCGTCGCCGGCCTGCCCGGCTCGCGGCACGTGCTCGACCGCGTCGCCGAAGCGCTCGTGTGCCAGCGCGAGGAGATGGTCGAGCGGATCGTGCTCGACGGGAACCGGATCGTGCCGGCGCCCCGGCGCGGCGCCCTGCACGACGCGGGCACGCGAAGGATCCCGCTCGAGGAATACGCCGCAGCCATCGCGCCGCGCCTTGCCGCCATCGCCACGGCGGCGCCCGAATCGGCGCATGTCCGGCGCGCGGTCGCGGCCTGGGGCCGCCCGCATTGAGTGGCGGCACGTTGACTCGTGCATTGACCGGGCTTGCCCGGCGCGCACAGCGCCCGCCGGAGTGCGGAAAGTCAAAGTAGCACGATACCCGCAAGACCTTCCACCGCGGTCTGGCTCGCGCCGCATCGTCACGAGACCGCTTACGGCGCTTCATCAGACCTCCATCAGGACTGGCCTCCCGCAACGCAGTACATTTGCGCTGCGAAACGTTAGGGGGTAGCGACGTTGCGCCGTGCCCGCTCGGGCCGCGCGCGAGTTGCGCCGGATCTACCGAAATACAGCCAATAAGAGGAGAGGAACACGCCATGTTCAAGCGAACAACTCTGGCGGCGGCCGCAATGCTCGCGCTGGCCGCGCCGTTGACCGTGCAGGCGCAGTCGTCCGAATGGTTTTCCACGCAGCAGACCTACGAACCGAGCCGCTACTTCGACCATCGCTGGTACCTCACGCCGTTCGGCTCCTACACCTGGACCGACAACGAGCGACAGGCCGATGACGGGTGGGGTGGCGGTCTTACGGTCGGCCGGCCCGTCCACCCGAATTGGAACCTCGAATTCCGCACCGCGTACGAGGAGCTCGACGCGAAATCCGGGGGGCCGGGCAAGTGGAAGAACTGGACTCTGACGCTCGACGCGCTGTGGTTCCCGACCCGGCGCGAAGGCTTGACGATGTGGCAGGACCGCGCCCTGCATCCCTACCTTGTCATGGGTGCCGGCGCCATCAACGACGACGTCGGAGGCTCCAACGCGTGGAGCTGGGCGCTAAATGCCGGTGGCGGCGTGGTCTGGCCATTCACGACCTGGGGCCGCCTCGTGGCCGACGTGCGCTACCGGTGGGACAGCAACAACGGCCATTACGGCGATGGCAACAACTTCGGGGATGTGATCGCGTCGGTGGGCCTCCAGATCCCGCTTGGCCCGGCGCCGCGTGTGGCCGAAGCGCCGCGCGCCGCGCCGCCCCCGCCGGCCCCGGCACCCGAGGTCGAAGCCGGCGCCGCCTCCGCCGCCCCCGCCGCCTGCGCCGAAGCCGGTCGCGCGGAGCTTCACGCTCCCGGCCGACGGTTTGTTCGCGTTCGACAGCGCCAAGGTGTCAGACGTCGCGCGCCAGCGGGCCGACGACGTGATCAGCGCCCTTCGCCAGACCGGCTTCACCGCGACCTCGGTCAAGGTGATCGGGCACACCGACCCGATCGGCACGGAAGCGTACAACCAGAAGCTGTCGGAGCAGCGCGCGCGCGCCTTCGCCGATTTCCTGGTGACGGAAGGCGTGTCGCCCTCGATCATCACCACCGAGGGCCGCGGCGAGTCGCAGCTGAGGATCACCGAAGCCGACTGCAAGGCCAAGGGCCAGGCGAAGACGCAGCAGGCGCTCATCGCCTGCCTGGCGCCCGACCGTCGCGTCGAAGTCGAGGTGACCGGCACGCAACGGCCGTAACGTGCAAACCCCCATCGCCCGGTAGACACCCCGCCGTCCCTCCTCTTCCCGGCGGGGGCTCTTCCGGGCGGTGGATCTTCCTCGCAAGTACACGACCCCGCCCATCGGCGGGGTCGTGCTTTTCCATGTCCGGAAATGGTCGGCCGTGCATCGAGTCGCCGATACAACTCTGCGGCCGCCGCAGTAATTGTCGCCCGCCGGACAGGTCTGTCGCGCGACTGCTCCTAACATGCACTGAGTAGCCCGGGACCTTCCCGAAAACATCGGTGCGGTTATCGCACTTCGCCCCCATCGCAATCGGACTGGCGCTGACGCTGATTCACCTCATCAGCATCCCGGTCACGAATACGTCGGTCAATCCGGCCCGCAGCACCGGTGTCGCCTTGTATGTCGGCGGCTGGGCCGTCGCCCAGTTGTGGTTGTTCTGGGTCGCGCCGATCGTCGGGGCCGTGTTGGGAGCCGTTACCTACCGCGCCGTTGCCGCCCGGGCGGACTGAAGTTGGCCGCCGCGGGCCTGGCAGCAGCCAATTGTCCAGACGCCGGACTGGCGAAAGAGGCTCGTACGTTCCGGCTTCCGATGTGAGGATGCAAGCATGAGGCGCAAGAACTTTCTGCTCGTGGCCTGTTGCGGGCTCCTGCTCCAGCCGGCCCTGGCGGCCGCGCCAGTTGGCGACGGCTCGGTCCTGCCGTTTCCGTCGGTCCCCTCGGCGAGCGTCGCCAAACCGAGGCTGCAGGACTCGGTCCACAAGCGCCGCGCGCAGCCGCAGCACCTCAAGCCGGGCGCACCGAATGTGCTGATCATCCTGCTCGACGACGTCGGCTTCGGCCAGGCGTCGACGTTCGGCGGCGAGATGAACACGCCGACGCTCAGCAAACTCGCGAGCCAGGGCGTGAGCTACAACACTTTTCACACCACTGCCATCTGCTCGCCGACGCGCGCGGCACTGCTGACGGGGCGCAACCACCAGCGCGTCGGCAACGGCACGATCGCCGAACGGGCGGTCGACTGGGACGGCTACACCGGCGTGATCCCGAAGACGCTCGGCCACGATGGCCGAGGTGCTGCGGCACTACGGCTACAAGACGGCCGCATTCGGCAAGTGGCACAACACGCCGGCCGACCAGACCACCGCGATGGGCCCGTTCGATCGCTGGCCGACCGGCCACGGCTTCGACTACTTCTACGGCTTCCTCGCCGGCGAGACCTCGCAGTGGGAACCCCGGCTGATCGAGAACCTGACCGCGGTGGAGCCGCCGCACGACGAGAAGTACCACCTGAGCGAAGACATCGCGCAGCGTGGCGTCGACTGGCTGCGCAAACATCGCGCGTTCTCGCCCGACAAGCCCTTCCTCATGTACTGGGCGCCGGGTGCGGCGCACGGGCCGCACCAGGTCAGCAAGGCGTGGTCCGACAAGTACAAGGGCAAGTTCGAAGACGGCTGGGACGCCTACCGCGAGCGCGTGTTCGCGCGCCAGAAGCAGCTCGGCTGGATCCCGGCCGACACCAAGCTCACGCCGCGCGCCGCATCGATGCCGTCGTGGGACAGCATTCCCGAAGCGCAGCGCCCGTTCC
The DNA here is from genome assembly GCA_963716855.1 of uncultured beta proteobacterium. GTDB lineage: Bacteria > Pseudomonadota > Gammaproteobacteria > Burkholderiales > SG8-39 > JAGVSZ01. The sequence continues at coordinate 67,748 of CAVQUV010000015.1, read as the reverse complement.
AGCGGCGGCTGATGGAGATCTACGCCGGCTTCGTCGAACACGTGGATGTCGCAGGCGGGCAAGCTGATCGACGAGCTCGAGCGCCTCGGCATCCGCGACAACACCATCGTCATCTACATCTTCGGCGACAACGGCGCCAGCGCCGAAGGCCAGAACGGCACGATCAGCGAACTGCTGGCGCAGAACGGGATCCCGAACACCGTCGAGCAGCAGCTCGCGGCGCTGGACAAGATCGGCGGCCTGGACGCGCTCGGCTCGCCCAAGACCGACAGCATGTATCACGCCGGATGGGCGTGGGCCGGCAACACGCCGTTCCACCATACGAAGCTGGTGGCCTCGCATTTCGGCGGTACGCGCAACCCGATGGTCATTTCGTGGCCGAAGGGCATCAAGCCGGATCGCACGCCGCGGCAGCAGTTTCACCACGTCAACGACATCGCGCCGACCGTCTACGAAATCGTCGGCATCAAGCCGCCGAAGGTGGTCGACGGCTTCGCGCAGGACCCGATCGACGGCGTGAGCCTCGCCTACACCTTCGCCGACGCCAAGGCGCCCACCCGCAAGAAGGTGCAGTACTTCGACAACAACGGCAGCCGCGCCATCTACCAGGACGGCTGGGTGGCGGCGACGTTCGGCCCGCTGGTGCCGTGGCTGCCCGGCGCACCCGGCCTCGCCGACTGGGATTCGGCGAAGGACAAGTGGGAGCTGTACAACATCACCCAGGATTTCTCGGAGGCCGACGATCTCGCCGCAAAGGATCCGAAGCGTCTCGCGCAGCTGCAGAAGACGTTCGATCGAGCTCGCCAGGGCGAACAAGGTCTACCCGCTCGGCGCCGGCATCTGGCTGCGCCTGCACCCCGAGGACCGCATCAAGTCGCCATACACGAGCTGGCAGTTCGACTCGACCACCACGCGCATGCCCGAATTCACGGCGCCGGGGCTGGGCCGCGAGAACAGCACGGTGACCATCGACGCGGAGATCGGCGACAACGCCTCGGGCGTGCTCTACGCGCTGGGCGGCTCCGGTGGGGGCCTCACCCTGTACATGGACAAGGGCCAGCTGGTGTACGAGTACAACATGATGATCATCGAGCGCTATATCGCGCGCTCGGCGGCGAAGATTGCGCCCGGCAAGCGCCGCATCGAGGTCACGACCACGCTCGCCAGCGCCAAGCCGCTGTCGCCGGCCGAGGTGGTGCTGAAGGTCGACGGGCAGGAAGTGGCGCGCACGACGGTGAAGCGCACGGTGCCCGCGGCGTTCTCGGCCAGCGAAACCTTCGATGTCGGCGTCGATCTCGGTTCGACCGTGTCGCTCGACTACTTCGACCGCCGGCCGTTCAAGTTCGACGGCAGGATCACCGCCGTCAACGTGCAGCTCAAGTAACCGACATAGAGGAATCATGAATCCAGTCCAACGACTGAAGTTCTTGTGCTTGTTTTGCCTCGGCATCCTCGCCGCGGCGCAGGCCGTCGCCGCCGACCGGCCGAACATCGTCGTCATCCTGGCCGACGATCTCGGCAACGCCGATCTCGGCTATCGCGGGAGCGACATCAAGACCCCGAACATCGACAAGCTCGCGAAGGAGGGCGTGCAGCTCGAATCCTTCCACGGCATGCCGGTCTGCACCCCAGCCCGCGCGGCGTTGATGACGGGCCGGTACCCGATGCGCTATGGGCTGCAGACCCTGGTGATCTTCCCGAACCATCGCTACGGCTTGCCGACCGACGAACGGACGCTGCCGCAGGTGCTGAAGGAAGCGGGCTATCGGACCATGATGGTCGGCAAGTGGCACCTGGGTCACGCCGACCAGAAGTTCTGGCCCAACAACCGCGGGTTCGAGCATTTCTACGGCAACACGGTCGGCGAAGTCGACTACTTCACCCATCAACGCAGCGGCGTGACCGATTGGCAGCGCAACGGCAAGTTCATCACCGAGAAGGGCTACGTCACCACGCTGTTCGGCGACGAGGCCGTCAGGCTGATCGAGAAGCAGGACAAGACGAAGCCGTTCTTCCTGTACTTCGCGTCGCTCGCTCCCCATGCGCCCTACCAGGCGCCGAAGGCCGACGAAGACCGCTACGCGTCCACGATCAAGGACCCGACGCGCCGCACTTACGCGGCGATGATCACGTCGCTCGACGACCAGGTGGGCCGAATCGTCGCCGCGCTGGAAAAGCGCGGCTTGCGCGAGAACACCCTGATCATCTTCTCCAGCGACAACGGCGGACCCCGCAGCGCGGTCGTGGCGAGCGGCGCGCACTCGAAGGAGGAGCGCGACGCGGGCGGCGTCAAGCAGGAATCGCTGCCGGCGAGCAACGGCGAGCTCCGCGGCGGCAAGGGCAGCCTGCACGAAGGCGGCGTCCGCGTGCCGACCATCTTCAACTGGCCGGCGCGGCTCAAGCCGCGCGTCGTCAACGAGCCGCTGCACATGGTGGACATCATGCCCACCGCGCTTGCGCTGGCCGGCGCCAAGGCGAATCCCGCCGACAAGCCGCTCGACGGAGTGGACATCTGGGCGACGGTCGCCGAGGGCAAGGCCTCGCCCCACGATGACATCCTGGTCAACGTCGAGGCGTTCCGCGGCGCGGTCATCAAGGGCAAGTGGAAGCTGGTGAAGATCGCATTGCTGCCGGGCAAGACCGAGCTCTTCGACCTCGCCGCCGATCCGGGCGAGAAGAACGATGTCGCCACGCAGAACCCGGAGATCGTCCGCGATCTCGAGGGCCGCCTCATCGCGTACGCTAAGCAGCAGAAGCCGAGCGAGTGGCTGAAGGTGCAATCGGACTACCTCGGCGCGCAGGGGAAGACCCTGTTCGATCCGGACTTCGACATCGACGACGCGGGATTGCCGCACCTCAAGCCGGTTCTTCCCAAAAAGTGAGCAGCGCCTCCGGGGTAGGCGTGAGATGGGTCGTCGCGTCGCGGACAGGGGCTCGCGGCGCTCAAGCCTAGAATTGCGCTGGCGCGCGATTCCCACGACCATCCCATGATCTCTCCCGACCCTACCCTCCCCGGCGACGGACTCTCGCTCGTCCGCGACGACCTCCTGTTCCGCATCCAGCGCCGCCTCGGGCTCATTCCGGCCGACGGGCTCGGCCTTGTCCGCCGCGCCGTGTTCTGGTCGCTTTTCACTTGGGCCCCGATCGCCCTGTGGGCCTGGTTGGCCGGTCGCGCGGTCGGCGCGACGGGCAACGAGCCGCTGCTCGCCCATTTCGGCGTGCACGTGCGCTTTCTCGTCGCGGTGCCGCTGCTGATCCTCGCCGAGGGGCTGTTGCACTCGCTGACCACCCTACTGCTGCCCCAGTTCGTGCGCTCGGGGCTGGTCCCCGAGGCCGCGCTGCCCCGTTTTCGCGAGGCGCTGTCGGGTATCGCGCGGCTGCGCAATGCGACGTTGCCATGGATCGCGATCGTCGCGCTCGCATTGGCCATGGCGACGATCCCCGAGATCGCCAATCGGGCGCACGAGCTCGACTGGGCGGAGGAGACCGGCGGCGCCTCGCCGCACCTGGGATTCGGCGGGTGGTGGCTGCTGTACGTCGGCCGACCGATCTATCTCGTGCTGGTGCTGGGCTGGCTCTGGCGCGTCGTGCTGCTCGCGCTGCTCTTCGCCCGCATCGCGGGGCTCGGCCTGTCGATCGTGCCCACCCACCCCGACCGCCTCGGCGGCCTGGGGTTCGTCGAACGCATCCCGGTGGCGTTCGCACCGGTCGTTCTTGCGATCGGCGCGGTGCTCGCGGCCAGGTGGACGCACGACGTCGTCTACCACGCGGCCGATCCGCTGTCGCTGCGCGTCGAGATGGCCGCGTTCGTCGTCGTGGTGGTCGCGATCTTCGCCGCGCCTTCGCTCGCGCTCTCGGGCTGCCTGCGGCGCGCGAAGAAGCGGGCGCTGCTCGAGTACGGCGCGCTCGTCGCCGAGCACGGGCGACTCGTGCGCGATCGCTGGATCGAGGGCAAGCCGCTCGCCGACGACGCGCTCCTCCGTGCGCCGGAGATCGGCCCGGTCGCCGACACGCAGGCGGTCTACGACGCGGTGAAGCGGATGCGCACAGTGCCGCTCGGCAAGGGCTCGATCGCGCCGCTCGTGCTTGCCGCCGCGGCGCCGATGATCGCCGTGCTCGCGACGAGGGTGCCGGTGAAGAGCCTGCTGCTGGGGATCCTCAAGGCGCTCATCTAGACCAACCCGCGCGCCGACGCGCGCGACTCGGATCGGGAGAAGATCGATGGGGCTACGTCGTACCTGTATTGGCCTCATTGCGGCCAGCGCGCTCGTTGCCGGCTGCACGGTGTACCAGGTGGGGCCCGCCACGTACGCGCCCGCGCCGGCGACCTCGTTCGACCGCTCGTGGTCGGCGGCGGCGGGGGCGCTCGCGGATCAGGGGGTGCAGATCACCGCGGAGGACCGCGCCAACGGCGTCATCCGCGGCCGGCGCGGCGGCATCGACGTGACGGCGAACGTGCGCACGCAGGCCGACGGCGGCGTGCGCGTGCAGTTCGATACCGCGGGCGCGACCGCGCAGGACCCGGACCTGATCAACCGCGTCTCGAATTCGTACGAGCGGCGCATGGGCCGCTGAGGCGGCGGGGCGCTCCTGCGCGCCGACCTTCCGGTCGCGCAGCGCCCACGGCGTCAGCCGTTTGCCTCGCCCCGCGCGGGATTGCGAAAGTGCCGCAGGAGAAACTCCTCGTCGAGCGGAGAGAGGTTGAAGCGGCGGCTCGCCTCTTCGATCGTCCGCAGATCGCGCGCCGGCTGCTCGGCCAGCCAGGCCACGGCGCGGCGCAGCCCTTCGCCTTCAGGCAGGAGGGAGTCGGCCTTCTTCATCGTCGCGCCCGGCCCGCGCCGCACCGGGAAGAAGCGCCGCGCCTGCGCTGCGGAACCGGTCGCAGCGTTCGGTGAACTCGCGCGTGCTCTTGGGCATGGACACCCGGGCGCGCGTGACGTGGGTGATGAGGTCCTTGCCCTCGCGGATGAGCTGCAGGGCGTCGGACACCTCCCGCTTCGCCCGCGCCGACGCGTCGGCGGCCAGCCGCGGAGCGAAGTCGGCGAGGCGCTCGGCGGCGGCGACGAACGTCGTCCAGACCTCGAAGATGTCCGGATCGGTGCGGAGCGTCTCGGTCTCGACCTTGGCCGCTTCCGCGAGATTGCCGACGCTCGTCTCGATCCCGGAAAACGCAGGCAGGTCCGCGAAGGTTCTGGTCAGCGCGTCGGCGATGGCGTCGATGTCGCGCATCGTCTCCGCGATCTTGACGTAGCGGCCTTCGTAGAAGCTCTCGAGCGGAAGCAGGAACGCCTTGAAGGGCTCCCCCCACAGCTCGTCGATGCCTTCCTCGCCGCTCCGGTGCCGCACCAGCTTGCCGAGCTCCAGCGCTTCCTTCAGGTGCTCCCCGCACGCCCGCATGAGCGGGTTGTCGGACTGGATCTCGATGCCGAGCTTCTGGATTTCCACGAGCTGGGTGAACACGCCCGCGGCCCGGTTGAACAGCGCGCCGGCCAGCATGGCGCCCTTGATCCTGCGCCGCGCGGGGTCGGTTTCCTGCGCGTAGGCGCGACGCGCCGCGTCGAGGCGCGTGCCGGGCACGTTCAATCCGTGCTCGGTGTGGTTGAACAGCCGGCGCGTGAGCGCGGCGATCAGGTCTTTCTTGGCTTCCAGCGTGTCGGCGGGGACCGGGTAGGTCTTGACCCAGTATCCGTAGTAGTAGACGCGCGGCTGGCCGTCGATGACGCGCCTTGCGCCTAGGGGGATGGGAGCGTCCATGGTGCTGGCCGTCCCCCCCGGGAAGGAGATGGGGGCGGAGCGGGCTTGGTTCCAAAGAATAAGGCTAACGCCGATGCTTGTGTGACGCAATGCGGCGCCGGCGTCGGGCAGTCGATGAGACACTGCCGACTTCCGGACCTCCCCCGCAATCTCGCGCCGGGGCGCGACCGGTATCCTGAGCGATCGCACCGACGTGGACGCAACCGTGCTCGCCGACATCAAGAAGCCCAGCTTCATCGTGAAGTATCTCGACCGGTATGTGATCGGTCAGGACGACGCCAAGAAGACACTGGCGGTCGCCGTGTACTCGCATTTCAAGAAGATCGCGCGTGCTCGGCAGGACACCGCCCCGATCGCCAAGAGCAACGTCCTGCTGATCGGCCCGACGGGAACGGGCAAGACCCTGATGTGCGAGACGCTGTCGCGCGCGCTCGGCGTTCCGTTCGTGACCGCGGAGGCGACGTCCCTCGCCCAGAGCCGGTACGTCAACGAGGAGATCGAGGCGATCCTGCAGCGGCTCGTCGACCGGGCGGACGGCAACGTCGACACGGCGCAGAACGGCATCGTCTTCATCGACGAGATCGACAAGCTCAAGGCGAGCCACGGTCAGCCGCGCGGCGTCTCGGGCGAAAGCGTCCAGCACGCGCTCCTGAAGATCATGGAAGGCTGCATGGTCAAGCTGGGCAACGCGCAGTACATCGACACGACCAACATCCTGTTCATCTGCGGCGGCGCGTTCGTCGGCCTGGAGAAGATCACCTCGGCGACCCACACCTACGGGTACATCTCCACCTCGGAGGACGACAACCCGAGCATCCTGAAAAGGCTGAACGCGCGCGTCAAGCCGACCGATCTCTTCGAGTTCGGGCTGATCCCCGAGTTCACCGGGCGGCTGCCGATCACCGCCCGTTTCCAGGCGCTCACCAAGCCGCTGCTCGTCCGGATCATGACCGAGCCGGCGAACTCCATCTACAACCAGTTCCGCGACATCCTCAAGAGCGAAGGCGTCGAGCTGACCGTCGAGCGGGAGGTCTTCGACCAGATCGCGGACCTGGTGGTCGAGTACAAGAACGGCGCCCGCAGCCTGCGAGGGCTGTTCGAGGAGCTGATCACGCCCGTCCTATTCCTGGTTCCGGACGATCCCTCCATCCGGCAGGTCGTCATCAAGTCGCTGTTCACCGAACCGCTCATCGTTCGCAGCGAACGCGGCGCGAATGCTCCGCCAGCGGCCTGAGGGCCGCCGCGCCGGACGGGCACCGGTGACGATCCGGTGCGTCGATTCTGTGCGATATTCGCAGGGAAACGCGCGATGGTCAGGTGCGCGAACACAGGGACGGAGCAGAAACGACAAATGAACCGCGAACCAATGCCATGCTCCGGTCTAGCGCGGATCGCGCTGCCAGGCGCGCTCGTCTTGCTCATCGGCTGCCAGCACGCCGCCCCGCCGGCCGCTCCGGCGCCGCCGCAGCAGGTCGAGAGCGGGTCCCGCTTCGTGTTGCGCACGCCCTTGAATTTTCCGGCCGGAAACGCCGAGCTGCTGTTCCAGAACCAGCAGCTCGTGAATGCCGGGAAGCTTGCGCCGAGCATGCCCTACTGCAGGCTCAAGCCGGCCCAGGGTGCAGCCGGCGTGATGCAACCCGGGACCTACACGGTGAGCGGCGTGCAGTACGATGAGAAGGAGATCGGCGCGACGAGCGCGATGGCCGGCGTGACCCGCATCGCGCTGGGACCCGAGTCCAGGCAGTCGACCTATGCGCTGAGCTGCGGGTGGCTCACCGGCGCGCCGTCGCCGGCGTTCGTGACGACCCAGCAGATCTACAACGCGATCGGCGGGCATTTCTCGATGGATCTGCTGCGTTAGGGAAGGTCTGAAAAAGGTCACGGAGTATCGCGAGGCAGCGCGACTGGACGAGCGAGGATCTAGAAACCGTGCAACTCGGTGCTCTGCAGCAGCAGGGCGCACTCCGGGTCCGTCTCCTGCAGCTCGAGCAGCACCCGCTCGATTCCGGTCCGGTCGCGCGTGCGGCCGTGGATGTGGAGCCGGGCCTCGAGCTTCTCCAGGCACTTCTGCACCTCGGGCGTGCACGCTTGCGGGAAGCTCCGGGCCCAGGGCTCGGCCGCCCAGGTGCCGCCGAATCCTGGCGACGTGGCGAAAAGCAACGTCGCGGCAAGTGATGCGCGGATCTGGGTGAGCCTCATGGCGGCAGACTACGCCCGCGCCGCCGCGCGGTCTGCGGACCGGAGCACCGGCCAGGATGTGACTTTGTTACGCTCGCCGCGCCGTGCACGTCCGGTCCTGTGCGATTCGGCCCGAATCCCGCAGCCGCGGGACGTTGTAGGCGGTGACCGGGCGCTGGAGGCCTTTGAGCGCGAGCTCGCCCGCCTCCGACGGCACGAACGCTGGGCTATGATGGGCGCCCATCCGGGCCGCGCCGCGCATGCTCTCCATCACCGAGTCGTTGAAGGCGGTTTCGCTCTTCTCCGGGCTCTCGCCGCAGGAGATCGCCACGCTTGCCGACGCGGCGATCGTGCGCACGTTCCCCAAGAACACCATCGTTGTGACGGAGGGGGAGCGCAGCGATTCGCTCTACGTGATCCTCTCCGGCCGCGTGAAAGTGTTCGTCAGCGACGAGCACGGGAAAGACCTCGTCATCAATGTCGAGGGCCCCGGCGAATATTTCGGTGAGCTCGCCCTCGACGAGGGTCCGCGCTCGGCGTCAGTGGCGACCCTGGAGCCGTCCAAGATGGCGGTGATCGCGAACGATGTTCTCCGGGGCTTTCTCACCAGCCATCCCGAGGCGGCCCTGCAGCTCATCCGGGGCCTGATCGCCCGCACGCGCCACGCGACCGAAAGCCTCAAGGACCTCGCGCTGCTCGACGTGTATGGACGGGTGGCAAAATTCCTCCTCGAGCGCGCGAAGGAGTCCGACGGGAAGCTGGCCATCGACGAGCGGCTCACGCAGCAGGACATTGCCGATCGCGTGAGCGCGTCTCGCGAGATGGTGAGCCGCATCCTCAAGGACCTGACCACCGGGGGCTACATCGCCAACGAGGGCGGGAAGATCGTCATTCAGCGCCGGCCGCCCCGCGCCTGGTAGCGCGGCCGACGCGATCGCGCAGGTCTGCGACTTCCCGCGCGCACCAAGCAAAAAGCCCGGCCGCAGCCGGGCTTTTTGTCGGGCGGTATTGCGTTACTGGGGCGAGACGCCGCCGGTGCCGCGAGCGTAGAACGCGTCGGCATCGTTCAGCGCGGGGGTGCCCGCGTCGCGCACGAAGTGCGTGATCTCGACGCCTTCGATCCGGCTGGGCATGAGTTCGAGACCGTCTTCGCTAGCGATAGCGAACGGCGCGGCGGCGGCAAAGCCGATGGCGGACAGCAGAATGGCAAATTTCTTCATGGTCGTACTCCTTTTCCTAGGTTGGTGGATCTCAGCGGTCCTTCAGTCCGGAACCGTTTCCAGTGAAGCGCTGATGGAGCACATCGTCGCGCTTTCCGCGGGGAGAATCCGTGAACGGCGACGGTCGAATCCTGTGAACCATGCACACGGGCGGTCGAGCGGAACGGGCCGGCCGCGCCAAACGGCCTAGGCCTCCGGACGAGGCGCGGCCGCGCACGCGAATGTGTGCTCGGGCGACGCGCGAGACCGAGACGGCGGGCGACGGGTTCCCGGCGATGTTCGACGGACCCGCCCGTGCGGTGCGCTGCGCGCACGCGATCAACCGGGATGTCGCGGCGCTCGGAACCGGCGTCCGCTCCGGCCTGCACGCGGGCGAGTCGAAATGATGGGCGACAAGCCCGGGGGATCGCGGCGTGTACGCCCTCAAGGGCATGCTGGGCGAGTGGCGCCTGTCCTCGCGGCGGACGCCTGAATCCGACCCGCTGCGGGCCTGGCGCCCGGCAGCTGCTCGCCTCGCGCGTCCGCGCTAGGGGCGTGCCGTGATCGCGTAGTCGCCCGGGGCGATAGCACCCGCGCGGCAGAGCCGATTGAGAAGGGGGTACACGGCAACGAACGTCGGCGTGCCTTCCAGCCAGGTGTCGAAATGGCGGTCGAGGAACGGATCGGGGCCGCCGTGGACGAAGGCCACGACCGAGCGGCCCGCCTTCAGACCGAGCTCGGATGCGGCCGAAAAAAGGCGCTTCGCAGGGAACGTCTCCTGCACCAGGCGCTCGAGCTCGCGTGCTTCGAGGACGTTCATTCGCGATCTCCTTCATCGCCGTGCACTATCGGGCGCGGCCTCCGGTTGAGTTTTGCTGCGTGCCCGGAGCCGCGAAGCCCGCCGGTCACGCGCAGGGACAGAATAGGCGCGCGGGCCGGGCCGGCTCTGCGAACAAAGCCGGACGCGCGGAGTGAGAAATTCACACCGGCCAATGGCGAACGCCGGACGGCTGCACGCAGCCTTCCGGCGACCCGAGGCGCGTTGCGCCGCGGGGTCCTGCCTAGTAGTTGTAGCCGTCGACCTGCTTGTACTTGTCGAACTGCATGTTCACCGTGTTGTCGCTCGCCTGCATCGACGTCGCGATGCCGCTGACGGGCCGGGTTCTTCCAGTAAGCGTCGTCGAACGTCCAGTTGTTGTCCGCGAGGGCGACGCCGGATTGCGCCGCGATGACGGCGGCGGCGATGACGAGAGTGCGCTTCAGCATTTTCAGTCTCCTTTACGTTCAATGAGTTTTCGGTCGGGTTTTGACGGACCGCGATTGCAGCGCGCGTCCATCTGCAGCCAGATACGGCCGTGATCGCGGCCTGGTTGCACGCCCGGCGGACGATTTGTCGAATCGGTCACGCGCAGGCGACGCGCCCGCGGCGGCGCTAAGGAATGCTCAGCGCGCGGCGTCGCCGAGGTAGGCGCAGCCGCGATAGACGCCCGGCTGCGCGTCGGCGCGCCAGGCGAAGGTGATCTCGGCCCGATAGGAGAGAAGGGCGTTCGCGAGCGGATCCTCGCAGCGCGCCTTGACCAGAACGAGGTGGATGCGCGCGGCGTCCGTCTCGCCCTTGAACTCGAAGCCGTCGCCGCGCTTCTGCAGGCCGAGGGGCGGGAACGACGCCGGCGCGCGGTCGCCGACGCGCTGGAACGCGAGCCGCGTGTCGTCGAACACCATCGACCACGACGGATTGTGTCCGCCGGCCTTCGCGACGACGCGACGCAGATCCTCGGAGCAGCCGAGGCCGCCGGTCTGGACGCGCGACACGGCGTCCACCCGGAACGCGTCGCCTTCGCGCCGGCCCGCGACCTCGACGACCATGCTGCGCACGTGGCCCGCCGCGAGGGTGGCGAAGTGCTTGCGCAGCTCGCGCGCCGCGTCCGAGTCCATCAGCTCGAGTCGCTTGCCCGAGCCGCACGGCACGATCCACGCGAGACCGCTCTTGCCCTCGGCGTAGATGCCGCGCACCGGCGGATCCGCAGCGGCGGCCGCGGTCGCGGCGAGCGCGGCGAGCGCCGCCCCGACGAGGCGGGCGCTCATCGCTGTGCGCGGTCCTGCTCGTTGCGCGCCTTGATCATGTCCCGGGCGCGCTGCCAGTCGGCATCCGACCACTCGCGCAGGTCGAAGAACCCGCCCGAGCCCGCCAGATAGGCCGCGCCGTCGAGCGCGATCGTCTGGCCGGTGAGCCACTCGCACCCGTCGGCGACCAGGAACGTCGCCAGGTTCCGGATCTCCTCCATACGGCCGATGCGGCCCATCGGATTCTTCGCCGCGCCGCGCTCCTCGACGGTCTGGCCCGGGTTGAGGCGCGCGCCCATGCCCTCGGTCGGGAACGGTCCGGGCGCGATCGCGTTCAATCGGATCCCGTGCTTGGCCCATTCGACGGCCAGCGACTGGGTCATCACGTGGAGGCCCGCCTTGGACATGGCGGAGGGCACGACGTACGGCGAGCCGGTCCAGATCCAGGTGACCAGGATCGAGACGACGCTGCCGCGCTGCCCGCCCGCGATCCAGCGCTTGCCGACCGCCTGCGTCACGTAGAACGTCCCGTGCAGGACGATGTTGGCGATCGCGTCGAAGCCGCGCGGCGAGAGGTCCTCGGTGCGGCTGATGAAATTGCCGGCGGCGTTGTTGACGAGCGCGTCGAGCGGACCGCCGTCGTCCCAGATCGCCTGCGCCATCGCGTCGACTGCGGCCGCGTCGCGAATGTCGACCGCGTGAGTCTTCACCGTCCCGCCGAGCTTCGCCGTGAGCGCGGCCGCGGTCTCGTCGAGCACGGACTTCCGCCGCCCGCAGATGTAGACCGCCGCGCCGAGGCTCAGGTACTGCTCGGCAAGCTCGCGCCCGAGGCCGGTGCCGCCGCCGGTCACGAGGATGCGCTTGCCTTTCAGCAGGTCTGGTCGGAACATCTGCGGCTTCTCCAACGCTCGTTCCCGGCCATTCTAAGGTCATCCATGCCCCTGCCTGCCCCCGCCCATCCCGGCCAACCGCTCGCGGACGTCGACACGCCCGCGCTCCTGCTCGACCTCGATGCGTTCGAGCGCAACCTGCAGACCATGGCCGACGCGGTGCGCCCGCTCGGGGTGCGCCTGCGGCCGCACGCGAAGTCGCACAAGTGCGCGGAGATCGCGCGGCGCCAGATCGCCGCCGGCGCGGTCGGCGTGTGCGTGCAGAAGACTTCCGAGGCGGAGGCGCTGGTCGCCGGCGGCGTGCAGGACGTGCTGATCGCGAACGAGGTCGTCGGCCGCGGCAAGCTCGCGCGCCTCGCGCAGCTCGGCAAGTCCGCGGGGATCGGCGTGTGCGTCGACGACGCCGCGGTCGTCGCCGACCTCGACGCGGCGGCGCGCGCGGCCGGCGCCCGCCTCGACGTCTACATCGAGGTGAACGTCGGCGCGAACCGCTGCGGCGTCGAGCCGGGCGCGCCGGCGCTGCGGCTCGCGCAGGTCGTGAGCGGCTCCAGCAACCTGCGGCTCGCGGGCCTCCAGGCCTATCAAGGGGCTGCGCAGCACCTGCGCACCATCGAAGAGCGGCGGGCCGCGATCGCGCAGGCGGTGGAGAAGGCGGGGCGCTCGCGCCGGCTGATCGAGGACGAAGGCCTCGCGTGCGACATCGTCACCGGTGCCGGGACCGGCACGTTCATCTACGAAGGCGCGAGCGGCGTCTACGACGAGCTGCAGCCGGGCTCGTACGTTTTCATGGACGCGGATTACAACCGCAACAGCTGGGACGGGTTCCCGCGCTTCGAGCAGAGCCTGTTCATCTGGTCGACCGCGATGAGCGCGCCGACGGCCGAGCGCGTCGTGCTCGACGCCGGGCTCAAGGCGCACAGCTTCGACTCCGGCATGCCGCAGGTCGTCGGGTTTCCGGGCGTGGAGTACGTGCGGCCGTCGGATGAACACGGTGTGCTGAAGGTGGCGGCGGGCGCCCGCGCCCCGCGCCTGGGCGAGAAGCTCCGGCTCGTTCCCGGCCACTGCGACCCGACCGTCAACCTGTACGACTGGCTCGTCTGCTATCGCGGCGAGCGGGTCGAGGCGGTGTGGCCGATCAGCGCGCGCGGCGCGTTCTATTGAGCTGCGCGCGGGCGGCAAGCAGGCCGGCGAGCGCGAGCGACATCAAGCCCAACACGCTGGGTTCCGGGATGCGCCCCGGCAGATCCTTCTCGCGAGCGCCGGCGCGGGGTTTCTGCCGGGCATCGTGCTCGCGGTAGGATTCATCGTGCTCGGGATGCTGCTCGACTTCGCGCCTTGGAGGTACCCCTGAAGCAGGGGCACGGTCATGATTGACGTTGCCGCGTTGGACGATCGCGACGCCTTCTGGATTCTCGCGGCGAACACGCTGCTCCACGAGCTGGGCGTGCCGGTGCCGTTGATGCCGACTGCGCTCGTGATCGGCGCGCAGGCGGCGAAGGGTGGGATCGATCCGCTGTTGTCTCTTGGCGCGATCGTCGCCGCCACGCTGATCGGCAACGCCGCGTGGTTTGCCGCGGGACGCCGGTACGGGGCGGGCGTGTTGAAGTTGCTGTGCCGCTTTTCGCTTACGGCCGACACCTGCGTCGCGCGCACCGAGAGCGCGTTCGGGCGCTGGGGCTGGTCCTCGCTCGTCGTGGGCCGGTTCCTTCCTGGCGTCTCGCTCGTCGCGCCGCCGCTCGCGGGCGCGCTCGGGATGAGCTGGGGCAAATTCCTGGTCCTCACCGCTGCGGGGGCCGCGGTGTACGGCCTCGTCCTTCTCGGCACCGGTATGCTGCTGCACGCGCAGATCGAGTCGACGCTGCGGCTGCTGGAGGAATTCGGCTGGTACACCCTCGCCGGTCTGGCGGCGGCCCTCGCGCTCTACGTCGGCTGGCGGTGGCGGCGTCGCCGCATGGCCCGGACGCTGGACATCCCTCGCATCTCCGTCGACGAACTGCAGGCGCTGATGGCGGCCGGCGAAGCGCCGCTGGTCGTCGATGTGCGCGGGGGCAGCACCCGGAGCATCGACCGGCGGCAGATTCCCGGCGCGATCGGTGTTGCCCTGGACGCAATCGAGGCCGAGATCGATGCGCAGCCCCGCGACCGGCACATCATCCTGTACTGCGCGTGCCCGAACGAGGCATCGGCCGCAAAAGCGGCGCAATTCCTTCTTGCCCGCGGCTATACGCGGGCTCGCCCGCTCCTGGGCGGCCTCGACGCGTGGATCGTCGCGGGCCATCCCGTGGAGACGGCGCCGTAACCGGGCTCCGCGGGCGACCACGACAGCTCGAGCCGCGCAACTGCCAATGCGTCGCGGGGGAGCGATCCGGCTCCCCGGCGAGGTGGATCGCTAGAAGGAGTTCGCAAAGGCAGGACAGAACAATCCTTGGCCACGTCAGCCGGCTCGTGGAAGAAGAGCAGCGATTGCGGCAGCAGGCGAATCCTCGCGTGGCTGACAGCAAGCGCCTCCGCGAGGTCGAGGTCGAGCTCGACCAGTGCTGCGACCTGCTGCGCCAGCGACCCGCGCGGCGTACGGAATCCGGCTCGTGGACCTTGATCCCCTTCGGTCAGTCGGGATTTCGCGCCGTCCCGGCGGCACGACCTGTCGATTCCGGGCCCTGCCCGACGACTAGAGGCGTACCGCCAACCCTGGAGCCCGAGAGAATGCGACGCTCGCTCAAGCCTGCCACCGCGGATCGGCCGCGCCGATCCGATCCGCGGCGCGCCCGATTGTTCACCGGCGCGAACGGCTCAATTAATGAAGTCTTAGTCTTTCCGTGATGGATCAATCGGCTAAAGTGGGCCGGTTCGCGAATCCGTCAGTCATCTGCATACGCCGGCCGTCGAAAATCACCGGCAATCTGAAAGGACACCGTCGATGAACGCACCCGCCTTCGATCCCGCGCTGCGCGCCACCGCGCTGGCCCTCGCCGCGGCCCTCGCGCTCGCCGCGTGCGGCGACGGGCGCGGCGACGCGAAGGCACAGGCCGGCCCGCCGCCGGCGCCGCCGGTGAGCGTCGCCGCGGCGATCGAGAAGGACGTGATCGAGTCCGACGAGTTCCCCGGGCGGGTGGAGGCGATCGAGCAGGTCGAGGTGCGCGCGCGCATCAACGGCTACCTGCAGTCGGTGCACTTCAAGCCCGGCGCCGAGGTGAAGAAGGGCGACCTGCTGTTCACGATCGACCCGCGCCCGTTCGAGGCGCAGATCGCCGCCGCGGAGAGCCAGGTGGCGGGCACCCGCTCGCAGCTCGAGCTCGCGCGCACCGAGCTCGCGCGGAACGAGCAGATGTGGGCCGACCGCGCCACGTCGAAGCGCGAGTTCGACGACGCGGCCACG
Organism: uncultured beta proteobacterium; assembly: GCA_963716855.1. Lineage (GTDB taxonomy): Bacteria > Pseudomonadota > Gammaproteobacteria > Burkholderiales > SG8-39 > JAGVSZ01. The sequence goes on along the minus strand of CAVQUV010000015.1, from coordinate 52,287 downwards.
AAGGTGCGCACGCTCGAATCGCAGCTCAAGGCGAACGAGGCGGCTCTCGTCACCGCGCGCCTCAACCTCTCGTACACGCGCATCACCTCGCCGATCGCAGGCCGCGTCGGCAAGGCCGAGATCACCATCGGCAACCTGGTGCAGGGCGAGATGCCGCCTTCGCCGCTGCTGACCACCGTGGTGTCGATCAACCCGGTCTACGTCGCGTTCCAGGCGGACGAGGGCGCGTACCTGAAATACATCGCCGGCGCGCGATCGGGGGCGCTGGTGGTGGCCGTCGGCCTCGCCGACGAGGACGGTTTCCCGCACGCGGGCTCACTCGAGTTCGTCGACAACCGCGTCGACCCGACGAGCGGCACGGTGCGGATGCGCGCGACGGTGGACAACAAGAGCGGGCGATTCACGCCCGGGCTGTTCGCACGCGTGAAGCTCGGCGACACCGCGAAGCCGCGCAAGGCGGTGCTCGTCACCGACCGCGCCATCGGCACCGACCAGAGCAAGCGCTACGTGCTGGTGGTCGACGCGGAGAACAAGGCGGTCTACCGCGAGGTGCGGATCGGCCGGCTGGCCGACGGCCTGCGCGTGATCGAGTCGGGCCTGAAGCCGGGCGAGGTGATCGTCGTGAACGGGCTCCAGCGCGTGCGCCCCGGCGCGCCGGTGACGCCGCAGACCGTGCCGATGGAAGCGGAGGCGCCGAACGGCCGCAACGGCGCGGCCAGCAAGCGGACGTGACGCCATGAACCTCTCGCAATTCTTCATCGACCGCCCGATCTTCGCGGGCGTGCTGTCGATGATCGTGTTCCTCGCCGGCCTGATCTCGATCCGGGTGCTGCCGGTCTCGGAGTACCCGAACGTCGTCCCGCCGTCGGTCGTCGTGCGCGCCGTGTACCCGGGCGCGAACCCCAAGGTCATCGCCGAGACCGTCGCCGCGCCGCTCGAGGAGCAGATCAACGGCGTCGAGAACCTCCTCTACATGGAGTCGCAGGCCACCACCGACGGCGTGCTGCAGCTCACCGTGACCTTCAAGATCGGCACCGACGTGGACCTCGCCGAGACCCAGGTGCAGAACCGGGTGCAGCGTGCGCTGCCGCGCCTGCCCGAGGAGGTGCGCCAGATCGGCGTGGTGACGCAGAAGAGCTCGCCCGACTTCGCGATGGTCGTGCACATCCTGTCGCCCGACGAGCGCTACGACGAGCTGTATCTGCGCAACTTCGCCGTCCTCAACGTGAAGGACAACCTGCAGCGCATCCCGGGCATGGGGCAGGTGCTGGTGTTCGGCGCGGGCGACTACGCGATGCGGGTCTGGATCGACCCGCAGAAGCTCGCGAGCCGCAACCTGACCGCCGCCGACGTGGTCGAGGCGCTGCGCGAGCAGAACAAGCAGGTGGCGGCCGGCGTCGTCGGCGCGCCGCCGGCGACGCGGCACACCGAATTCCAGCTCTCGGTCAACGCGCAGGGGCGCCTCGCGACCGAGGAGGAGTTCGCGAACGTCATCGTCGCGACCTCGCCCGACGGCGGCGTGCTGCGCCTCAAGGACGTCGCGCGCGTCGAGCTGGGCGCCGGGGAGTACGCCCTGCGCTCGCTCCTCAACAACAAGCCGGCGGTCGCGATCGGCATCTTCCAGGCGCCGGGGTCGAACGCCATCGCGCTGTCGAACCAGGTGCGGCGCGCGATGGCGGAGATGAAGAAGGACTTCCCCGCCGGGGTCGACTACGACATCGTCTACGACCCGACCCGCTTCGTGCTGCAGTCGATCGAGGCGGTGATCGAGACCCTGCTCGAGGCGATCCTGCTGGTGGTGCTGGTGGTGATCGTCTTCCTGCAGACCTGGCGCGCCTCGATCATCCCGCTGGTGGCGGTGCCGGTGTCGATCGTCGGCACCTTCGCGTTCATGCTCCTGTTCGGCTTCTCGATCAACACGCTGACGCTGTTCGGGCTGGTGCTCGCGATCGGCATCGTGGTCGACGACGCGATCGTGGTGGTGGAGAACGTCGAGCGCAACCTCGAGCTCGGGTTCGACTCGAAGGAGGCGACCTACCGCGCGATGCGCGAGGTCAGCGGGCCGATCGTCGCCATCGCGCTCACGCTGTGCGCGGTCTTCATCCCGATCGCGTTCGTGAGCGGCCTGACCGGACAGTTCTACCGCCAGTTCTCCCTGACCATCGCCATCTCGACCGTGATCTCGGCGTTCAACTCGCTCACGCTGTCGCCGGCGCTCGCGGCGCTGCTGCTGCGCTCGCACGATGCGCCGAAGGACCGGCTCACGCTCTGGATGGACCGGGCGTTCGGGTGGTTCTTCACGCGGTTCAACCGGTTCTTCAACCGCTCGGCGACGAAGTACCAGAGCGCGGTCGCGCGCGTGCTGAACCGCAAGGCGCTCGCGTTCGGGGTGTACCTGGTGCTGCTCGGCGTGACCTACGTCGGCTTCAAGGCCGTGCCGCACGGCTTCGTTCCCGGGCAGGACAAGCAGTACCTCGTCGGCTTCGCCCAGCTGCCCGACGGCGCCTCGCTCGACCGCACCGAGGAGGTGCTCCGGCGCATGTCCGACATCGCCATGAAGACGCCCGGGATCAAGGATGCGGTCGCGTTCCCCGGCCTGTCGATCGCCGGCTTCACCAATGCGCCCAACGCCGGGATCGTGTTCTTCGGTCTGGACGCGTTCGAGAACCGGCGCTCGCCGCAGCTCTCCGGCGGCGCGATCGCCGGGGCGGTCAACCAGCAGCTCGCCGGGATCCAGGACGCATTCATCGCCGTGTTTCCGCCGCCGCCGGTCAACGGTCTCGGCACCATCGGCGGCTTCAAGCTGCAGGTCGAGGACCGGGCGGGGCTGGGCGACCAGGCGCTCTACGACGCGATGAAGGCGATCCAGATGCGCACGTTCCAGACGCCGGAGCTCGCGCCCGCCTTCTCGAGCTTCCAAATCAACGTGCCGCAGCTCTTCGCCGACGTCGACCGGGCGAAGGCGAAGCGCATGGGCGTCGCGCTCACGGACGTGTTCGACACCATGCAGATCAACCTGGGGTCGCTGTACGTCAACGACTTCAACCGCTTCGGGCGCACCTACCGGGTGGTGGTGCAGGCCGACGCGCCCTACCGGTCGCGCGCCGAGGACATCGCGCAGCTCAAGACGCGCAACGCGAAGGGCGAGCTGGTACCGCTCGGCTCGCTCCTGCGCGTCGAGCAGAGCTTCGGGCCCGACCGCGCCATCCGCTACAACGCGTTCCCCTCGGCGGACCTGAACGGCGGGGCGGCGCCGGGCTTCAGCTCGGGCCAGGCGCAGGCGGCGATCGAGCGCATCGCGAAGGAGACCCTGCCGCGCGGGATCACGTTCGAGTGGACCGACCTCACCTACCAGGAGATCCTGGCCGGCAACACCGCGGTGCTGGTCTTCCCGCTGTGCGTGCTGCTCGTGTTCCTCGTGCTGGCGGCGCAGTACGAGAGCCTGAAGCTGCCGCTCGCGATCATCCTGATCGTGCCGATGTGCCTGCTGTTCGCGATCGCGGGCGTCTACTTCACCGGCGGCGACAACAACATCTTCACGCAGATCGCGCTGTTCGTGCTGATGGGGCTCGCGTGCAAGAACGCGATCCTGATCGTGGAGTTCGCGCGCGAGCTGGAGATGAAGGAGCCGGCGCACGACCCGGTGCGCGCCGCGCTCGAGGCCTGCCGCATGCGGCTCCGCCCGATCCTGATGACCTCGTTCGCGTTCATCATGGGCGTGCTGCCGCTCGTCTTCTCGACCGGCGCGGGAGCCGAGATGCGCCACGCGATCGGGATCGCGGTGTTCTCGGGCATGCTCGGCGTGACGTTCTTCGGCCTCTTCCTGACGCCGGTGTTCTACGTCCTGCTGCACCGCAGGTTCGGCAAGCGGGTGGTGAAGCCCGCGCCGGCGGCAGCTTGAGGTGGCGGCGATGAGATCGCTCGCTCTGCTTGCACTTGCGTTCCTCGCCGGCTGCTCGCTCGCGCCGAAGCTCGAGCAGCCCGAGGTCGACGTGCCCGCGCGCTACAAGGCGCTCGGCCCCGACGAGCCGCGCGGCGAATGGAAACCCGCCCAGCCCGCCGACGCCGTGCCGCGCGGCGAGTGGTGGAAGGTCTTCAACGACCCGCAGCTCGACGAGCTCGAGGCGCAGGCGATCGCCGCGAACCAGACGCTGAAGATCGCCGCGGCGCGCCTCGCGCAGTCGCGCGCGGTCGTCGGCGTCGTGAACGCCGAGCGCTTCCCGAGGGTGGACGCCGGGTTCGGGCCCTCGCGGATCAAGCAGACCGGCGTTTCGCTCGGATTGCCGCAGGGCACCGACATCCCGGCTTATACCGTCTGGCGCGGACAGCTCACCGCGAGCTGGGAGGCGGACCTGTTCGGACGCATCTCCGACAGCGTCGCCGCCGCGCGCAGCGACGCGGACGCCGCCGCCGCGCTGTACGGCGCGACGATGCTCGCGGTGCAGGCGGACGTCGCGCAGGCGTACTTCGGGCTGCGCCAGGCCGACGACGAGCTGCGCGTGCTGCGCGAGACGGTCACCTCCCGCACGGAGACCCTGCGGCTCGTGCAGCGACGGTTCGACGCCGGCGACGTCAGCGAGCTCGACCTCGCGCAGGCGAAGACCGAGGTCGGCCTCGCGCAGACCCAGGTGTACGGCCTCGAACGGCAGCGCGGGCAGCTCGAGAACGGGCTCGCCGTGCTGCTCGGCAAGGCGCCCGCGTCGTTCAGCGTGGCGAGCGCGTCGCTGCCGACCTCGCTGCCGTCGGTGCCGCCCGGGCTGCCGTCCACGCTCCTCGAGCGCCGTCCCGACGTCGCCGCCGCGAGCCGCACGATGGCCGCGTCGAACGCGCGCATCGGCGTCGCGAAGGCCGCGTTCTACCCGGTGCTCCGGATCACGGGCCTGGCCGGCTACGAGTCGAACGACCTCTCCGAGCTCTTCCAGTGGTCGAGCCGCACTTGGGCGCTCGGTCCGCTGTTCGGCACGATCCTCTCCATGCCGATCTTCGACGGCGGGCGCAACCAGGCGAACCTCGACCGCTCGTACGCGGTGCTCGAGGAGTCGGTCGGCGCCTACCGGCAGACCGTGCTCGGCGCATTCGCGGAGGTCGAGGACAACCTCGTCGCCCTGCGCACGCTGGCGGGCCAGGCCGAGGCGACCCGCGAATCGGTCCAGTCCGCGGCGCGCGCGCTGCAGATCTCCGAAACGCGCTACCGCGCCGGGGCCACGAGCTATCTCCAGGTCGTCGACTCGCAGCGCACGCTGCTCGTCGTGCAGCGGCTCGACGTGCAGATCCGCGGCGCGCGCGCCGCGTCCACGGTCGCGCTCATCCGCGCGCTCGGCGGCGGGTGGGATCCGGCCGCGGACGTGTCCGAGAAATAAGCGCGCGAGACCGGCCATGGCATCCCTCAACGACCTCATCCAGCAATACGGCTACGCGTTCGTACTCGGCGCGGTGCTGGTCGAGCAGGTCGGCGTGCCGATTCCCGCGTTCGCGGTGCTCGTCGTCGCGGGCGCGCTCGCCGCGAACGGCGCGATCTCCGCGCCGCTCGTCTTCGTGGTCGCGGTGCTCGGCGCGGTCGCGGGCGACCTGATGTGGTTCCAGCTCGGCCGGCGCTTCGGCGCGCGTGTCCTGCTGGCGCTGTGCGGCTTCCGGTCGTCGCCGGAACGGTGCGCCGAGGACCGCGATACGCTGTTCGCCCGGTTCGGGCTGAAGTCGCTGCTCGTGACGCGGTTCGTTCCCGGCCTCGCGGCGCTCGGGCCGTCGCTCGCCGGCGTCGCCGGCTACCGGCGGCGGCACTTCGCGGCCTTCGATGCGATGGGCGCCGTGCTCTGGGCGGGCACGGCGCTCGCGCTCGGCGTGGTCTTCCACCGCGAGATCGATCGCCTGCTCGTCCTGATGCAGGCGGCGGGGGCCCAGGCGGCGGCCGTGCTCGGCGCGCTCGCGCTCGCCGTCCTCGCCGTGATCGTGTGGCGCGTGCGCGAGCGGCTCGGCCGGTTCGGCCGGACGCTGCTCGGCGCGCTGCGGGATCGGTCCTGCCGCTGCGGGTGCTAGCGGGCGCCGACGGGCACCGGCTTCGCGACGCGCTCGCCCGGGAAGGCGAGCGCCGAGACAAGGGTCAACGCCGCAAGCCCCGCGAGGATCGTGAAGAGCGGCTGGAAGTCGCCGTACGTGCGGTGCACCCAGGCGATGAGGGGCACCGAGGTCGCGCTCGCGGCGAACGACACCACGTAGCGCACCGCGTAGGCGCGGGCGCGCCATTCCTCCGCGGTGTACTTCGCGACCATCGCGTCGTTGATCGGAATCTGGCCGAACACGAAGAACATCATCGCCACCGCGACGACGAGCATTCCGTAGCCCGCGAGCGAGCCCGCGGCGAACAGCAACGGGACCTGCATCGCGGCCACCACGACGAACACGCCCTTCACCGAACGGCGGTCGATCCAGTTGCCGACCAGGAGCTGCGCCATCGCCGCGATCAGGTAGGTGATGCACACCAGCACGCCGATGCCGAAGTTGGTGCTGGTGAGCGCCGCAAGCCGCTCGTCGAAGACCTTGGGCATCGACACGGTGGTGGCGTTGAAGATGACGCCGCCGCAGCACGTCGCCACCGCGACGATCAGGAACACGCGCGCGAGGAGGGCACGCGGCACGCGCGCCTCGGCCTTCTTCGCGGTGCCCCGGGCGACCTCGACGCCGCGGCTCACGACTACGAAGCCGATCCCGATCCCGATGCACAGAAGCCCCGGAAGGATGAACGCGGCCCGCCAGCCGGCCAGGTCGGCGAGCGCGCCCGAGAACAGCGCCGCGAACGCGAGACCGGTGTTGCCGAACACCCCGTTCACGCCGAGCGTGCGGCCGAGATCGCTGCGATTGGCAACCAGCATCGCGATGCCGACCGGGTGGTAGATCGCGGCGAACATGCCGATCGTCGCGAGACCGGCGGCGAGCTCGACGGGCGTGCGCGCGAAGCCGGTCAGGAGCGTCGCCGCGCCGATCCCGAAGAAGAACACCCGCATCATCCCGGTGCGGCTCCAGTGGTCGGCGAGCCAGCCGGCCGGGATCGAGAACGCGCCGAACGCGATGAACCCGCCGAGGGCGAGCGGCAGGAGCTCGCCGTAGGACATCTGCCAGGCTTCCCCGATGGCGAGCACCGCCGTCGGGAAGATCAGCATGACCAGGTGGTCGAGCGTATGCCCGATGTTGAGAAACAGGTCGAGGCGCGGCCGGTTGTTCATCGCGGCATCCTACCCTCGCGGCGCGCGCGGCGCAGCCACGCCGTCCGCCGCGCCCGCATCACGACGCCGGTCGCCGCGAGCGTCGCCACGACCGCGAGCGGGTACGCAACCGCGGCGCCGAGCGCCTCGAGCGACACGGCGACGACGAATTGGAACACCGCAAACGCGAACAGACCCGAGACGAATCCCGCGACGAGGCGAGCGGTTGCGTCGGCGCCGTACAGCGCGCGCGTGAACGTCGGCAGGACGGAGCCGGTGATCGGGAAGGCGATCAGGACGCCGGAGAGCCGTGGCCCGAGAGCGGCGGCGCCGAGCATCACCGCGGCGGCGAGCGCGGCCGCGGCGACGATGCGCACCGCGAGCTCGATGCCGGGAATGTGCACCGGGCCGCTCGTCGCCGGCACTCGCGGCAGCGTGCCGAGGAGGAGCATGAGCGCGGCCATCGTGAGCGCGAATCCGCCGAGCGGCGGGAGCGGCACGGCGCCCAGCACGGGCGCCGCGATCGCGAACGCCGCCCAGCCGATGAGCAGCGACGCCAGCCAGTTGAATCGCCGCGCCGCCCAGGCGTACGCCCAGCAGTGCAGCGCCGCCGCACCGGTGACCTGAAGGGTGGTGGCGGCGGACGCCGCGGCGAACGCGGGGCCGGGATCGTGCGCGAGGAAGACGCTGATCGGCCCGGCGATCAGCGGAAGCCCGCTGATCCAGCCGGAGACCGAATGACCCCAGCGCCGGCCGGCGACGCTCGCGAGCCAGACGACGACGGGAACGAGCGAGATCTTGAGGAGGACGGCCATCGCGCGCCCGGATCATACCGGCGTTGCTTGCGCGCCCCCGTCACTTGAAAGGCTCGTCACTCCGGCGAACGCCGGAGTCCAGGGTTCTGGATCTCGGCATGCGCCGGGATGACGTTGCCGGAGGCGACGCGCACTGCGCCGCCTCCGGCAACGTCACTTCATGCTGGCGAGGAGCGCGGCGAACTCGCTGCGGTCGAGCTTCCCGTCCCTGTTTACGTTGAACTTCGCGAAGCGCTCCGCGATGCCCGGGATCTTCGTCGCCTCGGCGCGCGTAATGAATCCGTCGCCATCAACGTCGAGCTGCTGGAACTCCCTATCGGCGCTCCGACGCGTCGAGCCCTGGCCGAGCGCGGGCTCGGCGGTGATGCCGAGGGCGATGATGGACGCTGCGAGGAAACTGGGATTCAGCATCGGATCTCCTTTCTGCTGTTGAGGGCAGCCGGCGCGTGGCCGACTGGGTCTGCAACGCAGAGATCGTGCCCGAATCGTGTTTCCCTAGGATGAAGCGCGCGTGAACGTCGGCTTGCGGCGACGTGAAACGCGCGTGACGCGCAAACGCGTGCGAGATCAGCGGCGTGCGGTGTCGCTGTAGGGCGACACGGCCAGCGCGTCCGCGAGATGCGCGATCGAGGTGTTGCCGCCCGAGAGCACGAGCCCGACGCGCTGGCCGCGCAGCTCGTCGCGCATGCGGTGCGCCGCCGCGAGCACCGCTCCGGCCGCCGACTCGGCGAGCGAATGGCAGCACTCGATCCACCACGCCATGCCGCGGCGGATCTCGTCCTCGGTCACGAGGCGGAAGTCGTCGAGCTGCGCGCGCAGGATCGCGAGCGTCAGCTCCGCCGCGCGGCCGGTGGCGAGTCCTTCGGCGTACGTCTCGTTCGGCCGCGATTCGATGCGGCCGGCGCGCCACGAGTCGTGCACCGCGGGCGCGGCGGCGGCCTGCACGCCGATCACGCGGATGCCCGGCTTCACCGCCTTCGCCGCGATGCACGTCCCCGCGGCGCCGCTGCCGAGGCCGACCGGCACGACGATCGCGTCGAGCGCCGGCTGGTCCTCGAGCATCTCGAGCGCGTAGGTGCCGACCCCGGCGATGAGGTCGGGCTCGTTCGCCGAGTGCACGAAGCGCAGCCCGTCGCGTTCGGCGATGGCGCGCGCGTTCGCCGCGGCGTCGTCGAACTTCGCGCCCCGTTCGGCGATCTCCGCACCGAAGCCGCGGATCGCCGCAACCTTCCCGGCGTTCGCGCCCTCGGGCACGCAGATCACCGCGCGCACGCCGAACAGGCTTGCGGCAAAAGCGATCGACTGCCCATGATTGCCGGTGCTCGCGGTGACGACGCCGCGCCGGCGTTCTTCGGGCGCGAGCGTCGCGACGAGGTTCACGCCGCCGCGCACCTTGAACACGCCGATCGGCTGGTGGTTCTCGTGCTTGACCCAGGCCTCGCAGCCGAGCAGCGCGTCGAGCGCCGGGTAACGGAACAGCGGCGTGCGCGGCAGGTGCGGCGCGATGCGCTTGCGCGCGGCGAGGACGTCGACGAGGTTCGGCGGATTCATGGCGCGCAGGATAGCAGGGCCGCCGCCGCGCAAAGGCCGCGCTGCGGGTCGGGGAATTGACGCGTGACAATCCCGGCCGCTTGGGAAGAGAATGCGCTCCACGGCTGTTCTCACGCCAGGAGGATCGCCATGAGCCGAAACCAACGCCGCGCCCGTCCGCTTGTCCTCGTTCTCGCCGCGGTTTTCGCGACGTCCCTCGCCTGGATCCCGGCCGGGTACGCGCAGAGCGAGCGCGAGCAGACGCTCACCAAGAAGGATCCCGCCGAGGCGGAATTCGAGCGCAAGGTCGAGGAGATGTTCACCTCGATCGTGCGCGTCCGGATGAAGGCGGTCGAGGACGCGCGCTCGAGCGGGACGCTCGGGCCGGCGCGCGCGGGCAGCGGCATCGTCATCGAGCCGGGTTGGGTGCTCACCATCGGCTATCTCGTCATCGAGCCGGACTCGATCGAGGTGACCGCGTCGAACCGCAAGACGCTGCCGGCGACGCTCGCCGGCTACGACCACGCCACCGGCTTCGGGCTGCTGAAGGTGCAGGGCGATCTCGGGGTGAAGCCGCTGCCGCTCGGCGACTCGGCGACGCTCGCGCTGCGCGAGCCGGTGATCGTCGCGCCGTTCGGCGGCCAGGAAACCGCGAGCCTCGCGCAGGTGACGTCGAAGCGCCGCTTCACCGGGAGCTGGGAGTACCTGCTCGACAGCGCGATCTTCACCGCGCCCGCCACCGACGGCTGGGCCGGGGCCGCCCTCGTCAATCGCGAGCTCAAGCTCGTCGGGGTCGGATCGCTGCTGGTGCGCAACGCCGCCGAGCCCGACGCCCTGCTCCTCGGCAACATGTTCGTGCCCACCGATCTGCTCAAGCCGATCCTCGCGCAGCTCAAGGCGCAGGGCCGCGTGGCCGGCCCGCAGCGCCCGTGGCTCGGCCTCGCGACCGAGGAGATGCAAGGCCGGCTCCTGGTGACGCGCGTGTCGCCCGACAGCCCGGCCGACCAGTCGGGCATCCTCCAGGGCGACGTCGTGGTGAGCGTCGGCGGGCAGGCGGTCAAGACGCACGTCGAGCTCTACGAGAAGGTGTGGAAGCTCGGCGCGGCCGGGGTCGAGGTGCCGATGAAGATCCTCCGCGGCGTGGACGAGCGCGACGTGCGGGTGAAGTCGATCGACCGGTTCGAATACTTCAAGGCGAAGAAGCCGCTGTGACGAGGGAAAGGGAAAGCGTGACGACAGGAAGGATGCCGACGCCGCGGATCGGCGACGAGGACGGGCTCGAAGAGGCGCGCGCGGCGCGCCGCAGGCTGCTCGCGGCCTCGGTCGCGGGTCTCGCGCTCGCGGGTGTGCCGTACGCCGGACGCGCGCAGGCGCGCGTGCCGACGCCGCGCCAGACCGCCGGGCCGTTCTATCCGCGCGACTTCCCGGCCGACGACGACAACGATCTCGTGGCGGTCAAGGGGCAGCCGGGGATCGCGAAGGGCGAGCTGCTCCTGCTTACCGGCGTCGTCGTCGACACCAGCGGCAAGCCGGTCGCGGGCGCGCGCGTGGAGATCTGGCAGTGCAACGCGCTCGGCCGCTATCACCATCCGGGCGACACGTCGAGCGCGCCGCTCGATCCCGCCTTCCAGGGCTGGGGCCAGTTCGTGACCGCAGCGGACGGCGCCTACCGGTTCCGCACGATCAAGCCGGTGCCCTATCCGGGCCGCACGCCGCACATCCACTTCCGCGTCACGGGCCCGGGATTCCAGGATCTCGTCACCCAGATGTACGTGGAGGGCGAGCCGGGCAACGCGCGCGACGGGCTGTACGGCTCGCTCGACCCGCGCGACCGGGCGTTGGTGACCGTGCGGCTGGACCGCGCCGCCGACGGCAAGGCGCTCGCCGCGCGGTTCGAGATCGTTGTCCGCGCGTAGCCCGTCGTTCCCGCGTACGCGGGAATCCAGGCCGTCGGATCCTGCTGGGTCCCCACCTCCACGGGGATGACGGCGCCGGCCGCAGTCGCCCGCGCTTGAGTAAACTGGCGCCTGCCCATGGAAACCTTCGTCGGCACCACCCCGGTCCAGGAGCGCCAGCGCTTCGACGTGGGCGCGCTCGACGCGTATCTGCGCGAGCGCGTCGCCGGATACCGCGGCCCGCTCGAGGTCGAGCAGTTCAAGGGCGGCCAGTCGAATCCGACATTCCTGCTGAAGACGCCCGGCGCGCGCTACGTGATGCGCGCGAAGCCCGCGCCGGCGGCGAAGCTCTTGCCCTCCGCGCACGCGGTCGACCGCGAATACCGCGTCATCACCGCGCTCGGCGGCGCCGGCCTGCCGGTGCCGCGCACGTTCGCCCTCTGCGAAGACGAAAACGTCATCGGCCGCGCCTTCTACGTCATGGACTACGTCGAGGGCCGCGTGCTGTGGGACCAGGCACTGCCCGGGATGAGCCGCGACGAGCGGCGCGCGATCTACGACGAGATGAACCGCGTGATCGCGCAGCTGCACGCCGTCGACTACAAGGCGATCGGGCTCGAGACCTTCGGCAAGCCCGGCAACTACTTCGCGCGCCAGCTCGACCGCTGGTCGAAGCAGTACCGCGCCTCCGCGACCGAGCCGATCGAGGCGATGGAACGGCTGATGGCGTGGCTGCCCGGCGCGATTCCGCCCGGCGACGAGACGACGATCGTCCACGGCGACTACCGGCTCGACAACCTCGTCTTCCACCCGACCGAGCCGCGCATCCTGGCGATCCTCGACTGGGAGCTCTCCACGCTCGGCCATCCGCTCGCCGACTTCTCGTATCACTGCATGAGCTGGCACATCCCGCCGGCGCAGTTCCGCGGCATCGCGGGCCTCGACCTGCCCGGCCTGGGCATTCCGACCGAGGAGGCGTACGTCGCGACGTATTGCCGCCGCACCGGGCGCGACCGCATCGACAACTGGGACTTCTATCTCGCCTACAACATGTTCCGGCTCGCCGCGATCCTGCAGGGGATCATGAAGCGCGCGCTCGACGGCACCGCCGCGAGCCAGCAGGCGCTCGACGCCGGCAAGCGCGCCCGCCCGCTCGCCGAGATGGGCTGGCAGTACGCGCAGCGCGCCGGCGCCTGAACCCTGGTCGTCCCCAACAAACGGAGATCCTCGTGACCCTCAAGCTCTGCGGCTTCGCCACCAGCAACTACTACAACAAGGTAAAGATGCAGCTGCTGGAGAAGGGCGTCCCGTTCGAGGAAGTGCTGGAGTGGCCGTCGCGTGACGAGGCGCACCTCGCCCGCTCGCCGCGCGGCAAACTGCCGTACATCGACGTGGACGGCCGCACGCTCGCCGAGTCGCAGGTCATCGGCGAGTACATCGAGGAGGCGTATCCGCAGAAGCCGCTGCTCCCGAAGGACCCGTTCGACCGCGCGAAGGTGCGCGAGCTGATCGTGTTCCTGGAGCTCCACGTGGAGCTGGTGATGCGGCGGCTCTACGCGGAAGCGTTCTTCGGCGGCAAGGTGTCGGACGAGACGAAGCAGCAGGTGGAGAAGGAGCTCCCGCGCGGCCTCAAGGCCGTCGCGCAGCTCGCGAAATTCGCGCCGTTCATCGCCGGCCCCGAGCTCACGCTCGCCGACTGCGCCGCGGCCCAGCATCTGCCGCTCGTCGCGATGGCGACGAAGCGCATCTACGGCCGCGACTTCGCCGAGCCATACCCACAGATTGCGCGCGTACCTCAAGGAGATGAACCAGCGGCCGACAGTGCAGAAGATCGCCGCGGATCGCAAAGAGAACACGAGGCTGTACGCAGAGAAGAACGCCAAGCGTTGAGCCCGGCCGCATGACCTCGCTCTTTCGCAACGCGCTCGGCCAGCCGGTCGGCGCGCCGCTGCCCGACTGGAAGGCGCGACCGCGCCCGCCGCGCACGCCGATGGAAGGGCGGTTCTGCCGCGTCGAGCCGCTCGATCCGGACCGGCACGGCGCGGATCTGTACGCGGCGAACGCGCTCGACAAGGACGGGCGGAACTTCACCTACCTGTCCGGCGGCCCGTTCGCAACGCGCGACGCCTATTTCGAGTGGCTGAACGGGTTCTGCCGGGGCGACGATCCGCTCTTCCACGCGATCGTCGATCACGCGAGCGGCAAGGCGGTCGGCGTCGCGAGCTTCATGCGCATCGATCCCGGCAACGGCGTGATCGAAGTCGGGCACATCAACTACTCGCCGCTGCTCCAGCGCAAGCCCGCGGCGACCGAGGCGATGTACCTGATGATGAAGCGCGCGTTCGAGCTCGGGTATCGGCGCTACGAGTGGAAGTGCGATTCGCTCAACGCGCCGTCGCGTGCGGCCGCGCAGCGCCTCGGCCTCTCGTACGAAGGGCTGTTCCGCCAGGCACTCGTGTACAAGGGCCGCACTCGCGACACGGCGTGGTACTCGATCATCGACGGCGAGTGGCCCGCGCTGCGCGCGGCGTTCGAGCGGTGGCTCGATCCGGCGAACTTCGACGCGCAGGGGAACCAGCGAGTGTCGTTGTCGTCGCTCACCGGGCCGCTGGTGAAGCAGCGCGGCTGAGGCCGTGATGCGCCGGGTCCGGTACTACGTCGCGTCGAGCCTGGACGGCTACATCGCGCGCACCGACGGCAGCATCGGCTGGCTGTTCCACGACGCCGACTACGGCTACGCGGCGTTCTACTCGACCATCGACACGGTCGTCATGGGCCGGACGACCTACGAGCTGCCGCTGTCGTACAGCGCGTATCCGTTTTCCGGCAAGAAGGCGTACGTCTTCTCCAGGTCGAGGGCCGGGACGCGAGACGAGCACGCCGAGTTCGTCGCGGGCGACGTGAGCGCGTTCGTCGCGGGCTTGCGCGCGCAGCCGGGGCGGGACATCTGGCTGGTCGGCGGGGCGCAACTCGCGCGCGAGTTCCTCGCTGCGGGCCTGATCGACGAGTACATCGTCTCGATCCATCCAGTGCTGCTCGGATCGGGGATTCCCCTGTTCCCAGTCAACGGGCGCGAGACCGTATTGCGGTTCGAGGGCGCGCGGACGTTTCCGAGTGGGCTCGTGCAGTTGCGGTACGAGCGCACCGGCGGGGACTGACGCAGGTTCGTGCGGGCAATTGGGCATCGGCAAGGCGTGCAACCGCAAGAGTATGATCAAAGACGATCTGCAATCGGAACGCGCCTGACGCCAGAACAGCGCGGCGCTCCCGGAGCAGGGCCGGCGAAGCTCGTGTCGGGGCAGTGACAAACGGAGGGATAACATGACGGCGTTCAATGTCGTGCGCTTCCGCGTGAAACCTGGGAGCGAGCAGCAGTTCATCGAGACGCATCGCAAGGTGCGACCCGGGTTCAAGGGCTTTCTCGGGGGAAGCCTGATCAGGACCGGGGACCAGACCTTCTGCATGGTCGGCGAGTGGCGGAATTTCCAGAGCCTTGTGGCCGCGCGTCCGCAGATGATCGCGATCCTGGACGAGCTCCGCGGCCTGCTGGAAGACCTCGGTGGCGGGCTCGGCGTGACCGATCCCGTGTCGGGCGAGGTCGTCGCACGGATGGCGGCGCCCAAAGCCGCGAAGAAGCGCCCCGCCCCGGCTCGGCGCAAGACCAAGCGCGTCGCGGTCAAGCGCGCCGCCGGAAAACGCAAGCGCTAGCAGGCGACCTCGACTTCACTCCCCGCCGAGCCATTACAGACGGCGAGTGGAACCAGTCCAGTTCCTGCAAAGGTCCGTAGGCGTCTGGCGTGTCGTTGTCGGCGGATGCTCGGATCCACTCCCATCCCTACAGAGGAGATCTTGATGCTCGGCCTGACCACGCTCGGAGTCGTCCATACCGCCATCAGCCTGGTCGCGGTCGTCAGCGGCTTCTGGGCGCTTGCCCGCTACAAGGAAATCTCGACGCGGAATCTACTGGGACGAACGTACCTGATCGCCACGCTGCTCACCGCGCTCACCGGCCTGGGCATCTTCCAGCACGGCGGCTTCGGACCGCCGCACGCCCTGTCCATCCTCACGCTGCTGGCGCTGGCGGTCGGCACCGTTGCGGCGGTCACCGGTCTGTTCGGTCGCTGGTCGCGCTACGTGCAGGCCATCAGCTACTCCACGACGATCTTCTTCCACATGATTCCGGGCTTCACGGAGTCCTTGACTCGCCTGCCGCCCAGCCAGCCGGTTCTGCCGTCGGCCGAGGCGCCGGCCTTCGGTCCGATCTACGGCGTGCTGCTGCTTCTGTTCGTCGTGGGCCTCGTCTTGCAGCTGCGCCGGCTGCGAGCGGTGCAAGCGAAAGCATAGGTCCGGTGAGCGTAGAAGGCTTCGCAGCATGACCGCTGCTTCGGGCGCCACGCCGGTGCAGGCGCCCGACCGTGCGTACACGGCAGACGACGGTCCCACACTCCGTCACGCGGACATCCATCGCCGGCCCGACGCGGCCCACAAGCGCGCCGTCGTGGACGCTCTCCGCGGGTTCCTGCCGGCGCACTGCCTGCTGTACGTCGACGAGGACACCCGCCCCTACGAGTGCGACGGCCTGACCGCGTACCGCCAGACGCCGCTGTGCGTGGTGCTGCCCGAGACCGAGGAGCAGGTGCGTCGCACGCTCGTGACCTGTCGCGAGCGGGATGTGCCGGTCGTGGCGCGCGGCGCGGGCACGTGCCTCTCGGGCGGCGCGACGCCGCACGCCTCGGGGGTCCTGCTGGCGCTCGCGAAGTTCAACCGCATCCTGCGCATCGACCCGGTCGCGCGCATCGCCGTCGTCCAGCCCGGCGTACGCAACGTCACAGTGTCGGAAGCGGCGGCGCCCTACGGTCTCTTCTTCGCGCCGGATCCGGCGTCGCAGCTCGCCTCCACGATCGGCGGCAACGTCGCCGAGAACGCCGGCGGCGTTCACTGCCTCAAGTACGGCCTCACCGCGCAGAACGTGATGGCCATCCGCGCGATCACGATCGAGGGCGAAACCGTGGAGCTCGGCTCAGCCGCGCTCGATGCCCCCGGCTACGACCTGACCGCGTTGATCAACGGCTCCGAGGGAATGCTCGCGATCGCGACCGAGGTGACGCTCAAGCTGCTCCCGAAACCGACGCTCGCCCGCGTGATCCTCGCCTCGTTCAGCGAGGTCGACGCCGCCGGCGATGCGGTGGCCGCCGTGATCGCGGCGGGCATCATCCCCGCCGCGCTGGAGATGATGGATCAGGCCACCACGCGCGCGGTGGAGGAGTTCGTGCACGCCGGCTACGACCTCGACGCCGCGGCGGTGCTGCTCTGCGAGTCGGACGGCACGCCGGAGGAGGTGGACGAGGAGATCGCGCGGATGACCGAGGTGCTCCGGGGCGCCGGCGCCTCCGGGATCCACGTGTCGGGCAACGACGCGGAACGCGCCCGCCTCTGGGCCGGCCGCAAGGCGGCGCTCGGCACGATCGGGCGGCTCTCGCCCGACTACTACGTGCTCGACGGCAGCGTGCCCCGCCGCCGCATCTCGGAGGCGCTGCGGTTCATCGCCGGGCAGGAGAAGAAGCACGGCCTGCGCTGCCTGAACATGTTCCACGCGGGCGACGGCAACCTGCACCCGGTCATCCTCTTCGACGCCAGCGATCCCGCCGAATTGCACCGCACCGAAGCGTTCGCCGACGAGGTGCTGCGCAAGTGCGTGGAGCTGGGCGGCACGGTCACCGGCGAGCACGGCGTGGGCGTCGAGAAGCTCGGCGCCATGTGCGCGCAGTTCTCGCCGGGCGAGCTCGGCGCGTTCTTCGCCGTCAAGCGCGCCTTCGATCCGCCGGGCCTGCTGAACCCGGGCAAGGCGGTGCCGACCCTCGCGCGCTGCGCGGAGTTCGGCCGGATGCACGTGCGGCACGGGCGGCTCCCGTTCCCTGAGCTGGAGCGGTTCTGACGCAGACCCGCCTTACGGGACGCGAACCTGGCGCACGACCGGGCAACAGCCCGCGACACACATTGAAACAGTGAGGAAGTGATGGGTCTGCTCGGAGATGCCGCAATCGCGATGTGGGCCGATTTCGTGCCGGAGATCGTTCCGGAGCTCGGGGACTGGCACACGCACGAGCACATGCCCGAGCGATTGGGCATCCCCGGCTTTCTGCGCGGGACGCGGTGGTGCGGCGGCGGCGCCGGCGCGAGCCACTTCATCATGTACGAGCTCGAATCGCTGCGGGTCTTCTCCTCCCAGGCCTACCTCGAGCGACTGAACCAGCCGACGCCCTGGTCCCGCAAGCTCACACCGCACCATCGCAACATGGTGCGAACCCCCTGCCAAGTGGTGGGCAGCGCCGGCGCAGGGGTCGGCGCCGCGCTGCTGACGGTCCGGCTCTCCCCGCGGCCGGGACAGGCCGATCGCCTGCGCGTCCGGCTCGTCGACACCGTGCTGCCCGAGCTCGCCCGGCGACCGGGGCTCGCAGCCGCGCACCTGCTCGTCGCCCAGTCGCAGGTCATGCCGCCACAGACGGAAGAGCAGCGCATGCGCGGCGGCGACGCGATGGCGGACTGGGTGCTGCTCGTGCACGGCTACGAGCCGGAGGTGGTATCGAAATTGGCCGACCACGAGCTCGGGGCCGCGGCGCTCGCCGAGCACGGCGTCGCGCCGGGCGCGGTCGCCGGCGCCTATCGGCTCGATTTCGCATTGACGAACGCGGACCTCCGCGCGCCGTAGAGGCGCCACATGGCGTAAGCTCGAAGCATGTTTCCCATCATCGATCTCGCAGGCAGCGCCTTCGAGCGCGGGCGCATCCACGGCACGCAGGCGCGCGCCCGCGTCGAGCGCTCCATCGCGACGTACGCCCGGCTCTTCGCCTTCTGCGGCATCGACTGGCGCGGTGCGCAGGCGCTCGGCGCGCGTTATCGCGACCCGGTCGGCGACTTCGACGCGGAGCTGCTCGCGGAGATTGATGGCATCGCCGCAGGTGCCGGCCGGCACGTGAACGAGATTCTCGCGCTCAACTCGCGCACCGAGATCCTGCCGCCGACCTATCCGGGTGAGCCGCATCCCGATTGGCAAGGCATCGCGGCGGCGAACGTCGCCGCCGGCGTGCCCGACTGGGGCGAGTGCACCGCGATTGCCGTGCGGCCGGCCGCGAGCGCGACCGGCGCGACGCTGCTCGCGCAGAACTGGGACTGGCTCGGGGCGCAGCGCGGCGCGCTCGTGCTCGCGCGCATCCGCGAGTCCGACAGCTCGCACTGCCTCACGCTGACCGAGGCGGGGATGCTCGCAAAGATCGGCTTCAACGACCGCGGCTTCGGCGTGTGCCTGAACATCCTGCGCTCGCAGAACGACGGCAAGCAGCCGGGCGTGCCGGTGCACGTCCTGCTGCGCGCGCTGCTCAAGCGCGGCGGCGTTAAGGACGCAATCGCCTTCGCGTCGAAGCTCAGGTTCGGCGGCTCGTCCAACATTCTCTGCGCGGACGCAGGCGGCAACGCCGCGGCGCTCGAGCTGGCGCCGTCCGGCCTGTACGCCGTGCCGGCGGAAGGCGGGACGCTCTGCCACACGAATCACTTCCTCGCGCCGGCCGCGCAGTCGCGCGAGGCGACGCTCGCGCCCAGCCTCAGCTCGATCCCGCGCCTCGAGCGCGCGCACGCGCTGGTCGGCGCGATGCCCGCAAAGCTCGGCGTCCCCGAACTGCAGCGCATGCTGCGCGACCAGGCCGACGGCTATCGCGCGATCAGCCGCGAGCCGGATCCGGCGCTTCCCGAGGAGGCGCGCATCGAGTCGGTAGCCTCCGTGATCATGGAGCTCGCGGCGGGCGTGATGCATGTCGCGCCCGACGTGCCGTCGCGCACGGCGTACGCGCCGGTCGCCCTCCGGGCCCAGCCGGCGCACGCCTGACCGGCGATGACCTCGCTCGCCGCGTTCCTCGACGCGCTCGCGTCGCGACACGCGCAGGGGCCGGCGCTCCTCAATCGCGATCGCCCCGTCACGCATGCCGCGCTCGCCGACGAAGCGGCGCGGCTCGCCGCGGGGTTGCGTTCGATCGGCGTCGGCGCCGGTGATCGCGTCGCGCTGTGGCTGCCCAATCTCCCCGCCTGGCTCGCGACGTTCTTCGCGTGCGGCCGGCTCGGCGCGATCGCGGTGTCGGTCAACACGCGCTTCCGCAGCCACGAGGTGCAGGACATCGTCGGGCGGGCAGGGTGCAAGGCGATCGTGTTCTGGCCGGGATTCCGGAACATCGACTTCGCCGGGATTCTCGCCGAGTGCGATCCCGGTGCGCTCGGGACGCTGACGCACGTCGTCGCGTATGCGGAAGGTGACGAGCCCGTGCCCGACCGCGTCCACGAGCGGCGGGTCGTCCCGTATCGCGCGCTCGTCGAGCGCGAGCCGATGCGGGAGGAAGCGGGCCGGCCCGAGTCGGGCTGCGTCATCTTCACGACCTCGGGCACCACGAAGGCGCCGAAATTCGTGCTGCACGATCAGCGCACCGTCCTGCGTCACGCGCACGACGTCGCGCGCGGCTTCGGCTACGCAGCGCCGGACACGCGCGTGCTGGTCACGGCACCGCTCTGCGGCGTGTTCGGCTTCACCAACGCGATGGGCGCGCTCGCGGCCGGCGCGCCGATCGTCATGTACCCGACGTTCGATGCAGCGGAATCCGCGCAGGCGGTGCTGCGGCATCGCGTGACCCACACGCATGCGAGCGACGAGATGATCGGCCGCATGCTCGAGGCGGTGCCGGGCACGCCGGCATTCCCGGGCGCGAAGTACTTCGGCTACGCGTCGTTCTCGCCGGCGCATGCGGACCTTCCGCAGCGCGCCGAGGCGCGCGGGCTCACCGTCGTCGGCCTCTACGGCATGAGCGAGGTGCACGCCCTCATGGCGCGCCAGAGCGAGGCGGCGCCGTTCGCCGAGCGCGTGCTCGCCGGCGGGCGCTGCGTCGCGCCGGCGGGGCGCGTGCGCGCGCGCGATCCGGAGTCGGGCACGATCCAGCCGCACGGCGTCGCGGGCGAGCTCGAGCTGAAGGTGCCGAGCTGCATGGTCGGCTACTTCGGCGACGAGGCGGCGACGCGCGCCGCCTTCACCGACGACGGGTTCCTGCGCACCGGCGACCTCGGGTACTCGACCGCGGACGACGCGTTCGTGTTCCTCGCGCGCCTGGGCGACGCGCTGCGGCTCGGCGGGTTCCTCGTGAGCCCGGCGGAGATCGAGGACGTGCTGCAGGAGCAGGCCGCGGTGGCCGCCGCGCAGGTCGTCGGCGTCGACACGCCCGCGGGCACGAAGGCGTTCGCGTTCGTCATCGTGAAGCCGGGTGCGCGCTTCGACGCGGCTGCGCTGATCGACCATTGCGCGCAGCGCCTCGCGAAGTTCAAAGTGCCGGTGCGCGTGGAGCGGATCGACGCGTTCCCGGTGACGCCCGGTGCCAATGCGACCAAGATCCAGAAGTCGAAGCTGCGCGAACTCGCGCAGGCTTCCCTTGCGAGGAGAGACGGATGAGCGAAGCGGTCAAGGTGGAGAAAGCCGGTGCGATCACGAAGCTCGTGCTAAACCGACCGGCGGCCTATAACGCTCTCGACTCGGAAATGGTCGACGCGCTGGTGGAGCACCTGACCGCCCTCTCGGGCGACCAGCGCGTGCGCGGCGTCGTCATCACCGGCGCGGGGAAAGCCTTCTGCTCGGGCGGCGACCTGCGCTGGGTGACCGCGCATCCGCAAGGGGCGGCCGGCGCTTTTCACGCGCTCGCAGCACGCTTCCATCTGGCGGTGCTGGAGATCCGGCGCATGGCGAAGCCGGTCGTCGCCGCGCTCAACGGCGTCGCGGCCGGCGGCGGATTCTCGCTCGCGCTCGCGTGCGACTTCCGGGTGATGGCGGAGTCGGCGGTGCTGCGGCAGGCGTACACGGCGAGCGGACTGTCGATCGACGGCGGCGGCACCTTCGCCCTGCCGCGTCTCGTCGGCGCCGCCCGCGCACTGGAGATCGTGGCGTTGGATCCGCCGATTCCGGCCCGGCAGGCGCTCGAGTGGGGGCTCGCCACGAAGGTCGTCGGCGATGGCGCCGCGGTCGACGAGGCGGTAGCGCTCGCGGAGCGCATCGCCGCCGGTTCGCTGCACTCGTACGGACTGTCGAAGCGGCTGCTCGGCGACGCGTTCGACACGCCGCTCGAGGCGCAGCTCGAGCGCGAGCGCGAGGCGCTCGCCGCGTGCGGCGCGCACGCCGACGGGCAGGAAGGGCTGCGCGCGTTCGTCGAGAAGCGTAAGCCCGCGTTCTCGCGCTGACGTCCAAGCGGGCCAGGAAATTGCGCCGCAACGTCCTGGCGCGCCCGCTGTGGACCGAGGAGAGCGGTTCTAGGCCGCTTGCGCCTGTCCGTCCGGTGGAGAAGAATGCCGCATCTTTTCGTACAACTTCAAAGGGGAGCCACCATGGCATTTGACCCGCGTCGCCGGCAGATCGTACTGGGCTCGGCCACAGCCGCCGCGCTCGTGCAGCTCGGCCTTGTCCCGCGCGCGTCCGCGCAATCGAATCGGCTCGCGAGCGTGCCGACCGTGGACACCCTCACCATCCGCGTGCTCACCGACTCGAGCTACGACACGCCGCGCGTGGGCACCTCGAAGTGGGTGAAGACCCGCCGCACCGGGCTCGTGTCGCCGACCGACGTCCGCAAGACGCTCCACAACGAATGGGGCCTGTCCCTGGCGATCGAAACGAAGAGCGGCGGCGAGACGCGCAACCTGCTGCTCGACTTCGGCTACACCCCGAACGCGCTCCTCAACAACATGGAAGTCATGGGCGTCGACGGCACGAAGATGCAGGCGCTCATCGCCAGCCACGGCCACTACGACCATTTCGGCGGGCTGATCGGGTACCTGCAGAAGTACCGCGCCTCGCTCCCCGCCGACCTGCCGATGTACATCGGCGGCGAGGATCTCTTCTGCCTGCGCAAGACGGGGACGGGCTCACCCGGGCACTTCGCCGACTGGGGCGTGCTGGATCGCCGCGACCTCGAGAAGTACCGCATCCGGGTCGTGAGCTGCGAGCAGCCGACGGTGATCCTCGGCCACGGGTTCACGACCGGCACGATCCAGCGCACGAGCTTCGAGACCGTGCTGCCGAACACGATGGTCGAGTACTTCAAGCGCGATGGAGTCGGCTGCGACATTCCGGCGGCGAACGCCAAGGCGCAGGGCAAGCCGGTTCCCGACGAGCACATCCACGAGCACGCCACCTGCTTCAACGTGAAGGACCGGGGCCTGGTGGTCATTTCCTCCTGCGGCCACGCCGGCATCGTGAACTCGGTGCGCCAGGCCATGGAGGTCTCGGGCGTGAAGAAGGTGCACGCGGCGCTCGGCGGCTTTCACCTGTTCCCGGCGCCCGACGACTACGTGCGCAAGACCATCGCCGAGCTCAAGGCGCTCGACCCTGACGTGATCATTCCGATGCACTGCTCCGGCCCGACGATCGTCGCACTGCTGCGCACCGACCTCGCGGACCGGCTGATCGTCTCGTCCACCGGCACCGAGTACGTGTTCGGGGCATAGATGAAGGCGCCGGGCGCGCGGCCGCGCGTTCGCGCGCCCGCCCTGATCGCGGCCGCCGTCATCGCCGTCGCCGCGTCGGCGGCATGGTTCGCCACGCGCGACCCGCCGCCCGCCGACCGGCGCGCCGACGCCGCGCGCCTCATGAACGAGCTGATGTCGGGCAAGTCGCCGGTGGGCGGCGCGTTCGTTCTCTCCGACCCGGAGGGGCGGCGCGTCGCCCTCGCCGATTTCCGCGGCAAGCTGGTGCTGCTCTATTTCGGCTACGCCACCTGCCCCGACGTCTGCCCGACCGACCTGGCGACCATCGGCCAGACGCTGCGCGACCTGGGCGCCGCCGGCGATCAGGTGCAGCCGGTGTTCGTCACGCTCGACCCGGAACGCGACACGCCCGTCGTGCTGCGCGAATACGCGGCGGCGTTCCATCCGCGCTTCGTCGCGCTCACCGGCACGGAAGGCGAGATCCGGCGCGTCGCCACCGACTACAAGGTGTTCTTCGAGAAGGTGCCCCTGCCCGGCACGAAGACCTACGTCATCGACCATACGGCGTACACGTTCCTGCTCGACCGCGAGGGGCGTTTCGTCAGCCTCTTCCCGCCCGGCACGCCGAGTGCGCGAATGGCGGTCTTGCTGCGCGAGCAGCTCGAGGCGACGCCCCGCTGACGGGACGTACGAACGAAGCATTGCCTAGCTCGGAAGTGCGGGAGCAGAATTGACTCGAGCCCGAGCGCAGCAAGGGTCGTGCTGGCCCGGGAAGCCCTGCGATCGGCGGGGGCCAAGGAGCGGGAGCGACCTTTTTTCCTTTCATGTCGTTTCAACGCAGGGGGAGGCCACCATGAAACGCCTGTCTGTCTTCACCGTGGGATTGCTGGTTGTCGCGTCGACCCTTCTGGGCTGCGCACAGATGTCCGGTTCCGATGCCGGGTGGACCACCCTTATCGACGGCACCAGGGGCCTCGACAACTGGAACCGCATCGGCGACGCCAACTGGAGAGCGGAGGACGGCGCCATCGTGGCGGACCGGGGCAAGGGCGGCTATCTCGTCTCGAAGAGCTCGTACAAGGACTTCCAGATCAAGGCCGAGTTCTGGGCGGATCACACCACGAACAGCGGAATCTTCATTCGCCTTTCCGATCCCGCCAAGGTCACCGCCGCGAATTCCTACGAGGTGAACATCTACGACCAGCGCCCCGAGCCGGCCTACGGCACCGGGGCGATCGTCGATATCGCCGCGGTATCGCCCATGCCCAAGGCGGGCGGCAAGTGGAACACTTATGAGATCACGGCCAGGGGCGCACAGCTCACCGTCGTGCTGAACGGCGTCCAGACCGTCAATGTCCAGAACGGCAAGTTTCCCCAGGGACCGTTCGCATTGCAGTTCGGCAACGGGCCCAAGGACGCCCCCGGCGGCGCCATCAAGTGGCGGAAGGTGCAGGTCAAGGAGCTGTAATCCGCGCCGGCGACGCGCCGGTCACCGGATGTCTTCGCTCGAGCGGCCCCCGATCGGGGCCGCTCGAGCATCCGCGCCTGGCGGGTCCGAGGCGCTCGGGACCGGCGCTCAGATGATCCCGTCCCGCGCCATCGCGTCGAACACGATTCCGACGTACTGCTGCACGGAGGCCGCGTCGTCGGATTCGCCGTCGCGGTCGGTCGTGCCGATCATCCCGCTCCAGGCGAGCGCGCCGGTCCGCGCGTCGAAGAGCCGCGTCTCGGAGACGGTGCGCGTCGGGCCGCTGACCGTCGTCTGCGGCGGGACGTAGCTCGTCTGCCACACGCCGGCGTAGTAGCCGTAGAAGCCGCCCCACCCGTAGCCCACGGTGACCGTGTAGCCGGGCGAAGTGACGGTCGACACGTCGACGCTGGTGGTGCGCGCGATGAGCATCCCGTCGACGCGCGTCTCGGCGATCACTTTCCGCAGCGTGGCTTCGTCGGCCGCGCCTGAGGTGCCAAGCGAGGCGTAAGCCGGCACGCCCTGGATGCCGCGCTGGCCGAGCAGCGCGACCATGCGATCCTCGAACACGCGCCCCAGCACGTTCTCGTGCGTGACCGCGACCACGAGCACGCGCTTGAAGGGCTTGCCGACGTACTCGGGGTTCGCGTGCTGATGCAGGAGCCGGTTCGGCGCGCAGCTCGCCGCGCAGGCCAGCGCAACGAGCGCGAGGGAGAGCGCGCGCAGTCGGCGCGCGGTGCTGTGAGTCATGACGGGAACTCCTGGTGAAGTGGGCAACGTGCCGGCACGGACCCTGCGCCGACGGTCCTCGATTCGGCGAACAGGATACCGGTAATTCCACAAGTGCCGTCGGGACGCACCGCGATCGGCGGGCGAAGGCACGGGTGGTCGCTAATTCGGGTACTCTCCGCCCGCGCTGAGCAGGACCGCGCGAATCGTGTTGCTGCTTTTTTCCCTTCCCTCGACTCCTCAATAAGAAATCCCGAATGCTAGGAGACTCCACATGAATCTTTTGAGACATCTCTCGGCAGCCATGGCTGCGATCGCCTTCGCCCTGTTTGCGGCAGTGCCCGCGCTCGCCCAGGCGCCGGCCAAGAAGCCCAACATCATCATGATCATGGGCGACGACATCGGCTGGGCCAATATCGGCGCCTACAACCAGGGCATCATGTCGATGAGGACGCCGAACCTCGACCGGCTCGCGGCCGAGGGCATGCGCTTCACCGACTACTACGCGGAAGCGAGCTGCACCGCGGGACGCGCCAACTTCATCACCGGCGAGCTGCCCATCCGTACCGGGCTGACGACCGTGGGGCAAGCCGGGTCGCCGATCGGGATGCCGGCGAAGGCGCCGACGATCGCGACGGCGCTGAAGGCGATGGGCTACGCCACCGGCCAGTTCGGCAAGAATCACCTGGGCGATCTGAACCAGTTCCTGCCCACGCTGCACGGCTTCGACGAGTTCTACGGCTACCTCTATCACCTGGACGCGATGGAGGACCCGTGCCACCCGAATTACCCGCAGAAGCTGCGCGCGACGGTGGGTCCGCGCAACATGGTCCATTCGTGGGCGACGACCGCGGATGACGCGACCGTGCAGCCGCGCTGGGGCAAGATCGGCAAGCAGAAGATCGAGGACGCGGGCGAGCTCTGTCCCAAGCGGATGGAGACCGTCGACGATGAGATCCTCGAAAAAGCGCTGAAGTTCGTCGACAAGGCGCGCAAGGACGGCAAGCCGTTCTTCCTGTGGCTGAACCCGACGCGGATGCACGTCGTCACGCACCTGTCGCCGAAGTACCAGGGGATGCGCAACTCGGACAACAACTGGACCATCCAGGAAGCCGGCATGGCGCAGATCGACGACATCGTCGGCGCCGTGATGAAGTACGTGAAGGACGCCGGCATCGAAGGCGACACCATCCTCGGCTTCACGACCGACAACGGCGCCGAGAACTTCACCTGGCCGGACGGCGGCCAGACGCCGTTCGCCGGAGGCAAGGGGACGGCCCTCGAGGGCGGCTTCCGCGTGCCGATGATCCTGCGCTGGCCGGGCAAGGTGCCGGCGGGCAAGGTCGAGAACGGCATCGTGTCGGGCCTCGACTGGTTTCCGACCTTCGTTGCGGCGGCCGGTGACGCCAACATCGCGGCGGACCTGAAGAAGGGCAAGAAGCTGGGCGACACCACGTACAAGGTGCACCTGGACGGCTACAACCAGATGGACCTGATCACGGGCAAGGGCCCCTCGGCGCGCCACGAGATCTTCTACTTCACCGAGGGCACGCTGTCGGCGGTCCGGATCGACGACTTCAAGTACCGGTTCACCGATCAGCCGCAAGGCTGGCTGGGCGGCACGATCAAGGTCGACTGGCCGATCCTGACGAACCTCCGCTCCGACCCGTACGAGCGCACGGGCATGCCGAACGGTGCGAACGGGTCGTTGGCGTACTACAACTGGTTCGTGTACGAGTTCTGGCGCTTCCAGTTCGTGCAGAAAGAGGTGGCGAAGATCGCGCAGACCGCGATCGAGTTCCCGCCGATGCAGCCCGGGGCGAGCTTCAACCTCGAGGCCGTCAAAGCGCAGATCGAGAAGGCCCGGGCGGCGCACGGCCAGTAAGCGCCTCGCGGGAGTCCTCTCCACGCCGCGCTGTTCGCCGTCATCGCGGGCAGCGCGGCTTTGTTTTTTCCTGGGGGCGGCTGCCGGGTGGTTGCCGCGCGCAATCGGCATTCGTACCGCGCGACCCAGGTTCCAACTGCGCGGGGTGCGTCGTTACATCGGCTATCCTTCCGCGGCACCATGACCGACCCCAACGACGCCAGCCAGGAAAGCGCGACGCGAGCGCCCGCAACGAGCACGCCGCGGCGCGCGCGACGCATCCGGATACTGATGTGGTTCCTGCTCGCGTGGGCAGTTACGGCCTACCTGATTGTGCCGCGACTGTCGGAGCTCTACTTCTCGCATCACAAGGATTTCGCGGAAGTTGACCGGGTCACCCAAACCTCGGACGGCCATCCGGGCGATCCGATCAACATCGCGCTGGTAGGCAGCGATGCCGAAGTCGTGCGGGCGATGACCAAGGTCGGCTGGTTCCCGGCGGACCCGATCACCTTCGCCACCAGCGTGCGCATCGCCGTGGACTCGGTGCTGCGCCGGCCCGACGACGATGCACCGGTGAGCAACCTCTATCTGTTCGGCCGCAAGCAGGACCTCGCCTTCGAGCAGCCCGTCGGAGACAGCCCGCGCCAGCGGCACCACGTGCGTTTCTGGCGCTGGGACAAACGGCCCGAGGGCCGGGCGGTGTGGTTCGGCTCCGCGACGTTCGACGAGCGGGTGGGCCTGAGCTACACCACCGGGCAGGTTACCCATCACATCGGTCCCGACGTCGATGCCGAACGCGACCGCATCGCGAACGAACTGCAGAAGGCCGGCCTGGTGCAGGCGATCGAATGGGAGGACGGGTTCCATTCCCGGCTCGAAGGACGCAACGGCGGCGGTGATCCATGGCGCACTGATGGCCGCCTTGCGATCGTCGTGTTGCGCGGTTCCGCCGCCGCGGCAGCGAAGTAGAGGCCGGGCGGCGCGGGCAGCGCGCGACGCGCGCCGTGCGGGTCGCCGATCCTTTCAGTCGATACTCAGGCTCGTTGCCGGCGTTCTCGCGGGCCACCCTCAGCGCGCTTCGGAAAAAAACTCCTTCATCATGAATTCCTCGAGCCCCGCGTTGTCGCTTAGGCGAGCGGAGAGCGTTACATCGCGCCCCAGGCGTTGTGACACCCATACGAAGTCGCCGGACTCGTGGTCGCGGATGATCGCGATCATCCTGCGCACCACCGCGATCCGGATGTCGCTGTTGGCGCCTTTCTCGACCTCGATCAGCTGCTTCGCCCTGCGTTGAATGTCCTTGTTCCAGCCGAAAAAGGTGAACTCCGCGCTGGTGTAGCCCACCCGTTCGAGCTGGAAGATGCCGCCGCCTTTGCGCTCGGGGCCGTAGGTCGGCGTGCGGTTCAAGCCGAGGTTCTCGGCGACAATGCGGTTGTGGCGCGCTCGTTCGTCTTCGACCGGCGGCGCGCTCGCGGCGCTGTCTTCGGCCGAGGCACCGCGCGCGCGGCGTCGCGCCTCGAGGTACGCCGAGAAGTCGCCCTCGACCGGCGCGGGTGTCGGCGCAGGGGCGGAGGGAGGGACCGGCGGAGGTAAGGCAGCGGGCGCCGGCGCGTTTTTCGCGATGACCGGTGGCGGGGGCGGCGGGCGCGGTGCCGACGGGCGTGGCGGTGGTCGCTTCGCGGATGGCGGTGGCGGCGGAGGCGCGGGCGACGCGGAAGGGGCGGGTGGGGCGCTCGTCGCCGGAGTCGGCGGCGGCGCGAGGCGCACTGCCAGCGCCCCGCTTGCCTTCCCGCGCTCCGCACGCGCGGAGAACTGGTCGGCCAAGCGCGGCACCAACACCCACAGCACGGCCGCGTGGATGAGCAGCGACAGCGCGAACGCCACCCGAATCGTGGGGATCGTTACGCTCGCGCCGTCAGTGCGAGGGGGTTCGTAGAGCGAGTTACTCATCGGTCACCCGGAGCGGGCGCCCTGCACCACGGGCCTACGGGGAACCAGGGGGCGAGGGCGGTCCGGGAGTTACACGGGGGTCCGCTAGGTCGTCGGAGACTACTTCCAGCAAAGAATATACACGCGAAGAACCCGCCCTTCCCGGCGTGCTGAAACGAGAGGGGGTCTCCCGAGCCCGGCCGTTCCTCGCGTCACACGGTCGCCATGGGCGTCGCCGGCGAGCCTACCGCGTCGGGCGGCCGCTGCGATGGCGCGATTGCCGTATTCAACTCTTGCGCGGCAGCCAGATCAGCCCCCATCGAGGCGCAGCGGTTTCGGCGACGCTTGGACGTCTCCTTTGCCGACTCGCTCGTATTCGGCAATCACCTGGGCGCCCAGCAGCAGCAACGTCGCTGCAAGCTCTAGGCTCAGCAGCACTATGATGGCGGCCGTCAGCGATCCATAGACTGTGCCAATCTGAGACAGGGTCGCGAAATACCACACCAGCGCATGACGCGTCAGCTCCCACAAGATCACCGCCGTGATGGCGCCGATGAGTGCGTGCAACAGCGTCGGTCGTCCAACCGGCATGACGAGGTAAACGGAGGTGAGCACGAAGATCTCCCCGGCCACGCCGAGGAGATATAGCAACATGCCCGATACGCCGCTCAGCGACCATTCGCGTCCGAGAAACTCGACCTGTTCCTGACCCATCGCCTGCAGGCTGCCGGCGACAAGGGTGACCAGCAACAGTCCAAGCCCGAGCGAGAGAATGTAGCAGTAGGGAATTACCGCCGAGACGAGAAAGCGGCGCCGGCGAATGGCGACGCGATGATGAAAGATCACCGACATCGCATTCTCGAGGACCGTGAATGCGAGCGAGCTGAAGAACAGCATCGTCACAAGCAGCACCCAGCTCATGACATCGCGATGATCGAGAAAACTGGCCAGCTCCTCAATGATCACCCCGGACTGCCCGGGAACCAGCCATTCAAGGTAGTGGCCGAGGGTCCGAAGCAACTCTCCCTGATCGATGAAATGCGAGAGCGCGATGACCGTGAGGATCATCAGCGGCACGATCGAGAGCAGCGCGTAGTAGGCAACGGCTCCCGCCAGGAGCAGTCCCTGATTGGCGCGAAAACTCTTCAGCGTCTGGATGGCAAAGGCGCCGGGGTGCTTCAGTACCCGTGCAGCTCGATGTCCGATCATTCGCATGCGTGCGCGGCTCAGATTCTGACGAGACACGCCGCCATGATTCGGCGTGCTGAGTCCCGCGACATCCTTCCTTATTGAACAGCCGTCGAGTCTAGACGGTCGCCACCGGCGTCGCCGGCGAGCCCACCGCCCCGGGTAGCCGCAGCGGCGGCGCGGTGAGCAGAAAGCGGCTGCGCCGGTTCGCCCGCAGCCACGTCGCGAGGTCCCGCAGCCACCACAGCTCGCCGAGCGGCACGCCGAGCTTGAACAGGCAGTGCTCATGCAGCGGCAGGTTGGCGCGCGCGCCGTCTTTCGGCTTGGCCGGGTACAACTCGACCGCGTAGTTGTCCGCGACCAGCGCCGCGATGCCGCTGTCGGTGATCCACTGCAGTAGCCTGTCGTCGCGGCCGTCCAGGCACGCGCACGAGTTCTCGAGCACCGCGAGGTCCGGATCGCGGTTCATGCGCATGATCACCGCGCTGAACCCGGTGTGGAGGACGAGCAGGTCGCCGCGCTCGACGTCAACCCGGTCCGCTTCGAGCACGCGCATCAGGTCGTCGTAGCCGACCGCGACGCGCGCATCGCCGCAGTGCGCGTGCAGGTCGACCATCACGCCGCGGCCCTGGATGCACTTCAGCGCGAGGTGCTCGACGCCGAGATTCTTCGCGCCGACGTGCGGGCCGCACGGGTCCTCGATCACTTCGCCGAGGTAGCGAACCGCGCCCACGACGTGCTCGTCGGCGCGGTAGCCGTTGTAGTAGACCCGCTCCGGGACCCCGTCGCCGTCGGCGTCGAACCAGCTCCCGACGTGCGCAAGCGAATCCCACTGCGTGGAGTACTGCAGGCACAGCGTCACCTGGTCGTCGCTGATCACGTCGGTCGCCTGCGCATCCAGCTTGCGCAGGGGGAAGTTCATGAACGGCTTCCCGTCGCGGTACGTCGCGTCGAGCCGCGGCGGATGGCGGCGCGGGTTGAGCTTGTTGCCGCCGGGGTAGTCGAGCGGGAGCGACAGGCAGAACGCGAGCCCCTCGCGCACTTCCGCGGCGGCCTGCTTCACCTTCTCCGGCGTGAGCAGGTTGAGCCGCCCGATCTGGTCGTCGGGGCCGAAGTCGCCCCAGGTGGAGCCTTCGGGGCGGTGCTTCCAGCGGGGGTTCATGGCGCTTCCTCCGGGGCGACGATGGGCGGAGTCTAGCGTGGCGCCGCAGGGCACCGAGCTGCGGCGGGGCGTCGATGCGAGCCGTTGGTACGCGAAAAGCGCAGGGTATAGTCTCCGCCGCCCGCGCGGCCTGACAAACCCCGCTTTTCTCGAGGTGAAGCCATGACAGTCAAAGTAAGCGAAGCCTACGTCACCGAAGTCCTGGCGATCCAGGGCGCCGTCGTCGCGCCCGAGGCGCCGAAGGCGATCTCGGCCGCGCTGAGCGCGCAGCTCGCGGCGGCCGCGCCGGCCTACGCGGCGCTCCCGTTCGAGGTGGAGCCGGGAACCTTCCTCGCGGTACTGGCGAAGGAGCGGCCGTAATGGCCGCGAGCATCACCAGCCTCACCCTGACCGAGGTCGCCGCGCGCATCCGGGCGCGCGAGGTGTCCGCGACCGAGGTCCTCGACGCGGTGCTCGCGCGCGCGAAAGCGGTGCAGCCGAAGCTCAATTGCTTCCTGCGCATCGACGAGGAGCTCGCGCGCGCCGCCGCGAAGCTCGCCGACGCCGATCTCGCGCGCGGGCATCTGCGCGGGCCGCTGCACGGCGTGCCGCTCGCGCACAAGGACATGTACTTCCGCGCCGGTGTCCCGTCATCGTGCGGCTCGCGCGTCAAGGGCAAGGAGCCGGAGAAGGCCACGGCGACCGCGCTCAAGCGGCTCGACGCGGCCGGCGCGATCCAGTTCGGCGTGCTGCACATGGCCGAGTTCGCCTACGGCCCGACCGGGCACAACTACCACGATGGGCACTGCCGCAATCCGTGGAACACCGCGCACGTCACCGGCGGATCGTCGAGCGGTTCGGGGTCGTCGGTCGCGGCGCGCGCGGGCTTCGCGGCGCTCGGCTCGGACACCGGCGGCTCGATCCGACTGCCGGCCGCAATCTGCGGCATCACCGGACTGAAGGTCACCTACGGCCGGGTGAGCCGGGCGGGCGCGATGCCGCTCTCGTTCTCGATGGACACGGTCGGTCCGCTCGCGCGCAGCGCGCAGGACTGCGCGCTGCTGCTCGGCGTGCTCGCCGGCGCCGATCCCGCCGACCCGACCGCGGCGACCGAGCCGATACCGGACTACGCCGCGCGGCTCGCGCTGCCTGCGAAGGGGATGCGGGTCGGCATCCCGATGAGCTACTTCACCGACGACATGGACCCGGGCGTCGGTGCGGCGCTGACCGAGGGCCTGAAGGCGCTCGAGTCGCTCGGCTGCGAAATCGTCCCGGTCACGCTGCCCGCCGAGATGGCGGCGATCGACGTCGCGGGGACGCACATCATCGCCGCGGAGGCCGCGGCCTACCACGGCAACTGGCTGCGCACGCGGCCGCAGGAGTACTCGCCGCAGGTGCGCGCGCGGCTCGAGCGCGGCCTAGCGCTGCCGGCCACGCGCTACATCGACGCGCTGCGCCTGCGCGGCCACGCGCTCGCGGAGTTCTCGAAGTCGGTGTTCGCCAAGGTCGACGTGCTGCACGCGCCGTGCCTGCCGATCCCGACGCCGACGATCGCCGAGACCGACGTGGGCGGCGCGCCGACCATGGACCGGACGCTCGCGCTTATGACGAAGTTCATGCGGCCGTTCAACTACCTCGGCCTGCCCTCGCTCGCGCTGCCGTGCGGCTTCCTCGCGAGCGGGCTGCCGGTGGGCATGCAGCTCGTCGGCCGGCCGTTTGCGGAGGACGCGATCCTGCGGCTCGGGCACGCGTTCCAGCAGGCGACCGACTGGCACAAGAGAGAGCCGCGCCTTTGAGCGCTCAGGAGGGAACCCAAGGTTTGAGCGGGCCGCTCGTCACCGTCCGCAATCTCACCGTCACGTTCACCGGCGGCGCGCGCCCGGTGAACGCGGTGAACGGCGTCGACCTCGACATCGTCAAGGGCGAGGTGCTCGGCGTGCTCGGCGAGTCCGGCAGCGGCAAGAGCGTCACGCTGCGTGCGCTGCTGCGCATCCTGCCGGCGCGGCGCTCGCGGATCGCCGGATCGATGCGGGTCGCCGGCCGCGACGTGCTCGCGCTCTCGGAGGCCGAGCTCGCGCAGTACCGCGGCGGCGTCGTCTCGATGATCTTCCAGGAGCCGATGCTCGCGTTCGACCCGGTCTACACGATCGGCCAGCAGATCGCCGAGAGCGTGCTCCGCCACCAGGAGGTCGACCGGGCCGGGGCGAAGCAGCGCGCGCTCCGGATGCTCGAGCACGTGCGCATCCCGTCGCCGGAGCGCCGGTTCGACGCCTATCCGCACGAGATGTCCGGCGGGATGCGCCAGCGCGCGATGATCGCGCTCGCGCTCGCGTGCGAGCCGCAGCTCCTGCTCGCCGACGAGCCGACCACCGCCCTCGACGCGACGGTGCAGATCCAGATCCTGCTGCTGCTGCGCGAGCTGCAGCGCGAGTCGGGCATGTCGGTCGTGTTCGTCACGCACGACGTCGGCGTGGTGTCCGAGATCGCCGATCGCGTCGCGGTGATGTACGCTGGCCGCATCGTGGAGACCGGTCCGGTCGCGGAGGTCATCAAGTGGCCGCAGCACCCGTACACGCAGGGTCTGCTCGCCTCGACCATCCACGGCTCGATGCGCGGGCAGCGGATCGACGCCATCCCCGGCGCGCCGCCGGACCTGTCCCAGCTTCCGCCGGGGTGCAGCTTCGGGCCACGCTGCAAGCACGCGCGGCCCGAGTGCGCCGCGGCCGTGCCCGACAACGTCGCGCTCGGCGCGCAGCACGCGGCGCGGTGCGTGCTGGTGCGGCCGGCGATCGCAGCGTAACGGCCATGGTGCGCGCGCGGCGAGCGAGGGCGTTCGCCGAATCCAGGCAACGACCGTGGCAATCACACTCGCGGTCCTGAGCGCCCTGTGCTTCGGCATCGGGCTCGTGACCGCCCGGGTGGGCCTGCGGACGCTCGACGCCCGCGCGGGCGCCGCGATCAGCATCCCGATCGCGGCCGTGTTGTTCGCCGCAGCGGCGCCGTTCGCGATCGACTTCTCCGGCTTCAGCGTGCGCGCTGCGCTGATCTTCGCCGCGATCGGGGTGTTCTTTCCCGCGCTGGTGACGCTCTTCACCTTCCGGTCGAACGAGGAGTTAGGTCCGACCGTCACCGGCGCGGTGTCCGGAACCGCGCCGCTGTTCGCGTTGCTCGGGGCGGCGCTCGTCCTTGGCGAGAAGATTCCGGCGGAGGCGGCGATCGCGGCGATCGGCGTGGGTGCGGGCGTGGCCCTGCTTTCGTGGAACCCGCGCGGCGTGCGGCGGGGGTTTGCCGGCCGGGCGCTGCTGTGGCCTTTCGCGGGTGCGATGGTGCGTGGATTCGCGCAAGTCGGGGCGAAGGCGGGGCTGCTGCTCTGGCCGAATCCCTTTGCCGCGGGGCTGATCGCCTATGCGGTGTCGTCGGCAACGGTCGTCGGCGTCGACCGGTTTGGCCGCGCGGAGAAGCCGCGCCTCACGCTGCGCGGCCTCGGGTGGTTCGGCTTCACCGGGGTCCTGAACGGCGGCGCGGTGCTGCTCATGTACACGGCGCTGACCCTGGCGCCAGTGTCGACGGTTGCGCCGGTGGTGGCCACGTATCCGCTCGTGACCGCGCTCCTCAGTGCCGCCGTCCTGCGCGAAGAACGTGTCACGCGCCGCGTGCTGATCGGGGCCGCGATCACCGTCGCGGCGATCGCCTATCTGGTGGCGTCGAGGGGGGCGTAGGGTACCCCGATCGCACTGCGCTATGGTTCGAATGGAGGAAAGTCATGGCGAGATCGGTCGTCGTCGGAATCCTGCTCGCCTCGGCTGCGAGCGCGTGCTTCGGACAGCAGGTGCAGCCGGGCGACGCGGCCGCCGAGTACCCGAGCCGGGCGGTCCGGATCATCATCGGGTTCACGCCCGGCGGCGGGCCGGACATCACCGCGCGCTATGTCGCGCAGAAGCTCGCCGACGCCTGGAAGCGCGAGGTGCTGGTCGAGAACCGCCCCGGCGCCGGTGGCACAATCGCCGCCAGCTTTGTCGCCGCCGCGGCCGCGGACGGCTACACGCTGCTCTCGGTGTCGTCCGCACACGCGGTCGCGCCCGCGATCTACGCGAAGCTGTCGTACGACACCCGGCGCGATTTCGCCGGCATCACGCTGACCGCGACCTCGAAGTACCTGCTCGTCGTCCCGCCCTCGCTCGGCCCGAGGAGCGTGGAAGCGCTGCTCGCCATGGCGCGGGCGCGGCCCGGCCAGCTCAACTTCGCGTCCGCCGGAGTCGGCAGCGGCACGCACTTCGCCGCGGAGCTCTTCAAGAGCCTGGCGGCGGTCGACGCCGTGCACGTGCCCCTAAAAGGCATCCCGGAGGCGCTCACCGAGACGTTGACCGGCCGGGTGCAGTTCTTCATGTCGCCGATCGCGAATGCCGTCAATCTGACGCGGGACGGCCGACTGCTCGCGCTCGGCGTGTCGTCCGCGGAGCGCGATGCGCTGGTGCCCGAGGTGCCGACGATTGCCGAGGCCGGCGTGCCGGGCTATGAGTCGATCCTCTGGTTCGGGCTGCTCACGTCCGCGGGCGTCCCGCGACCGATCGTCGCGAAGCTCAACCGCGAGATCACGCGCATCCTTGCCGAGCCCGAGGCGAGGCAGCGCTGGGCGCCGATTGGACTCAACCCGCAGCCGACGACGCCCGAGGGGTTCGACCGGATGATCGCCGACGACATCGCGACCTTCACGCGGCTTGCGCGGACGGGGAACATCAAGGCGGAATGACGCGGCCCGGGCGCGTCGCCATCGTCCGAGTCCGGCCAAGAGCGGCTGTACAATCAAGTCGCTGAGAGCGGGTGTTCGACTGCGCTATCGACCCTAAGCAGAGATTCAAGTCACGGGCGTCGCCTCGGGAGACTTCCACTTCTGATCGTGTTCGCGCAGAGCATGTTCGGTTGGAGGTATTGAACTACCCGCGAGCTTGAGCTGATCGAGCGCGTCATCAAGAGCTGCGATTTCTAGCCTGCAGGTGTTCGCGCGAGTGATAGCCCGCCCGGCCCGGTGGGCCGGCGTGCCCGGACGAACAAGTGACGCCACTCGGGCTGGCTGAGCCCATGATGCGGGGTGTGTCTTGTGTCGTTCCGTGGCTGGTATGCTCCTGACGACGAACGGCGTTCGGCGGGAGGCGCAGACAGCCTCGGGTGATTCCTTGTGTCCTCTCCGTCCCAGATGGATGCCATCGGCATGACAAGCGAGGGGTGGGATTTCGACGTAGCTGTCGTGGGCGGGGGGCCGGGCGGCTCCAGCGCCGCCACCGCGCTTGCGCGGCGGGGGAGGAGGGTCCTCCTGCTGGAGCGGGAGCGGTTCCCCCGCTTCCACATCGGCGAGTCGCAGCTCCCGTGGAGCAACGAGGTCTTCCGAGCCCTCGGCGTAGACCAGGCGATCGCCGCCGCCGGGTTCGTCAGGAAGTGGGGCGCGAGCTTCCGTCCGCCCGACAGCGTGACCGAACAGTATGCCGACTTCGAGGAGGCGGTGGAGACGCCAACGCCGCAGACGTTTCAGGTCCTCCGGGAGCGATTCGACGAGATTCTCCTGCGCCATTCCGAGCGGTGCGGAGTCGCGGTGCGCGAGGGGCACCGACTTCTCGATGCGGCCTTCGACGCCGAAGCCGTCACGCTTCGCTTCGCGGACTCGGACGGCATCGAGCGCACCGCACGTGTGGGGGTCGTCGTCGACGCCTCGGGGCGGGCCGGCGTTCTCGTGAATCGCTTCGGCCGCCACGAATACGACCCGATCCTGCGCAACATCGCCGTTCACGCGCAGTACGAGGGGGTCCCGCGCGCCGATGGGCGCCGCGCCGGCGACATCCGAATGTTTACACGCTCCGACATGGGTTGGCTGTGGCTGATACCGCTGTCGGACACCGTGATGAGTGTGGGGGCCGTGATCCCGAAGGAGGTGCATCGGCGCGAAGCGAAGCCGACCGCGGAGGAGAGCCTTGCCCACTATCTCGCGGACACGCGGCCCGCCGCGTCGCTGCTCGAGCGGGCACGACGGGTCTCTCCGGCGCGCGTCGACGTCGACTATTCCTATCTCGCCACCCGGATGGTCGGGGACCGCTGGGTGGCGGTGGGCGACGCCGCCGCGTTCCTGGACCCCATCTTCTCGACCGGAGTGTTACTCGCCATGCAGGGAGGTCTGGACGCCGCCGAGGCGATCGACGCCGGGCTGC
The DNA here is from genome assembly GCA_963716855.1 of uncultured beta proteobacterium. Classification (GTDB taxonomy): domain Bacteria; phylum Pseudomonadota; class Gammaproteobacteria; order Burkholderiales; family SG8-39; genus JAGVSZ01. The sequence continues at coordinate 14,836 of CAVQUV010000015.1, read as the reverse complement.
GGACCGGCGACCTGTCGGCGCGAGCCTTCGCTCGGTATGAGCGCATCGCCCGGAAGCGCTATCACCATTTCCGGCGGTTCGCTATCGGATTCTACGACCCGGCGTTCCGTGACCTGTGGTTCACGCCCCGGAAGCGGTTCGGTATTTACGGGGCTATCGTGGCGGTCCTCGCCGGGAACTGGCGCCCTTCACCGCTGACGCGAGCCAGGATCGAGATGTTCTTCGCCCTGGTCGCCGTGCAGCGTTTCGTCCGGAGAGTCAGGCGCGCCGGACGTTCGTGACTCTGCTCTCAGGGGACGTGGCGGCCGGCCGGTCCATGCCGGCGAAGAGGCTGCGCCCGGAAATCGCCAGGCACTATTCTGCGGCCGAGCTCTCGAAACTCATTGAGGCGGCGAACCGTGTGTAAGGCGGCAGATCGTCGGCTTAGGGTCGACTTGAGCGCTTCGTCTGACGATCGCTGACCGGCCAAAACCGGAAGTTAAGAGGCGTGCCGCAAAGCAGACCGTCAACGGTGCTCTCGACCTGAAGCGGACGTTCGCTCGCGTTTCACTCGCAACCTTTCGCCTAACGTGTTGCGATTCACCCCCCACAACCGCAGCACGCGACTCGAAGCCGATACTTTGAGGGGTAGACTGACTGCCGATTGGGGTGTCCCAGGCTTTTCGCCCCGCGACCGCGCGACTCTCAGCGCGCAGAGGCCGGAACGCAGGAAACGAGCTTGAACTGTTGGCTTCTCAGTGATCCAAGCCATAGGGCGGCAAAGTGGTCAGGCGAAGATCCTCGACAGGGCCACCAGTGGTGAAGTGATAGAGCGACTGATACGTCGCGTCGCTGAATCCAAGTACCTGATGGACTGGGTCATCGAAAAAGCAGCCGATTCCCGTTGCACGGACGCCAAACGCCTCCGCCTCCAGGTAGAGCACCTGGCCGATTACGCCGGTTTCCCAGAAAAGCCTGCGGTAGAACCAGGGTCCATGCCGCCGCAGGCTCGGTTCGAACTCCGCGATCATCCCCAGCGAAAATGCACTGTCCCCGGCGATTGCCTGTCCGCAACTGATCTGGACCGCCATTCGCCGCGCATCGCCCCCTTCGAGGAGAAACAGCGGTAGGTCTTCTGGGCAGCCCGGTGGTGAGCTCCAGGCGAATTGCTGGCGCATCGATTGCCTGAGCGAGCCCGCCATCGCGGGATCGCGCACCAGCATGTAGATGCCGGGAGCAAGGCCGTCCACCCGATGGACGAAAAGGACAAGATGAATGGTCGGTTCCCAGGGCAGTACGTCCCAAGGCATCGGACGCCAGCACAGGTCGCGCTCGATCCGTGGCATGACGCGGCCCAGCATCGTGAAGAAGCTGCCGACTGGGATCGAGGTCTCGCCATCGAACGCAACCGCGCTTCGCCGCTGGCGGATCACCTGCCCGGCGCCTGACTGACGCGGGTCGATACCTGGCGCCGTTGCGGTGTGACCGCTGCGGTTCACAGCGACGACTCGGTGCTCGGTATTCGACTTCCACGATGCGACTTCCACTTGGTTGAGGAACACCCACTGCACCGGATCGTCTCGGCTCAATCGGTTGGCCGTGCCGTTCCAGATATATCGCGTCGAGTCGCGCACTGCATCGGCCGCAAGGAAAAGCGGCAACAAATCAGTCTCCCTGGCGGAGCCGGCGACCGCCTGATCGGCCGGCCAGATAACAGCCAGGCAATCCGGATGCTCCCGCTCGGCTCGATTGAAATCCTGGATTCGATTGACCCCCAACAACGCACCCAGCGTGTCGTCGGCCACGCCGTCCAACAACAGCATGCGCCAACCCAGCGTCTGGGCCGCAATCCGAGCGCTGGCGATCGCGTGGCCCACGTCATGTTGACAGTAGCGAAAGGCGCGCTCTCCGTACTTCCAGGTCTCTCGCCAGTTCACTGACGTAAAACCCAGAAGAAAGGCGTTGGGCGGGAATCCGTTCAGGAGGGAAGTGAAGCTTTCCTGCGGCAACTCTGCTCGCAGTTCCAGCGCATGCTCCTTGGCCGCATAGTGATAGAGACCCGGGAATGGCGAAAGGCCCAGCACTGCGTCAATGAGCAGATAGCCTTCGGTAGGATGCAGATTGCCGCTCGACGGATTGCTTCGAAGCGCCCAGCGGACCTCACCGGTCTGCTTCCAGGCGGAAATCGCCAGCGAAAATTCGAGAAAACGCGAAAGGGTGCGGAGAGTGACCGGAGCGCTCGTGATTGCTCCCGGGCGATATAGGTCTTCATAAAGAGGCGAGCGCGGAGCCTCGTCCGGTTTCAGGACCGGTAAGGCGATGAGGGGAGAACCCTGGAATCGTCGAAAAGGATCCGGCTGATTTGCCCAGTCCATGCTGGCGGGCGCGCGCGCAGAATGTGAAAAATGGTGCTTTGTCTCCTGGTGGTAGCGCATGACCACGTCCAGGGGGTCGAGTGCGCCCGCTGCCTTATTCATCGCCCCACAACGGCTTGCTCAATGCGGCACCAAACGTGGGAAACATCAGGTTGAAGCTCAAGCTTACGCGGGTGTCTCCACTGGTGTTGGCATCGACTGAGTGATACAGATACGCAGGGGAAGACGAGCAGCGTGCCGTCTTTCACCCGCACCACGACCTGATCGGTATTAGCGGCAGTGAGTGCCGTGACCGGTGGTCTGATGACGCTGGCCTGGCTGCGCGGGTCGTGGAAGTTGATGCTGTCGGCCCCGGGCCGGGTGCGCACGTAGTACACCGCGCTCAGGAAATTGTTGGGGTGGCTATGCGCGCGGTGCGCGGCGCCCGGCGCATACAAGTTCACCCAGCAGCCGGTGATTTCTATCGCTGGTTCGCCAATTTTCAGGAACCGCAGCACGCTCGCGGCCGCCCGGCTGACGCAGTTGCAAAGCGCGTGCAGCTCTTCGCGCCGATGCAGGGCATGGCCCGACTGCCAGGCTTCGCCGGACTTCAGCTCCGGCTGTCCCTGCCGCAGCGAGTGCAGCAGTCCCAGTGCGCTCGCGTCGATCGGTTCGTGCACCTTGGCGCGAAGCTGGATTTTCCACACCAGGGTAGGAAAAAGCGAAACGACTTCCGCGTTTTCGATCCACGAGTGCTTGCCCGATATTGCCATGGGGCCTCGCGCACGAGTGTGACCTGCCCAGCGTTCACTGGGCCAAGGTCTGTGATTCAGCGGACTTCCAGTGCAAAGACAGTACCACCTGCCTTAATGGAGTTGAAGAGCGTCGACAAACCTCTCTTAATCCGTCACTCATGGCGACGTGGTTAAGCAAGGACCGCTTGCGTGCGGGGCCCATCGCCCCGGCGCCACCGCAGTGATATACCGTACCGATTCGGCGGGGGCGGACGCCAGCGCGGCGGCATCCAGTCACACCGCTGCCGCCGCGACCGTCCGCTTGTGGAAAGCCCGATAGGCTGCTGTGGGTCGCGTCTAGCCGGTCGCTGATCGCGTAAGCAGACACACAGCGAAATTTCCGCTACCGGGGAGCACCACCGGCGGGAGTCGGGCCAGGAGCGGTCGGTCGCCGCGACCGCTCAATTCGCTGCAAAGCAGTCGTTCCTGCTGCGCGCCGATGAAGTGATCCCGTAGTCGATTCGCACTCGTTTGTCGGCTCGCGTATCCTAGTCACCGCAGGAGTCCGGCCGCCAGACGCGCAAAGCGTGGGCAGCGCGTGCGCAGCGATGACGGAGCACGCTTGATTGAACACAGGCGACTAGCGTTTGCGCTGCTGCTCTCGCTGCTGATTCATGCGCTGCTGTTGAGCCTGACTTTCGGTGGCGAGGGGCTTGGGCTTCCGGGCTTCGGCTTCCCCTGGCGAGATCGACGGATCGAGGCGCCCGGTTTGATCGTCGCGCTCGTTCCGCCACAGGTCACACCCGCGGAGCCGGCGATCCCGTCGGTCGCAGAGCCCTTGCAGCAAGCACCAGTCGAGCAGCCTGCTGCCAGTCGACCGGTTCCGACTCCTTCCGCGTCACCGGCGCCGCACGGACTAGCGATCGTTCCCTCTGCCAGGCCTACGGCAGAAGCCAAGCCAAAGCAAAACGCCGCGGGCGATGCGGACACTGCGAAAGCGCCCCCGCGCGCCGAAGGGCCCGCCGACGCGGCGCCCACTCAGATCCCGGAACCGCCCGTCATCGACGTGGAGCCCTCCAACGAGGCCGAGTTGGTCGTGCCCCCCGCCCCATCGGCGCCAACGTCTGACGTCACCGCAGCGCCAAGCGCATCCAGCGCGGAGCCCGTCGTGCCCGCGCCTCGCGATGCCGGTGATGCAGCGCAGGAGCGAATCGTCACGAAGGCGCAGGAGCGAGCCGTTGAGCAAGAGGCTGCGGCGCAAGAGGCGGCGCGGCAAGAGGCTGCTCGTCAAGAGGCGGCCCGCATCGAAGCCGCGCGCGAGGCCGAACGCCAGGAAGCCGTGCGACAAGAGGCAGCCCAGCTGGAGGCGCAGCGGCAATCAGCGGTTCGTCAAGAGGCGGCCCGCATCGAATCCGCGCGGCTGGAGGCCGAACGCCAGGAGAGCTGACCCGCGACAGGCAGCTGCCGAGCTGGAGGCGAAGCGGCAAGAAGCCGCTCGTCAAGAGGCGGCCCGCATCGAATCCGCGCGCGAGGCCGAACGCCAGGAAGCCGTGCGACAGGAAGCTGCACGACAGGAAGCCGCGCGACAGGCAACAGCACGCCAAGAGGCCGCGCGTGTCCAGGCCGAACAAGAGGAGGCGAGACGGGAAGAGAGGCTTCGGGCCATCGGACGTCAACTCGATGAAGAAGCCGCCCGGCGTGAAGCCGCCTCGACTGCCGATCGCCAGCCCAACCTGCTACCCCGGTCGTTGAGCACCGCGCGTCGAATCAAGCTGTTCGGACGCGCCCACCCCAACGTCGAGCTCATCCAGTACGCGGAGGCGTGGGCCCAGAAGATCCAATTCAACACCGGGGTCGAAACGGTCCGCGAGGTGGCGAAGCGGCCTCACAGGGACCCGCTGGTGACGGTCGCCATTCGAAGCGACGGTTCCGTGGAGTCGGTGACTTTTGAGGTCTCCAGCGGCGTGGCGGAGGTCGATGACGCGATACGACGGATCGTGGAGGGCCAGAAGCCCTACGTAGCGTTTCCGCCTGCGCTGGCCCGCGAGTACGATGTGGTCGAAATCCGCCGAACCTGGCACTTCGATACGGCCATTCGGCTGGACTGATGGGAGCCAGGAAGGCAAACGCTAGGGACGAAACTCGAAGCCAAGGACGAAGCGCGTTGCATCCCAGGCATCGATTGCCAAAGAGACTACGTTGGTGGCGATAAGCGTGATGAGCCAAACATGGAACGCGGTTTCCTCCTTTGGGAGCGTGTCAAAGCGCAGCACTATCCACGTCAGCATGGGAACCCAGAGGACATGTGTCACTCCGAGCAGCCGAATGAAGCGCTTGCGCTGATAGATTAGCGCTTGAGCGAGCACAGCCACGCCTACGGCGCCCAGTGTGACTTGCGCCTCTATGTGCTGGATGAAGAGCAAGCACGCCGCGTTCACGGCTACGAGCCATGCGCCCCAGATTCTCTGCACGGGACGGAACCGCGCCAAAACGATCCCGAAGAGTTCAAAGACTGACCGAAAGATGCCGATTCCAAATGCGTTACTCGTCATGGTGTTTGCCTTTCATCGCGAGGAGTCGAAGTCGAAGTGCGGTGTAGACTACCTGGTCTAGACCAATTAGTCAACAGGAGGCCAGTCCCTACCACGGCGCGTGGTCAAAGAGTCAACTGGCTTCGTGTCCATGCCGAGCCATGCCGTAACAGGGTGGAGCTGCACCCGCACAGCCGTACCGGCCTGAAGGAGCTCATGGACGGGCTCTTGCACGGTTCGAAAGCCGCGCGGACCTTGCGCGCGCGATCTGGGCGTCTGCTTCGTCTCCACTCGAAGGTCCGCTTGGGGTCGCGTCGAGCCAATTGCCGATCCCGAAAGCAGACGCATGCCGAGACGTCCGCTATCGGGGAGCGCTACCGGCGGAAGTCCGCCATCACCAGCCAATCAGCAGCGCATCTCCTCGTTGACATGCCGGGTCAATGCGCCCGCGCACCGTTACGATGGCGAAATCGACAGGTAACTGAGGGAGATTCGGGCCATGAAACGGTTCGCACAGCGCATTGCTCTCGCCTTCGCACTCATCGGCCTGCCGGCCACAGTCCAGGCCCAGCCGTTCCCCACCGGCCCAATTAGTGTCGTGGTTCCGCTTGCCCCGGGCGACGCCGCTGACATTTCCGCGCGCGCCCTGGGCGAAGAGATCTCGAGGCTGCTGAACACGTCGGTGGTTGTGATCAATCGCCCGGGCGCCGGAGGCGCGGTCGGCACGAACAGCGTCGTCCAGGCCAGGAAAGACGGCCACACGATCGTGTTTGCCCAGAACAGCGCGCTCACCTTTCGCGCCGTTCTCGACCCCCAATCGGTCTCCTACGATGCGCTCCGGGATCTGGTGCCACTCGGCATCGCCTCACGCACGCCGAGCCTACTCGTCGTGCGCAGCGACGCGCCGTACAGGAATTTCGCGGAGTTGATCGAATACTCGAAGAAGAATCCGGGCCAGGTGCGTATGGGTCACCCCGGCGCAGGCTCAGTCGGTGATTTCGGCGTGCAATTGATCAACGCGCTCACGGGTGCGGAGCTCGTGCCGGTTCCCTATGCCGGCGCGGCCCCCGCCATCGCCGCATTGCGCGGAGGACACATCGAAGGCGTCGTGCTGTCGCTCGGTGCACTGAGCGCTCACATCAAGTCAGGGGCGTTCCGGGGCCTCGTCGCTTCGAGCCGGTTTCCCGAGTTTGCCGACATCCCCACGATGCGCGAGCTCGGCTATCGAGAAGAACTCTTCGGCATCTGGTTCAGCGTTCTCGCGCCTGCGGGGATCCCCGAGGACGCGAGGAAGGCCCTCGTCGGCGCGATCGAACAAGCGGTCAAGGCACCCGCCATCACGGCGCGGCTGCTGCCGCTCGGCATTTTGCAGAGCTACGCCGCACCCGAGCAGATGGCAACCGAGATCCGCGAGGAGATCAAGCGGGTGAGCGAGATGGCCAGGAAGACCGGTTTGGTCAAATGACGCCGGTCGCGCAGGCCCTGACACTGCGGGCCCATCGACTTTCGCAGCAGGGCTGGCGCCGAGGAGCAGTCGCTCATGGCCGGCTGCCAGGCCCCGCATCCGCCCGCGCATCGCGCAGCAGCGTGATCATGTGCTGCACGATCGCCATCAGCGTCGCCGCGCTCATGCCCAGCATCAGCACGCCGTTCACCGCCTCGAGCGGGCCGAGCAGCCTGCGCTCGCGGCTCATGACGATGTCGCCGTAGCCGAGCGAGGTGAAGTTCACCGCCGAGTGGTAGATCGCGTCGTAGGCCTGCTCGAACTCGCCGAGCCACAGGAACAGGCCGCCCCACAGCATGATCTGCACCAGGGTGCCGACCATCATCACCAGCGTGGCGACGATCAGCGGGCGGATGCCGGCCAGGAAGCCCTGGCCGCTGCCGACCTGCGGCGATTGGTGCACGTAGTAGCGCACGCACCAGAAGGCCACCGCCACCTGCACGATCAGGCACAGCAGCATCAGCCGGCAGGCCGATCAGAAAGTTCACGAAGGTCATGGGCTCTCCTTCAACAAGGCATCGACAGCCGCGGTCCGCGGACGTCGGGCGCGCCAGCGCTCGAGCGCCCAGACGGTGGCCCAGGCATACAGCGCGACGCCGACGAACAGGCTGACGCGCATCGCGGCGCCTTCGAGCACGCTCTTGCCGCTGGCGCTGTCCTCGATCGCCGGGCCGAGCAGGATCAGCGACGTGATCAGCGCGTTGCTCCAGAACGATGGCCGGAAGCCCGTGCGCCGCGCGCCGAACAGCGCCGATCCGGCCCACAGCGCGGCGGCCATCAGCCACAGCATCAGCATCCACAGGCTGGGCCACAGCGACAGGCCGAGCCAGACCGCCAGCGCGATCAGCGCCCCCATCAGCGTCGAGCCGACCAGTTCGCGCCCGGCGTGGCGGGCATCGGTCTCGCCGGCCTGCTGGCCCAGCGCCACCGTCTTCATGATCGCCGCCAGGTAGAACGACGGATTGGTCAGCGCGAGCACGAACACCGGCATCACGATCAGCGTGCCGCGCCAGGCGACCCAGCGCGCGTTCTCGCGGTCGGGCGGCGCGGCGGCCGCCGCTGCCCGGGCGGCCGGCGCAGGCGGATCAGGAAAGATGGCGTTCGACGCGGCGCTGACCACGGCGCCGACGAGCACGCCGACCGCCAAGCGTCACGGCGAGCACACCGATCAGCGCCTGTTCCTGCACGCCGGCCACCGGGATCAGCGTGAACGCCAGCACCAGCACCGTGGTCAACGGATTGGCGCGTAGCTGCCCGAAGTAGAACAGCCCGAACAGCAGCACCGCCGTCAGCAGCACGCCGGCGGCGGCATAGTGTCTCGAGCAGCGGCACCATCAGCACGCCGGCGGCGACCAGCGCGGCGAACACGCCCGCGATCACGACGGCCTTGACCATCGGCAGCGGCGGTCCCGGCTTGCACAGCACCAGCAAGGCCATGATGCAGACGACAAAGGGCGCCTGCAGCGCCAGGCCGTAGGCGACGAACACGGCCAGGCCCAGGCCGATCGTCAGCCGCAGTGCCGCCTTGTCGCCGCGCGTCATGTCGCTGCTCAGTACAGGTAGGTGAACCAGCTGACTACACGCATGTACAGCGCGGCCAGCAGGTTCATCAGCGGGTGCTCGCCGGTGTAGACCAGCACGTCGGCCTGGCCGCCGATGCGCACGCCTTCAGGCGCGGCAGCACGTCGGCATCGAACTCCACCGCCACCGGAATGCGCTGCGCCTGGCGCAGCCAGTCGCGGTTGTTCTGCACCACCGGCAACGTGCCCGGCGGCGTCGACTGGCCGCTGCCGACGCCGCCGCCGATGCTGCGCACGCGGCCCTTCAGCACCTCGCCGGGCATCGCGTCGAGCACGATCGCCACCGCGTCGCCGGGGTCGACGTGGCCGATGTTGTTCTCGGTCAGGTCGGCGCTGATCCACAGGTCGTGCATCGCGATCAGCGTCATCACCGGCGCACCGGGCTGCGCGAAGTGGCCGACGTCGGTGCGCAGGTCGGTGACCACGCCGCGCGCCGGCGCGACGACCTGCGTGCGCGCCAGGTCGAGTTCGGCCTTCTCGACCGCCGCCACCGCGCTGCGCAGCTGCGCGTTGTCGTCGCCCGATTCACCGGCGGCCTCCTGCGCCTTGCGCAGGTCGGCCTGGGCGCGGCGCACCTTGCTGCGCGCCTCGTCGCGCGTCGCCTGCGCGATCTCGAGGCGGCGCACCGAGATCGCGCCAGGATCCTCGTCGTGCAGCTTCTCCAGCCGGCTGGCGTCGCGTTCGGCCATGTCGCGGCTGGCTTCGGACACCGCGAGCGAGGCCCGCGCCGCCTCGACGCCGGCCACCGAGCCCTTGACCGAACTGCGCACCGATTCGAGGTCGGCGCGCGCGCGCTGCAGCGCGATGCGATAGGGCTGCGGGTCGATGTCGAACAGCGGCTGGCCGGGCTGCACCTCGTCGTTGTTGCGGATGTGCACGGCCAGCACCTTGCCGGCGACCTCGGCCGCCACCGGCACGACGAAGGCCTGCACGCGGGCCTGCGAGGTGCTCGGCGTCAGCCGGTCGCCGACGAAGTACAGCACCAGGCTGGCGACGATCAGCACAGCGATGACCAGGGCGCCGGCGCGCGCGCCGCGGCCCGCGGGTGCGGGCGCGCCGTCGGCGGCGGTGCCGCGGCGGGGCCCGGGCTCGGTGCGGGTTGGTCGGGCGGGACGGCAGGGTCCTGGCTCATGGCGTGTCGCTCGTGGGGGAGGCAGGAACTCCGCCGAAGGCGGCGGCAGCGGGGCCTGCAGCAGCGCCTTCCAGTCGCTGCGCTCGCCCATCGTGGCTTGCGTGGCGTCGTCGAGCACCGGCCGCGAGCGGCCGGCCTGCCAGCCGCCGCCCATCGCCTTGTAGACCGCGATCAGGTACTGCACCACGCCGCCCTGGCTGGCGACCAGGCGTTCCTGCGCGCTGAACAGCGCGCGCTGCGAATCGAGCACGCGCTGGAAGTCGACCAAGCCCTTCGCGATACTGGATCGTCGCGATGTCGAGCGAGCGCCTTGCGGCCTGCACCGCATCGCGCAGGATGTCGACCTGCGCGCGGGTGTTGGCGAAGCTGCTCGCCGCATCGTCGAGCTCGCGCGCGGCGCGCAGCACCACGTCCTGGTACTGCTCGTACAGCTGCTGGAAGCGCGCGTCCTGCACCAGCACCTGGTTCGTCAGCCGGCCGTGGTCGAACACGTTCCAGACCAGCGCCGGGCCGAGGCCCCAGCTCAGCGTGGCGCCGGGCGAGCCGAGGTGGTCGCCGACAGACCGACCGACCCGGCGAGCGCGATCGACGGATACAACGCGGCCTCGCTGATGCCGATCAGCGCCGACTGCGCGGCCAGCTGCATCTCGGCGGCGCGCACGTCGGGCCGGCGCCGCAGCAGCTCGGCCGGCATGTCGACGATCGCCTCGAGCCGCGCTTCGGGAATCTTCGCGCGCCCGCCCTGCAGCTCGGGCAGTGCATCGGGTGGCCGGGCGAGCAGCACGCACAGCGCGTTGCGCGTCTGGCGCAGGCTGCTCTCGATCTCGGGGATCGTCGCCAGCGTGCCGAGGTATTGCGAACGCGCCTGCTGCACGTCGAGCTCGGAATCGTTGCCGCTGCGAAACAGCCGTTCGGTGATCTCCAGGCTGCGCTGCTGGATCGCGGCGTTCTCGTTGGCGATGCGCAGCCGCAGCTCGATGGTGCGGATCGATGCGTACAGGCTCGCCGCCTGCGCCGCGACCAGCACCTGCACGTCGTCGTACTGCGCGATGCTGGCGAAGTAGGCGGCATCGGCCGACTCGATGCCGCGCTTGAACTTGCCCCAGAAGTCCAGCTCCCAGGCCAGGTCGAAGGCCAGGCCGCCGGATCCAGAACGCGGTGCCGCTGGCCGTCGCTGCCGCGGTTGCCCGACGCGCAGGGCCTCGGCGTTGACCTGCTGCAGCTGCGGATACAGCGCGCTGCCGGCGATGCCGAGCTGGGCCCGCGCCTCCATGATGCGCATGCCGGCGGTGCGCACGCCCGGGTTCAGCCGCTGCGCCTCGGCCACCAGCTGGTCGAGCACCGGGTCGTCGAACTGGCGCCACCATTCGTCGTCGCGCGGCTGAGCGCGGCGCGGCGCTTCGTCGGCCAGCGTGCGCCACGCGCCGCCGGACCAGCCCTGCAGCCAGGGCACCTGCGGTGCGCTGGAAGTCCGGCCCGAGTGTCGTGCACCCGCCCAGCAACACCACGGCCGCGGGCACCGCCAGACGCACCAGCCCGCGCGTGGCTGCCATCGACGGCCGCGGATTCAGTCGGCCGCGGTCGGGCCGCTGTCAGCCCGTCGGCGGATTCGCCTCCGGGTTGGCCGCCACCCAGCCCATGAAGATCTGATAGCCCAGCGCCAGCAGCACCGCACCGACGAACAGGCCGAGAATGCCGCCCGCGGCCATGCCGCCGAGCGCGCCGAGCAGGATCACCGGCATCGGCGCATCGACACCGCGGCCGAGCATCAGCGGCTTGAGCACGTTGTCGGCCATGCCGGCGACGAACAGCAGCACCGAGTACAGCGCGGCCTCGCCGGTGCCGTAGTCGCCGCTCATCCAGAGGTAGGCGATCGCCGGCAGCGTGACGATCAGCGCCGGCACCTGCGCGATGCCGAGCACGAGCACGACGACCGCCAGCACGCCGGCCAGCGGCACGCCGGCGACGAGCAGGCACAGGCCGACGAGGATGGCCTGGATGAAGGCGATGCCGATCACGCCCTGGGCGACGGCGCGGATCGTCGCCACCGACAGCGTGGTGAATTCGTCGCCGCGTTCGACGCCGACGATGCGCGCGAAGATCGCGCGGCTGGCGCGATCGCCGGCCTTGCCGAAGGCCATGATGATGCCGGCGATGATGAACGCCGCGACGAACGCGAGGATGCCGCCGCCGATGCTGGCCACCATCGCCAGCGCCGCCTTGGCCAGTTCACCGATCTTCGGCTGCAGGCTCTTGACCAGCGCCGGCAGGTCGTCGTGCGCCAGTTGCCAATAGGCGTGGATCTTCGTCCCGACCACCGGCCATTCGGCGACGCCCGGCTTGGGCGGCGGAATCTGCAGCGTGTTCTGCTGCACTTCGTCGATCAAGCCGATGCACCGAGTCGCCCATCGAACTCAGCAGCACGGCCGTGGGCGCGACGATCAGCGCGACGCCGAGCACGGTGATCAGCGTCGCCGCCCAGCCCTGCCGGCCGCCCATCCTGGCGGCCAGCCCTGGTGCAGCGGATACAGCGTGACCGCCAGGATCAGCGCCCAGACCATCAGCACGAGGAAGGGCGCGAAGACCCGGTAGCACAGCATCACCAGCGCCAGGATCAGGCCGGCGCGGATCAGCACGTCGAGCAGTAGCCTCGCGAGGCGTTTCTCGGTTGCAGGATCGGATAGATCGGCTGTTCATGATCGACCTCCGTCGCGCAGCGGATGCGGCGCCGTCGTGGTGGGTACGTGTCCGGCTGCGCCGTGCGGGTGAGTATGCACCCGATCACTATCGCCAGTGAACGTTGTCGGTGCGTGCGGAGCGGTCGGTCGCGAGTCCACGCTCGGCGCCAGAGGACTACGGCTTCGCCTTGCTCCAACCGGGGCCGGGGTCATAGGCAGTGATACTGGCTACCGCCTTGTCGGTGCCGGGACCGAAGTCGCGCTCGTAGACAATGCCGTCCATGTTGCACAGCTGACGTCGACCTCGACACCCTGTAGCGGCGCCCGGAGCAAAAGACGGGTTTGCCGAGATGACGCCGGTCGCGCAGGCGCCGAACGAGATCTATTGCAGCAGGGCTGCCGCCGCGGCGCGCGCATCCGGCACCACGTCGTAGGCATAAAGGTGCTTTCGGAATTCGGCGTGCGCGACGAGCTCTGCGTCGCGGACACCAAGATCGGAGTAGGCGGAATCGACACGCAGCCCATTCTGGCGGGCGCCAAGCTGAACCTCCGCCACACGCTCGCGACGCAGCCGCTCGTAGGCAAGCAGCGACGCCGGGACCGCCGGCGTGTCCACCCGCGCGAGGATCGTCGCCAGCGCCATGCCGTCCTCGATCGACTGATTGGCGCCCTGACCGAGATGCGGCAGCATCGGATGTGCCGCGTCGCCGAGCAGCGTCAGCCGGCCTTTGGTCCAGGTCGGTAACGGCTCACGGTCGTAGAGCGCCCAGCGAAATGTCTTGTCGACCTGCTTCAGCACGTTACCGATGCGCGGGTCCCAGCCTTCGAACTCGCGGCGCAGCACCGCTGGATCTCCGGGCGCGGACCACGATTCCTTCATTTCCTCGTCGGCCGGCACGAAGCCGACGTAGTTGACCATCGTGCCGTGGCGGACAGGGAAGACCAGGAAATGCTTGGACGGACCGGCCCACATTTGCCAGCGGTCCATCGGCCAGTCCGGCAGGCGCTCGCGCGAGACCAGACCTCGGTAAGAGAGGGTGCCGTGAAAGACGGGCTTCGAGGGCGGAAAGACGTACGGCCGCAGTTCGGAGTGTATGCCGTCGGCGGCAACCACGACGTCGGCCTCGGCGGTGGCGCCGTTGGCGAATTTGACGCGGGCGGTGTCGCCGTTCTGCTCGAAGCCGACGGCGCGGTGGCCGGTATGGACGACGCCGGCGGGCAGGTTGGCGGCGAGGAAATCGACGAAGTCGGCGCGGTGCATGCCAAAGTTCGCGTTCCAGCCGGAGGCGTCCGACACCTGCACCGGCGCGATCGGCGTACCGTCGTGGCGAAAGTAGCAGGAGCCCGGACCGACCCGCGCGCCCCATTTCTCGACGGCGGGCCCGAGACCCACACGCTCCAGGTGGCGCACCGCATTCGGTGTCACATAGACGCCAGCGCCGACCTCGCCCAGTACGGGAGCCTGTTCATAAACTGAAACGCTGCAGCCCCTGCGCGATCAGCGCATTGGCGGCGAACAAGCCGCCAATGCCGCCTCCAATGATCACGACGTTTGGCCGCGATGCCATAACAGCTCACTCGAGAATGGTTCAACGCCGCATTGTGCATGCATCATAGGCACAGGGCATCGGGGGGAACAAGTGGTGCGTCCAAACTGTGACTGGGACAGATTGGTCTTAGGATTGGCAAACCGTGCAAGTAGCTGATCAAAGGCCTGCGGAAGTCGTGCTTTGACCGCCTGCAATCTTCGAGGGGGACGTTGCCATGCACCGATACGAAGCCCGGGTCACCTGGCAGCGTGACGGCGCCAACTTCACCGACAACCGCTATAGCCGCGGCCACGAGTGGTCGTTCGACGGCGGCGCGATCGTGCGTGCTTCCTCGTCGCCTCTGACCGTGAAGGTGCCGTACTCGGTTGCCGAAGCGGTCGATCCCGAGGAGGCGCTCGTCGCGGCGACCTCGAGCTGCCACATGCTCTGGTTCCTGTCGCTCGCCGGCCGGCAGGGCTTCGTCGTGGACCGCTATTCGGACGACGCTTTCGGGGTGATGGAGAAGAACGCGGACGGCAAGGTCGCGTTCACGCGCATCACGCTGCGGCCGCGGATCGAGTTCGCGGGGAAAAGCTGCCTTCGGCGGACGAGATCGCGACGCTGCACCATTCGGCCCACGAGGAGTGCTTCGTCGCGAACTCGCTGAAGTGCGACGTCGTGGTGGAGGCATAAACGGCGTTCCCCTCCTTGTCCAAGGAGGGGTGTCGCCCGCAGGGCGACGGGGTGGTTCTCCGGCCGCTGCACACCACCCCACCCTCGCATGGCTCGGGCACCCCTCCTCGGTGAGGAGGGGA
>CAVQUV010000014.1:0-284738 GCA_963716855.1 uncultured beta proteobacterium | reverse complement strand
AGGCCATATAGACCCCGAGCGGGGCCTGGACAACGATCAACGCCACGATCGACCAGTGAAAGAACCGCGCCGCGCGACTGTAGAGTTCCACACGTCCTGCCCTTGCGGCCGCCTTGTCCATGTCCAGCCTCCTCGCGCTTGCCGCCAGGTCGTCCAAGCGCATTCTCCGCCCAGTCGCTTGAATTCGGCTTCTGCGCCGGCTCGCCTCGCGAAACAAGACATCGTCGGGCAACGCTTGGGGCGAAGAGCAATCGGCGTGCCTCGACCTTCATTGCGCACGCGCCGGCCGCCGAGAAGTCCGCGTACAGCGTCGGGCGAAGGAAGTGAAGGCCAGGGAGAGGGTGCCGCGCGAGCGACCCGGTGACGCCGGGCCGAGTCTTCAGCGGTCGCAGCTCAGCGCCGTACTCGAAAATAGGCTAGTCCGGACGGCAGCTCCTTGCCTTCCCGCATCTGCTCGAGGCAGCTGTGCAGTCCGAAATTTTGATAGTAGCCGGCGAGCGTCTCCGCGACTTCCTGCGCGTCGATCGGCCACCAGTCGACCTCCCAGTCGAAGCGCATCTCGAAATGCAGTCCGAGCGCACGGCGCACGAACGACATCACCTCGTCGGACGTGGTCGGCGTCGGCGGTGAGATCTCGATCGAGTCCTCGATCTGCATCGTCGGTTCTGACGTGGTCTGCCTTCGGTCAGTCGGCAAGCGTACCAAGGCAGAGAGCCTTCACCTTGCGGCCGGACCCGGCGGCGCGCCGTGACAAATCGCCGGCTCCCCGCGGGGGCCGCCCGCGGGAGCGTGAAGCCGTTCACGGATGTCACGCCGTTTGACAATCCGGACCGCAAGCGGCCAGTGCAGGCGCATCCAACCCCAACAGGGCGTTACCGATCGAACCGCGAGGCCGGCGCGGCACCGCCGCCGTCAGGGCTTCGGGATCCGCAGGGTCTTGCTGATCATCAGGGAGCCCGACAGCAGGAAGAGCAGCACGGGCAGGTGAAACTCGACGCCGAGCACGTGCGCCGGGTAAAGATCCTCGCGAGCGAACGCCCAGACCAGCACGACGAGGGGAACGACGCTCGTGGGAATCGGTGTACCTTCGAAGTACTCGACCTTCCCGGTCCGGGTGGACAAGGTCTCGGCGCTGACGTTGTAGCGGGCGAGGCGGCTCAAGCCGCACAGCGCGAAGTAGATCAGGATCACCTGATCGAGGCCGCTGCGCAATCCGACCGCGAACGCGAGCGCCGCGGGGGCGACGCCGAAGGAAATCACGTCGGCGAGGGAGTCGAGCTCGCGTCCCAGCGCGGAGGCGGTGTGACGCCAACGGGCGATTCGGCCGTCCAGAAGGTCGAACACGAGCGCCGCTACGATCAGCCCGGTCGCGAAGTACACGTGACGGGCGTTCAGTGTGTCAACGAACTTCATCGCTGCGAAGATCGCCGCCATCCCGCAGAAGCCGTTCGCGATCGTGAACAGATCCGCCAGGTGCAGATCGCGGATCAGCGAGAAGTGCCGGACCGGTGCTCGTTCGTGCATGCCCGTAGGACCTGGTGGCAGGAATGGCCCGCACCGCCGCGCGGTGTCACGGGCGTGGTGGCGCTCCGGCGCTCGAACAGCTCCTGGCAGAAGCTGCATCGCTCCGCCGCGGGCAGCACTTCCAGCCGCGCCGGATCGATCTCGAGCGCGCAGTCGACGCACCGGCCGTAGCTGCCGTCTTCGAGCCGATCGATCGCGCGGCCGACCGCGGTCAGCTCGGTGACATCGCGCTCGAGCAGCGCGCCGCGCAGATCGGTCTGCGCGATTGCCACCGATGCGTCGCCCACGTCCTGCACCTCCCCGGCGATCCCGCTGAAAGTGTCCTCGGGCTCGGGAACGATTTCCGCGGAGACTTTGGTCCGCAGCTCGTCCAGACGGGCCTGAAGTTGAGCACGCATCACGCTGCGCCGTTCGCGATCGGTAGGGTCCATTCTCGCCATCGAGCAACGGACGTTCCCGGGGCGGGCTTAGGGCCGCGCGGCCGGACCGCCGCCCTGATCGCTCGCTTGCGGGTGCGCGGGATCGACATGGCGTACGGCGGCGCACGCGGCCCCCGCCGCGAGTGCTGCGAGGAGCGCCAGCGCGCGCGGCATCCGTTTCACAGCGAAGCCTTCGCGCCGCCCGCCGGCGGGGGGGCAGCGCCGCGCAATAGAGCTGTTCCATGCGTGCGACCTGGCAATCCCAGGAAAAGTGCTGGTGGGCACGGCGCCGCGCCGCCTCGACCATCGACCGCGCGAGCGCGGTGTCGTCCGCGAGGCGCGCGAGCGCGTCGGCGAGCGCCTCGACGGTATCGCCCGGCTTTCCCGGCGGCACGAGGAACGCGCAGGACGCGTCGGCGAGCTCGGCCGGCCCGCCGGTCGCGAGGCAGACCACCGGCAGTCCGCTCGACAGCGCCTCGAGCACCGCGTTGCCGCTCGAATCGTGCAGGCTGGGGAAGAGGAATACGTCGTGGTCCGCGTAGGCGCGCATCACCGCCGCGCGCTCGAGCCACGGGATCCAGTTCACCGCGGCGTCGATCCCCAGGCGCCGCGCCGCGCGGCGCAGCCAGGCCTCGTCGGGCCCGCTGCCGATGATGGTCAGCGTGGCCTCGGGGTGCGTGCGGCGCAGCCGCGCCAGCGCCGCGAGGCCCAGATGGATGCCCTTGAGGTAGACGAGCCGCCCGACGTAGAGCACCCGGAAATGGCCGCTTTCGTGCGGGTGTCGCTCGACGCGCTGCTCGCCGGGGTCGTCGATGCCGAGCTCGAGCTGGACGCGGCACTTTGCGCGAAAGCGCGCGGGAATCGCGTCGCGCGTCTCGCAGGTCTTGCACAGGATCGCGGCCGAGCGCCGGTACACCGCGGCCATCAGCGGATCGAGGCGCACCATCCAGTTGGCGACGTCGCGCGCGCCGTCGATCACGCGGCCGCGCAGCGGGAAGGTCGCGCGCAGCGCCCGGGGCGCCGCCTCGCCGCCGCCCACCGGCCCGAACACGAACGGCACGCCGAGGAACGCCATGAACGACGGGTGGCGGAACACCCCGAAGGTGATGTGATGCACGATGTCGAATCGGGTGCGCCGGCACAGCCTCCGCGCGAGCTGGTAGGCGCCCCACTGCCAGAGCACGTAGTAGGTGCGCACGCCTCGCGCGCCGCGCTTCCAGCCGCGCGCCCAACCCGGCAGGTCGTAGTAGATGAACTGCAGGCCGGCATTGCGCCGTCCGGCGAGCGCATGCTCGATGGCGCCGGCGTTGTTGGCGCGCGTGATGACCCACACCTCGTGACCGGCGTGCGCAAGCCCGAGCGCCCAGCGCCAGCCGATGCCGGGCTCGGAGCCCTTGTTCGGCTCGCAGGCGTAGGCCGACAGCAGAATGCGGAGGCGCCGCTTCTTCGACGTCTCCGGGGGCAAGCGGCGGGGTGGCTCATGCCGCCATCCATCGCTCGCGGGTCTCCACCAGGCGCCAGTAGTGCTGAATCATCGGATGCCGCCGCGAGCGCCGAGACGACGTGGGTAGCCTTGCTCGAGCACCGACCACAGCGTCGGCTCGAGGTAGCGGGCCTGCTGATAGGAGCAGGTGACGAGCGATATCGACGGCAGGGCCGCGTTCGATCCCGTCGGCTGGGGCCTGGGCATCACGGCGATCTCACGCTCGTCGATCGAAGGCTTGCGAGCAAGGCGCGGAACTCGCCCGAGTCGAGGCGCCCGTCGCGATTGAGATCGAACTTCTCGAACCGCGCGGCGACCTGTGCCAGCGGAGCGACTTCATCGCGCGACAGGAAGGCATCCCCGTTGCGGTCCAGCTGCTCGAATTGCACCTCCGGCTGATCCCACAGGTCTTCGCGCGCAACGACGGGGCCGGCCAGCTCGAACGCCACGAGGCTGGCCGCGACGAACTTGGGCATGAGCATCGGGATCTTCCTTTCCGCCGGCGGCGCCTGTCGGCGTATCACGACGGTGCTTCTTGACGGAACGTGCCGACATCCAACATTCGCGT
Source organism: uncultured beta proteobacterium (assembly GCA_963716855.1). GTDB lineage: Bacteria > Pseudomonadota > Gammaproteobacteria > Burkholderiales > SG8-39 > JAGVSZ01. Next base: position 280,744 of record CAVQUV010000014.1, on the reverse strand, counting down.
GCAACCGGCGTGCCTCCGGCCCGCATGTCAAGAGCGCTCGCGCGACGGGTAAGTGCTCCAGCGGCGCGTAACTCTTACAGCGTCGAAATCGCCGCACGCCGCGCAGCGCCGCGCACGCGGCCCCGGTCTTGCTCGGCCTTCGGGTGAGCTCCTGCAAGCGCGATGCCGGTGTCCCCGAATGCAGCGCGACGCGAAGGCACCGGTATGCCGCCGCGCGCGCTAGGTGATTACGTGGCGAAGCGGCAGCTCCCGGTTCAAGCAGCAGTACATCCGCGTGAGGAGGGATGTGGTCGTGCCGCGGGAGGACGCCGTCACGAGCGCGCTCCTCGTGAATATCTTGCGCGCCCTGTGTACCAATGCGCCGCTTCGGGGCGCAACCGGCGGCGCAAAGGCACGGCACCATTCTTGCAGCTCGCCGCGACATGCCGGCCCAATCGATTCGAGCAGATTTCATTCCCGCCCCCGCCGCGGCGGCCGCGACGCCGGACACGCTCTTCGCGGACGGCGCGAACTGCGGCGCGGTCGCGGGCGCGGACCGGGTCGCGTTTCTCGTCGATGCGGACGACTACTTCAGGGCGTTCATCGAGGCGGCCGAACGCGCCGAGCGCTCGATCATCATCCTCGCGTGGGACTTCGACAGCCGCACCGGACTGTGCTTCGACGCCGACGGGGCGTGCCGGGAGACGCTCGGCGATTTCCTGAACCGCCTGGCGCGCCGCCGCCGCAAGCTCGAGATCCACGTGCTCGACTGGGACTATCCGATGATCTTCGGGCACGACCGCGAATTCCCGCCCCTGTACGGCCTCGCGTGGAAGCCGCATCGGCGCGTCCACTTCCGGTACGACGACAGCCATCCCGTCGCGGGCTCGCATCACCAGAAGATCGTCGTGATCGACGAGCGCTTCGCGCTCGTCGGCGGCCTCGATCTCACCGCGCGCCGCTGGGACACGCCGCAGCACCGGCCGAACGACCCGCGTCGGGTCGCGTTCGGCCAGCCGTACCCCCCGTTCCACGACTTGATGGTCGCGCTCGACGGCGCGGCGGCGCGCGAGCTGGCGGCGATCGCGCGCCGGCGCTGGCGCATGGCGACCGGCGCGACCCTGCCGCCGGCCCAGCCCGTCGCACGCGATCCCTGGCCCCCCGGCCTGCGTCCGGACGTGACCGACGCGCGCGTTGCCATCGCCTGCACCGCGCCGGCGGTCAACGGCGATCCGGGGACCCGCCACGTCGAGCAGTTGTACCTCGACATGATCGCGCGCGCCCGGCGCTACATCTTCATCGAGAACCAGTACTTCACCTCGCGCACCATCGGCGCGGCGCTGGCCGCGCGGCTCGCCGCGCCGGATGGCCCGGAGATCGTGCTCATCACGCGCCTGCTCAGCCACGGCTGGCTCGAGGAGGCGACCATGCACGTGCTCCGCGCGCGCCTCGTCAAAGAGCTGCGCGCGGCCGACCGGAACGGACGCTTTCACGTGTACTACCCGCACATCGAGGGGCTCGCCGAAGGCACGTGCATCGATGTGCATTCCAAGCTGATGATCGTCGACGACGAGTGGCTGCGCATCGGCTCGTCGAACCTCAGCAATCGCTCGATGGGCGTCGACACCGAGTGCGACGTCGTGATCGAGGCGCTGGGCAAGGCGCGCATCGCGGACACGATCCGCGGGTTCCGCGACCGGATTCTCGCCGAGCATCTCGGGGCCGACGCTCGCGAGGTCGCGGCGGCAATCGACCGCTCGGGATCGATCCACGGCGCCCTCCCGGCGCTCGGGACCCCGGCGCGCACGCTGCGTCCGCTGGACGGGCTGCCGGAGTGGTCCGAGACCGCGGTGCAGGCGGCGGCGCTCGCCGACCTGGAGCAGCCCGTTTCGCTCGAGCGGCTGGTGGAGCAGTTCGATCCGGATACGCGCGTCCGGCGAGCACTGCCGCTGTGGACGACGATCGCGGCGGTTGCGTTGGCCGTCGCGGGTCTCACCGCGGCGTGGCGCTACACCCCGCTCGCGGCGTGGGTGAATGCCGGAGAACGTGATCGACTGGGTCGATTCCTTCGCCCGTGCCTGGTGGGCCCCGCTCGCGATCGTGCTCGCGTACACCCCCGCGAGCGTCGTGATGTTTCCGCGTCCCGTGATCACGCTCGCCGCGGTCGTCGCGTTCGGGCCGTGGCTCGGTTTCGGCTACGCGATGGGCGGAATCCTGCTGTCGGCGCTCGCGGGCTACGTTGCGGGCCGGCATGCGGGACGGGACACGCTGCGGCGGGTGTCCGGACGAAGGCTCAACCGGCTGAGCAAGGCGCTGCGTCAGCGCGGCATTCTCGCCGTGACGGCCGTGCGGCTCGTGCCGATCGCGCCGTTCGTCATCGAAAGCCTGGTTGCCGGTGCGGTGCGGATCCGGTTGTGGCACTTCATGCTCGGCACGTTCCTCGGCATGTTGCCCGGCGTGCTCGCCGCGACGGTGTTCGGCGACCAGCTGGAGGCCGCGTTGCGCGACCCCGCGAGGATCAATTACTGGGTGGTCGCGGGCGTGTTGATCGTCTTCGCCGTGCTGACGCTCGCGGTGCGCAAGTGGCTCGCGCGGCAAGGGGAGGTGCCGGCGGCGTGCGCGCGCGCGGCGAACACCGCGAGCTGACGCCGGCCCTCGCCCCCGGACGTCCCTAGTACTTCTGCGGAAAGTAAACGCGGAACGTGCTGCCCTTGCCGGGCTCGGTGTGCAGCTCCATGCTCGCGTCGAGGAGCTCGCACAGGCGCTTGACGATGGCGAGCCCGATCCCCTCGCCGGGCGGCTCGGCGGGAGCCGGCGCGGAGAGGGCCGCGAGCAGCGGGGGCGGGTCGGCCGCGGCGCTGCCGGGCGCGGCGCGTTCCCCCACCGCCTGAGCCTCGTCCGTCGCCGCCTTCAGCGCATGCGCGATCGGGCCCGCCATCGCGGGCGGCCAGTCCGGGGCCGGTATCCTGCACGCAGAGCATCCAGCGCCGGGCCTCGCCCGGGGCTTCTTCCCAGCCCCAGCTCAGCACGACGCCGCCGCGCACGGTGTACTTGAGGGCGTTCAGCAGCAGGTTCTGCGCGATGCGCCGCAGCTTGGTCGCGTCGCCCTCGACCGGGAGCGCCGCGCATCCTTCGGCGAGCAGCGCGAGCCCGCGCGATCGTGCGAGCGGCTGGAGCGTGGTGCAGAGCTCCCGCAAGGTCGCCGCGGCGTCGAACGGCGCGATCACCGGCCGCTCGTGGCCCGCTTCCAGGCGGGCGAGGCTGATCAGGTCGTTCAGCAGTCCCTGCATCGCCGCGACGCCGCGCTCGAGCAGCGCGAGCTTGTCCGCCTGTCCGGGCGGCGACGCGGGGTCGATCTTCAGCGCAAGGGCGGCTTGATGCACGACGCCGAGGCTGCCGCGCAGGTCGTGCGCCGCCTCGCGGAGGAACTCCGCGCGCGCCGACTGCACCCGTCCGAGCTCGGTGAGCGCCGCTTCCAGATCGGCCAGGCGGCCCGCGGCTTCGACCTGCTGCAGGCGCGTGTACTGTGTCGCGCTCTCGCACACGCCGTCGGCGGCGAGCGTCGCCAGCTCGCGGCGGGCGTGCGTGCACGCGCCCGGGTCGAGGCCGGGGTCGGCGGTCGCGAGCACCTCCAGCTCGTCGACAAGGATGAGATGCAGGTGACGCCACTCGCGCATCAGCTCGCGCTGGCGGTAGCCCTGCTGCCAGCGCACGAGGCCATGACCCACGGCGCCGTCGCGCTCATCGCGCGCGGCTTCGGCGCGCTCGTCCGGACGGCGCGCGCGCAGGCGGCGCTCGAAGGCGTCGAGGACCTCCGGAATGTGGTCGAAGAACTGCGCGCGCGAGAGCGCCGAGACCGTCGTGAGCTCAGGATCGGCGTCGGCCGCTGCGCGCCATCGCTGCAGGATGGCGGGGCGGCGCGCGGCAAGGGCCGCGGCGATTGAAGCCAGCGGATCGTTCATCGGATGGCGATAATGATCGGGGCGCAATGACGAGGCTGGCAGTCTACGACGAGTGTCGGACGCGCGGTACGGAACTTGCCTCCATCCCGTTTCGCGCTGGCGACCCTCCGGAAAACTCGCCGAGGCGCTGTAACAACTACATGGTCGGGGAAATTCTTACCGGTATCCCCGGCCCGGGTCTCGCGCGAACAGGAGGTCAAGGCAATGGCGGAGATCCTGCCGCAGGGTAGGGTTCTTGGTCGCGCCCGACGGACCGCTCGTCCGGTCCGTGCGTCGGGCGGCTGCGCGCCATTCGCATTCAGGCCGCCGCAGTTCCCTTCAGAGAGGAAGAACACCCATGCAGACCGCTGCTGAAGGCGTCGCGCCCGTACGTGCGCTCGCGGGCGACCGCCCTGTCGACCTCCGCGAGCTGCTGCGTGCCCTGCGGGCCGTACGCGATGGCGACTTCACGGTGCGCCTGCCCGGCGAGTGGACCGGCATCTCGGGGAAGATCGCCGACACCTTCAACGACATCGTCGCGACCAACCAGCGCCTCGCCGGCGAGCTCGAGCGGGTCGGCCAGGCGGTCGGCAAGCAAGGCCAGACGCGGCAGCGCGTGCGCGGGGAACGGCGCAGCGGGGCGTGGGGCGAGATGGAGGCCTCGGTCAACGCGCTCGTCGACGACCTCCTCTGGCCGACGACCGAGGTCACGCGCACGATCGCCGCGGTCGCCAAAGGCGATCTCTCGCAAACCATGCGGCTCGAGGTGGAAGGCCGGCCGCTCGAAGGCGAGTTCCTGCGCTCGGCCACGCTCGTGAACACGATGATCGAGCAGATGAACGTGTTCACTTCCGAAGTGACGCGCGTCGCGCGCGAGGTCGGCACCGACGGGAAGCTCGGCGGGCAAGCGCAGGTGAAGGGCGTGAGCGGGGTCTGGAAGGACCTCACCGACAACGTCAACTCGATGGCCTCCAACCTCACCGCGCAGGTACGCAACATCTCCGAGGTGACGATCGCCGTCGCGAACGGCGACCTCTCGCGCAAGATCACGGTCGACGTCCGCGGCGAGATCCTGCAGCTCAAGGAAGCCATCAACACGATGGTCGACCAGCTGCGGTCGTTCGCCTCCGAGGTCACCCGCGTCGCCCGCGAAGTGGGCACCGACGGGAAGCTCGGCGGGCAGGCGATCGTGCCCGGCGTCGCGGGGACGTGGAAGGACCTGACCGACTCGGTGAACGCGATGGCGACGAACCTCACGTCGCAGGTGCGGAACATCGCGGAAGTCACGACGGCGGTCGCGCGCGGCGACCTGTCGCGCAAGATCACGGTCGACGTTCGCGGCGAGATCCTCCAGCTGAAGGAGACCGTCAACACGATGGTCGACCAGCTGAACGGCTTCGCAGCCGAGGTGACGCGGGTCGCGCGCGAGGTCGGCACCGAAGGCAAGCTCGGCGGCCAGGCGAGCGTGCCCGGCGTCGCGGGGACGTGGAAGGACCTGACCGACTCGGTCAACGCGATGGCCACCAACCTGACCGGACAGGTGCGCAACATCGCCGAGGTGACGACGGCGGTCGCGCGCGGCGATCTCTCGCGCAAGATCGCCGTCGACGTGAAGGGCGAGATCCTCGAGCTGAAGAACACGATCAACACGATGGTCGACCAGCTCAACAGCTTCGCGGCCGAGGTGACGCGGGTGGCGCGCGAGGTCGGCACCGAAGGCAAGCTCGGCGGGCAGGCCGAGGTCCCCGGCGTCGCGGGGACGTGGAAAGGCCTGACCGACAACGTCAACTGGATGGCGAGCAACCTGACCGGGCAGGTGCGCAACATCGCCGAGGTGACGACGGCGGTCGCGCGCGGCGACCTGTCGCGCAAGATCACGGTCGACGTGAAGGGCGAGATCCTCGAGCTGAAGAACACGATCAACACGATGGTCGACCAGCTCAACGGCTTCGCGGCCGAGGTGACGCGGGTGGCGCGCGAGGTCGGCACCGACGGCAAGCTCGGCGGGCCAGGCGATCGTGCCCGGCGTCGCGGGGACGTGGAAGGACCTGACCGACTCGGTGAACGCGATGGCGACGAACCTCACGTCGCAGGTGCGGAACATCGCGGAAGTCACGACGGCGGTCGCGCGCGGCGACCTGTCGCGCAAGATCACGGTCGATGTTCGCGGCGAGATTCTCCAGGTCAAGGAGACCGTCAACACGATGGTCGACCAGCTGAACGCCTTCGCGTCCGAGGTGACGCGGGTCGCGCGCGAGGTCGGCACCGACGGCAAGCTCGGCGGCCAGGCGCAGGTGAAGGGCGTGAGCGGGGTCTGGAAGGACCTGACCGACAACGTCAACTCGATGGCCTCCAACCTCACCGCGCAGGTGCGGAACATCGCCGAGGTCGCGACCGCCATCGCCGCCGGCGATCTCTCGCGCAAGATCGCCGTCGACGTGAAGGGCGAGATCCTCGAGCTGAAGAACACCCTCAACACCATGGTCGACCAGCTCAACGCGTTCGCCGCCGAAGTGACGCGGGTGGCACGCGAGGTCGGCACCGAAGGCAAGCTCGGCGGCCAGGCGCAGGTGCCGGGCGTCGCGGGCACGTGGAAGGACCTCACCGACAACGTCAACCTGCTCGCCGCGAACCTCACGACCCAGGTGCGCGCGATTGCCGAGGTGACCACCGCGGTGACCAAGGGGGACCTGACGCGCAGCATCCAGGTGGACGCGAGCGGCGAAGTGGCCGAGCTGAAGGACTACATCAACGCGATGATCGGCAACCTGCGCGGCACGACGGAGCGCAATACCGAGCAGGACTGGCTGAAGACCAACATCGCCAAGTTCGGCGCGATGATGCAGGGACAGCGCGATCTGCTCACCGTCGCGCAGATGCTGCTCTCCGAGATGGCGCCGCTCGTGAACGCGCAGCAGGGCGTGATGTACGTGATGGACGATTCGGAAGAGCCGCCGTGTCTCAAGCAGCTCGCCGGCTACGCCGACCGGCCGGAACTCGGCGAGCCGCGGCGATTCCGGATCGGCGAAGGCCTGGTCGGGCAGTGCGCGCTCGATCGCCAGCGCATCCTGCTCGGCGAGATCCCGACCGAGTCGGTCCGGATCGGCTCCGGCCTCGTGAGCGCGCAGCCGCAGAACGTGATCGTGCTGCCGGTGCTCTTCGAGGGCGAGGTGAAGGCGGTCATCGAGCTCGCGTCGCTGACGCGGTTCACCGCCTCGCACCTCGCGTTCCTCGAGCAGCTCACCGGCTCGATCGGCATCGTGCTGAACACCATCGAAGCGACGATGCGCACCGAGGGGCTCCTCAAGCAGTCGCAGGAGCTCGCCGCCGAGCTGCAGGCGCAGCAGCGCGAGCTGCAGCAGACCAACGAGGAGCTGGGGCAGAAGGCGCGCGAGCTGGCGGCGCAGAACGCCGAGGTCGAGCGCAAGAACCAGGAAATCGACCAGGCGCGGCGCGCGGTCGAGGAGAAGGCCACCGAGCTCGCGCTCACCTCCCGCTACAAGTCGGAGTTCCTGGCCAACATGTCGCACGAGCTGCGTACGCCGCTCAACAGCATTCTGATCCTCGGCCAGCAGCTCGCCGAGAACGCCGACCGCAATCTGACCTCGAAGCAGACCGAGTTCGCGAAGACGATCCACGGCGCCGGCACCGACCTCCTGAACCTCATCAGCGACATCCTCGACCTCTCGAAGATCGAGTCCGGGACGGTCACGGTGGAGAGCGAGGAGGTGCCGTTCTCCGGCCTGCGCGAGACGGTGGAGCGCAATTTCCGGCACGTCGCCGAGTCGCGCAAGCTCTCGTTCACCGCGGAATTCGATCCGCGGCTCGGTCGCGCGATCACCACCGACTCCAAGCGCCTGCTGCAGGTGCTCAAGAACCTGCTGTCGAACGCATTCAAGTTCACCGACGCCGGCGGCGTACGCTTCGAGGTCGCGGTGGCCGACAGCGGCTGGAGCCACGATCATCCGGTGCTCGGGCAGGCCGCGACGGTGGTGCGGTTCACGGTGAGCGACACCGGTATCGGGATCCAGCCGGAGAAGCAGCGGATCATCTTCGAGGCGTTCCAGCAGGCCGACGCCGGGACGTCGCGGCGCTACGGCGGCACCGGGCTCGGGCTCGCGATCAGTCGCGAGCTCGCGCACCTGCTCGGCGGCGAGATCCGGCTCCACAGTGTTCCGGGAACCGGCAGCACCTTCACCCTGTATCTGCCCGTGACGTACCTGGGTCCGGCGTTCGGCCTCAAGGTCGCCGCGCAGGGGCCAGGAGCCGAAGCGCGCGCGCCGTTCCAGCCCATCGTGCTGCCCGCGCCGCGGATCGAGCAGGTGCCCGACGATCGCGAGGCGCTGCTCCCGGGCGACGCGGTGCTGCTCATCGTCGAGGACGACCCGCACTACGCGCGCGTGCTCCTCGGACTCGCGCGCGAGCGCGGGTTCAAGGGCCTGGTCGCCATGCGCGGGACCGAGGCCCTGGAGCTCGCCCGCCGGCACCTGCCCACCGCGGTCTCGCTCGACATCTTCCTCCCCGACATGCTGGGCTGGACGGTCCTCAGCCAGCTCAAGCAGGACCCGGCAACCCGGCATATCCCGGTGCAGATCGTGACCGTCGAGGAGGAGCGGCAGCACGGCCTCGAACGGGGTGCGTTCGCGTACGTGAACAAGCCACTGACCACCGAGGGCCTGTCGGAGGCATTCGATCGGATCAAGCGATTCGCCGCGCCGCGCGCACGCCGGCTGCTGGTGGTGGAGGACGATCCGGGCGAGCGCCTGTCCATCGTCAACCTCATCGCTCACGATGACGTCGAGATCGCCGCCGTCGGCACCGGCGGCGAGGCGCTCGTGGCGCTCCGCCAGAGCGAATTCGATTGCGTGGTGCTCGACTTGCGGCTGCCCGACATCTCGGGCTTCGAGCTGCTCAACGCGATCCAGCAGGACGGAGCGTTGCGCGACATCCCGATCGTCGTGTTCACCGGCAAGGAACTGTCGCACGACGAGGAGGTCGAGCTGCGGCGCATGGCGAAGAGCATCGTGCTGAAGGGGGTGGAGTCGCCCGAGCGCCTGCTCGACGAAACCGCGCTCTTCCTGCATCGGGTGGTCGCCGACCTGCCCGAGGCGAAGCGGCGCATGATCGAGCGCCTGCACGGGAGCGACGAGGCGCTCGCCGAACGCAAGGTGCTCGTCGTCGACGACGACGTGCGCAACATCTTCGCGCTGTCGAGCGTGCTCGAGCGCCACGGCATGGAGGTGATCGCCGCGACGACCGGAGCCGAAGCGATCGAGCGGATCGGGCGCACGCCGGACCTCGCGCTCGTCCTGATGGACATCATGATGCCGGAGATGGACGGCTACGAGACGATGCGGCGCATCCGCGCGATGCCGCAGCACCGGCTGCTGCCGATCATCGCGCTGACCGCGAAGGCGATGAAGGGCGACCGGGAGAAGTGCCTCGAGGCCGGCGCCTCCGACTACATCGCCAAGCCGGTCAACACGGAGCAGCTGCTCTCGCTGCTGCGGATGTGGCTGTACCGGTGAGCACCGACGACCGCGAGCGCGTGAGCGTGCTGCTGGTCGACGACCAGCCGGCGCGGCTCCTGAGCTACGAGGCGATCCTCGGCGCGCTCGGACTCGATCTCGTGCGGGCGCAGTCGGGCACGGAGGCGCTCGCGCGGCTCATGGAGCGCGAGTTCGCCGCGATCCTGCTCGACGTGAACATGCCGGGCATGGACGGTTTCGAGACCGCGACCACCATCCATCGCCATCCGCGGTTCGAGAAGACGCCGATCATCTTCGTCACCGCATTCCACGTCACCGACCTCGACCGGCTGAAGGGCTACCAGCTCGGCGCGGTGGACTACGTGTATGTCCCGGTGGTGCCCGAGATCCTGCGCAGCAAGGTGCAAGTGCTCGCCGAGCTGCATGCGCAGCGCAAGAAGCTCGAGCGCCTCAACCGCTCGCTCGAGGCGGCGCACACGAGCCTCCAGGCCGAGCGCGCACGCGAGCTTGCCGCGCTCAACGACACGCTCGCGCACGCCAATGCCGAGCTCGCTCGCAACAACGCCGTGCTGCTGCGCGAGATTGCCGAGCGCGAGCGCGCCGAACGAGCGCTCCAGGACGCCGACCGGCGCAAGAACACGTTCCTGGCGACGCTTTCGCATGAGCTGCGCAATCCGCTGGCCGCGATCGCGAATGCGGTGCGGGTGCTCCACGTCGCCGCGCCGGGAGAGCCGCACGTCGACGCCGCGCGCGACGTGCTCGGGCGTCAGATCGCCCATCTCGTCCGCCTCGTCGACGACCTCCTCGACGTGTCGCGCATCACCACCGGGAAGATCAGCCTGCGCCGGGAGCCGGTCGATCTCGCGAGCGTCGTCGAGCGCGCCGTCGAGACTGCGGTACCGCACCTGAACGACCGCCGGCAGCGGCTGTCGGTGCACACGCCCCCGGAGGCGCTCTGGGTGGACGGCGATCCGGTGCGCCTCACCCAGGTGGTGGCGAATCTGCTGGTAAACGCAATCAAGTACACCGGCGAGGCGGGGCGCATCGAGCTGCGGGTGGAGCGGCGCGCGGGTGCGGATGCGTCGGCCACGGAGGCCGTGCTGCGCGTCGTGGACAGCGGGATCGGGATTGCGCCGGAAATGCTGCCGCGGATATTCGATCTCTTCAGCCAGGGCGAGCACGGTCCCGAGCGCCACGAAGGGGGGCTCGGCGTGGGGCTCGCGCTCGTGCGGGAGCTGGTCGCGCTCCACGGCGGAACGGTGGACGTGTCGAGCGCCGGCGTGGGCGAGGGTGCGGAGTTCGTCGTCCGCTTCCCTGCCATCGAGGCGCCGGCGCGCGCGGCGGACCGTCCTCCCGCACGCGTGCCGGAAATGATGGGTACGGGGCCGCGGCGCGTACTGGTGGTCGACGACAACCCGGACTCCGCGGAGAGCCTCGCCGCGCTGCTGGGCATCGTTGGCCACGAGGTGCACCAGGCGCACGACGGCCGGCAGGCGCTGGAGCTTGCGCGCAGGCTCGTACCGGACCTCATGCTGCTCGACATCGGCATGCCCGGAATGAGCGGGCACGAGGTCGCGCGGCGGCTGCGAACCGACCCCGGCATGCGGGACACGGTGATCATCGCGCTGACCGGCTACGGGACGGACGAGGATCGCCGCGCCTCCGGGGAGGCCGGATTCGACGGCCATCTGGTCAAGCCGATCGACTTCGAGGGGCTCGAGCGGATTCTCGCGGCATTGCCCGCGCGACGCCCCGAGGCGGCGTGAGTCGCCCGACCGCGTCTCGCGGCGCCGGGCACGCTGGCTGCTTGACCGTATCGCCATGGCGAGGGCTTCGCATTCCTCCGGCGCCGTGGAAGGCCTTACGTCGCGCGCGGTGCTCGCGGGCGAGCGGGTCCTCGCGGTCGATGACGATTACGATGCGCGCGACCTGCTCGCGACGCTGTTCGAAGGGGCGGGCGCGGAAGTGCGTACCGCCGCAAGCGGCGCCGAGGCGCTCGCGGCGCTGCGGGTCTGGTGGCCCACCGTCGTCGTGTCCGACATCGGGATGCCGGGGCAGGACGGCTACGAGCTGATCGGCGCGATCCGCGCGCTACCCGGAGGCGATCGCCTTCCCGCCGCCGCGCTCACCGCCCGTTCTCGCCACGAGGATTGCGCCCGCGCCTTCGCGGCCGGCTTTCAGGCTTACATCTGCAAGCCGGCCGATGCCGATCAGCTGATCGCGACCGTCACCCACCTTGCGCGCGCAGCGCGCAAGCGCTGAACCCGGCGGCGGGGGCCACGCCGCACGCTGCGCCTCGCACATGGCTGCCGAGGCGCGCCTCCGCAGCAGGCTAGGCCCGCTTGTCGAGGAATGCCACGACGCGCGGCATCGGTTGCGCGACCGTCAGCGCGAAGTAGAGCGCCTCGCTCTCGCCGAGCGCGCGACCGCGGAACAGCACCGCCGTGGTCTCCGCGCCGACCACGCAGCCTTCGCGGTGCAGCGCATGCAGCAGCGCGGCGAGCGCGGCGGGGAAGCTCTCGAGCGGGCCGCCGCGCGCGTAGATCCGGATGTCGCGCACGTCGCGGGGATCGAGCCCGAACGCACGGACGAAGGCGGCGCTTGCCAGTCGTGGGCGATCGGTGTCGGCGATCGTGAGCCGCTGCAGCGAGCCGAGCAGGGGCCCCGCTGCCGTCCGCAGTGGAGCGCTCTCCGCAGGTGCGTCCGCGGCGCCGGGGGGCGCCGCATCCCGCGCGGTCGCCCGCGAAATCAGGTAGAGCGCCAGCGCGAAGAAGAGCAGCAGCTCCAACATCGCCGCGTGCCGTCACACCCGACGGGAACGGCCCGCCCGGGCGCCTTCCACGCTACTGCTTGTTCTTGTCCGCAGCGCCCTGGATCTTCTCGCCGCCGCGCTCGACGTCCTGGCCGAAGCCGTGCATGGTGTTGCAGCCGGCGAGGACTGCGGCGACAAGCACTGCCCAGATGATTCGCGTCATGGTCGTGTCTCCTGTCCGGCGCGGATTGCGCCACGCCCCCTTGTGAGCAACCGGCGTGCCGGACGGCTCCCCGCCGCCGCGAGCCACTGGGCACGCTGCGTGCTCGATGCTGGGCGAGTACCTGGGACCCTCCCTCGCCCTTGCCTGCCTCCTCCTCGGGTAAGGGATTCACGACCCGCCAATGGCGGGTCGCTTTTTTCCGGGGTGCGGATGCAGCTCAGCGCCGCGCCTGATAGAGCGGCATCACCTTGTCGGCGTACTCCTGCAGGTCGCGCAGCCGGTCCTCCCGGGGCGGGTGCGTGGAGAGCCACTTCGGCGGCGCCCCCTGCGCGGCCTGCGCCATCTTCTGCCAGAGCGCGACTGCGGCGTGCGGGTCGTAGCCGGCGCGAGCCGCGAGCTCGACGCCGATGCGGTCGGCCTCGACCTCCTGGGTGCGGGAGTTCGGCAGATTGAGCGTCACCTCGAGCGCAAGCTGGGCGACGTTCATCCCGGCGTCTCCGATGCCGGCGACCGCGCCGAGCACGCCGAGCGCCACGCCCTGGCCCACCGCGCGCGAAGCGCGCTCCCGGCCGTGCTCGCGCAGCGCGTGGGCGATCTCGTGGCCCATCACCGCCGCCAGCTCGGCATCGGTGAGCTGCAGCTGCTCGAGCAGCCCGGTATAGACCGCGATCTTCCCGCCCGGCATGCACCACGCGTTGAGCTCGGACGTGCTGAGGACGTTCACCTCCCACTTCCAGCTCGGCGCATCGGGCCGGAACGCCGCGGTTTGCGGGATCAGCCGCTGCGCAACGGTGCGCACGCGCGCCACCTGCGCGGCGTCCCGGTTGAGCGCGTTTTTCGCACGGGCTTCCGCCAGGACCTGTGCATACGCTTCGGTTGCGCCTTGGTTGATCTCTTCCTCGCTCACGAGAGGCGACATCGCCTGGCGGCGGTCGACCCCGACCGCGCCCGCCTGGGTGGTTTCGACCGTGGCGCATGCGCTGAGGCAGGCGACGACCGCGATCGGCGCCACGAGCCGGCGGCATGCAAGAAATGCCCCGCCCGGTAACTTTTTCGCCGGCATCAGATTCTCCCCAGCGCCATGAGCAGCACCACCGCGATGAGGACCACGCCCACGATCCCGATGGGCCCGTAACCCCATGTTCCGCTGTACGGCCACGCCGGAAAGACGCCGACGAGAACGAGGACGAGCAGGATGAGAACGATTGCGCCGATCGACATGAGCACTCCCGGATCAAGCGCGGTGAACGGCGCCGCAATGCCCGGACCTGGGCAGCTTTCGTGCCTGGGGGGCACGGCGATTGCTCAACGCTGGGCGAGGTGCACCGTGCGCAATCTTCTTGCTCTCTTGTTTGCCGGCGTCGCGCTGACCGCTAACGCGGCGGGCGTCCGGGTCGCCACGGGCGGCGTCGGCTCCGAGGAGCGCGAGACGCTCGAACGCGACCCGGGCTACAACCTGAAGGTGGTCGCCGCCATGCAAGGTGGGCAATACCTCGCCGACGTGGACGTCGCGATTCTCGACGCAGGCGGCGCACCGGTCGTCACCGCGCGCACGAACGGCCCCTGGCTGATGGCGGAGCTTCCGCCGGGGGGCTATCGCCTGGTCGCCGACTATCGGGGCGCGTCGCAGTCGCGCGACTTCACCGTCGCACGCGCGGGGCGTCAGGAGGTCGTTCTCCGCTGGCGCGTCGATGAACGCACGTTCCCCGGCGCCGGCCCGTCTGGACGCAACGAGCCCATTCATTGATCGCCTGCGGGACCGACACGATGCGCAAGCAACCGAAGTCCACCCCTCGCCAGCAGCAAGGGCGCTGGGGCTACATCCTGGCCTGGCTCGTCGGCATTCCAGTGCCCGTTCTGGTGCTCGTCTATCTGCTGCGCGGCTGCACCTGAATCCCGTGCGCCAAGTGAGCCTTGAGCCGCGCCTGAATGGCGATGCGGCGAAGCCGCGCGATGTGGTGCGCTGCCCGCACTGTGGCGGAACGTTGTCCCGGGTCGCGCGCAACCCGCTTGACCGTCTCGTGAGCCTGGTTGCGCCGCGGAGACGCTACCGCTGTCGCTCGCTCGGCTGCGGATGGACCGGCACGTTGAGCCGTTAAGCATTTACGAATCGCAACGCCGGGTGACGTGTACGAATGACCGATTGGTGCCGCAACTGCGCGAACATCGCGCGCCCCGCCACTTGGCACCCCGATTGCTCATGTCGCCCCTATCTGGAGGAAACCTGCCCCGTTTTTCCATCATTGGTCTGCTGATCGTCGCCCTCGTGGCCCATCTGTTCGATTTCGACGGCCTATCGGAGGTGCTGCTGTCGCTCGCCGGAATCGTCGCACTGGGCGTTCTGCTGTTCACGCTGGCGCGCAGCGAGCTCGATACGATGCGATGAAGGAGCGTTAGGCCCTTGCCCCAAGACTATTCCGTTGGGCGTCAAAGAAATGCTCGTGCTCCGACCGGCCCCGCTGAGGGTCGCATGTTCGAGATCTTCGAAGGAGTAGTTTATGAAGAAGTTCTTAGCTACATACATCGGTTCCGCATCAGCACTCGACAAGTCCGAGTGGAAGATGATGGATGAAGAGAAGCGCGGGCAGCAGGAAAGGACTGGCAAGGAGGCATGGGGGAAATGGGTGATGGCAAATCAGAAGGCTATCGTTGACCGTGGATCTCCTCTTGGCAAAACCAAGCGTATCTCTGCACAGGGCATTGCCGACACCAAAAATGAGATCGTGGCGTATGCGATTGTCCAAGCTGAATCACACGAAGCCGCCGCAAGACTTTTCGAAAATCACCCGCACTTCATGATCTTTCCCGGCGACTCAGTCGAGGTCATGGAGTGTCTGCCGATGCCCGAGCTATAACGCGCCACTTGAACCCGAGGACTCCAGTTTATTTATCGGGCCTAGCCCTACGATCAACCGGATGCTGCGCGATAAGGCCGCGCAGCGCCGGTTGTTGCTACGTTGATTCAGGCTCGACGCGGAATTAGTGCCGTCCGAACCGCGCGCTGCGCCGCTCGAAGTCCGCCTGGCAGTGGCCGCAACGGCGCGCGGCGGGCAGCGCGCGCAGCCGATTGGCCTCGATGTCCAGCTCGCACTCGCTGCAGCGTCCGTAGTCTCCGGCATCCAGGCGCCGAAGGGCGGCTTCGAGCTCGCCGATTTCACCGACGTCTCGGCCCATCAAGGCGTTCCGGACCTCGGTCCGCTCGGCGGCGACCGCTTCATCTCCTAGATCGCGCACCTCACCGGCGATGGCCTCCGCGCTCGCGTCCGGGGTGGTGGCAAGCGCCGCGCTGAGCCGGCCGCGCACGTCCTTCAGGCGCGCTTTCAGGGCCGTGCGAATGGAGTCGACGGCGATCGGGTGGGCGTTCAATTCGTTCCTCCTCCGCGCCGGGTGACGAGCGCATTCAGTTCGATGACGTTGCAGCCGAGGTGTGTCGTGCGCGCGCGGTCCAGCGGCACGCCGAGGCGTGCGGCGTCATGCGCGGTCAGGCCGGCTCGCTCGAGCTCCGCCAGGCTGTAACCCTGCGCGCGAAGCACGTCGCGCCCGCGCACGACGATCGGTCCGGCTGCATGTTTCACACGCGCGTTCATGCGCGACCCTCCTCGCAGAAGCTGCTTCGGCTCCGCGCGAGCAACCGCCGTTCCCGGATCGCGGTGCAGGGCCGGTTGGGCACCGTGCTTGCTGCTGGCGCACGAGGTGCGCGCGGCGCACCACCACCGGAGGGCTGAACATGGGAATCAAGCGCAGCGTACTCACCAGGCATCGCAAGGCGCCGCAAGCGATCGCCGAGCGCGGCGTGCACGGCGAGGGGAGTTACGAGGGCACGCGCGACTACAACACCGCGACGCGGCGGTTCGTGGAATCCGGTCGCGTCGACGCGGCCGCGCGGCGCGCCGCCCCCCGCGACGCCGACGAGGCGAAATCGATCGAGCGTGCGGAGCGGGAGGGCGCCGCCCGCGCCAAAGGGGAGGATCCCGCCGTCACGGGCGGGCGCCGGTCCCGGACGGGCGCGAAGCGCTCGACGTGAGACCGCTTTTCATCGGGCGGGCAATTCCTACCGGCTGTGGCAATTCTTGCCGCACGGCTGAGCGGGCAGCCTCCGGAACGGACCCGCTGACCGCTCGGGTATGCGGATTGCGACGGTCCGATCGACTGCTTGCGACGCTTGCGCGTCGATCGGCAATCGTTGCGCGCCGACACTAACGGGCGGTCCACTCACAGGAGTAAGCGAATGCAAGGTCAGCAAAACCCCAATCGCGGCCCGAACAGCGATCCGGACGAGCTCGAGCGTACGCCCGGGCGGAACGAGGAAAACGACAAGGGCATGCCCGCTCCGGACCGGCAGCGCGATCCGCTGCAGCAGCCGGGGGATGCGCCGGATGTGAAGCCGGACGTCATCGCCGGTAAGCGGGGCGGCAAGGACCGCGGCCAGGCGCGGGGGCCGGGTCAGGGGACCGGCTCGACGTCGGGGTCGCAATCCTCGCGGGGCCAGAAGCAGTAGCCACCACGGCCGCGGCGCCGCGCCAGCGCGGGGCCGCACTTCGATCAAAGGAGCCTTTCCATGAACAGACTTCGCACATCGCTTGTCACCGCAGCAGCCGGCGTCCTGGTCGCGGGCCTCGCAGCCTGCGATCGACCTGCCGACCGCGATCGCACCTCGGCGACCACGCCACCGGTCACTTCGCGTGCGCCTGCGACGACCCCTGCCACGCCCGCCGCACCGAGCGCCGACCGTAGCGTCGGCCAGACCGTCGACGACGCGGGGATCACCGCGAAGGTGAAGATGGCCCTTGCGGCCGAGAAGGAGGTCAGCGCGACCAACATCAACGTCGACACCGTTCAGGGCACGGTGACGTTGTCCGGCCGCGTGACCAATCAGTCGGAAGTCGCGCGCGCGCTCGACGTCGCCCGCAAGGTCGACGGCGTGAAATCGGTCGACAGCCAGCTCACCGTCGGCAGCTAAGACTGCGCCAACTGGAAAAGGACTCGTCATGAAATCTCAGCGTTCCATCCTCCTCGCAATGCTTGCGGCGGCGATGCTTGCTGGTGGCGTCGCCTGTGCGCCCACGAGCACCCGGCAAGGCACGGGCGAATACGTCGACGACGCGGCTCTTACAGCGCGGGTGAAGACGGCGCTCATCAAAGAGCCCGGCATCAAAGCCAACGAGATCAACGTTGAAACCTATCGTGGCGTGGTGTCCCTGAGCGGCTTCGTCGACTCTCCGGACGCGGCGGAGAAGGCGCTTAGCGCCGCGCAGACGGTCGGCGGCGTGCGCCAGGTAAAAAATGACATGCGGGTGAAGCCGCCGGCCTCCTGACCGCGCGACCCGACGAGCGAGCTGGTGTGCGGATCCGGGCGCTGATCGCCGCCGCCAGCCTCGTCTGCGCGAGCTGCGCGGCGACGCCGGTCGCGGCACCCTCGGAGGCCCCGGCGGGGACGCCGCGCGTCATCGGCGCGAGCGGGCCACTGGCGCCTGCGGCTGCCGAGCGCGTCCTCACGGGTCTCGCCGGTGCGGGCGAGGCCGATCTGCGCGCGCAGCTAAGCGATGCGCCGGTCAGCGCGCCGCTGATCGTCGGCAACGACGCCCGCCTCCTGGTCGACGGGCCGGCGACGCATCGCGCGATGTTCCAGGCGATCGCGGGTGCCCGCGACCACGTCCACCTGCAGAGCTACATCGTCGAAGCTGACGAGGTCGGCGAGCGTCTCGCCGAGCTGCTCGTGCTCAAGCGAGCGCAGGGCGTCCGGGTGCGGGTGCTGTACGACAGCGTCGGGTCGCTCGGGACGCCCAAGGAATACTTCGAGCGCCTACGGGCCGCGGACATCGCCGTATGCGAGTTCAACCCGGTCAATCCCGCCAAGGCCCCGCGCGGCTGGCGCATCAACAACCGCGACCACCGCAAGGTGCTCGTGGTGGACGGGCGCATGGCCTTTACCGGCGGAATCAACATCAGCGGGGTCTACTCGTCCGGCTCCTTCGGCAGCCGACCGCCCGCCGCACCGCGCGATTCCGGCTGGCGCGACACCCACATCCTGACGCGCGGGCCGATCGTGGGCGAGTTCCAGCAGCTCTTCCTGGACGCGTGGCAGCGCCAGAACTGCGGGCCGATCGCGCAGCGAGCAGCATATTTTCCGCGCGTGGCGCCCGCCGGCGACTGGGCGATGCGGCTGGTTGGCAACGATCCCGAGCGCGGCGCGAGCGAGATGTATGTCGCGTTGCTCGCCGCGATCGGGCGCGCGCAGTCGCGGGCATGGCTGACGTACGGCTATTTCGTTCCCGACCCTGAGTCGGTCCGCACGCTGAAGGATGCCGCCGCGCGCGGCGTCGACGTGCGGCTCGTGCTGCCGGGCGTCAGCGACTTCTGGGCGCCGCTCTATGCGGGGCGCTCGCACTACGACGACCTGCTCGCCGCCGGGGTGCGCATCTTCGAGCGCCGCGATGCCCTGGTGCATGCCAAGACCGCGGTCATCGATGGCGTCTGGTCGAGCGTGGGATCGACCAACCTCGACTGGAGGAGCTTCGTACACAACTTCGAGGCCGACGTCATCGTCCTCGGACCGGCGTTCGCGCGCAGCATGGAGGATCTGTTCGAGCGCGACGTCCAACACTCCACCGAGATCGCGCTCGACGACTGGCGCAAGCGCGGTCCGCTCCCGCGGCTGCGCGAGTGGTTCGCGCGCGCGTGGGAGTACTACCTGTAAACCCGACGAAAGGCACATCATGTACGAGACCGCGACCGCTTCACCCCCCGCCACCACAACGTTTACCCTGCCGCCGCTGCCGTTCGAGGCCGGCGCGCTCGCGCCGGTGATCTCGCAGCAGACGATCGAGCTTCACCACGGCAAGCATCACCGTGCGTACGTGGACAAGCTCAACGAGCTGATCGCGAAGCATGAAAAGCTGGCGGGGCTGGCGCTCGACGAGCTAGTCAGGCGCACCGCGCGCGTGGCGAAGCTCGCGCCGGTGTTCAACAACGCCGGGCAGGCCTGGAACCACCAGTTCTACTGGCGCAGCCTGTCGCCCGAGGCAATGTCGCCGTCGGAGCGGTTGCGGCGCCTGCTCGATCGCGATCTCGGCGGCTACGACGCGTTTGTCGCGGCGTTCACCGAGGCCGCGACCGGGCAGTTCGGCAGCGGGTGGGCGTGGCTCGTCCTCGACGGCGGCAGGCTCAGCATCGAAACCACCGCCAATGCCGACAGTCCGCTCGCGCATGGAGGCACGCCGCTGCTCGCGGTGGACGTCTGGGAACATGCCTACTACCTCGACTACCAGAACCGCCGCGAGGAGCACGTGCGGGCCGTGGTCGAAAAACGGCTGAATTGGTCGTTCGCGGACCAGAACATGCAGCAGGCGGGCGGCTAGTCGCTGAGCGCTGCTTCATTCTGAGAATGAAGCAGCGCGTCCTGTGACAGAGCCTCACAAGGGGGTCTCCCCCTTGGTTGAATTGCCTAGCTCTCCGAGGGCGCCTGCAGGCCGAGCTCTTCGATGAGGCTCAGCAGGTCGTCGGCGTGTTCCTCCTCCACCGCGAGGATGCCCTCGAGCAGCCGCCGGGTCGTGGTGTCGCCGTTGCCGAGGAAGTTCACCATGTCGCGGTAGCTCTCGATGGCGATGCGCTCGGCAACGAGGTCCTCGCGGATCATGTCGAACAGCGAGTCCCCTTCCACGTATTCGGCGTGCGCACGCGTGGTCAGTCCCTCGGGAGAGAAGTCGGGCTCGCCGCCGAGCTGCACGATCCGCTCGGCGATCTGGTCGGCATGCGCCTCTTCCTCCTTCGCGTGCTCGAGAAACTCGGCCGCGATGCCGGCGGAGGCCGGACCCTTCGCCATGTAGTAGTGGCGCTTGTAGCGCAGCGTGCACACGATCTCGGTGGCGAGCGCCTCGTTGAGCAGCTTGATGACGAGCACCTTGTCCGCCCCGTAGTTCTCGGTCACCGCGCCTTCCTCGATGTGGCGGCGCGCTCGGTTGCGGATCGTCTGAATGTCGGTGAGGAAAGGCTGGCCTGCCATGTCGGGTCTCCTTTGGACGGGTCCGATCGCCTGCGAGGCAAGCCGCATGCCCGCGGCCCCCCTGGGCACGCGGGTTGCAGCTCTCGGGTATCCCCTATTGACGGAGGCGCAAATGGCACTGTGGAGATCGATCGCCGCCGCGGCGGTCACCGGCGGCGGAGCGCTCGGCACGATCGGCGGCGGCGTGGTCGGCGGCGTCATCGGGCACGAGGTCGGCGAGCGCAAGGACGAGCGCAAGTGATCCGCGCATTGTCGACCGCGCTGGCGATCGCGCTTTGGGCCGGCACGGCGGCAGCGACGCTGCCGCCGCCGACGCCCGAAGAGCAGGCTGCGGCGCGGGAGAAGCGTGCGCAGGAGGAGGCGCAACTCGCGCGCGAGAAAGCGGCGCTCGAGCGCGTTCAGGACCAGGTCGTCGCGCGCTATCGGCGGGAGCACCCGAATGCGCCGCCCCCGGATGGCGGGGGCCGCGTCGCGGACAAGAACATGCCGTACCGGGCGCGCGAGCTGCCGGGCTCCGCCGGCCCGCACGGCGGCGATAAGCAGAGCGCCGAGGCGCACTCCGCGCCGGCGAAGTAACGCAAACTTCCAGGACCTTCCTATGCCCAAACCTCTTCTCTGGCTTGCGGCAGCGGCGGTTGCCGCCGCGCCCGCTGTTGCAGGCGCCGACGTGTACAAATGGACTGACGAACGAGGCGTCGCGAGCTACGGCGAGCGGCCGCCCGCGGGCGCTCGCAATGTGACCCGGCTCACGCTGGAAGCAGGCAACGTGAGCATCGTTCCCGTACCCAAGCTGCCCCGGCCGGCTGCGCCGCCGCGGCCGGGCGCCGAGTCCGCGCCGCTGGCGCGGGTGGACAGCGTCCCGTCCGGCAGCGGGCCGATCGCGACCGACGATTCCACGCGGATTGCCGATTGGAGGAGGCGGTGCTTGGCGGAGCGGCGCGTCGACTGCGACAACCCGACCGCGGCGACGTTCGACGTCGCGCCGTCGTTCGCCCGTATCGCCCCGATCTACTGAGCCGGGCGCAAATGCGCGTCGGCTGAAGGGATCCAGCGCGTGCGATAGGCTCCCCGTCGAAGGGCGGTGCGAAGCGATTCTCTTGCCGGACTAGTTCCGATAGAGCCCTTGCGCGCGTGCCGCATACATCTCCCGCCGGCAGCTCGTCTGCGATTCGGGCTCACGCGTGCCGCACGAGGCGAGATCCTCGCGGAATTGTGCGTCCCCCGAGCCGGCGCGCGGGCTGGGCGCAGTCTCCGAGATGCGGCCGGCCGGACGGTCGGCGGGTTCGTCGACGGTGCGCTCCTGCGATGCGCCCAGACGCCCGCCCTCGCGCAGGGCACCGGGGCTGGTCCGCGACTCCGGCGCCGCAAGCGTTGCCGCGGGCCATTCGCTCGCGCTGCCGGGCGATCGCGTTTGTGCGCTCAGGGGTGCGGCGACAAGGGTGGCGGCGATGCAGGACAGGGCAATCATTGATCTCATCATCGGCTCCTTGGACCCTGCAGGCGGGAATGCCCGTCGCCGTTCACGCGCGGTGGATGAGGTAGTCCTGGGCCTCGATGGCGCGCACTCGGACCTCGCGTGTCGCGCCGTCACGTTGGATCGTCAAGCGCACGGTGGTGCCGGGAGCGCCCGTGCGCCAGATCCTGCGATAGAGCTCCGCGTGCGTCCGGACCGGTGTACCGTCGATCGCGGTGATCGCGTCGCCCACTCGAAGGCCGGCGCTCTCGGCGGGACTGCCGGGCGGAACCTGGGTCACGACCAGGCCTGCGCTCGACGGCTGGGTGACGAGCCCGAGCCAGGGCCGGCGGGGCTCGCTACTCCCGTCGGCACGGGCCAGGTGGGACAGGGCGGGTTGAAAACGCTCCACGGGGATGAAAACATTTCCGGGGCCGAGCGCCGCATCGGGACCGCGAATCTCCTTCACGGCAAGCGCGCCGACCCCGATCAGCTTGCCGGTGCCGTCGACGAGGGCCGCGCCTGCGCACTCGTGGACGAGCGGTGCGGTAAAGATGGCGTCCTCCACGAGGTACTCGCGGTCGCCCGCGAAGTCGCGCTTGTCGACGACCGTCGCCACGGACACCGTGCGCTGAAGCGCAGCCGATGCGACCGACACCCACGCGCGCGGCTCGAGCGTCGCGGAGTGGCCGACGGGCAACGGACGGACGCCCAGGGGCGCCGCGGGGCGCAGCACCGCGATCCCGAGCGCCGGATCGTGCGCAGCCACGGCCGCCGTGACCGTACGGGCATCGAGCGTGGTGACGACGATCGCGTCGGCTTCCTGCACGAGCAGCGCGCTCGTGAGGATGAGCCCGCCCGGCTCGACCACGACACCGGTCCCGTGCCGTTCGCGACCGGCGCTCGACGCGCTCCGCGCGTGCACCACCGTCTGCACGTGGACCCGCACCACGGCACCGAGGATCTCGGCGTTGCTGACGGCCTTTTCGGCCTCGGGCAGCAGCGCAGGCGGTGCCGCGGACACCGGAGTGCCGACGAGCGCCGCCCAGAGACACAGTGCGCCGAAAGTCAGCGCACCGGAGGAACAGGGAGAGCGTCGTTCGACCGGTGCGCGAGGCACTGAGCCGAACAAAGCGTTGATCCGTTCGGAGAGGCTGATTCGCATTTGGCTGCCCTTCGGCCGCACGACGCGCTCCAACTCCCTTCTGATCGGCGTCTCGGCTTCCCCAGGACGCTCTCGCTCGAATAGACAGCAAACAGCGTGCCCCGCGCGATGCTCGCCCGGGCGCACGCGCGCGATCGCCTCAGCGCTCGCCGGATTGCTCCACCGGCTCCGGTGGAACGCGCGGATCGAAGTCTTTCCAGGCCCCATGGCGCCACTCGCCTTCGGCGCGGCCGATGTCTCTCGCGCCGCAGCGCGCGAGAAGCTCCAGCGCGTGCGCCTCCGTGCCCGGTCGATCCACGCAGATCGCCACGCGCGGACCGCCTGGCTGCTCGACCGGGTGCGCGCGCGTCGCCTCGGAGGGATCGCCGGACTCGGTGCCCGAGAGCGCCCCGTAGAGCGAGCCGATATAGGCGCCGACGCCCGTCGCCGCCAGCGCCGCGATCACGCCGGCAACGGGGAGGGCGGCCGCGGCGACGGCTCCGACCGCCAGGCCGGCCGCGCCGCCGACCGCGGCACCGGAGGCGGCGGTCTTGCCCGCCTCCTTGGCGCCCGCGTCGGCATACGCATCGCCGCCGAGCGGAAACATCGCGTGCTGCCCGGGCGGGCCCACGTAGAAGAGGCCGTACTCCCGCGGCGCGAAGCCCTCGCGCGGCAGCGCTTCGAGAAGCCGCTGCGCCGGCACGATATCGTCGAATCGCCCCACCACCAGCTGTGCCATGCGCGCGCTCCGTTACGCTGCCGCGTTGCGTGCCATTGCCCGCCGCAACTCCACGCTTGGGACGCGCATCGCAGCGCGGTACTTCGTGATCGTGCGCCGCGCGACGCAAAGGCCCTGGCCGGCGAGCAGCCGCGCGAGCTGTGCGTCCGAGAGCGGGTCGCGCGGACTCTCGTTGGCGATCAGCTCCTTCAGCACCGCGCGGATCGCGGTCGCCGAGCAGGCGCCGCCGTTCTCGGTGGCCAGCTCGCGCGAGAAGAAGCGCTTGAACTCGAAGAGCCCCCGCGGGGTTGCCATGTACTTGCCGTTGGTCACGCGGCACACCGTCGACTCGTGCAGGCCGAGCTCGGTCGCGACGTCCTTCAGCGCGAGCGGCTTCATCGCCACTTCGCCGTAATCGAAGAAGCTACGCTGCTTGGCGACGATCGCCTCCGCGACCCGATGGATCGTGACGAATCGCTGCTCCATGTTGCGGATGAGCCAGCGCGCCTCCTGCAGCTGGCGCGACATCTGTGCGCCGCCCGCCGCGCGGCTGCCCGCCAGATCGGCGTAGGCGCGGTTGATGCGGATGCGCGGCAGCACGGCCGGATTGAGCGCTGCGGTCCAGCGCCCGCGCACTTTGCTCACGATCACGTCGGCGACGACGTAGCGCGTCTCGTCCGGGCCGAAGCGCCGGCCGGGATGCGGATCAAGCGTCCGCAGCAGGGTGCGCGCGACGTGCAGGTCGGATTCGCTGCAACCGAGAATCTGCTGCAGCCGGTTGAAGTCGCGGCTGACCAGCAGCTCGTTGTGCTCGCTTACCAGGGCGCGCGCAATGGCGAGCCCGGTCGTCGTCGCTGGGAGCGTCCGCAGCTGGAGCATCAGGCATTCCTGCAGGGAGCGGGCGCCGACCCCGGCCGGTTCGAGGGTCTGCACGAGGCGCAGCGCGGCAAGCAGGTCCTCCGGCTCGACATCCTGGTCGGTGCGGACGAGCGCTGCGAGCTCGTCGAACTCGATGTTGAGGTAGCCGTCGTCGTCCAGCGCTTCGATCACGAGGTGCGCGAGCGCGCGGTCCCGGTCGCCCATTTGCGACAGGAGCAATTGGCGCCTCAGGTGGTCGCGCAGCGTGAGCTGCGCCTCCGACCACTCCGTCCAGTCGTTATCGTCCTCGTCGTGGCCGCCGGCGGCGCGCGGCAGATCCTCGAAGCCAAGCCGCGCATCCGGCGGGTCGTCCTCGCCCGACACGGACGTATCCGGCTCGACCGTCACGGGCTCCGCCGGCGTTTCCGCCTCCTGGGCAGCGCGCGGCGCCTCTTCCGCTTCCTCTTCATCCTCGAGAAACGGATTCGCGCCGAGCGCGGCGCGCATCTCCTGCTCGAACTCCAGCGAGGAGAGCTGCAGCAGCCGCAGCGCCTGCTGAAGCTGCGGCGTCAGCGTCAGGTGCTGGCGCAGCCGCAACTCCATCGTTTGACCCATGCTAGCTCCTCCTTGACTTGCCCGCGTGACGGGTGAGCACGAGGCGCATCCCGCAATCCGCATGCCTACCCGGGCACGAGAACCGGCACCCGGCGTGAATTCAGAATGCGCGCGACCGGACCCGCTGCCGTCCCGGCGCACGCGCTGTTGCGGGCTCCGTCGCCGCATACTGGCCGCGGCGCGGGGAGCACGCGAGGCCTTCCTTCAACAGCACCCGCAGCGCCGCGTGGGTGGTTCGGCCCGGGAGCGGGTGCGCGGCCTTTGCGACGATCCAGAGCGGCGCCGCGCGCGGGTAGGTGCGGGCAAGAACCCGGTAGACGATCTCCACTTCGCGCTGCGACGGCGTCACTCGTTCACGTTCACCGCGAGCGTCAGATTCGGCCGGCGGCGTCGCCGCGGCGCGGCGCTCACCCTTGCACCGTCTTCCGGCACCGCGACGTCTCCGCCCTGCTTGCGGGATCGTCGCTCCGCTTCGGTGGTCGGTTTGAAGCCGAAGCGACGCCACGTCGCAGCCACGTCCGTGTGCGCCGCGGGGATGTATTTGAACCTCGGGTCGAGCAGTCGCATGATGAGCCTCTCCCGCTTGATCCACGTCGGTGCAGCAAGCAGATTGCGTGCCCAGGCATTTCGCATTGCAAAGCGACGGCGAAACAAAGGTTTTGCGGCGGATGACGATCCACCCGAGGTTCGAGCATGCAAATTCGACACGTCGCGGGTACAGACCGGGCAACGCCGGGCGTGCCGGCCCGGCTCGCGGCGGGAACGCCTCTATTTCCAGTAGGGGCGTTGCCCGTAATAGCGATGGACATCCTCCGCCCACGTCTCGTCGGCCATGGTCGGCCAGTGATCCTTGTCGAAGCCGGGGGCGAGCTGGAGTCGCTCTTTGGCGACATCGAGGATGAAGCGCTTGTTCTCGGGGTCGAGCGTCAGCGCGTGCCACGGAATCGCAAACAGGCGGTCGCCCACGCCTAGCAAGCCGCCGCTCGAGAGCACCGCGTACGCGATCCGGCCGGTGGGCACATCGAGCATGATCTCGTCGACCGTCCCGAGTTTCTCGCCCTCCTGGTTCACGACGCTGTCGCCTTCGAGCGTGCTCGCCGACATCACGCGCGGGCCCGGTCCGTCGTTGCCGGCCCGATACGACGAGCCCACGATCTGTGCGCCCGCGTCGGGCGCGTCGGAGGGAGTGCGTTTCGTCTGGTCCATCTGGGATTCTCCTCGTCGAGCGAGCATGAGGACTTGCCTGCGTTCGTCGCATGCCGCGAACGCGTGGAGGCCGGCGGCTCGCTGATGGCGCGCGGCTCCGAGGGCTGGCCGTAATGCATCTGTCGGCAATGATTCCTGCGTGAGTAGCCGTCCGGCGAACGCGGACTCGCTCCACGAGCGAACGCAAGCCACGTGCCCCGGCGCGCGCAATTCGGGCACGTGCGCTGCTTCGCACCAGCACGGACATCGGGAACACCATGATCACTACGCAGACGCCCACGGAAAGTATCGAGGCACTGATGCGCGTCACGGCGCAGAACGAGGCCGCCTTTCACGCGGCGGTCGCGACGGCCCACAGTGACGAGGCGCGTGCGCTGCTGCTTGATCGGGCTTACCGCTTCGCTCGTGCGGCGGGCGTACTGCGGTCGGTCGCGCGCGCACAAGGGGTGGCGGTCTCGCCGCCGGCGCACGGAGGCACCGCGTCGCGTCTGGTCGGAGACGATCTAGACGATCTCTCGTTGCTCGCCGAATGCGAGCGCCGCGAGGATCTTGTGATCGTCGCGTTCCGGGATGCGCTCGAGGCGCAGTTGCCACACGAGGTCCGGCGGGCGATCGAGCGCGAGTTCGACGGCCTGCTGGCCTGCCTCGGGAGCCTGCGCGCGCTGCGCGAGCGACTGGCGCGCCGCCCGCAGCGGGCGCGGGCCCCGCAGGCGATGTAATAAGTGCGTCGGCTTGTATGCGTTACCCGCACATTCCCGCGCGACTGACGGCTACCGGAGCACTGTCAACATGACCACCTCCTCGACCCGTGTTCCCCCGGCATATCCCTTTCCCGACGCGGACGCTGCGGCGCAGCCGGAGAGTACCGAGGACGGTTTCGTTGCGGGCTCCGCCGAACGCGTAGTCGACGCTGCGGCAACCGCGCGTGACCGCCTTGCCGATGCGGCGCTGCACGCCCAGGCGCGTGCGGAGGCGTTTCGCGAGTCCGCCGCGGGCTACGTCCAGTGCTATCCGTTCCGGTCGGTCCTCGTTTCCGCGGCGCTCGGATTTCTCGCCGGGTTTCTGGCGGCGCGACTTCCCCGCTGAGCGTGCGCACGTCCCGTGCGTGTCGCGGCGCGCGCTACCGCATCGCGGTCGCACGTCGTGAGCGGGGCGGCGCGAGCAGCGTCGCATACGCGCGCGCGGCGTCGGCCGCGATGTGCCGCCAGGTGAAACCGGCGCGCACGCGCCGGATTCCGGCACGGCCATAGGCTCGCGCAAGCTCGGGATTGCGCCGCAGCCGGGAGAGGCGCTCCGCGAGCGCGGCCGGGTCGTCGGGCGGCACGAGAAAGCCGGTGACGGCGTCGACCACCACGTGCGCGATGCCGCCGACCGCCGCACCGACCACCGGGATGCCGCACGCCAGCGCTTCGGTCGGCGCGAGCGCGAACGGCTCGTACGCGGGCGTCGTGACGAAGACATCCGCCGCGCGGTAGTAGTCGCGCAGGACCGCGCGCGGTCGCGCGCCCGCGAACGTCACCCGGTCGGACACCCCGTGGCCCGCGGCGATCACGCCGAGACGGCCCAACTCGGGCGTGTGCTGCGCATCGGGCTCCTCGGTTGCACCGCCGACCACGAGAAGTCGCGCGTCGATCCCATGGTCCCGTCGCAGGTGCGCGAGCGCCCGGATCGCGTTGTCGACGCCGTCGCCCTGCGCCAGGCGTCCTACGTGCAGCAGGACGAAGTCGTCTGCACCGAGGCCGAGGCGCGCACGCGCGCTCGCGGCTGCCGGGCCCGAACTCCGCGGGATCGAAGCCGGCCGGCACGATGTCGATCCGGCGGGCCTCGGCGCCATAGAGCGTGACCAGATCCTGCCGATCCAGCTCCGAACCGGCGATCAGCCGGCCGGCTGCTGCCACGATCTCGTCCTCGATGCGGATGCGCTCGGCTGGAAACGCGTCGCGGCATTCGGGGTGGCGACGCAGGGCGCGCCCGAGCGAGTGCAGGGTCGCGACGAACGGGATGCCGAAGCGCTCCTTGAGGCGCAGCGCCGCGACCCCGGACAGGAAGAAGCTCGCGTGCACCATGTCGTACCGACCGCTTGCCGGGGCGCAGTGCTCGGCGACGCGGGATGCGAACTCGCTCATGTGCGGCACGAGGGCCGCCGGGCTCGCGGCGCGCGGGGGCCCGGCCGGAACGTGCACCACCGAAGCGTTGGGCGCGAGCTCGACCACCGGGGCTGACCACAGGTCATCGCGGCGCGTATACACGTCGACCTGATGTCCGGCGCAGGCGAGCGCGCGTGCGAGATGGCGCGCGTAGCTAGCCTGCGCGCCCTCGGCGGGGCCGCCGAGCGGTCCAAGGGGCGAGGCTTGCGCGCTGATCAGGGCGATCTTCATCGGAGTCGGGTGAGGCGCGCGGCGCGCGCCTGCTGCGACAACTGCAAACACCATGCCACGGCTTGCAGGCGTCGAGGCGGCCACGGGGCGTACCTGCCCGGAATCACCCGATGTCGGGTTCGCCGGTCCTCCCGGCGACGGCGGCCACGGTGGCGACCAGCTCGGAGGGTTCGACGGGTTTCGAGACGTGCACCAGAAAGCCGGCGCGCAATGCCCGCGTCCGGTCCTCGGAGCGCGCAAACGCCGTCAGTGCGATCGCAGGGAGTCTTCCGCCCCGCGCCTGCCCGAGCGCCCGCACGCGCCGGAGCAGCTCGAAGCCGTCCACGTCCGGCATGCCGATGTCGCTCATGAGCACATCCGGGCGCTCTCTTTCCAGTACGCGGAGCGCTTCACCGGCCGTGGCCACCGTGAGCACTTCCGCGCCGCAGTCCGCGAGCACGCGCTTGAACAGATCGCGGGCATCCGCTTCGTCGTCGACCACCAGCACCTTGATGCCGGAGAGGTCAGAGACCCTGAAGTCGGAGGACAGCGCCTTCGGTGTCTGCGGAGGAAGTCGTTCCCCGTCGTCCGGCCTCCTGTGGACCGCTGTCAGGGGAAGATGAACGATGAAGACGGTCCCGCAGTCCTCGCCCAGGCTCTTCACCCGCACGGTCCCGCCGTGGAGCTCGACCAGCTGCTTGACAATGGAGAGGCCCAGGCCGAGACCGCCATGCCTGCGCGCGGACGAGGAATCGGCTTGCCGGAAGCGCTCGAACGCATGGGCGAGGAACGCGGGCGCGATCCCGATACCGGTGTCAGCCACGCTGACCTCGATGTGCGAGTCGACTCGTTGCAGCAGCACCTGCACCCGTCCGTCCTTCGGCGTGAACTTGATGGCGTTGGACAGGAGGTTCCAGATCACCTGCTGCAATCGCTGGGGGTCGCCGGAAATCGGCCCGGCCGCCGGATCGAGTATCTTCTCGAGCCGGATGCCTTTCGCGTCGGCCGCGGGCCTTACCGCTTCCACCGCGGCTTCGATGAAGGAGATCGGGTCGACCGGCTGGACGTCGAGCCGCACCTTCCCCGAAGTGATCCGGCTCATGTCGAGAAGGTCTTCGATCAGCTGGGTCTGCACGCGCGCATTGCGCTCGATCGTCTCGAGCCCCTGGCGAACCTCGGCGTCGTTCATCGCGCGGCGTCGGAGGACCTGCGTCCAGCCGACGATGGCATTGAGCGGCGTCCGGAGCTCGTGGGAGAGAGTGGCGAGAAAGTCGTCTTTCATCCGGCTCGCCCGCTCGGCGTCCGCGCGCGCGAACCGTTCGCTTTCGAGGAGCTGCTTGCGCTCCTCTTCGGCGCGTTTGCGCTCGGTGACGTCCCGGAAGCACCAAAC
The DNA here is from genome assembly GCA_963716855.1 of uncultured beta proteobacterium. GTDB lineage: Bacteria > Pseudomonadota > Gammaproteobacteria > Burkholderiales > SG8-39 > JAGVSZ01. The sequence continues at coordinate 250,617 of CAVQUV010000014.1, read as the reverse complement.
GCGGCCGACGTTGCGCTCATCGACGAACTGGATCCTCGAGTAGCGCTCGAACACTCTGCCGTCGGCGAGCTCCAGCAGGTCGAATCCCTCCGGCAGCGAGGCTGCGGACATGTCCTCGGTCCCGGCGAGGAACTGCGCCGGATCCCCGCGCTGGTGAGAGCTCATCTCGAGCAGTTGGCGGTGGTCCATCGAGGCCATGACCTCGCGGGGAATCCCCCACATCTTCAGGAAGTTCTCGTTGAATCCCGTTATCTTGCCGCCCTCGCCTAGCACCACGATTCCGTCCGTGGCGCATTCGAGCGTCGCGCGCACCAGCCCAAGGGAGTGGGCGAGCTCCTGCGTCTTCCGCTCCAGGGCTTCCTTGGCTCGAATGATTTCCTGTTCCGCACGCTGGCGCGCCAGCAGAATGGTGCGGGCGTTCTGAATGGCGACCGAGCGCAGCAGTTCGTCTTCGTCGGCGTGCGGCATCACCTGCCTTCGATGAGCTGCGCCGCGAGCGCGGTGCCCAGCACCCGCGCCCGGATCTTGGCGAAGGCAGTGTCGCGGCTCGTGGAAGTATCGTCGCAGAAGGGCGAGAATCCGCAGTCGTCGGTCGTGCCCAGCTGATCGATCGGAATGTACTCGGCCGCTTCGAGCGTTCGGTCCCGGATTTCTTCCGGAGTCTCGATGCGCGGGTCGATCGGGGCCACGACGCCGATGAAAACGCGCTGAGCGGGCTTGCGGTAACGCTTGATGACCTTCAGCACGCGCACGCGATCGTTCTCGCCCGCGAGCGCGATGTAGAAATTTCCCGCCTTCAGCTCGAGCAGACTGGGCAGCAGCTCGGCATAGTCGACATCCGCGCTGTGGGTCGAATCCCGGTCCCCGCCCGGGCAGGTGTGCACGCCGATGCGTGCGCGCTCATCCGCGGAGAATCGCGAGAGGGCGAGATTGTTCAGATCGATGAAGCTGTTGAGGAGGTGCCCGGACGGATCGATCTTCATCGCCAGCCGTCCTTCCGTGAAGTCGATCTGTACGCTGTGCGCGCCTTTTTGCAGGCACCGGCGAATCTCGGTTTCGTGCTCGCCCAGGAGATCGGCGATGAACTCCTCGCGCGAATAGGCGCGAATTCCCTCGGCCGGGTACATGAGGCTCAGGGCCGAGGGGGAGATGACCGCCTGCTTCACCGGCACGTGCGCGTAGCGCATCGCGAGGTCGAGAAAGCTGTCCGCGTACCGCTGGTATCGAAAGGGGCCGCTCGTGAGCCGCAGCATCCGGCGGGTGTGACCGGCCGCGAACGGGATCTTGAACCCGTCGGGGGCGGTGTTCGGCAGCCCCTGCACGGAGTAGGTCCAGAAGTTGTGATACTTCCGCTGCTCCCCGTCGGTGATCACCGGAGACCCGGTGGCCTCGAAGCGCTCGACCGTGTCGCGGACCGCGTGTTCATAGAGAGCCGCCAGGTCCGGATCCTCGCTGTGTCCTTGCGCGAGAGCCTCGATCAGGCGCAGCGGTCTCGGGATGCTGCCAATGGGCTCGGTGGGGATAGGCATGGGCCGGCTCGCCGTCTTCGATTCACCCAACCTGATCATCCAGGGATTGGTGCACCCGCCCTCCGCGGTGCAACGGACGCGTCCAGCCGGGCGCCCCGCAGGGAGGAGGTGCGGGGCGCCCGGCCCGGCATAACCCGCGCGCAAGGCGCGCCGGACGCCCGCGGGGTCATGCAATGGCCATGCCCGCCTGTGAAGGGGGCGCCGGGTGCGAGGCGTTGCGGCGCGCCGGCCGGTCCGTGCCGGGACGCGGCCCGCGTACCTCGACCGTCAACCGCCGAGCGCGGCCCGGGCCGGCTCCGGCGTGACCTGCGCGGCGGTCTGGGACGGGCCGACGGGCACCGCGCCGCCCTCGGCCTCCCAGGTCTGAAGCGCGCGCTTTTGCTCGCGTCGTGCACGCTTGTATCGGGCGTAGTGCAGAATGTTCTGGGCGACCAGCCCGAGTGCGACCAGGCCGACAAACGCAATCTCGCGGGTCATGGTGGAATCCTTAGAATGGACGTTTGCGTTGGTATGCAAGTTGCATTCCTCCGCCGCGAACCCCGATCGGCCCACCTCCAGACCCCCATGGCGTGCAAAATTTACAATCGGTCGGTAACGCCTACCGGCGGGCACCCCTAAAAACTAATACGCACCGTTGAAGGAGGTTCCATGCCGCATGTCCTGCTCGTCGACGACGATGCCGAGACCCTCGACTGGCTCTCCGAGTTCGTGAAGGCGGAAGGGTTTACCGTCGCCACCGCCGATTCGCTGCGCGCCGCCCGCATCCAACTGACGCGCCTGATTCCCGACGTTCTGCTGTCGGACCTGCTGCTGCCCGACGGCCAGGGGATCCAGCTGCTCGAAGATCTCGAGAAGCGCGACGCGACCGAGTTCGTCCTGATGACCGGCCATGCAAGCGTGGAGAGCGCGATCGACGCGCTGCGCGCCGGGACGACCGATTACCTGGTGAAGCCGGTGGACCTCGACCGGCTCAAGGCCATCCTCCGCCGCGTCCCGCGGCCCGAGGAGCTGCGCGAGGAGATCGGCGAGCTGCGCACCGAACTGCGCAAGCTGGGCCGCATGGGGCAATTGCTGGGAAACTCGCCGCCGATGCAGCGGCTGTACGACCAGCTCTCGCGCGTGGCGCCCACCTCCGCGACGGTGTTGCTGGTGGGCGAGAGCGGCACCGGCAAAGAGATCGCCGCGCAGACCATCCACGATCTGAGCCGGCGCAAGCGCGCGCCGTTCCTGCCGCTCAACTGCGGCGCGATGTCGCCGCAACTGATCGAGAGCGAGCTCTTCGGCCACGAGAAAGGCAGCTTCACCGGTGCGGACCGCCAGCACAAGGGGTTCTTCGAGCGCGCGGACGGCGGCACGCTGTTCCTCGACGAGATCACCGAAATGCCGGCGGAGCTTCAGGTCAAGCTGCTGCGCGTGCTGGAGAGCGGCACTTTCGTGCGCGTCGGCATGAATACGCCGATCGCCACCGACGTCCGCCTCGTCGCGGCGACCAACCGCGTGCCCGAGAAGGCGGTGGCCGAGGGCAGGCTGCGCGAGGACCTGTTCCACCGTCTCAACGTGTTCCCGATCCAGATGCCGCTGCTGCGCGAGCGCGGAACCGACATCGAGCTGCTGGCGCAGCACTTCCTCGACGCATTGAACAAGGAGGAGGGCACGAGCAAGGCGTTCGCGCCGGCCGCGGTCGCCGCGCTGTATGCGCACCGGTGGCCCGGCAACGTGCGCGAGCTGAAGAACTACGTGCAGCGTGCGTACATCCTCGCCGACAGCGTGATCGACGTGGAACTCGCGCCCGAGACGTTCGTGGAGCCGGAGCATTCGTCGATTCTGACCGTACGCATCGGCTCGAGCCTCGAGGAGGTCAATCGGCGGCTGATCGAGGCGACCCTCGCCGAATGCGGAAACGTGAAGCGCCGAGCGGCCGAAACGCTTGGCATCAGCTTGAAGACGCTGTACAACCGTCTTGCGGTCTACCACGGCAAGAAGACGGGGGAGCCCCCGTTGGACGAGGAGGCCGACGAGCGTGCAGACGCCGCGGCTCCCCCGCTCGCGAAGAGCGGCTCTGCCGCAACCTCACCGCGCACTGTCTGAGCGCCGCGGATCAGCGTCACTTGCGCGACTTTGCGCGCTGGTCGGCGCTGCAGCGCTCGCGCGCCTCGCCGCTCAGATCGTCGCAGCGCTCGCGCGTGCCGGCGCTTTTCGCATCGGCCAGACGGCGGAGCTCGGCGGCGGCGGCCTGGCCCCGCGCCCGCTCGGCCAGCGCGCGTTTGATACACGCGCCCCGCTCGTCACCCCCGAGAGGCTCGCAACGCTGCCGTGCGGCGCGGTAACGCGCTTCGGCCTTGTCCTCGATCGCCTCGGCGCGCGCTTCGGGTGTGCCCTTGAACGCCGCGTAGGCATCGGCCCGCGCCGAGTCGCGCACCGCCTTCGCGTCCTTCACGCAGACGTCGCGCGCGTTGCCGCCGAGCGACTTGCACTGCTCGAGCTCGAGCTTGTACTGCGCATCGGCGTTCTGCCGCGCGACGCCGTACTCGGACGGCGTGAGTGCGGCGGCCGACGGCGCGACCACGAGCGCGAGAGCGAAGAAAAGCGCGATTTCCGTGAGGGCGTTCATCGACCGTTTCTCCTGCCGCGAGGGCGGCGCAGTCCGCTGCAATGCGCGTACCCGCCGCGTTCCGGCACGCAAGGTGCTTGGAGGAGGCCGCACCTCTAGGAAGGAGGATTCAGCGATGCATCGCGACCTGAATTTCACCCGAGAAGACACACTCGAGCAGGAATTACAAGTGGCGTTGGTCGGAACGATCCTGCGGCTCGATCGCGCGGCGCGACGTTTCGCGCAGCATCGGCGCCGCCACGGTTACGACTACGGATGCCGACGCCTGCTCGACGAGTTTCGTCTGTCGCGTTCGCTGCTCTTTGCGTTGGCGGACGAAGTGCGCACGGAGCGACGCCGCGGCGCGCAACTGACCGGCGCGCAGCCTCAGCGGCGCTTGGCGTAGCGCGCTTGCCGCACGAGGGCCTCGGTCGCCATCGGAACTGCGTCGTCGTCGAGTCGCCGAAACGCGCATTCGGGTCCGGCCGGCAGATTGCGACCGGAACCGGCCCGTGCGATCGACGACATTCGCGTCTTCGGCCCCGAGCGACCTGACCTTGGAGTATTTGGCGTGCTGCATGGCATTGCAGGAGGCAACCGGCGTGCCGCGGGGGATACCGGGCTCCTGGCTCAGGCATGCCGATTGCACTATTAGGAGATCGCGCCCTTCACGCGCATCGACTCGGTGGAAGCTCATGAAGCAAGGCCCGGTACGCAAAGCGGTATTCCCGGTCGGCGGCTACGGAACCGGCATCCTTCCCGCCACGAAGGCAATGCCAAAGGAGTTGCTGGCGGTCGTGGATAAGCCATTGATCCACTACGCGGTCGAAGAGGCGCTGCGCGCCGGCATGCGGCAGATGATCTTCGTCACCCACCGCAACAAGCGCGCCATCGAGGATCACTTCGACAAGGCGTACGAGCTGGAAAGCGCCCTGGTCATGCAGAACCGCTACGAGCTGCTCGCCGAGCTGCGCCAGCTGTTCCCGCGCGACGTCACCTATCTCTTCGTTCGCCAGGCGGAGCCGTTCGGTCTCGGGCACGCGCTCACCTGCGCGCGCGTCCTCCTGGGGGACGAGCCGTTCCTCGTCATCGTTCCGGACGAGCTCGTGGACGCGCCGATTCCGGCCGCCGTACAGGTCCTCGACACGTTCAGGCGCTGGGGTCAGCTCGCGATCGCGACGCTGCCTCCCGGGGAAGGCGCGCCGGTCCACGCCTCCGTCGACAGTGTGCGCATGGCGCCGCGCGTGGCGCGCGTCACGCGCATTTACGGACCGTCCGAGGCGGGCGCCGGGACGGCGCCGATGGCGGGGCGGTTCGTCCTCACCGCGCCCGTGTTCGACTATCTGGCCACCACCCCGCCGCGGGACAGCGGCGAGATCGAGCTCGCCGACGCCCTCGCGGCCCATGCTCGCAATGCATCCCATCGTGGCGCGCGAGCTCGACGGCGAGCGCTTCGATTGCGGCTCGCGCCTCGGCTACCTCGCGGCGACCCTCCATTTCGGCCTGCGCCACCCGGTCGTGGGCCAGCAGTTCGCCACGATCGTGCGGTCCGCCGCCGCGACACACGGCGCGATGACGCCGGCGCGGCGCGCGCCGACCGAGCCGCGCGTCGCGGCAAACGATTGACGCGACCGGGCCGACGCCGGTAGCGCTTGAACGGCCTCCCCGTGTTTCGGCCCCCTCCCTGGCCGAGACATTCGGCCCGCTCACGGCGGGCCGTTTTTTTCGTTGGCGGGCATGGGGCTTGCAAACACCATCGGCGTCCCGGCCGAGCGGCGCCGGTTCCATTTCCAACGAGGAGCTTCCCGATGCAATCCACGACCCCGTCATCTTCATCCTCCCTCGACCCGCGCGATGTTACGCAACGCGCCCAAGCCGGGATTGACCGAGTCCGGAACACCGCGCACGACACCGTCGAGCGTGCCGCCGCCGCCGCGTCGTCCGCTGCCGACCGCCTCAGCGCGCGCAGTGAGGAGTGGATCACGAGCAAGAACGAGTGGATGGATGCTACGCGCGGCTATGTGCGCGAGCATCCGTTCGCCGCGATGGGCATGGCGCTCGCAGCCGGCTACCTGCTGAGCCGACTGACCGGACGCTGAGCTCGTGCAACCGGCCGCAGCATCGCCTGCCGGCGCCCCGGGGGCACGGAGTCTGAGCGGGCTTGCCGCGATGCTCCTGCGCCACGCCCGAACGTTGGCCGCGGACTACGCGCTGCTCGCTGTTCTGGATGCGCGCCGCGCCGCGATCACCCTTGCCTGGCTGCTTTCGGGCGGGCTGGTTGTCGCGGTTCTCGCCGTAACGGCCTGGCTCGCACTCGTCACGGGCGCAATCGTTTGGCTGCTGGGGAGCGGCGCGTCCTGGCCTGCGGCGCTCGGTGCGGCCGCTTCTCTGAACATCATCGCCGCAGTCGCGTTGGCCATGGGGCTGCGCGGCTTCTTTAACGAGCTCCCCTTTGCGGCCACCCTGCGGCAGCTCAAGGGCGATCCGCCTTCCGCCGAAGCGACTGGAGCGAATCGCGATGCGTGAGCTGGACGACGAGATCCGCGCTCTGGAAGCGCGCATCGCACGCGAGCGCAACGGGCTCGCGGTGCTCCTCGAGGACTGCGAGGAGACGGCGCGTGACGTGGTCGCTGCGCCGAAGAATCTGCTCGCGGTCGCGGGCTTCGGCTTCGTGTTGGGCGAGGTCTTGCGGCCACGCCGGGCGGCTGCCCCGGTACGCAAGCGTGGTTTCGGAGGGCTTCTGACCGGCGCGGCGATTGCGCTCATCCGCGCCCGTTACGGTTCGCCGTGGTCACTGGGTCGGCGCCTCTGGTCGGAGGCGCCGCGGCGCACCGAGCAGCGCGCCGCGAACGATCCCGTCCGGTCCGACGCCGGCGACTCTACGGCGCGGGCACGGTGAGGTCCGATTAGCGCGCCGCGCGTTGGGTGGATCCACCCGCGTCGTCGTTCTTATAGGCCCCGCGGATGTTCATCGCTGCGAGCGCGAACTGCAGCACGATGAGCGCCCTCGCGCCCGCGTGCCATCCCCAGAGGACCCAGAGCACATTGCTCGCGAGAAACAGCCAGAAGCCGAGACTACGGCGCCGCTCGGATTGCGACGCCACGAGCCAGGCGGCGAGCACGGTGACGAGCATCGCCGGCCACTGGAGGGCGTCGAGCCCATCCATCGCCTCTAGCCTCGGATCCGGTTCACGGCACGTGCAGCCCCGACAGCTGCGCGAGGGACGCGGGCGCAGGCGCCGCGGCGGCAGCGCCCATGCAATGCGCAGGCCGCTTTTCGCACGCGCGGACGTGGAGCGCGTGACCGAGGCTCGCCACGGTGCGCTCGTCAACCGCGCCGGGGAACGCGCTCGGTGCCATACGCGCGGACGCGGGCAACTCGCGCGGTCGCACGGGGTGAGCACTCGAGGGGGCTCGAACGAACGATTCCGCCAACGCGCCGCGGACATCCAGGCGTAGCGCGCCCGCCGGCGGTGGAACGTTCCCGTAATGCACGCCGCCGCGATCGTCCACCCAGCGGTAAAGCTGTGCGCTGACTCCAGGGGCGGACCCCAGCAGGCAGGCAATCAGAATGGGCGTGAGCGGTCGCATGCGCCGGGCACCGGGGACGCCGCAGAGCGCGACGCCCCGGGTCATCACGGTCGTTGCTACCGGATCGTGGTCGGCGAGGTCGACGGCGTCGCACCGCTTTGCGGCGACGGCAGGTTCGTCCCGCCGCTGCGGCCATCGGTCATGCTGCGCTCAGGATTACTCGGTGCCGCGCCGGTGCCCGACATGCTGTCGCGGCGAAGGGGATCGGGCCGATACGTTCCCGTCGTCGACCGATCGCGCGCGTCCTCCTGCGGCTGCGTCGAGGGGACTGCGCCGCTCGACGACGACGGCACGCCCGTGCCACCGGAGCGCCCATCGGTGGCGCTGCGCTGCGGGTTCTGCTGCGGATCGGTGGCATCGGACCGTGCCGGGCCGACGCGACGATCGCGATAGTCGCCCGCTGCCATCCGCGCGGGCGGATACGGCGGCTCGCCCGAAGAGACGAGGGGCGACGTGCTCGGCACGACGCCGTTGGGCGCCGGAATGCCGGCACCGCCCGAATCGCCGTCGGTCGGGCTGTGATAGGCGTTGTCCGGACCGATGTGCGCCCGCGGATGCGGGTACCAGTTGCGAGTGCCGTCGTAGCGATCCGGGTCCGTATTGATCCAGGCGCCCTGGTTGGCGCGATTGCCAAACCAGCGTCCGAACCAGCGGTCGCCCCACCAGCTCTGCGACGAAGGCGTGCGATAGGTTTCCGTGCTGGACTGCGCTACGGCGTGGGGCGCCGCGAGGGCCGCAGCGACCGCGCCGGCCACGATCAACAGGCGATGCTTGGTCATGGAGATCCTTTCAATGAAGAGCTCACGCGAAGGTGCGTACTCTCGATCGCGCAAGCGTCATGCCCGTGCGCGCCGCGGTGTGACCCGGGTACGGGTCAGGGATTGCGAGCCGATCTGACCGCCCGTTGTAACTTCTGCACGGGCGGCGGTACTCAAGGGATGCGTCGCCGGCGACCCGGTCCGCGGCCGCGCGGGACGTTGGACGGCGTGCCGCGCGCCTCGGTATCGACCAGTCCCCGTTCCACGTCGCGCGCCGCCTGGCGGATCTTGTCGCGCGGACCGCGCGTCGCGCCCGCCTCCGGCAGCGGCGACTCGTCGCGCTCGTGCGGCAGTTGCAGTCCGACTTCCGACGGCAGCGGCGGTGCGCGGCGAATCTGCGGTCGGGGCGGGCGCGATCGGGCCATCAGCTCATTCCGAAATTGCACCGTTTCTTCATCGGGACGCGTTGCGATTGCGGGCCGGGCCGGATTGCCGTTGCGACCAGTCCTTGGCGCGCGCGAGCAGGCCGGCGCAGTCGCTCTCCTTGCCCGGGCCGGTCTCGATGAACGGCAGGAGCGCGAGCAACGGATTCACGAAGCGCGAGCAGCGCGGCCGTCACGCCGCGCGCGGCGAGTCCCTTGGCGTCCGGCACGACCGTGGGGTCGCGCAGCGGTCCGCGGACGTGCAGCGCGGTGCGCGCTGCGAGGGGACTCATGTCTTTGGGCTGGGGATAAACGGTGAGATCGAGGCGTTCGCGCGCCAGGTCCACGACGCCTGCCCCGACGACGAGCGTGTCGTCGGTGTCGATCACCAGGACGTTCGAGGTGGCGATGCCGCCCCGCACCCCGAGATCGGCAATGGCGCAGTTGAGCGCGATCTCACGATCCCCGGTCACGAGCAGCAGCGCGCTCTCCGCGACGTCCAGGCCGACCAGTTCGAGCACACGCTGGCTGATCGTTCCATGATCGACCGCGAGGGTAATGCGCCCGCTCGCGCCGCCGAGGAGCTCGGCCACCGAGCTGCCGGTTCCGGCCAGGTGCGCGCGACCGTGCGCGATCCCGCGGGCGCTGCGCATCGCCTGGACGGTGGGAAAGAGCTCGCGCAAGGCGAGGCGACGGATGTCCATCTCGGCCGCGCCGCGCAGCGGCGGTTTGCGTCCATCCAGCTCGATCGTCGCGACGATTTCACCGCCCGCGACGCTCAGGCGCAACGGCGCAATCCGCAACACCCCGTCGCGAATCTGTAGAGTGGCCTCGAGCGCCTGGATGGGGAGCGCCGGCGGGTGCACGATGCGCCGGCCGATAAGCGATAGGTCGACGTCCAGACGCTGCCAGCGAGTGAAGTCGAACGACTTCTTCGGCAGCGCCTCTTTGCGCTGCTTCATGCGTTGCGCCTCTTCGCGCTGCTCGGCCGACGCCGTCTCGCCGGGGGTTGTCGCGGGGGGCGCGCCGATCAGCGGGCCGAGGTCGTCGAAGTCGAGTCGCTGGGAGGCGATTGCGAGCGTGAGGTGCGGGCGCGGGGCGGGCGAGTACGCCAGCTCGCCCGCGACGTCGCTGTCGCCGATCGTTCCCTCGACGGCGTCGAACGACCATTTCGCACCGGCGCGCTGGAGGCGCCCCTGCAGCGCATAAGGCGGCGTCGAGGGCACGCCGATGCCGACTAGGCGCCGCAGCTGCGCGAGGTCCTCACCCGAGACTTCGACCCGCAGGTCGAGCGCGCTCGGCGACGGCAACCCGGTCACCGTTCCCTCGAAGCGGGCGCTGGTCGTTCCGGCGCGCACGCTCGCTTCTAGCGGATAGGGCGTCGAGCGGTCCGCGAGCTGCAGCACCGATGGCCCCTCCGCCTGCAGGCGAAACGGCTCGCCGCGGTACGTGCCGCGAGCGGACACCGTCACCTCGTCCCCGGACGCGTCGCCGCGCGACGAAATCTCGGCCATGACCGCCGTGTCCGCCCCCGGATCGAGAAACTCGACCACGCCGTCCTCGATCCGCAGCCGGCCGATCTCCGGCGGTCGGCCCGCGCCCTGATCCCGGAAGGCCCATGTCTTCAGGCCATCGCGCTGCTCGAGCGCGAGCTGCGGCTCGAGCAGCTCGATCTCGTGAAACCGCACCGTGCCGCGCAACAGTGCCGGAAGCGAAAAGGACAGCGTTACGCGGCGCGCCGTGACCAGGGCGCGACGGCGCGCCCATTCGGGGTTCCCGACGCTGACCTCGTACGCGATGACCCGGAGCGGCCAACCGAGCTGGACGTCGAGATTCCCCCCGATCACGAGCTCCCGCCCGGTCTTCTCGGCGAACCGGCGCTCGATCGCGCCGCGGGCGGCGTTCCAGTCGAACTGCGCAACGAAGAGGGCCAATGCCGCAAAGGCGATCGGTACCAGGGAGAGTGCCGCTGCGAGCGGCCAGCGCCGGACGGCCAGCATCCTGCGCGCGCGCTGCCACGCTTGAGAGAAGGCGGCGCGCAACATGGTTGACCCGATTGCCGGCCGAGCCTCGCACGCAGCCGTGGCTAGGACGCCCGCGCCGCCGTGAGCGGCAGACGGCGCGTCCGCCGGCGTGCGCGCACGCGCTCGAGCGAGGTGCGGCGGACGCAGTCGCGCACGTCGAGCCGTCCCAGCTGTCCGGGATCGACGCCGGCGCGTCGCAGGATGCGGCGGAGCAGGCGATACACGTCGCCCGGGGAGAACGGTGCGCCGCGCTCGGTGAGCGGAAACGCGCAGTCGCCGGGGATCTGCTCGCGCACGCGCCGGTCGAGCCAAGCCCCGAGCGCTTCGCGCGTCAGGCGCGATCGCCAGGTCGGCGTGGACCGGTTACGTGCATCGTCATGCAGCCTATGCGCCTCGTCCACGCGCAGCAGGGCGACTTCGGCGGGGCGCAGCCCCTCGGACAGGACGAGCAGCGCGATCGCCCGGTTGCGCACCTGTCGCCATTGGCGCGGGACCTGATAGAACGTTTGCGCCAATGCGGCCCGCTGCGCGGGGCTGAGCACCACGGGCAGCGGACGCGCGGACGGTGGGTACCCCTGCACCAGAGGGGCGGCGGGATTGTCGCGCCGGACCCCGGCGGTGCGGATCGCTTCAAAGGCGAGGTCGAACACCTCCAGCAGTCGGCGGCAGCGACGCGCACGTGCGTTCGCCTTGCCGCCGCGCTCGAGCGTCGCGAGGAATGCTTTCAGCTCCGGGGTGGAAGTCTCCACGACGTGGCGCTGGCGCGCGGTCATGAAGCCGCGCAATGCCGACCAGGCGCGCGCGGCGGGATACATCGATCCGGCCGCCTGGCGGAACGCACCGCGCATCCACTCGCGGAACGCCGCGTCGGGCGCCTCGATCCAGGGGCTGGTGCTCGCCATGCGTCCCTCCTTTTCGATCGGCGTGGGGCGAGGCGAGGGCAGCAATCGCCATGCCTGGCGATCCGCTGGCATGGTTCCTGAGAATGCCTTATGGTTCCTGCACCGCGTAGAATCGACCTGCACGTGATGGCTCCCAATCGGTCGGCGGATGCGCGCAGGGCGCGCGTGCACGTCGCGCTGCGACGGACGGCGACATTCGCCAACGCGAGCGCCGGCGTGATCGGTGTGCTCGGGCTGCTCGGCTGGGTGGCCAACAACGCCGCGCTGCGCACCTTCGGTGCGGATTTCCCGCTGCTGCAGACGGCGTCACTGCTGTCGCTCATCGTGGGAGCGGCGGCGCTACACGCGTCGCAACGCGGCCGATTGCGCCCGGCCATTGGGGGCGCGGTGCTGATCGTCCTCCTCGCGGGGGGCACGCTAGCCGCTCATGCCACCGGGGTCACGCTCGGGCTGGACTTCGCGTTTCTGGGGTTGGGCACGCCGGACGAGGCCCGGTTGATGTCCGTGCCTACGGCGCTGGCCGCCCTCGGCGTCGCCCTCGGCGTCGCGTTGCACTGGTACCGAACGCCGGTCGGCGATGCCTTGACCGAAGCGCTAGCCTCCGGAATCGCCGCGCTGGCGTTCGTGGCGCTGGTCGGAATGACCTTCCGCGTCCTGCTCTTTTACGCGCCGGCGCCGCTGTTGGGAATGTCGCTACCGGGGGCGATCGGGTTCTTGCTGCTCGCGCTCAGCCTGCTTGCCGGGCGACCCGATCCCTGGCTGGAGCGAGTCCTCGCAGACCAGCGCCCGGGCGCGGTTGTGACCCGCTGGCTGATGCCGGCGGCGTTGGTGGTGCCGCTGGCGCTCGGCTGGATCCGTCTGTTCGCCGAGCGAGTGGGCGTCATCGACGAGACGCTCGGCGCCGGCCTGCTCACGCTGCTGATGACTGTCGTGCTCGGTGCGCTCGCGTTGTGGATCGCGGCGGCACTCGACCAGATCGACGCGTCGCGCCGTGGCGCCGAAGCGGATGCGCGCGCGCAGCGCGAGCGGCTGCAGGTTGTGCTGGCCAGCATCGGCGACGGCGTAATCGCAACCGATCGCGACGGGAACGTGCGGTTCGTGAATCCGGCGGCCGAGTTTTTCACGGGCTGGACGGCGACGGCGGCGAGCGGGCGACCGCTCGCCGAACTGCTCGATGTCGTCGACGGGCATTCCGAGCAACCGGTGGCGTCGCCGCTCGATTGCGCGCTGCAGGAGCGCAGAACGGTCATGGCCGGCGGCGAACCGGCCGTGCGCGCGCGTGGCGGTGCGGTATACCCGGTCGAGCTCGTCGCCGCACCGCTTCGCGACGAGGGCGGCGAGGTCGCGGGCGGAGTGCTGGTGCTGCGCGACGCCGCGATGCGGCGCGAGGGCGAGCGCGCGATGCGCGAGGCCTACGCCGAGCTCGACCGGCGCGTGGTGGAGCGCACGCGCCTGCTCGCGACGATCACCGCGAGCACCCCGGATCTGATCCACGCGCAGGACCTCGACGGCCGCATCCTGCTCGCCAACCCGGCCTGGCTCGAGGCGCGGGGTTTGACCGAGACTCGGGCGCTCGGGCGCAAGGTGCTCGATCTGATCCCCGACTCGCGTGTCGCCCAGCAGAGCGACGCGGAAGAGCGGCATGTCATTGAATCCGGCCAGTCGAGCGTGGTCGAGGAGCTGGTCGCGCACAACGGAGGCTCGCGCACTTACCTCGTCACGAAGTCCCCGCTGCGCGACGAGCACGGCGGGATCGTGGGCCTCATCGGCGTGGCGACCGACATCACCGACCGCAAGCGCGCCGAGCGCGAGCTCGAGAGCCTGTTCGCGACCGAGCAGCGCCTGCGCGAGGAGGCCGAGCGCGCGAATCGCGCGAAGGACGAGTTCCTCGCGATCGTGTCGCACGAGCTGCGGTCGCCGCTGAACGCGCTGCGCGGGTGGGCGCATCTGCTCGCCAGCACCCGCCCGCTCGACCCCGCGCTCGTCGAGCGGGCGACCGCCGCCATCAAGCGCAGCGTCGAGCATCAGGCGCGGCTCATCGACGATCTGCTCGACACCGCGCGCATCATGAGCGGCAAGCTCACCCTCGAGCGCAGGTCCGTCGACCTGGTCGAGGTGGTCAACGCCGCGCTCGAGCTCGTGCGCCCGCTCGCGGCGACGAAGCACGTCGAGCTGCGCGCTGCGTTCGACCAGCCGGCGATCATCGTCGTGGGCGACAGCGGACGGCTGCAGCAGGTCGTCACCAACCTGCTGTCCAACGCGATCAAGTTCACGCCGGAGAACGGCTTGGTCGAGACCCTCGCCGGGCGCGCAGGCAGCCGGGTGCAGCTTGCGGTGTGCGACAACGGCATCGGCATCGCCCCCGAGTTCCTGCCGCATGTCTTCGACCGGTTCACGCAGGCGGACACTTCGACGACGCGTCGCGCGGGCGGACTCGGCATCGGGCTCGCGCTGGTGCGTCATCTGGTGGAGCTGCATGGTGGCGCGGTCCATGCGCAGAGCGCGGGCACCGGGCAGGGCGCGCAATTCACGATCCACCTCCCGGCTGCGCCGGATGCGGCGGCGCCGGCGCTGCGTCCCGGGGAGGCGCTGGCCGAGTTCCGCACACGCGAGGCCGCGCTTGCCGGCCGCACCGTCTTCGTCATTGACGACGATTCCGACGTGCGGGAGACGCTCGCCTTCGTGCTGCGCCAGGCGGGCGCGAGCGTCGAGGTATTTGCGGCCGGACGCGAAATGGCCGCGCGGATCGCCGAATCGCTGTCCGTGGGTGACCCGCCGGACGTGCTCCTGCTCGATCTCGCGATGCCGGAGGAGGATGGCTTCGCCGTCCTCGCGCGCGTGCGCGCGGTCGAGGAGAGCGCGGGCGATGCGGCGCGCGAGCGCCCGATTCCCGCCCTTGCGGTCACCGCCTTCACCGAGTTCGATCGCGAGCGGCTCGCGACTGCCGGCTTCCGCGGGCTGGTCGCCAAGCCGATCGACCGGGAACGGCTGGTGCGCGCCATCTTGTCGCTGTTCGAGGAAGAGACCGTACCGATCGGCGCGCCGGCCGGGTCGGGGGAGGGCGGCCGCGGCGAGCGGCGCAGCGACTTGTAAGACTTACAGCGCCTGCTGCGCGCGCGTGGCGACGCGGGCCCGGGCGCACGACTTGCTCGGTGGCGGGCGAGCGAAACCGGATGCGATACGCCGCCCTTGCCATCGACTACGACGGCACCCTTGCGACCCATGGCCGCGTCGCGTCCGCCACGCTGCAAGCGCTGGAGGAGTTCGCCGCGAGCGGACGCCGGCTCGTGCTCGTCACCGGCCGCGAGCTCGACGAGCTGCTCGGCATGTTTCCGGAGATCGGGGTCTTCGACCGGGTGGTCGCGGAGAACGGCGCACTGCTCTACACGCCGGCGACGCGGGTGCGCCGTACGCTCGCCGAAGCGCCGCCGCCCGCGTTCGTGCGCGAGCTCGCGCGCCGCGGTGTTGCGCCGCTGTCGGTGGGCGAGACGATCGTCGCCACCGTGCATCCTAACGAGACCATCGTGCTGGAGGCGATCCGCGACCTCGGGCTCGAGCTGCAGGTGATCTTCAACAAGGGTGCGGTGATGGTCCTGCCGGCCTCGGTCAACAAGGCGAGTGGCCTGATGGCCGCCCTCGAGGAGCTCGGGCTTTCGCCGCGCAACGTCGCGGCGATCGGCGACGCCGAGAACGATCACGCGCTGCTGCGTGCCGCGGAGTACGGGGTCGCGGTCGCGAATGCGCTGCCGATGCTCCAGCGCGAAGTCGACCGCATCAGCGCGCGCGAGAACGGTGCGGCCGTGATCGAGCTTGTGCGCGACATCGTCGCGCACGATCTGAAGGCGACGCCGCCGCGCGCGCCGCGCCGGCAGATCGCGCTCGGGACGCTGGCCGACGGCACCGTCGTGCATCTCGCGCCCGCGTGGGGCAACCTGCTCGTGGCTGGCTCCTCCGGCAGCGGGAAGTCGACGTTCGTCAGCGGCGTCCTGGAACGGGCCGCCGCCGAGGGCTACCAGTTCTGCGTGGTCGATCCGGAAGGCGACTATTCGGAGCTCGCCGATGCCATCGTCTTCGGCAACGGCGAGCGCGGACCCGGCGCGGCCGAGGTGTTCACCGCGCTCGAGAAGCCCACGGCGAACGTCGTGTTGAACCTGATCGGGCTGCCGCTCGCCGACCGGCCGCCGTTCTTTCGCGAGCTGCTGCCGCGGCTGGAGACGCTGCGCGCGAAGACTGGACGGCCGCACGTTATAGTGATCGACGAAGCGCACCATCTCATGCCCGACGATCCGGCGCATCGTGCCGATCGCGGCGCGCTGAGCGGCGTGATCCTGGTCACCGTCCATCCCGAATCGGTCGAGGCGGCGGCGCTGCGGACCGTGGACCTGGCCGTGGCCCTCGGCGAGTCGCCGGAGGCGACACTTCAGCAGTTCGGCCGAGTCGCCGGCTTCGGACCGCTCGAAGTCGAGGCGACGGCGGCGCGTCCCACCGAGGCCTTGCTATGGTCCCGGGGCATGGGCTCGCGCGCCGAGAGCATTCGTGTTGCGCCGAGTAGGGCGGAGCGTCAGCGGCATCGGCGCAAGTACGCCGAGGGCGAGCTTCCGCCGGAGCGCAGCTTCCACTTCCGCGGGCCGCAGGGGAAACTCAACCTGCGGGCGCAGAACCTCCTGCTCTTCCTGCAAATCGGCGACGGCGTCGACGACGAGAGCTGGCTGCATCACCTGCGGCAAGGCGACTACTCGCGCTGGGTGCGGGCGGCGATCAAGGACGATGCGCTCGCCGACGCGCTCGCCGCGGTCGAGCGCGACGAGTCGGTCGACGTGCCCGACGGCCGGGCGCGCATCCGCGCGGCCGTCGAAGAACGCTACACGTTGCCGGCGACCAGGTGAAGGCGCGACCCAAGCGCAATGGAGCGCGCACTGCGGGCCGCTCCAGTCCTGCGGGGCACCGCGAAAGCGCGCCGCCGACCCGGATCCTCAGCGTCGATATCGGCGGCAGCTCCGTGAAGGTGCTTGCGAGCGGGTACACCGAGCCGCGCAAGGTGCCCTCGGGTCCGGACCTCACGCCGACCCGGATGGTGGAGCTCGTGACCGAGCGCTGCTCCGACTGGGAGTACGACGCGGTCTCCATCGGATACCCCGGGCTCGTGGGCACACAGGGACCGCGCGCGGAGCCGGGTAACCTCGGGCCGGGCTGGGTGGGCTTCGACTTTGCGGCAGCGTTCGATCGCCCGGTGCGCGTTCTCAACGACGCGGCCATGCAAGCGCTCGGCAGCTACGACGGCGGGCGGATGCTGTTCATCGGCCTCGGGACCGGTGTGGGTTCGGCGTTCATTGCGCAGCACGTGATCGTGCCGCTCGAGCTCGGCGGGCTGCCGTGGCGCGGCCGGCGCGCGCTCTGGAAGACGCTCGGTCGCGATGGGCTCGAACGCCTCGGCAAGCGTGCCTGGCGCAAGGAAGTGGTGCGCGCGCTGGGCATCTTCGCGAACGCATTTTCCGTCGACTACGTCGTGCTCGGCGGAGGCAACGCCAAGCATCTCAAGAACGTCGAAACCGGTACGCGAATCGGGCACAACATGGCTGCGTTCCGCGGCGGCTTCCGTCTCTGGAACCTGCCGGACGTATCGACGCTCTCGACCGGAGGCGAAGCGCCGCTCGAGCGGGCACCGGTCGCCGACTGGCGCGTCATCTGACCCGCCCCGACTTCAAGTCAGACCACTCGACCTGCGGGCTCGCGCCGTGGCGCACAGGGCACCCAGAATCGACCCGGGCCGGAAATCTTTACCCTGCGCTCGCGCCAACCCCTGAAGCGATTGCCATCGTTTTCCCGAATTTGCCCGGGTACGCCGGTTGCGTATAGAGCGGCAGCACCACGTTGGACGTACCAGTCCGCTTTGATGGACGCATTTACATAGGAGCCGAACCATGTTCTCTTGGGCTGTGTTGTTTCTGGTAGTGGCGCTGATCGCCGGGGTGCTCGGGCTCACTGGGGTCGCCGGCACGGCGGTCAACATCGCATGGATCCTGTTCGTCGTCGGACTGATCCTGTTCCTCGTGTTCACGGTGATCGGCCGCCGCGGCCCCGGGATCTAGAGGGTGCGCGGCCGTGTTCGTGATCGAAACCGAGGAGCTCGAGCGCATGGTGCGGACGACGTTTCCGCAGAAGCAGCGGTTCTCGGCCGATGGCGAGCTCGGCTTCTCCGCGCGATCGCGTCCCTTGTGCGCGTATGTGCACGGCGGATGCGATCCGTTCCTGGAGCGCCAGTTCGAAGACTGGCTGGAGGGGGCGGCGCCGTTTGTCGCGCCCTACCAGCTGCTTAACCGCCTGTGCCGCGAGGGCTTGCTGAAGCCCGGCGACTACGCCGTCAGGCAGCGTCACTGACGCCGCGCCGCTGCACGAGCAGGGCGAGCGTCCTTCCCTGCAGCGGGTACGGCCGCTCCGGCACCGTGCGCCAGCCTTCGAGCGGGCCGCCGCTATCGGTCGAGGTGTCCATCATGCTTTCCCACTCGCCGCGCCCGATCGCGGGCAGACGGAAGTCGATCGCCTCGTGGTGCGCGTTGAACAGCACGACGAAATCCTCGTCGATGACCGGGCGGGCGCGCGCATCGGTTTCAGGGAGTCCGACGCCGGAGAGGTACACCCCGAGACAACGGGCGAAGTGCTGATCCCATTCCTCGTCGGTCATCTCGGTGCCGTCGGGCTTCAGCCACAAGATGTCCTTCACCTCGCGCCCGCGCAGCGGGCGCCCCTGGAAGAAGTGGCGCCGGCGGAACGCCGGGTGCGCGCGGCGGAGCGCAATCAGCTGCTGGACGAACGCGCGGAAGCTTCGCTCCTCGCCGCGCAAGTCCCAGTTCACCCAGGAGACCTCGTTGTCCTGGCAGTAGGCGTTGTTGTTGCCGAGCTGCGTGCGGCCCATCTCGTCGCCGGCGAGGAGCATCGGGATGCCTTGCGACAGGAAGAGGGTCGCCAGCAGGTTGCGCTTCTGCCGCTGGCGTAACGCCCGCACCGCCGGATCGGCGGTCGGTCCCTCGGCCCCGCAGTTCCAGGACAGGTTGTGGTTATGGCCGTCCCGGTTGTCCTCGAGATTCGCGTCGTTGTGCTTCTCGTTGTACGAGACCAAGTCCTCGAGGGTGAACCCGTCGTGCGCCGCGGTGTAGTTGATGCTCGCATAGGGTCGCCGGCCGCTGCGCCCATAGAGGTCGCTCGAACCGGTGAAGCGGCGCGCGAATTCGCCGATCTGGCCGCCGTCGCCCTTCCAGTACGCGCGCATCGTGTCGCGATACTTGTCGTTCCACTCGGCCCACCCGGCCGGGAAGTTGCCGACCTGGTATCCCCCGGCGCCGAGATCCCACGGCTCGGCGATGAGCTTCACCTGGTTGAGCACCGGGTCCTGGCGCAGCAGGTCGAAGAACGCGCCCAGCCGGTCGACCTCGTGCAGCTCGCGGGCGAGCGCCGAGGCGAGATCGAACCGGAAACCGTCGACGTGCATGTCGGACACCCAGTAGCGCAGCGAGTCCATCAGCAGCTGCAACACTCGCGGGTGACGCATGTTCAGCGTGTTGCCGCAGCCGGTGAAGTCGACGTAGTGTCGCGGCGGATCGGCGAGCCGGTAGTAGGCCGCGTTGTCGATGCCGCGGAAGGCGAGCGTCGGGCCGAATTCATTGCCCTCCGCGGTGTGGTTGTAGACGACATCGAGGATGACCTCGATTCCGGCCGAGTGCAGCGTCTTGACCATCGTCTTGAACTCGCCCAGCTTGCCCGACGCCGAGTAGCGCAGGTCGGGCGCGAAGAACCCGATGGTGTTGTAGCCCCAGTAGTTGGTCAGGCCGCGCTCGACGAGGAGGCGGTCGTTCACGAACGCGTGAACGGGCATCAGCTCGAGCGTGGTCACGCCGAGCTGCTTCAGGTGCTCGACCACGCTCTGGCACGTGAGGCCGGCGTACGTTCCGCGCAACGCCGGCGGCACCTCCGGGTGCTGCATGGTGAACCCGCGGACATGGGCCTCGTAGATCACCATGTCGTTCCACGGCACGTCCGGCCGGCGATCGCCGCCCCACGTGAACGCCGGGTCCGTGACCTTGCACTTCGGCATTCCGCCCGCGCTGTCGCGGCGGTCGAACGACAGGTCGGCGCGCTTGTGGCCCACCGCATAGCCGTAGTGCGCGTCGCTCCAGCGCAGCGCGCCGACGATGTCGCGCGCGTACGGATCGAGCAGCAGCTTGTGCGGATTGAAGCGGTGCCCCTCCTCGGGCCGATAGGGCCCGTGCACCCGGTAGGCGTAGAGCATCCCGGGTCGGGCCTCCGGCAGGTAACAGTGCCAGATCTGGTCGGTGTGCTCGTTCAGGACGATACGCTGCAGCTCACGGCGCCCGGCCGGGTCGAAGATGCACAGCACCACCCGTTCCGCGTGCTCGGAAAACAGCGCGAAGTTCACCCCTTCGCCGTCCCAGGTCGCGCCGAGCGGGTAGGGCCGGCCCGGCCAGACTGCGGACACCGTCGCCGGCCTGCTGGAGCCGCGTTGCGCGCTCACCATCTGAGCGTGGCGACCAGGGGAAGGTGATCGGACGCGACGCGCGCGAGCGGGCTTGCATGTACTGCGAGCCGCTGCAGCACCGCGCGCGGTCGCACCCACAGCCGGTCAAGCGCGAACATGGGCCGGTGCGCCGGGAACGTCGCAGGCGCCGGCGTGCGCCGGAACTGCACGTGCAGCCAGCGCAACGGCCGGCCCCAAAGAAACCACTCGTTGATGTCGCCCATGAGGACCGTCGGCACGTCGGGGCCCGCGGCGAGCGCCGCGAGGAGCTGCCGGACCTGTCGCCGCCGCTCGTAAGGCCACAAGCCGAGGTGCGTCGCAAGCACGCGCAGCGGCGTGGTTCCGGCATCGAGCACGACGTCGAGCGCGCCGCGCGGCTCGTGTCGTGAGACGCTCAAGTCGAGGCGTTCGACGCTGCGCACCGGGTAGCGGGTGAGGATGGCATTGCCGTACTCGGCGTCCTTACGGAGCAGGGTTATGCCCGATATCGCTTCGACGCCCAGTCGGTCGCGCAGCTGATGGATCAGCGCGTGGCCGGTGCGACCGCTCTGGACTTCCTGCAACGCGAACACCTCCGCGCCGATCTCGTCGAGCACCCCACCGACGCGCTCGGGGTCGAACACGCCATCGCGGCCGATCGCCCGGTGGATATTGTAGGTCGCAAGCGTCGCCGCGCCGGCCACGCTGAGCCGCGGGTCAGCGCGAGGTGTCCGTGGCGTCGTCGCCCGGGTCCGCGGCTTCCGCGGCGAGCCCGTCCTCGAGCTCCCGGCCCGGCGCGAATCCGCGGGCTCCCGCGCGTCGATACGCGCGCTCACGGATGCGCGCCTCGCGCGCTTCGCGGCCCGAGCCGTCGCGGGCCCGCGAGTCGTTCGCGGCGCGCTCGGGCTGCGGCGCCGCCTCGGCGTGCACTGCCGGCGCGCTGACGATGGGGTCGTACCCCGATCCCGGCGGCGCGCTTCCCCGGTCGCCCGCCGCGGCCCGCTTCAACTTCGACTTTGCCATCGGCTGCTCCTTCGAAAGTCAAGGTGTCACTCGTAGAGGTTCGCGTGCGCGGGGACCGGACCCATCCGGACGACGACCACGCCCGAATCCGTCACGTGATAGCGCGCGCGGTCGGCATCCCGGTCGAAACCGATGCGCGTGCCCGCCTCGATGCAGTTATAGCGATCGACGATCGTGCGGCGCAGCCGGGCGCCGCGGCCGATCGAGCAGTGGTCCATGATCACGCAGTCCTCGAGCACAACGTCCTCCGCGATCACGACCTCGCGCCGGATGACCGAGTTGCGGATCGCTCCACCCTTCACGAAGGCGCCGGTGCCGATGTGGCTCGACATTATGTGCGCATCGAGGATGTGCGCCGCCGGCCCCTGGTGGTTGCTCGACCGGATTGGCCAGCGCGGGTTGAAGAGGTTGAAGCGCGGCTCGGCGCCGAGCGTATCCATGGTGGCAGCGAAGTAGGCGTCCACCGTACCCACGTCGCGCCAGTATGCGCGCTCTTCCTGGTGGCGCACGCCGGGTACCCGGTTCTGGGTGAAGTCGTACGCGTACACCCGGTGCGATGCGGCAAGCCGCGGAAGCACGTGCCGGCCGAAGTCCTTCTCGCCGCGCTCGCGCGACTCGCCGAGCGCGCTCACCAGCGTCTCGGTGCTGAAGATGTAGTTGCCCATCGAGGCGTAGGCGCGCGTCGGATCGCCCGGCATCGCCGGTGGATCGGCCGGCTTCTCGATGAACCGGCGGATGCGCCCGCACGGTTCGCACGTGATCACGCCGAGCGCAGAGGCATCGGCGAGGGGCACCGGCACGGCCGCGACCGTCACATCGGCCTGCCGCTCACGGTGGAAGTCGATCATGTCGCGCACGTCCATGCGGTAAATGTGATCGCCGCCGAACACCACGACCAGCGCGGGCGCATGCACGCGCAGGAGTTCCAGATTCTGGTAGACCGCGTCGGCGGTGCCCTGGAACCACTCCGGGCCCTCCTGCATCTGCGGCGGCACGACCGTGACGAAGTGCTGCGGCAGGATGGGCGCAAGGACCCAGGCATTGCGGATGTGCTCGATCAGCGGCTGCGACCGGTACTGCACCAGCATGTAGATCGAGTAGATCTCCGAGTTCACCAGGTTCGACAGCACGAAGTCGATGATGCGGTAGCGGGCGCCGAACGGCACCGCCGGCTTCGACCGCACGGCGGTCAGCGGCGCGAGCCGGGTTCCCTCGCCGCCGGCGAGAACCATCGCCAGCACGCGGTCGACGCTCATCGATGCTCCCTTCCCCGGACGAGCCCGGTTCGTCCCGCCCTCTCGCATACTTCATGCCCAGCGGCGAGCATGGCGTTCCCGCACGCCCGTGTCCCCACCGCGCACGTTGCCTGGCGAATTGTCCGCATTAGTCGAGCGCGCACCCGCGGTGCTGGAGGCCTCGACCTGTAAGGGTTGCCGCAGCATGTAAGTGTTACGCACGCGGGTGCCGGCCGCGGAGGCCGTATTGTTGACCCGCTGCACGGCATAGGCCCGGCTTGGCTGCCGGGCCAGTTAGTTCACGACCAGCCGATTGTCGACTGACTTGACGCCATCGACCGCGCGCGCGACTTGCGCCGCAAGCGCGATCTGCTCCGCGTCGGGCACGGTGCCGCGCAGGATGACTTTGCCCTGAAAGGCGTCCACGCTGACATCGGCGCTCTTGACGTCCTTTGCGGCGAGGAGAGCAGTCTTTACGCGCGCCGCGATGGCCGCGTCGCCGGCGATCTGCCGCGCGGTGTCGGCGGCTTGTTTCGCGCCTTGTTCGACGCTGCGCGCCGCGTTGCGTGCGGCCGTACCCGAGTCCTCGGCGAGCTTTTTCGCATCGGAGCGCAAGGCACTCTTGTCGGTGCGCTCACAGGCGACGAGCGCAACGCTGGCGCCGAGCGCGAGCCCCAGGATGAGCGTGCTGCGATCGAGCAAGGATGAATTCTCCGGAAGCACGCCGGACGCCGTGTCTGCACGGCGTCCGGTTGCGGCCTCAGGACCTGCCGAACTTCGCCCTGACGTCGCGCATGCAGGCGTCCTTCGCGTCGCCCGAGAACTGGTCGCAGCGTTCGCGCGCCACGCGGTAGTCGGCGTCGCGTGAGGCCTCGGCGGCGTCCTTGCGCGCATCTGCGCTGCGCTCCTTCGCGTCGGTCCGCGCCTCGGCGACCCGGCCATCCGCCTTGGCCTCGGCTTTCGCCTTAGTCTCGGCCGCCTTGGCCTCCTTCACGCACACGTCCTTGGCGTTGCCGGACAAGTCGTCGCACTTCTCGCGCGCGACCTTGTACTGCGCCTCGGCACGTACCACGCGGGCTTTCCGCTGCGCTTCCGCAGTGCCCTTGTTCTTCGCGTCGAGGTCGGCGATGGCGATGTGCTGCTCCGCCTGCGCCTCGGCCTTGCAGATGTCTTCGGCGTTGCCCTTGAGCTTATCGCACGCCTGCTTGGCCGATTTGTATTGCGCGTCGATCCGATCCTTCTCGGCCTTGTACGCGTCCTTGGTGAGAGTGTCCGCGGCGTACGCGGCCCCGGCCGAGCCGAGGCCCAGGGCGACGATCACGGCGGCGATGGGTTTGAGCGTCATCGCTGATCTCCTTATCCGGTGTACGAGCGATCGTTCACGTCGCGGGTGGTCGTTTCCCAATCCCGCACCTGGCGCTCGGCCTCGTCGCGCGAGATGCCGTAGGACTCCTGGATCCGTCCCACCAGCTGATCGCGCTTGCCTGCGATGACATCAAGGTTGTCGTCGGTGAGCTTGCCCCACTTTTCCTTGACCTTGCCCTTCATCTGCTTCCAGTTGCCTTCGATACGATCCCAGTTCATGTCGGCGTTTCTCCTGCGGTTGGTTGTGGAATGGGCGACCTGCACCAAGCGGGTCACGCCCGGTAGGCCCGCAAACGCCGTGCCCGAGGCGGAGGCTGATTGCCGGGCACGCGGCTTGCGACGCGACAGCGTTCCGCTGCTACACCACCACGGAGGAAAGGGTTGCCCGAACCGCGGCACGCGAGCGTTTCCCCGGCGGCCGCACGCGCGTTCGTGCTGCTCGCGAGCTTCGCGCTCGCGGTCGGGCTCCTGTACTGGCTCCGGCCGGTGCTCGTGCCGCTCGCGCTCGCAGTCCTGCTGACGTTCGTACTGAGCCCGCTCGTGACCCTCGTGCAGCGGCGCGCGGTCCCGCGCGTCGTCGCCGTCGTCGCGTCGGTCGGGCTCGCTTGCGCGCTGGTCGCTGGACTCGGCTCGATGGTGGCGGGGGAGCTGAACTCGCTGGTCGACGCGTTTCCACGGTACGAGAGCAACTTGAAAGTCCGCATCGCCGAGTTGAAGGGCGACGATACCGGGCTCGTCACCAAGATCCGGCGGGCGATGAAGCGGATCAGCCGCCAGATGGAGGAGCCCGCACGGGCGCCCCAGGCGCAGGCCCGCCGGCCCGTGGCGCAGGCCGATGCGCCCGAGCCGGCACCCCTGCCGGTGCGCACGGTCGCCGAACCGCTGGAAGTCGGCAAGCTGTGGTCGACTTACGGACCGGTCGTGGAGACGGCGGCCGGGCTTGCTCTCGCCTTGGTCCTCGTGATCTTCATGCTGATCCGGCGCGAGGACCTGCGCGACCGCGTGATCACCGTGTTTGGTCGTGGACGGCTGACCGTCACCACGAAGGCGCTGGACGAAGCCGGCGAGCGCATCAGTCGCTATCTCTTCATGCAGCTCGCGATCAACGCCGGTTTCGGCGTGGTCTTCGGGGCGGGGCTGATGCTGATCGGCCTGCCGTACGCGCTCACCTGGGGTTTCTTCGCGGCGGTGCTGCGCTACATTCCCTATATTGGCGCCTGGTTGGCGGCGCTCTTGCCCCTCGGGCTGAGCGTGCTGATTTCGGAGAGCTGGACGCCGCCGCTGCTCGTGGCAGGGCTGTTTGTCGCGCTCGAGCTCGCGACGAGCATGCTATTCGAGCCGTGGCTGTACGGTCGCCGCGTCGGTGTCTCCGAGACGGCGACCCTGGTCATGGTCGCGTTCTGGACCTGGCTGTGGGGACCGGTCGGCTTGATCCTCGCCATGCCGCTGACCGTCTGTCTGGTGCTGCTCGGTAAGTACGTTCCGCCACTCGGCTTCTTCGACACGCTGCTCGGCGACCGGCCGGCGCTCGAGCCCGGTCTCGCGTACTACCAGCGGCTGCTCGCGCAAGACCGGGATGAGGCGGCGGCGATTGCGGTTCGCCACTTAAGAGGCGGCGCGCTCGTGCAGACCTGCGACGCGCTGCTGGTGCGGGCGCTGGTCAACGGCAGGCGCGATCGAGAAAGCGGCCAGATCGACGAGGACGAACAGCACTTCGTGCTGACCGCGACGCGCGAGATCCTCGACGATCTCGTGGCGCGAGACGCTGAACGGGGGGTGGCGGGCACTGCGCCTGGGGCCGCATCGGCAGCGCTGCCGCGCCTTGCCGTGCTCGGCTGCCCGGCGCGGGACGACGTCGATGAGGCGGGCCTGAGGATGCTCGCGGGGCTGCTGCGGGCTGAGCGCTGCGACCTCGCGGTTGCGAGCCACGCGCTGCTGGCGTCCGAAGTGCTCGAGTGGGTCGAGGAGCAGGGGGCACGTATCGTGTGTATCGCCGCGCTGCCGCCGGGCGGCGCCGCGCACGCGCGCCTGCTCTGCAGGCGGCTGCGCACGCGCTTTCCCGATCTGAAGATCCTGGTCGGCCGATGGGGCCTCGCAGGAGGCATTCCGGAGGCGGGAGGCGCGCTGCTGGCGGCCGGCGCGGACGCCGTCGCCACGACGCTCGCAGAAAGCCGCGAGCAGATCGCGGCGCTCCTGCCGATCGTCTCCCATCGCCCGGCTTCTTCGACGCCGGCCGTCACCCGTGAGGCGGTCGGGGCGGCGTCCCCGGCGATTGCACCGGCCGCGTAGACCGACGTCGCCGGGCACGTCGATTGCTGAGGCGATGGGGCTTCACCCAACCGCTGAAAGGAGACTCGCATGTTGTACTGGGCAGCCGTATTCCTCGTGATCGCGCTCGTAGCTGCGCTGCTGGGCTTTACCGGCGTCGCCGGCCTGTCGATGAACATGGCGTGGATCCTGTTCATCATCGGCCTGATCGTCGCGGTGGTGTTCTTCGTGATGGGGCGACGGCCCCGGGTATAACGCGGGAAACGCCGATGCGGGTGCGCGGGCGCAAGGGCCCGCGCACCTCTTTTCGGGGGCGAGCGGGCAGGCCGGGCCGACCCCGACGCAATCGGCCCCCAGTCGGAGGCCCGGACAGGAGAGCTTGCTTGCGCATTGCCGTCGTCGCACCGCTCATGGAGAGCGTTCCGCCGAAGCTGTACGGCGGAACGGAGCGTGTCGCTTCCTATCTCACCGAGGAACTGGTCCGCCAGGGTCACGACGTCACCCTGTTCGCCTCCGGCGACTCGGTGACGTGCGCCCGCCTGCGCGCCATCGTCCCGCAGGGCCTGCGGCTTGACCCGGGCTGCCGGGACCCGATGGCCTATCACGTCATGCTGCTGGACGAGGTGCTGCACGCCGCGGACGAGTTCGACGTGATCCATTTCAATCTCGACTACCTGCAGTTCCCGTCCGTCCACAAGCTCGCGGCCCCGAGCGTGACGACGCTGCACGGCCGCCTGGATGGCACCGAGACGGGGCGCATCCTGCGCCGCTTCTCGCATGTCCCGCTCGTGTCGATCTCGCATGCGCAGCGCTCGCCGGCGCCCGACGCGAACTGGATCGGAACCATTTACCACGGCCTGCCGACGAATCTGTACCCGTTCCGGCCGCAACCGGAGGGCTACCTCGCCTTCCTCGGGCGCATCTCGCCGGAGAAGCGACCCGACCGCGCAATCGCGATTGCGCGCCGGGCAGGGGTGCCGCTGCGCATCGCGGCGAAGGTCGACAGGGCCGACGCGGCCTATTTCGAGGAGCGCATCCGTCCTCTGCTTGCGGGCCCCGGCGTCGAGTTCATCGGCGAGATCTCCGAGGGCGAGAAGGGCGAGTTCCTCGGCGGCGCGCTCGGGGTGCTTTTCCCGATCGACTGGCCAGAGCCGTTCGGCCTCGTGATGATCGAGGCGCTGGCCTGCGGCACGCCGGTGATCGGATACCGCTGCGGTTCGGTGCCGGAGATCGTGACCGATGGCGTGACCGGGTTCGTCGTCGATGACGAGCCGGCGGCAGTCGCCGCCGTCCATCGCCTTGCGATCATCGATCGAAGGCGCTGCCGCGAGCGGTTCGAGCGGCACTTCACGGCGCAGCGCATGGCGAGCGAGTACGTCGCGGCGTACCGCCGCGTGGCCGAGGTCCGCACCGAAACCGCCGCCTGAGCGCGTGGAAGACGCGGTCCGCATCGCCGACCAGTGGTACGTGAGCGTCACGTCGTCGCTCGCCGACGAGCGGACGCGGGTGCTGAAGGCCGGCGAGACGTTCGGCGTATTCGACCGCTTCGGAGACATCCCGATCGCCGGCAGCGGGGTCCACGGGCTCTATCACCAGGGCACGCGCTTCCTGTCGCGGCTCGCCCTGCGGGTGAACGGCCGCCGCCCGATGCTGCTCAATTCGAGCGTCCGCGACGACGGCCTGCTGACGGCCGATCTCACGACGCCGGATCTACTCGACGGCGACCGGGTCGTCGTGCGCAAGGGCGCGCTGCACCTCTTCCGCGCGCGGCTCCTGCAGCGCGGCGGAGCGCAGGAGCACATCCGCGTGACGAACTTCGGCACCGACGCGGTGACCGTGTGGCTCACGATCGCGTTTGCGGCCGACTACCGCGACATCTTCGAGGTCCGGGGGCTCGAGCGCGCCCAACGCGGCGAGGATCTCGCGCCCGAGATGCGCGGCGCGCGCGCGGTCCTTGCCTATCGCGGGCGCGACGGGGTCGTGCGCCGCACGGCGGTCGCGTTCGAGCCGGCGCCCGCGCGGCTCGACGCGCAGGAAGGGGCGTTCGCGGTGGCACTGAAGGCGGGGGGGCAGCAGGACCTCTATGTCGCGATCGCGTGCGAGCCGGGCCCCGGGGTGGACGCCCCGGTCGACTACGTGGCCGCGTTTGCCGCGGTGGATGGGGCACGCGCGCGCGAGCAGTGCTGCGATCTGCGCTCCGGCCACATTCAGTTCGATGCGTGGGTGCAACGTTCGAGCGGGGACCTCGCGCTCCTCGCCTGCGGCAACCCCGAGGGCCCCTACGCGTACGCGGGCGTGCCCTGGTTCAGCACGCCGTTCGGCCGCGACGGCATCCTGACCGCGCTGCAGTGCCTGTGGCTCCATCCGGAGCTCGCGCGCGGCACCCTGGCCTACCTGGCCCGCATGCAGGCCGTCGAGGACAGCGCCGAGCACGATGCGGAGCCGGGAAAGATCCTGCACGAGGTGCGGCAGGGCGAGCTGGCGGCGACCGGGGAAATCCCGTTCGGTCGCTACTACGGCAGCGTCGACGCCACGCCGCTCTTCATCGTGCTCGCCGGCGCCTTCTTCGAACGGACCGGCGATCTCGCATTCATCGGCACGCTGTGGCCGCACATCGAGCGCGCGATCGAATGGATCGACCGCTATGGCGACGCGGACGGCGACGGATTCGTGGAATACCGGCGCCGGTCGAGCCGTGGGCTGGTGCACCAGGGCTGGAAGGACTCGGAGGACGCGATCTTCCACCGCGACGGGAGCATCGCGACCGGCGCGATCGCGCTCGCCGAAGTGCAGGGCTACGTGTACGCCGCGCGACGGGCCGCGGCAACGCTCGCGCGGGCGCTCGGGAAATCCGACCGGGCCGCGACGCTCGAACAGCAAGCCGAGACGTTGCGCGGACGCTTCGAGGCGGCGTTCTGGTCCGAGGCGCTCGGCCTGTACGCCCTCGCGCTCGACGGCGACAAGCGGCGCTGCGAGGTCCGTGCCTCCAACGCCGGGCAGGTGCTGTGGAGCGGCATCGCCCGGCCGGACCGCGCGCGGCGCACGGTCGCCGCGCTGCTGGGGCCGGCCTTCTTCTCGGGCTGGGGCGTGCGGACCATCGCCGAAGGCGAGCCGCGCTTCAACCCGATGTCCTATCACAACGGGTCGGTCTGGCCGCACGACAACGCCTTGATCGCGATGGGCTGCGCTCGTTACGGACAGAAGGCCGCGACGTTGCGCATCCTCGTAGCGCTGTGCGAAGCCACGGCGGTGCTCGATCTGAACCGGTTGCCCGAGCTGTACTGCGGCTTCCTGCGGCGGCCGAGCGAGGCGCCGACGCTCTACCCGGTGGCGTGCTCGCCGCAGGCCTGGGCGAGCGCGGCAGTGTTTTATCTTCTGGAGGCGTGTCTGGGCATCACCTTCCAGGCCGACGCGCGGCGCATCTGCCTTAGCCAGCCTGCGCTGCCTGCCTTTCTGAACCGACTGGAGGTCCGCAACCTGCAGTTTGCGGACGGGCGCGTCGATCTGGCCTTCGAGCGGCACACGCAGGACGTCGGCGTCTACGTGTTGAGCGAGGAGGGCGGCATCGAGGTCGCGGTACTCGTCTGAGAGGCCTACCGGATGGCCAACGGCTGAGCGTCCGCTCAAACGTAGCTGCGCGAACGCTGGACCAGCTCTTCCCAGAGGCCGTCGGCCGGCTTGCCGAAGATGAGCTCGGCGTCCGGTTCGCGGACGAACCAGAAGCCGTTGCGGATTTCATCTGCGAGCTCGCCGGGTCGCCACACGACCAGGCCCACCACGAAGCGCGCGGCGTTGCCGTCCCGCTCGATGATCCCGTCCACCACGTCCACGTCGAAGGCGAGGAACACGTCGGTCGCGAACGGGATCGAACGTCCGCCCGGGCTTGCGGTCTTCTGGACGACCGCGAACAGCGTGTCCGTGTACTCCGGCCCGCCGAGCAGCACGGGTTTGCCGACCTTCTGGGACGGCACGTGCTTCGGGAAGAGGCTGCCGAGCGTGACGTCGATCGGCCGATTGATGATGAAGCCCACATGTGCGCCGTCGCCGAGCGGTCGAACGAACAGCACCGTGCCGCGATAGAACTGCGCGAGCTGGGGCTGCGCCACGAGCACGACGGGCCCCCCCAGCGGATCGGCCGTTTCCGTGTTTGCGGCGAGTGGCGCCGCCGCGATCAGAGTCGCCGCGAGGGCGATGGCAAAACGTCGAAGCCTCATATCCCGCTCTCCCGCAAACGTTCGCGATCCCAGCCGCGGCGAGAAGCGCGAGCGCCTGGCCGGTTTCACTCGTTGTCAGCAAGAACCGATCCCAGGCGCTCACCGCCTCGGTCGGGTTCGTTCGCGCGTGCTCCCGGTCCGGAGAGCGGGTCGTCGCGCGATTTACGGGCGCACCGCGCATGTCACGTCGCCGGTAACTTCTACAACCTGTACCCGCTCATGGCCGCCACGCTAGACTTCGGCATGCCCCGACCCAGCCGTCCGCGGAGCATCCGCACGCATCTCATCGCCTTGCTGCTCGCGGGCCTGGTGCCGGTAGCGGCCTTCGCGGCGGTGCTGTTGTTGCAGCTGTGGGTCGGCCAGCGCGATCAGGTCCGTGCGCAGCACGAAGGCGCCGTGAATGCGCTCGCCACGGTGGTGGAGCGCGAGCTGGAAGGCGGCATCCGGCGCCTCGAGTTGCTCGCCTCCTCGCCGGTCCTGCGGACCGGCGCAATCGACCAGTACCGCGCGCTCGCCCAGAATTTCCTCGCCTTGAGCCCTGACTGGGAGAACATCGTTCTGCTCGATCTCTCCGCCCGGCAGCTCTTCAATCTCGCCGCCCCGGCGGATCGCGCGTTGCCGCCGGCCACGGACCGCGCTTATGCGCGTGCGATCATTGATACCGGCCGCCCAGCGGTCTCGGACGTGTTCGTCGGCGCCGTAACGGGCAAGCCGGTCGTCGACCTGGCGGTTCCGGTGATCCACGCCGACCGCGTGCGCTATGTCCTCGCAGCCACGCTCGAGCTCGGGCAGCTGGAGGCGATGCTGCTCAAGCATGTCCACGAGAACGGCGTGGCGGTCGTGCTCGATCGGGAGCACCGCATCATCCGGCGTTCACGCGGCGGCACGGCCTACGTCGGCAGGCCGACTGTCCCCGCGCTGCATGCTTCGATCGAGCGTGCGCCACGCGGCTGGGGGCGGTTCGTGGCCTTCGAGGGCGATGCCGTGTACACCGCCTGGGCGCCGGTGCCCGCATTCGGATGGACGGTCGCGGTCGGGATTCCGGCCGCGCCAATCGAGCAGTCGCTCACGCGCTCGCTGGCGCTCCTCGGCGGCATGGGGCTGCTGGTGTTCATGGCGAGCGGCTGGATGGCGATCGCTGCGGCGCGGCGCGGTGCCGCGGCGATCCGCGCGGCTGCGGATGCGGCGCAGGACGTGGCCGCGGGCCGGGCGGTATCGATGCCGCGGACGCGCATCGCGGAGCTCGACGGGCTCGGCGATGCGCTGTGCGCGGCCGGCGCGCGCCTCGCACACGAGGCCGACATCCGGATCGCGGCCGAGAGCGAACGCAACGCGCTCCTCGAGCGCGAACGTGCGGCGCGCGCGCGTGCCGAAGCGGAGAGCCGTGCGAAGGACGAGTTCCTGGCGATGCTCGGGCACGAACTGCGCAACCCGCTCGCCGCGATCAGCAACGCCGGACGCGTTCTCGAGCGCGTCGACCTTACGAGCCCGGCCGCGGGCCGCGCGCTGGAGGTGATCAACCGCCAAGCGGCGCATCAGGGCCGGCTGCTCGACGACCTGCTCGACGTGGCGCGCGTCATGCACAGCAAGATCGGAATCAAGCGCGTTCCCGTCGACGTCGGCGACTGTGCACGTCGCGCGCTCGCCGCGCTGTCCGCGGCGGGCAAGACCGGCGCGCACCGCTTCGAGACGAGTCTCGCATCCGTATGGGTGAGCGGCGACGCGACCCGCCTCGAGCAGATCATCGTCAACCTGGTCGGCAACGCGATCAAGTTCACGCCGCCCGGCGGCACCGTGAACATCGCCACCGAGCGCGAAGGGAACGACGCGGTGATCCGCGTTGCGGACAGCGGCGTGGGCATCGAGCCCAGCCTGCTGCCGCGCATCTTCGATCTCTTTACGCAGGGCAAGCAGGAGCCGGCGCGCGCCGCCGGTGGGCTCGGTATCGGCCTCACGTTGGTGCGGCGACTCGCGGAGCTACACGACGGTACGGCCGAGGCCTATAGCGCCGGCGCGGGACGCGGTGCGCGGTTTGTCGTGCGCCTCCGCGCGATCGAGCCCGTACCGGCCGCCGCGGGCGGAGATCGGCCGGCGCTTCAAGGACGCGCCCGCCGTGTTCTGGTGGTCGAGGACAACGCCGACGTGCGCGAGATGCTCGAGGCCACCCTCGCCGTCGAGGGGCACGAGGTCCGCGCGGTCGCCGACGGCGCCGCCGCTCTCGCGGCCGCGGCCCGGTTGCGGCCCGATGTCGTGATCATCGACATCGGCCTTCCGGTCATGGACGGGTACGAGCTTGCAGCTGCACTGCGAGCGCGCTTCGGCGACCTGCGGCTGATCGCGCTGTCGGGATACGGGCTCGCCGAGGATGTGCGCCGTTCGTCCGCCGCCGGTTTCGAGGCGCACCTCGTGAAGCCGGTCGATTCGGTACGTCTTGCGGCACTGCTCGGCGCGGAATCGGCGCCCCCGGTCAGAAACGAAGCGGCCTGACGGGGCGCGTGTTCAGCGCTTGTGCGCAGACCGTTTGCCGCGACCCTTCGGAGAGTCGCGCTCTTGCGCGCCCGGCAAGTGCGCGCTGCCTCTCGCTCGATCGAGGCCGAACAGCGGCGCGCGCGCAGCGACGGCGTGGCACGCGATAAGGAAGGTCGCCGCGTTCCACGACTGGCCGCGCATCCCGCTCGGGGCGAGCGTGCGGCCGTGCAACCACTCGTAGAAGCCCCAGTCGTCGAGCGCGTTCGCGCGCGCGAGCCGGGCGAGATCGCGCCGCGCCGCCTCGTGCAGTCCGCTTTCGGCGAGGGCGGCGACCCAGAAGCCGCCGACGAACGGCCACACGCCGCCGTTGTGGTACTGCCAGGCGAAGTTCTGGCGGTGGCGCGACATGTAGGGCCGCCACAGGAAGCTCTGCTCCTCGATCGGGTCGCAGACGACTCGCACCGGGTACGGATCGTTCACGCCGCGGCGCTCCAGGGCGCGCAGCGTGCGACGCCGGGCCGGACCGTCGGCGAGCCCGCACAGCAGCGCGAGCACGTTGCCGAACGCATCGCCTTCATCGCCGCAGAACGAGAAGTTGACGAAGCTGAGATACAGGTCGCGATTGCGCGCGCCGCGCAGAACGTAGTGCGCGAGCAGGCGCGCGCGGCGGTAATCGGCGATCGCGGCCGAGAACGGGTGGAAGAGCTGGTTCGCGTTGCGCCGCGTCTCGTCCGCCTGGGGGAGGCGGTACAGGCGCTTCACCAGGTGCCACAGCGCGTTCGTGTACAGCACGAAACCGGACCGCGGCATGATGTCGGCCCAGTCGCTCGCCTCGTTCTGTTGCAGCAGGAAGAACCGCTGATGCTCCTGGCACGCGAGCCAGTTCAGCGCTTTTGCGATCGCGCCTGCGAGCCGGCCCCGCAGTTCCCCTGCGGGCCGGGTGCGATCGAGGAACGCGAGCGCAACGAGCCACCAGAGCGTGGCGTCGATGCAGCCGAGGTACCAGAAGTCGGCTTCGTCCTGGCGGACGTCCACGAACTTGGGTATCTGCCCGTTCGGCGCCTGGTGCGCGGCGAGCGTGAAGAGCCCGGCCGGGGCGGCGCCGGCGAGGGCGGGATCGCCCGAGAGCGCCATGCCGATCGCGCACACCGCGGCGTCGCGGCCGAAGACCGCGGTGTAGCCGCGGCTCGCGGCGCGCCGGCCCGGCGTGGCGGCGAGGATGCCGGCGGGCGTGAGATTGCGGTGCAGCAGGTCGATCGAGGCCGTGCGGCAGCGCTCGATGAGCTCACCGTCCGGGAGCGTGAGAGGTTCGGGCGATCGCATCCCGGCGGATGGTGCCGTCCGGCGGCGCTCGCGTCCAGCCGGGGCTCGACGGCGCGGGCAGCATTCCCGCCGGCCATATTCCCGCTGGTCAACGCGGATCCGCGGTGTCGTAAACGAGCAGCGCTCCGGGAAAGTGCGCGAACGCGCGGGCACAGCGGCAGCGCGCCGCCTTCCGTGATGACGGTCTCGCCGGTGAGGACGTTTGCGAGCGCCGTGCCCGCCGGGAGAAATGCGAGCGACGCCGTCGTGTCGCCCCACG
Organism: uncultured beta proteobacterium; assembly: GCA_963716855.1. Lineage (GTDB taxonomy): Bacteria > Pseudomonadota > Gammaproteobacteria > Burkholderiales > SG8-39 > JAGVSZ01. The sequence goes on along the minus strand of CAVQUV010000014.1, from coordinate 216,136 downwards.
CCGAGGCGCCAAGTGGCGCGACGCCGGTCGCCGGGCCGAGCGAGGCGAAGAGGCGCCCGACGATCGCGACGATGCCACGGGAACCGAGCCGGCGGGCGTACGCCACCGCGTGGTAGGACCGCGCGCCCTCGAGCGCGATCGGGTGGTAATCGCCGTGCGCGAAGAGGTCGGGCTGCTCGCGCCGCAATTGCAGGGCCCGCATGATCACCCACAGCTTGGCGCGGCCCTCGTGCGGGATCTCGAACAGCGCGCGCAGCCGGTCGCGGAGCGTCGCCGCCGGACCGGCGGCGATGTCCTGGAGCCTGTCGAGCGCCGCGCGCCGCACTGCGTAGTCGACCGGGCGGCGGTTGTCGGGATCGACGAGGCTGAAGTCGAGAAGTTCGTTGCCTTGGTACAGGTCGGGGACCCCCGGGGAAGTGAACTTGAGCAGCGTCATCGAAATCGAGTTGAGCAGTCCGAACCAGGCGAACGTCGGCAGCTGCGCGCGGAAATCGTCCAGGAAGAGATCGCCGTCGACGCGCGCCAGGAGCGCCTCGACGAAGCCCGACACCGCCGCTTCGTACTCGGCATCCGGCGTGATCCAGCTCGTGTGGACCTTGGCCTCGCGCACCGCCTTGAGCATGAAGGCCTGGATCCGCTCGCGGTAGGCCGCGAGCGCGGCCGCATCCAGCGCACCGGCCGGGAAGCTTCCCACCAGCGTCTGGTAGAGGAGGTACTCGTCGTTGCGCGAGGGCATGGGTCGGCGCCGCAGCATGCGCCGCTTGCTCCGGTTCATCCGGCTCCAGCGGCGCACCGCGAGCCGCCACAGGGCCGGCAGCTCGGCGATGACGTCGATCCGGGCGCGCACGTCCTCCGAGCGCTTGTTGTCGTGCGTGGAGGTCGCGAGCATCGTGTGCGGCCATTTCGCGGCACGGTCGGCGGCGGCGCCGTGGAATGCCGAGATGGTCATGCCGAAATGGTCCGGGTCGCCCCCGACATCGTTGAGCGAGATCAGGCGGTTGAACACGTAGAAGCTGGTGTCCTCGACGCCCTTCGCGGACACCGGCGCGGTGAGTTGCTGGAAGCCCATGGCGAATGCCCGATACGCCGCACCCAGGCTCGCGGCGGCGCCGGCGGGCGGCTGCGCGAGCAGGGCGGCGCGCACGAAGTCGAAGATGCTCGCGTCGGCCGCGAGGCTGCGGCGCTTCGCCCGCCCGATCGCCCAGTCGACGTAGCGGCGGTCCTGGGGGGTAGCGCGTTCGGCGAGGTAGGTGCGGTAGACCGGGAAGCATGCGACCACCTCGGCAAGCGCCTGGCGCAGCGCGTTCGCGGTGTAATCGCGGGTGTGTCGCGTCGCGCGCGCGAGCGCGAGCAGCCGGTTCGCCGCCACCGTGAGCTGGCCCGCAAGCGCGCCGCGCAGAATCGCGCGCTTGCCCCGATACGCGGCCTCGTCGCAGTCGAGCGCCTCCTCGCGGACGAAGGCGCGCCAGGTGCGGTCGACGCGCGAGCGGGCCGCGGTGTCGACGAGGATGCCGTTCACCACGTTGGCGAAGCGGTAGCCCGTGGTGCCGTGCACGGACCAATTCTCCGGCACCTGCTCGTGGGGAGCGATGATCTTCTCGGCCACCACGTACAGCGGTCGCGGGCGCGCGGAATCGAGCGCCGCGCGGTCGATGCCGGCGCGCTCGGCGTAGCGCTCCTGCAGCCGACGGAAGTAGCGCGCCGGATCGTGCAGCCCGTCCGGATGATCGATGCGCAGGCCGTCGACGCGGCCGGTCGCCGCAAGGCCGAGCACGAAGCGATGCGTCGCCTCGAACGCCGCGTCGTTCTCCATGCGCAGCGCGGCGAGGTCGTTGATATCGAAGAAGCGACGGTAGTTGATCTCGTCGGCGGCGACCCGCCAATAGGCGAGGCGGTAGGCTTGGGCGTCGAGCAGCACATCGAGGAGGTCGAAGCTCGCGCTCTCGCCGGCACTGCCGTTGAAGCGGCGCACGGTGCGCTCGAGCGCCGCCGCAAGGGCCGGGTGGCCGCGAACGAGCCGTGCGAGGGCGGCCTTGTGCGCCTCCTTTTCGCGGGCTCGCTCGGCGACCGCCGCCGGCGCCGTGAGGATGCGCGGCGGCAGATGACGAAACGCCGCGATGAGGCGCTCGAACGCGCCGCGCGTGTCGGCGTCGACCCCGCCGGATTCGATGGCGGCCGCGGCACGCTCAAGCACCGTCGGGTACTCGCGCGGGTCGAGCGGAAAACGGTGCTCGTGATAGCGCACTGCAAACGAGCCGGCTTGGGCCTCGTATTCGAGCACGAGCTCGCCCCGCTCGAGCACCTCGCCGTAGTGGTCGGCGAGAACGGGGACCAGCACTTTGCCGGCGAGTTCCGGGTCGAGCGGCGACCAGTCGATGTCGAACCAGTCAGCGTACGCCGACGCGGGGCCGTTCTCGAGCACGTCCATCCACCACGCGTTGTCCGCGCCCATAACTGCCATGTGGTTCGGCACCATGTCGAGAATCTGGCCCATGCCGTGGCGCGCCAGCGTCGCGCAGAAGCGCTCGAAGTCCGCGTCGCTGCCGATCTCGGGGTTGAGCGCACCGTGATCGACGATGTCGTAGCCGTGCCGGCTGCCCGGCCGTGCGCGCAGGTACGGCGAGCAGTACACGTGACTGACGCCGAGCGCGGAGAGGTAGGGCACCAGCTCGGTCGCCTGGGCGAAGCCGAAATCGCGGTGCAGCTGCAACCGGTATGTTGCGCGCGGCACGATGGCGCTCGACGACGGGCGGCGCGTCCTGCCCCGGACGTCGGAGTGGGTCGCCGCGATGCCGTGGCGCTCCGCCAGCTGCTCGAGCGCGGTCGTCACGCATCGATCGATTCCAGCGTCCACAGGACCGACCACGGCGCGAATCCATCGCCGGGCGGCCCGCTCGCGTAGATCGCTGCGCCGGGTGGCCGCGCCGTGTCGGCGGGGAAGGCCGACAGGTTTGCCGCGAGATGCAGCCGCGCGCCGCCCCCGAGCGTCCAGTGCACGGCGAGCGCGCCGGGCGGCGCGCACTCGAACGTTCCGCCGCTCTTCATTCCGGCAAGCCGCGGGACGACGTGCTTGCGACGCAGCGCGAGGAGGGCGCGGCAGAACTCCAGCCATTCGCGGTGGGGACTCCGTTCGGTCTCGCTCCACACCAGGCGGGAGCGCTCGAATGTCGCGCGGTCATTCGGATCGGGAATGGCCGCGCGCACCGCGGCGTCGGCGAAGCGCGCAAAGCGCCCGAACTCTTCGCGTCGCCCGCGCGTCACGGCGGCGGCGAGATCGGGTCCGAAATCGCAGAAATAGAGAAACGGCGTGCCGGCCAGAAACTCCTCGCCCATGAAGAGGAGCGGCACCGACGGCGCGAGCAGCACGCACGCCGTTGCCGCGGCGAGCGCCTCGGGCGCGGCGAGCGCGCCGATCCGCTCGCCGAAGGCGCGGTTGCCGACCTGGTCGTGCGTCTGGAGGAAGTCCACGAATGCGGTCGCCGGCAGGTGGGCGCTCGGCTCCCCGCGTGCGCCGCCGCCGCGATACGCCGAGCTCTCGCCTTGAAAGGCGAAGCCTTCGGCGAGCGCGCGGCCAAGCCGCCACACGGGCCGGTCCGCGTAGTCCGCGTAGTACCCGTCGCGCTCGCCGGCGACGAGCATGTGCAAGGCGTGGTGCGCGTCGTCGTTCCACTGCGCGCTGGCGAGGAGCGGCGCCTGCCGCGCGTCGCGAACGAGATAGCGCGCTTCGTTCCGATCGTTCTCGAGCACGAGATGAACATGGCGCTCGCGTCCCGGCCCGTCGCGCACCGCGCGCGCGACCGCTGCGACGATGTCCGGATCGGACTCGTCCGCAATCGCGTGCACCGCGTCAAGGCGCAGCCCGTCAAAGTGGTACTCCTCGAGCCAGTAGAGCGCGTTGTGAACGAAGAACTCGCGCACGGTGCGCGCGTCCTCGGCGTCGAAGTTGATGGCAGGGCCCCAGGGCGTCCGATGGCGTGCGTTGAAGAACTGCGGCGCGTAGATGTGCAGGTAATTGCCTTCCGGACCGAGATGGTTGTAGACGACATCCAGAAAGACCATCAGCGCGCGCGCGTGCGCCGCGGCGATGAGCGTTTTGAGGTCCTCGGGCGTGCCGTACGTGCTCTCGGGCGCGAAGGGCAGCACGCCGTCGTAGCCCCAGTTGCGCTGCCCGGCGAACTCGGCGAGCGGCATCATCTCGATGGCGGTGACGCCGAGCGCGGCGAGATGGTCGAGCCGTTCGATGGCGGCCGCGAACGTCCCCGCCGGGGTGAACGTCCCGATGTGCAGCTCGTAGATCACCGCCTCTTCCCACGGCCGGCCACGCCAACCGGCGTCGGGCCAGTCGAAGGCGAGCGGGTCCACCACCATGCTCGGTGCGTGCACGTCGTCCGGGTTGCAGCGCGATGCCGGGTCGGGAACCGGGGGGTGATCGCCGACGCGGAACGCGTAACGCGCGCCGGCGCCGCAGCGCGGAACGACCGCCTCGTGCCAGCCGTCCTCGAGCGCAGTCATCGGGAGCGCGGCGCGGGTGACGTCGCCCGCGAGTTCGAGCGCGACGCGCTCGGCCGCCGGCGCCCATAAACGGAAGCGCGTTGCGCCGTCGAGCGCGCGAGTGGCTCCAAAAGGCATCGTGTGTTGCCGCCTCATCGTCGCTCGTCGTCCTTCCGGGCGAGGCCGCGGCCACCAGCGCTCGAGCCAGGCCGCCGCCCAATGCTGGCCGCCGAGTCCGAAGGCGAGCGCGAGCCCCAGGACCACGCCGCCGAGGATGATGAGGAAGCTCAGCCGCACGACGTTGCCCCCGATGTCCATCTGATCGAGGACGATGAGGACGACGAACGCGAGCACCGCGTAACGCGCGATGCGCGCGAGCAGGTCCGCGTCCTGGATCCCGACGCTGCGGCAATAAGCGAGAACGGTGTGGCCGACGAAACGAGCAAAGTAGGCGCCGAACGCGAGGATGACGAGCGCGAGGATCACCTTCGGCACGAACCGCACGAGCTCGCGCAGCAGGTCGGTGATGTAGGTGAGCCCGAGGCCGTTGAACGCGATGATCAGCGCGGCCAGGATCACCAGCCAGTAGACGAGCAGTCCGAGGATCTCGGTGGTGTCGCTGCGCACGCCGCCCTGCCGGACGAAGCCGTCCAGGCCCGCCCGCTCGGTGAGGACGTGAAAGTTGATTGCGCGCAGCCCGCGCACGACGGCGAAGCGGGCGACCTTCGCGCCGAGCCAGCCGACCCCCAGCACGACGACCGCGAGCACTAGCCGCGGCACGAATGCGCCGATCTGCACCAGCACCGCGCGGACCGGTTCGATGAGCATGTCGAGCTGTTCCATCAGGCCTCCTGGGCGGGATGCGCGAGCGCGCGCAGAGCGCCGAGCGGAATGCGCGCCCAGTCCGGCCGGTTCGCGAGCTCGTAGCGCAACTCGTAGATCGCCTTCTCGAGCTCGGCGAGCGCGACGAGTCCGCGCACCGCATCGTACGACGGGTACAGGCCGGCGGCGACCGCGCTGGCGTCGTAGGCGGCGAGATACGCGCGGCGCGCTTCGGCCGCCCACGCCGCGGCGGCAGGCGCGAGTGCGGCGAGGTCCTGGTCGGTGCGCGCGGCGCGGCGCAAGGCGGCCCACCGGGCGTAGTCGAACGAGCGCAGCATGCCGGCCACGTCGCGCAGCGGCGAGTGCTTTGCGCGGCGCTCGTCGAGCGCGCGCGCCGGCTCGCCTTCGAAATCGGTGATCACGAAATCGTTCTGCCGGATCAGCACCTGCCCGAGGTGGAAGTCGCCGTGGCAGCGCTGCCGGTGGAGCCCCTCGGCCGGCGCTGCGCAGGCGTCGATGCGCGCGAGCAGGGCCTCGCGCGCCGCAACGAGCGCAAGCGCGCTCTCCTGGTCGGTGGCCGGAAGCGTGCTGCGCCCGCTTTCGAGCCCCTCGAGCTCGGCGGCGGCCGCCGCCCGCACGCGCCGCTTCCACTCCGCGAAGTCCGCTGGGGAGAACGGCTCCGGGTCGAACGCCGGGTCGCCCGTGCGCGTCGCAAGCGCGCGATGCAGTTCGGCGGTGCGCAAGCCGAGCGTGCGCACGAGCGCGAGGTAGACGCCGTGGACGTCCGGCGGCGCGGGGTCGGTCGCGGTGCGCCGGCCGTCGAGGAAACGCTCGACGTAGCCGAGCGTGTAGTCCCAGCCGTCACCTTCATTCGGCACGTAGGCCTGGAGCAGCGCGAGCGTGGTCAACGTCCCGTCCGCCGCCGCGTGCTCGACCGCGCCCGCGACCGCCACCGCGTGCGGAAAGCGCACCACCTCGGTCAGGAAGCGTCCGATCTCCAGCTCCGGGTTCACCCCGGTGCGCAGCCGCCGGTAGATCTTGAGGAAGAGCCGGTCGCCAATCGTGACGACGCTGTTGCTCGTCTGTGCCGGCGGCCGTGCGACCGCGAGCGTCGCGGTGCCGCCGCCGGCCAGCGCGGTGAAGGCGCCCGTCGGCATGAATCGCACCGTGCCCTGCGCGGTCGCGACCGAGTCGCCTGCACCGATCGCTGCCACCGCCGCGCGTGCGAACCCCTCGTCCGCGATGGCGTCGGCCAGCACGCCGACGGCCGCCTGCTGGCGCACCTTCGCCAGCGTGGCGGGCGCAAGTCCCCGTCCGCCCGCCTCCTCGGCGTCCTCCCAGACAAGTGCGAGCGGGAGGAAGTACCGGGCCGGCTCGTGCGCGCCCTCGAGGTCGAACTGCGCAAGCAGCCAGCTGCGCCCCGCGGTCTCCCAGAGGACGTGGTCCGCAAGGCGCGCGCGCGCGGGCTTGTCGCCCTTGCCCGCATACCAGCGCTGCGCCTCGAGGTATCGCGGCACGATCTCCTGCTCGAGTTGCGCGCGCACGCGCTCGGCCATGCCGATGCGCCACGGCACCACGCGATCGCGAAAGAAGCTGGTCCAGCCGTCGAACAGCACCAGCACGGGCAGGTCGTCGCGGAGCACGCGCTCCTCGTGCCAGTGCGGTGCTTCGACCTGCTCGGCGGACGCCAGCCGGAACCAGTAGAAGCCGTGTGCGGGGAGGGTGATGAAGTACGGCAGCTCGCCCACCGGCGGGAACGCGGTGCGCCCGAGCATCTCGACCGGCACGCGCCCGCGGAAGCGTGCGAGGTCGAGCTCGGCCGGCTGCGCCGACCGCGCGAGGTTCGCGACGCACAGGATCGCCTCGTCGCCGTGCTCGCGCAGATACGCGAGCACCTTGCGGTTGCCGGGCCGCAGGAACGTGAGCTTGCCGCGACCGAACGCCTGCGAGCTCCGGCGCACCGCGAGGATGCGCTTCATCCAGTTGAGCAGCGACGAAGCGTCGCGCGCCTGCGACTCGACGTTGACCGCCTCGTAGCCGTAGATCGCGTCCATGATCGGCGGGAGGTACAGGCGCTGCGGGTCGGCGCGCGAGAAGCCGGCGTTGCGGTCCGGGCTCCACTGCATCGGCGTGCGCACGCCATTGCGGTCGCCGGCGAAGATGTTGTCGCCCATGCCGATCTCGTCGCCGTAGTAGATGATCGGCGAGCCCGGCATCGTGAGGAGCAGGCTGTTCATGAGCTCGATGCGCGCGCGATCGTTTTCCATGAGCGGGGCGAGTCGCCGCCGGATGCCGAGGTTGATCCGTGCCTGCGGATCGAACGCGTACATGCGGTACATGTAGTCGCGCTCCTTGTTCGTGACCATCTCGAGCGTCAGCTCGTCGTGGTTGCGCAGGAAGATCGCCCACTGGCAGGTGGCGGGGATCTCCGGGGTCTGCTGCATGATCTCCACGACCGGGTGGCGATCCTCCTGCGCGATCGCCATGTACATCCGCGGCATCAGCGGGAAGTGGTACGCCATGTGGCACTCGTCGCCCTCGCCGAAGTACTCGCGCACGTCCTCCGGCCACTGGTTGGCCTCGGCGAGCAGCAGGCGGTTGCGGTAGTTCGCGTCGAGCAGGGCGCGGACGCGCTTGATGACCGCGTGCGTCTCGGGCAGGTTCTCGTTGCTGGTGCCCTCGCGCTCGCAGAGGTACGGAATGGCGTCGAGACGGAATCCGTCCACCCCCATGTCGAGCCAGAAGCGCATCGCCCGGAACAGCGCCTTCGGCACCTGCGGGTTGGCGAAGTTGAGATCGGGCTGGTGGCTGAAGAAGCGGTGCCAGTAGTGGCTCTTCGCCACCGGATCCCACGCCCAGTTGGAGGTCTCGGTGTCGGTGAAGATGATCCGCGTGCCGGCGTAGCGATTCGGGATCGTCGCTCCAGACGTAGTAGTCGCGCTTCGGCGAGCCCGGCGGCGCCCGCCGCGCCGCCTGGAACCAGGCGTGCTGGTCGGAGGTGTGATTGATGACCAGCTCGGTGATCACGCGCAGGCCGCGCCGGTGCGCCTCGCGCATGAAGATCCGGAAGTCCTGCCGCGTGCCGTAGTGCGGATGGACGTTGTGGTAGTCGGCGACGTCGTAGCCGTCATCCTTGAGCGGCGACGGATAGAAGGGCAGCAGCCAGACCGTGTTGACGCCGAGATCCTTGATGTAGTCGAGCCGGCTGGTGAGGCCGCGGAAGTCGCCGATCCCGTCGTCGTTGGAGTCGGCGAAGGCTTTGACGTGCAGCTGATAGATGACGGCGTCCCGGTACCACAGCGGGTCGTCCGCCGTGGCTTCCGCCGGCGCCTCGATCGCCGGGCGCGCGCTGTCGATCTCGCGTTTCATCGGGCCGCCGCTAGAGGAAATAGTCGAAGTCGCGCTCGGTGCGGACGCGCCGCCGCAGCACGAAGAGGTGCGCGGGCGCGCGCGCCGGATCGAGCTGGACAAAGTTGCGCGGGCCGCTCCACAGGTAGCGCGCCCCGGTGAGCAGCTCGTGCATCTGATAGGGCGCGCGCGGGTCCACGCCGAGCGCGTCGAGATCCAGCTCGACCCAGCCGCTCTGCGCGTGATGGGGGTCGAGATTGACCACCGCGAGCACGGTGTTCTCGGGCTCCGGCACGCTCTTCAGATAGGCGATGAGCTGCTCGTTATCGACCGGAACGAACCGCAGCGAGGCGTCGCTGCTGCAGCGCCGGGTTCTCCCGGCGGGCGCGGTTGAGGCGCCCGATGAAGGCCGCGAGGCTGTCGGCGCGGTCGAGGTCCCAGCTGCGCAGCTGATACTTCTCCGAGTCGAGGTATTCCTCGCTCCCGGGTTCCCGGGGCACCCGCTCGGCGAGCTCGAACGCGGGACCGTAGATGCCGTAGCTCGCGGCGAGCGTGCCGGCGAGCACCAGCCGTGCCATGAACGCGGGCCGGCCGCCGAACTGGAGATACTCGGTGAGGATGTCGGGCGTGTTGGGCCAGACGTTGGGCCGGAAGTAGTCGCGGCCCGGACCGTGCGCAAGCTCGGTGAAGTAGTCGGTCAGCTCGCGCTTGGTGTTGCGCCACGCGAAGTACGTGTACGACTGGGTGAACCCGAGCTTGGCGAGCCGGTGCATCACCTTGGGGCGCGTGAACGCCTCGGCGAGGAAGATCGCCTCGGGATGCGTGCGCTTGACTTCGGCGATCGCCCATTCCCAGAACCCGAACGCCTTCGTGTGCGGGTTGTCGACGCGGAAGATGGAGACGCCTTCGCCGATCCAGAACTCGAGGATGCCCATCAATTCGCGCCAGAGGCCGCGCCAGTCGGCGGACTCGAAGTCGAACGGGTAGATGTCCTGGTATCGCTTGGGCGGGTTCTCGGCGTACTGCACCGAGCCGTCCGGCCGGCGCCGGAACCACTCCGGGTGCGCCGTGACGTACGGGTGGTCGGGCGAGCATTGCAAGGCGATGTCGAGCGCGATCGCGAGGCCGTGCTCGCGGGCCTTTGCCACGAGTCGCCTGAAATCCGCGAGCGTGCCGAGCTGCGGGTGGACCGCCATGTGGCCGCCTTCGGGCGCGCCGATCGCCCACGGGCTGCCCACGTCGTCATCGGCCGCGGCGAGCGCGTTGTTCTTGCCCTTGCGATCGGTGCGGCCGATCGGGTGAATCGGCGGCAGGTACAGCACGTCGAAACCCATTGCGGCGACATAGCCGAGACGTGCCTCGCAATCGCGGAAGCTGCCGTGGCGGCCGGGCTCGGTCGCGGTGGAGCGCGGGAAGAGCTCGTACCACGCACCGCAGCGTGCGCGCTCGATGTCCACGACCAGCGGCAGGTCGGGGGACGTGGCGGCGAAGCGACGATCCGGGTGGCGCGCGGCGACGCGCGCCAGGGCCTCGTCCAGGCCGAGCGCCTTGAGCTCGGTCGCCGGGGCATCCCGACGCAACGCCTGCGCGCGTTCGGCAAGGGCGTCGCGATCGGCGCCCGCGGCGCGCCCGGCCGCTGCATCGATCAATGCTGCGCCGATCCGCGCGGCGGATTGGACATCGTCCGGATCTTCGCGCCGCAGGAGGTCGCGACGCCAGGAGAGGAAGGCGTCGACCCACGCGGTGACAGCGTAGCGGTAGCGTCCCGGCGCATCGACCACGAAGCTGCCCCGCCAGCGGTCGTTGCCGCGGTCCGACATCGGCGCCTCGTGCCAGCCTGTGCTCCGTCTCGCACCGCCACAGCAGGCGCGCGGCGAGCGCATCGTGGCCGTCGGCGAAGCAGTCGGCCTCCACGACGACCCGGTCGCCCACGATGCGTTTCGCCGCGAAGCGGCCGCAGTCCACCGCCGGCGTGATGTTCTCGATGATCGCCCGGACGCGGCCGTCGACTGCGAGGTCAGGCATCGGCCGCCTCCGGCTTGAAGTAGACCGTCGCAAGCGGCGGAAGCGTGAGCGCGATCGAGTGATAGCGGCCGTGCGCGCCGACCGGTGCGGCCTCCACCGCGCCGAAGTTGCCCTTGCCGCTGCCACCGTAGTGGGGCGCATCGCTGTTCAGCAGCTCGCGCCACACGCCCCCGGTCGGCGTTCCGACCAGGTAGTTGGTGCGCAGGACCGGCGTGAAATTGCAGACGACGAGCACCGGGGCGCCGCGCCGCGGCTTGCGCAGGAAGCTCACGACGCTCGCCTCCGCGTCGCCGCAGTCCACCCATTCGAAGCCCGCGGCGGCGAAGTCCACCTCGTGCAGCGCCGGCGTCGCGCGATACAGGCGGTTCAGGTCGGCGACCCAGCGCTGCACCCCCGCGTGCTCCGCGTGCTCGAGCACCCACCATTCGAGCGCCGACTCGTGCGTCCACTCGCGGCGCTGGGCGAACTCGCCGCCCATGAAGAGGAGCTTCTTGCCCGGGTGGGCCCACATGTAGCCGAAGAGCGCGCGCAGCGTCGCGAACTGCCGCCAGCTGTCGCCGGGCATCTTGCTCACCAGCGAGCGCTTGCCGTAGACCACCTCGTCGTGCGAGAGCGGCAGCACGAAGTTCTCGGTGAACGCGTACCAGAGGGAGAAGGTGAGCCGATCGTGCCGGTACTTCCGGTGGATCGGATCCGCGCTCGCGTAGTCGAGCGTGTCGTGCATCCAGCCCAGGTTCCACTTCATGCCGAATCCGAGGCCGCCCAGATAGAGAGGCCGCGAGACGGCGGGCCACGCGGTCGACTCCTCGGCGATCGTTTGAATGTCGGGTCGGTCGCGATACGCGGCCTCGTTCAGCCGGTGCAGGAATTCGATCGCCTCGAGGTTCTCCTTGCCGCCGTGGCGATTCGGGATCCATTCGCCGGGCTTGCGGCCGTAGTCGAGGTACAGCATCGACGCGACGGCATCCACGCGCAGGCCGTCGAGGTGGTACTCGTCGAGCCAGTACAGCGCGCTCGAAAGCAGGAAGGCGCGCACTTCGTGGCGCCCGTAGTTGAAGATCGACGAGTGCCACTCGGGGTGATACCCCTGCTTCGGGTCGGCGTGCTCGTAGAGATGCGTGCCGTCGAAGTAGGCGAGGCCATGTGCGTCGCTCGGGAAGTGCGACGGGACCCAGTCGAGAATCACGCCGATCCCGGCCTGGTGCAGCACGTCGACGAACCGCTTGAAGTCCTGCGGCGTTCCGTAGCGTGCGGTGGGCGCGAAGTACCCGGTGGTCTGATAGCCCCACGATCCGTAGAACGGATGCTCGGTGACCGGCAGCAGCTCGACGTGCGTGAAACCCAGCTCGCGCGCGTAACCGGCGAGCGCGTCCGCGGCCTCGCGGTAGTTCAGGAAGCGGTCGCCCTCTGCCCGGCGCCACGACCCGAGATGGACCTCGTAGATCGAGATCGGCGCGTCGAGCGCATTCGCCCGGCTGCGCGACGCCATCCAGTCGCCGTCGCCCCATTCGTATTCCGTCGACCACGCGCGCGATGCCGTCTCCGGCGGGCACCTGCGAGTACACGGCGAACGGATCGGCCTTGTCGACGGCGTAATCGCGCCGCTGCGAAACGACGTGGAACTTGTACGCGTGGCCGTGCGCGACGCCCCGGACGAAGCCTTCCCAGATCCCCGATCCATCGGGCCGGACCGTGAGCGGGTTGGCCGTCCGGTCCCAATCGTTCCACTCGCCGACGACCGCGACGCTGCGCGCGTTGGGCGCCCAGACCGCGAAGTGCGCGCCGCCGGCCGCAAGGTGGCAACCCAGCTTCTCGTAGAGTCGGCCGTGCGAGCCTTCCTTGAAGAGATAGACGTCGTGGTCGGTCAGCATCGACGCGCAGTCCCCTCGGGGTCGAATGGGTGCGCCGCGTGGAGGTAGCGCACCCTGGCGTTGGGCTGGTGCATCATGACGTAGTTGCCTACGGCGTGCCCGGAACGGGCGCGAAAAAGGCGCGAGGGCTCCCCGCGCCTGGTATCGGTCGGCCGCGCGGCCGGGGGCGGTGCGTTATCGAGTGGTCGTGCCGGTTCCGGTCGTCGACGGCGACGTTCCCGACTGCATACCCGGGGTCCGCGCAGGGTCCCCGCGATGGGCCGAGAACTCGGAGCGATCGAGTCGGCCGTCATTGTTCTTGTCCAGCGTCGTGAACGGCCCGGCCACGCCCGCGCGAGAGGCTTCCGCGCGCGAAATAAATCCGTCGTGGTCCGTATCGATCGCGTCAAAGTCCAGGGTCTCCCCCATGGCGCTTCGGCCGGGCGACGTGCCGCCTACACCGGGCGTGGTCGGGCCGGTGGCCCCGGGACTCGTCGTGGTGCCCGTCCCGGGTATCGTCGTGTTCGGGGGGAGACCCCCCGGCGTCGCCCCGGTGCCGGTCGACGGAGGGGTCGGGGTCGGGGTTTGGGCGATGGCGACGGTGCAGAAAGCCGTGCCGATTGCGAAAGCCAAAACGCTCAGTTTGCGAAGGTGCATGCTCGACTCCTGTTGTAAAGAGCGTGGTGGAGGCCGGCGTCGCGCGCGACGCCGGCCCGTCCCGCCTTAGCCGCCGCTGCGCGGGGTGGCGCCGCTGCTCGTCGATTCGGGCGACGGCGAGGTCTTGTCGCTCGACACCGCCGGGCCGCGGCCGGTGCCGGACATGTCGCCGCGCGCCGCGTCCGGCGACGGAGCCGTACCGATGCTCGGCGGGGTCCGGGCGGCGCGGCCTTGCGCGGTGCCGCTGGTCTCGGTCTTGCCGCTTTGCGTGGATGACGGCGACGGCGAGGTGGCGTCGCTCGAAACGGTGGCGCCGGAAGTGCCCGGCGCTCCGCGGCGGCCCGCGTCGGCGGACATGCCGTCACGCGCGCTTGAGCCGCTTGAACGCATGTCGGCCTGAACGCCCAGTGCCGAGAGCGTCTGCCGATCGAGGCGCCCGGAAGCCTTGAGACCCTGCGCCTGTTGAAACTCGCGCAGTGCTGCGGAGGTCTTCGGCCCCATCACGCCGTCGATCGGACCGACGTCGTGACCTTTCTGCTGGAGGACCTGCTGCGCTTCGCGCACGGCGTCCGAACTCTGCGTCTGGCCGCCCATACCGCTCTGCGACGTCCCGGCGCTTCGCGCGGCATCACCGTGGGACGGGTTGCTCATGCTGTCCTGCGCGACCGCTGGCTGTGTTGCAAGTCGTCGGCGGCGAATGCCGGTGCGGCGAGCACGAAAGCTGCGGCCACGGCGGCGGCGATCTGTTTCGATTGCATAGTCGGCTCCTTGGGGAAGACTAGTGGATGTGTCGCGCTCGAGCGACAACCGGCGAAGTCACCGGCAGTACGGTCTTCCGTAGCAGCGGCCGTGCCCGATGGGCGCCGCCTAGCGTGGCGCCGCGTCGTCCGCGCGGCGCGGCGCGTCGACGAGCCGCTCCCGCGCGCCCCGGAACCGAAGCTCGCCGCCCTGGCTGTCCAGGTGCTCCCACGGAACAACGACGTACCGGTCTCCGCCGCTCGGCAGGGCACCTAGCGAGATCACGACGTTGCGCACGCCACCGTCCCGGCCGTGTTCGATTTCGCGCACGATCCCCACGCGGCGGCCGTGAATGTCCCGGACGGTTGCGCCGATCGGGTCGGCGAGGACGCTGGTTTGGCGATCGGCAGCAGCATCCGCATGGCACGTCGGGGTGCCGATCGTTGCACGGCCACCGCCAGCGCTACGAACGCGTTGAGCCTCGCCATTCGTGTCGCTCTGCAGTTGACGTGCCCCTGGCAGCGGGCGGTGCCGCCGCTGCAAGTTCTGCACGCACGCGTAAGGCCTACACGCTGTCGGCGGGACCCGACGAAACAGGTTGCCGTGCATGCGCGGTGGGTCGATCAGTCGCACCGGACGTCGCGTCCGAGCCACATGTCGGCGCCACGGGGAACGCGGGTTGCAGCGTCCTCCAAGCGCAAATGCTCCAGGAGGACATGATGTCGCGTTCATTGTGGTCTTTCGTCGGGATCGCGCTCGGCGCAATGGCGATTGCGTTGCTCGACCCGGTGCATGGACAGCGCCGGCGCGCAATGCTGCGCGGCCGGTTCCCGGGGCGTGCGGACCGGCGAGCGACCCCGGACGATCGGCTCGTCCGGCGCGTTCGCGCCACGCTGGGCCGGTTCACGACGCATCCGAAGTCGATTCACGTCGCCGCGACGCGCGGGCGCGTGACGCTGCGCGGCGCGGTGCTCGCCGGGGAACGGGCGGATCTCGTAGCGGCGGTGTGTTGCGTCGACGGCGTCGACGCAGTTGACGACCGCCTGACCACGTACCTCGACTCGATTGGCGTTCCGGAGCTGCAGGGCGGCAATCCGCCCGCGTGAAGCGGATGCGACAGGAACGGGGGTTGCCTGTCCACTAGCAACTCGTGCACGCAGCATGGCGCGCGTGCGGCGCGGGAATTGCTTGCGGAAGTTGGCACCATTCGCTCATGTAAGCTCGTCTCTATGAATCAGCTACCAGCCAGTGGGAGCGAGCAGCATGCAGACGAACGACCGGTAAAAATTGCCGAAGAGCGCTTTCAACTACTGTTGGAAGCCGTCACCGACTACGCGATTTTCCTGCTCGATCCCAACGGGAACGTGCTGACTTGGAATTCTGGCGCGCAGCGCATCAAGGGCTACCAGGCAGACGAGATTATCGGCCAGCATTTCTCCCGTTTCTTTCCCCCAGAAGCGGTTCAGGCCGGATGGCCGGAGCACGAGCTTTATGTTGCCGTTGAGCAGGGACGGTTCGAAGACGAGGGCTGGCGCATCCGCAAGGACGGCTCCCGCTTCTGGGCCAACGTGGTCATAACAGTCTTGCCTCATGGGGGCGGACGACCGCACGGGTTCGCCAAAGTTACGCGCGATCTGACCGAGCGCAGACAACAAGAAGAAGCGCTACGACGAAGCGAGGAGCACTTTCGCCTACTGGTGGAAGGGGTGGCCGATTACGCTATGTTCATGCTCGATCCCAACGGGAACGTGCTGACTTGGAATTCTGGCGCGCAGCGCATCAAGGGCTACCAGGCAGACGAGATTATCGGCCAGCATTTCTCCCGTTTCTATCCCCCAGAGGCGGTTCAGGCCGGATGGCCGGAGCACGAGCTCCATGTTGCCGTTGAGCAGGGACGGTTCGAAGACGAGGGCTGGCGAATTCGCAAGGACGGCTCCCGCTTCTGGGCCAGCGTGGTCATCAGCGCATTGCACGATGAGAGCCGGCGATTGCGCGGGTTTGCCAAGCTGACCCGTGACCTATCAGAGCGAAAGCGTGCTCAGGCTTCGGACGCTGAAGGTACCCAGCTCGATCAGATGCTGGATGCGGAGCGTAACGCGCGCATCGAGGCGCAACACGCAGCGCGGATGAAAGACGAATTCCTTGCCACCCTTTCGCACGAGCTGCGCACGCCATTAAGCGCCATTCTCGGCTGGGCACAGGTTCTCCGTAGAGCAGGTTCAGCTAACGCCGATGAGCTCCAGCGCGGTTTAGAAGCGATTGAACGCAATGCGCGTGCACAAGTGGTCCTGATTGACGAACTCCTTGACCTCAGTCGCATCATGGCGGGACGAATCCGCCTCGATGTGCAGCGTGTGATGCTGTCCGATGTGATTCGAGGCACGGTCGAATCGGCGGAGCCCACCGCCCAAAGCAAGGGCGTGCACTTGGAGACGATTCTCGATCCGCTTGCCGGGCCGGTATCGGGGGACCCGGCAAGATTGCAGCAAGTGGTGTGGAACCTGCTCAGCAATGCGATCAAGTTCACGCCGAAAGGTGGCCGCGTGCAAGTCTTGTTGGAGCGGGTCAGCTCGCACGTGGAATTGACGATGAGCGACACGGGCATCGGAATACCGCCCGACTTCCTGCCATACGTGTTTGACCGCTTCTCCCAGAAAGACACCTCGACGGCCAGACGCTACGGTGGTCTTGGACTTGGACTCGCCATCGCCAAGCAGCTCATCGAGTTGCATGGCGGCAGGTTACAGGCAAAGAGTGCGGGGGAAGGGCGCGGGGCTTCTTTCATCATCAACCTGCCGCTCACCATCCTCTCAGCGGACGCCGAAGAGCTGCACCGGCTTCATCCGACCCGTTCGTCCGCTCCCGAAGCACTAACAGTTCTTCCGAGACTTGATGGCGTTCGGGTTCTTGCGGTCGACGACGAACCAGATGCCCGTGACCTCATGCAGCGCGTACTAGCAGAACACGGAGCAATCGTGATTACTGCTGGTTCCGGTGATGAGGCCTTACGCATCTTAGAGACAGTGCCATTCGATGTACTGCTGAGCGACATCGGGATGGCCGGCATGGACGGTTACCAACTGATGCGCCGTATTCGTGCCACAGAAACGAAAGAGCAGCATCTACCAGCATTGGCCCTCACCGCGTTTGCGCGTTCTGAAGACCGCAAAAAGGTGATCCTGTCCGGGTATCAGTCGCACCTAGCCAAGCCTTTTGACCTGGCAGAACTTGTGATCGTCATTGCCGGCTTGGTTGGTCGAACGGCAGACCTATGACTTCCAGCAGCGCCGCCCGAAGCGAAAGTCGTGCGTGTGGTGTGGGCCGATCAGGGTCAATTCGCAGACATCGTCCCCGACTGCGACGACGCTGACGGCGAGCTGGCGATCCCGCGCCTCGGGTTCGTGTACCGATAGCGACGGGGCATTGCCGCCCGCGCGGATCGTTGCCCGCCTTCTGCACGACGAGACTCGCGGATGGGATGGCAAGACGGCGTCGCCGCGTCGTCGGGATCGACCTTCGCGGCGGCGCGCTCGGCCGTTCTAATGCCCCGGGTTGCCTCGCCCGCAGGAGCGGACGGGAGAGCGATCAGGAGTGATGCGAGCCCTGGAGCGCAGGGACCGCGAGCTCCGCCGACGGCACGTCAGCGATCAAAGGCAAAGGTGTCGCGAAAGCGGTGGGGCTTGTAGAACACCGCCGCCGTCAGAACCTCCGCGGCAATCGCGCTATAGGTAATGCCGTTGCCGCCATAACCCAGGGCGTAGTGAATCCTCGCGTCGCCGCCGGGACACGCGCCAATATAACCCAGGCCGTCTTTGGTCTCGCCGAAGCTCCCCGCCCAGCCGTAGGCGGGGTCCATCTCGATCCGCGGGAACAGGCGGCGCGCCTTACTAATCAGCGTGTCCGCCTTGGAAGGCACCCGGGCATCGCGATGCCCCGAGTGGCGGAATGGAATATCTTCGCCGCCCACCAAGACCCGATTGTCGGATGTGGTGCGCAGGTAAAGGTAAGGCCGCGCTGACTCCCAGACCAGGCACCGCCCGCTCCACCCATCGAATGCCTTGACCGGTTCGGTGATCAAGGCAAACGAACTGTGCAGGTCGGCCACGCGTCTAGGCAAAAAGCGCTCGGCCTCGTAACCCGCTGCAACGATGACGTGCTTCGCGCGAACGCGGCCGCGCTCCGTGTGCACCTCCAGGCCCGTCTTGGTCGGCACGACGCCCAGGGCGTTCGTGCGGCCATACAGGGCGAAGTCACGCGTCGCGCATCGCGCCAGCAGTGCGTACGTCAGGCGCCACGGGTCGACCTCGCCGCCGACGTTGGACCAAAGGGCCACGGGAGCGTCGAAGTCGACGAGCTTGCCGAGTTCATTCGCGAGCAGCACCTCACAGGGCAATTTTGCGCGTCGGCGCGCCGCACCCTCTCCGTGCAGCGCCTCGACGTCGCGCGAACGCGACGCGTAGTACAGGCTGGGCCGGCGCCGGAAGCTGACGTCTTGCGTCAGCTCGCCGGCGAGCCGCCCGATCGTGCGCACGCCTTGCAGACACGCCTGGTACGCGTCCACGGCACGCTCGCGACCCAGCTTATCGATCAGATCGCTCAGATGGACATCGATCTCGTACTGCAGCAGGGCGGTCGACGCGGAGGTGGAGCCATGCGCCGGATGCCGGCGATCGATCACGATCACGGACAGGTCTTGGGCGGTGAGTGCATCGGCGATTAGCGCACCGGTGATTCCGGCGCCGATGACGGCAATGTCGCAGCGTCGATTGCGAGATAGCGGGGGCGGTACCTCGCCAACGCCGTTGCGGATCAGCCAGAACGCGCGGGGCGAGGTCAAGTCCATGCAATTCCATCTCGCGGTGGAAGAATAATGTGGCTCACGGTGCAGGCGTTCCCTCGAACGCTACACCCCTGTAGCGATCGCTCGAAGTCGGTGAGCATCGTCAACCTTAGCGCCGGACTTGGAGTCAGCACCGGGAAACGACCGAACTTGCAGAACGCGGCGCCGGGCATAAGGATTGCATTAGTCGGGAACGGATCCTTCGGGACAGATCAACTCTCAGGAGAACGCAAATGAAAGGCATCGGTCTTTGGTTGCTGGGCGTGCCCGTCATCGTCATCGTCGCCCTCTACGTTTTCGGCATCATGTAAGCGCACCGGTACATCACGCAACGATGGCTGCAGGCGTCCCGGTAGGCGCGCACTCCGGGGGGGCGGTCTTTCATGGCTGCGGCGCTTCGGTCCGCATCGGCTTGGCCGGCGCGTCGATCGGCTCGCGCCGGACGCGCTCGTACTCGGCGATGACCTGCGCGCCGAGGAGGAGGACGATGGCCCCGATCTCGACGCTCAGCAGCACGATGATCGACGTCGTCAGCGAGCCGTACACGAGCTGGATCGACGACATCGAGGCGTAGTACCAGACCAGGACGTGCCGGGTGATCTCCCATAACAGCCCGGCGGTCACGCCGCCAATCAGCGCGTAGCGCACCGAGAGCCGGCCCACCGGCATCACGAGGTAGATCGCGGTCAGCATCAGGATCTCTCCGGCCACCCCGATGAGGTAGACGAGCGCGGTCGAAAGGCTGTCGAGCGAGCGCATCTCGCCGAAGACCTTCATTTCCCGCGTGCCGAGGGACTGGAGCGCGCCGGAAACGACGGTAACCACGAGGAAGCCGATCCCCAGGAAAAGGATGAAAAGATAGGGCATCAGGGCCGAAGTGAGGAACCGCCGCCGCTTCACCGCGACGCGATGGAAGAAGATCACCGACAGCGCGTTCTCGAGCACGGTGAAAGCGAGCGCGCTGAAGAACACGAGCGTCAGCAGCAGCACCGGGCCGATGACGTGGCGATGATCGAGGAAGGTGCGCAGCTCGTCGACGAGCGCGCCCGACCGGCCGGGCACGACGAACTCCAGATACGCGCTGAGCGTCACCAGAAGCCGCTCGGCGTCGATGACGTGCGACAGCACGATCATCACGAGGATGAGCAGCGGCACGAGGGAAAGCAGCGTGTAGTAGGCGACGGCCCCCGCGAGGAGCAGGCCCTGGTTGGCGCGAAAGCCCTTGAGCACGCGCAAGCCGAATGCGCCGGGATGTTTGAGAACCTTTTTGGTGTTGGCCGCAAGGCGCATGATCGCGTTCCGCTCTTTGGGCTATTGCCGAGTGCCGCCCAGCTCCGAGATCCAGACCCAGCGCATCCCCTCGCGTCAGGGGGCGACCGACGCCTCCCTAACGTCTAAGCAGGCCCGGCAGCATGCGTGCAAGCACGTTGTCCTTGCGAATGAAGTAATGGAACAGCGCCGCGGCGACATGGATCGCGACCAGTAGGGCCCCGAGCGGGGCCTGGACAGCGATCAACGCCACCATCGACCAATGAAAGAACCGCGCCGCGCGACTGTAGATCTACACACGTCCTGCCCTTGCGGCCGCCTTGTCCATGTTCAGCCTCCTCGCGCTTGCCGCCAGGTCGTCCAAGCGCATTCTCCGCCCGTCGCTTTGAGTTCGCCGGAGTTGGCGGGCATACGCTCGCCGAGCGCCTACGCAGCTCTACCCGCATCGCGGCATTCACCGGACGGGCCGGCCGCAGGATGTCGCGCGCGGTCGTGCAGCGGGACTTGATGACCATGTCACCCAGTCGGTCGACGCCCGACGGCGGCGGCGGGTCGCCGCACTGCCACCGAGGCTCAGACGTCCCCGTAGCCGGTCCCCGAGCAGCCCGCAGACCGCGTCGCGGACTGCGAGATCATCCGGTGCTTGCCAGGATACGCCGGTAGATCGCACCCGCTGCTGTCTCGCCGAAAACGGCGCGGGACGCCGCTTCGTCCAAGGCATTTTCTGCCGCTGTCGGCAGAGGTTGCATCTCACGCCTCAGCCTGCAACGCTTCCTTGCGCTCTGCAAGCGCCTGTCCGAGCGCCTTCAGATCGATACGTGCCTTGCGAAGCTGCGGAAAGAGCTCGTTGTGCTCTTCCTTGACGTGGTGCTTGATGTACTCGCCGAGCACCTTTACGCGGGCATCGAAGAGCTCGTCGCCGGGGCTCGCGCCCTCGATCTCCGCGATCAGCGCCTTGGCAGATTGGTGCTCGACCGTCGCCTCGTCGAGCAGGTCGTCATTGCGCAGCGCCTCCCGCGCGGCCGGATAGAAGATCTCTTCCTCGATCTGCGCATGCACCTTGAGCTCAGCGCAGATTTGCGCGGCGAGCAACGCCTTGCGATCGTCCGTGCGTGCCTTCTCGAACTTGTCGAAAAGGTCCGCAACTTTGCGATGGTCGTTCCTGAGGAGCTGAAGCGCATCGCGCGGCGTCGGGCTACGGCGTGCGGGCGCGCGTGTGGTGCGGGTCCTCGCGAAGGCGTTGCGGTTCGTGGAGGGCTGTGCGGGCATGGTGGGGCTCCAGTTGGTTGCTAAGGGGACGCGCACTAGAGGCAAGCGGTGTGCCCGAGGCGGAGGAAGAAGCATGAACGGGACCCGAGTGACGGCAGATCAAGGCTCGCGCTTCGGACGGCAGGTGTATCGCCCGACCGCGCCGGGAGCGCCGACGAGCGCGAGGCGCCGTCCCCTCAGGGCTTCGGGATCCGCAGCGTCTTGCTGATCATCAGGGACCCCGACAGCAGGAAGAGCAGCACGGGCAGATGAAAGTCGACGCCGAGTACGCTCGCCGGGTAGAGGTTCTCGCGGGAAAATGCCTAGACCAGTACGCCGAGCGGCACAACGCTCGTGGGGATCGGCGTACCTTCGAAGTACTCGACCTTCCCGGTCCGGGCGGACATGGTCTCGGCGCTGACGTTGTAGCGGGCGAGACGGCTCAGGCCGCACAGCGCAAAGTAGATCAGGATCACCTGATCGAGGCCGCTCCGCAGGCCGACCGCGAACGCGATCGCCGCAGGAGCGACGCCGATGGAAATCACGTCGGCGAGGGAGTCAAGCTCGCGGCCCAGCGCAGAGGCGGTTTGACGCCAACGAACAGTCACTGGTCGGCGCCGCGATGCCGGTTTCCGGGGCCGCCTTCCGCGCCGCCCGGCGCAATGACCATCTCCGCCGCCTGCGCGCGCCGGTTGCCCAACGCCACGCGAAATCCGGCTCCGAACCGCAAAGTCCTCCGCTTCACTCGCGCTTCTCGTGAATGTTTTGCGCGCTCTGTGTACCCATGCGCCGCTTCGGGGCGCTATCGGCGGCGCGACGGCGGGCTTACGTAGCGCGCAGGGCACGCGCATTGCTCTGCGTCCCAAACCCTTTCCTCGCGGTGAGCCATGGCCAAACGCAATACGCGCAACACCAAATCTTCTGTCGACTCGAACGGCCCGGCGAAATCGTCGGCGCGCGCGACGATCAGCGGCCCAGCCGCCCCGGGCGGTCCCACCACGGACCCTCTCGCCGCGAAGGTCGCGGCCGTCGAGGCCCTCGCTAGAGCGATGCCGTTCAACAAGAACAAGGCGCTCGAACACGGCGCAGCGGCAGCGGCCCCGCAGGCCGGCGAGTGCATCGAGCCGACCGGCACTGCTGCGACGGCCAGCACGCTGACCGAGGAAAACGCCTCGGACAAGGCCGGGGCCGGGCCGCGCCAGCCGGGGCACAACCCGAACAACGGCTCGCTCGACCGGGTCCGCGTCGACTCCGGCGGACGCGCGCTCACCACCAACCAGGGCGTCGCCGTCGCGGACAACCAGAACTCGCTCAAGGCGGGGCTGCGCGGGCCGGCGCTGCTCGACGACTTCATCCTGCGCGAGAAGATCACCCACTTCGACCACGAGCGGATTCCCGAGCGCGTGGTGCATGCCCGCGGTTCCGCCGCGCACGGCTACTTCGAGTGCGACGAGTCGCTCGCCGAATACACCTGCGCCTCGCTGTTCGCGTCGGCGGGCAAGCGCACTCCGGTGTTCGTCCGCTTCTCGACCGTCGCCGGCGAGCGCGGCTCGGCCGACACGGTGCGCGACGTGCGGGGCTTCGCCGTCAAGTTCTACACCGACGACGGCAACTTCGACATCGTCGGCAACAACATCCCGGTGTTCTTCATCCAGGACGCAATGAAGTTCCCCGACCTCGTGCACGCGCGTCAAGCCGGAGCCGCACTTCGCGATGCCGCAGGCGTCCAGCGCGCACGACACCTTCTGGGACTTCGTATCGCTGATGCCGGAATCGACCCACATGCTGATGTGGGTCATGTCGGACCGGGCCATCCCCCGCAGCTACCGCATGATGCAGGGGTTCGGGGTGCACACCTTCCGGCTCGTGAACGCAGGCCGGCAAGTCGAGGTTCGTCAAGTTCCACTGGAGCCCGGTGGCCGGAACGCACTCCCTCGACTGGGACGAGGCGGTGAAGATCTCCGGCGCCGATGCCGACTTCCACCGGCGCGACCTGTGGGAGGCGATCGAAGCGGGCGCGTATCCCGAGTACGAGCTGGGGGTCCAGATCTTCACCGAGGCGCAGGCCGAGAAGTTCAGCTTCGACGTGCTCGACGCGACCAAGATCGTGCCCGAGGAGCTCGTTCCGCTGCGCCGCGTCGGGCGCTTGGTGCTAAACCGCAATCCCGACAACTTCTTCGCCGAGACCGAGCAGGTCGCCTTCTGCACTGCGCACATCGTCCCGGGGATCGACTTCAGCAACGATCCGCTGCTCGCGGGGCGGATCCACTCGTATTTCGACACGCAGCTCACGCGGCTCGGTGGGCCGAACTTCCACGAGATCCCGATCAACGCGCCGCTCGCGCAGGTGCACAACAACCAGCGCGACGGGATGCACCGTCAGTCGATCGCGCGCGGGCGGGTCGCCTACGAGCCGAACTCGCTCGGCGGGGGCTGCCCCTTCCAGGCCGGCATGCGCGGCTTTAGGTCGTTCCCCGAGCGCATCGAGGGGGACGCGGTGCGCGGCAAGCCGGAGCGCTTCGCCGATCACTACACCCAGGCGCGCCTCTTCTACAACAGCCAGACGGCGACCGAGCAGGCGCACATCGTGCGCGCGTTCCGGTTCGAGCTGACCCGCGTACAGACCCGGGCGGTCCGGGAGCGCATCGTGGCGATGCTTGCCAACGTCGATGAAGGCTTAGCCTCGAGAATCGCCGCCGACCTGGGCATGTCGATGCCCCCGTCGCTGCCGCCGGTGCTGGGAAAACCCGTGAAACCCGAAGTCGAGCGCTCACCCGCGCTGTCGCTTCTTGCGCGGCCGGGGGGCGGCAGCATCCGTACGCGCCGCGTCGCGATTCTCGTCGGGAACGGCGTGAAGCCCGCGAGCGCCGCGGAAATCCATCGCGCGCTGAGCGAAGCGGGTGCGGTGCCGCGCTACGTGGGAACCCGCCTGGGCAAGGTGAAAGGCGACGGTGGGGGCGAGCTCGACGTGGAAGTGAGTCTCGAGGCCGCCCCCTCGGTGCTGTTCGATGCGATGGTGCTGCCCGACGGCGAGGCCGGCGTGGGTGCGCTCGTCGCAGAGGGGCAGGTGATCGAGTTCCTCAAGGACCAGTATCGTCACTGCAAGCCGATCCTCGTCCTGGGCCGCGGCGCCGCGCTGCTCGAAGCGGCCGGAATCGCGGACGCATTGCCGAGCGGCGCACCCGATCCTGGTCTGGTGCTCGCGCCCTCCGGCGATGCACCCTCCGCGCTGCCGGCGTTCATCCAGGCCATCGCGAGGCACCGTCACTTCGAGCGCGAGACCGACCCCCCCTCGGTCTGATCAGCGGCCGCGGTCAGGGCGCTTACGTCCTCTCCCTATTCGCCGGGATGATCGGCGGAGGGATCGGCGCGAACCAGAAACACGCCGCGCTTTGGGCGCGGCGTGTTTGCGTCGAGGTCAGTCGGCCTCGGCAGTTTCGGCGGTCGCGACGCCCATTTCCTCGATCAGTTCGTCCTTGCGCGAGCGCATCCGCGCGCCCAGGTCCTCGAGGTCGAGCTTCGTCTTCTTCACCTTCGGGAACAGCTCGCCTTCTTCTTCCTTCACGTGGTGCTTGATGTATTCCGACAGCACGGTGAAGGTGGCGGCATAGTGCGGCTCCTCCGCGCCGAGGCCCTCGAGCCGGGCGATGAGCATTTTCGCCGTGTCGTGCTCGACCTCGGCCTCGTCGATGAGGGACGTGTCGTCCGCCTCGAGAGCGTCGCGGACGGCCGGATAGAACAGTTCTTCTTCCAGGGTGGCGTGGATCTTCAGCTCGGTGCACGCCTGCTCGACGATCTTACTGCACGCCACCGCATCCTCGCGGTCGGCCTTCTCGAACTCGTCAAACAGCTTCTCCACCTTGCGGTGATCCTCGCGCAACAGTTCGATCGCGTCGCTCTCGGTCGCGCGCTTGCGGGTCTTGGTCGATCCCATCGGGGCATCTCCTTTTCGCGTGGGGTTGATCGGGCAACGCGCACCAGCAATCCGCGTACCGAAGCGGCGCTGCGTTCTTCGTGCCTTACGGTCGCCGAAGGGGTGTAGGACCTGCGCAGGCGTGCAACTTCTACCGTTCGGTGCGGGCCGACGCCGCAGTCAGATGGCGCCGACGCTCCCGGTGACGGGCAACACGATCCCGGTGATGTACGCCGAGCACACGGGCGACGCCAGGAAGACGTACGCCGGCGAAAGCTCCTCGGGCTGCGCGACGCGCTTCATGTCGGTGTTGTGCCCGAACTCGGCGACCTTCTCGGCCGGCTTGTCGGCCGGATTCAGCGGCGTCCAGACCGGTCCCGGCGCGACGGCGTTCACGCGGATGGCCTTGCTCGCGAGGTTCTGCGCGAGCGACTTGGTGAACGCGTGGATGGCGCCCTTGGTCGTCGAATAGTCGAGCAGGCTGGGACTACCCTCCAGGCCGACGACGGAGCCGGTGTTGATGATCGAGCCGCCGCGCTTGAGGTGGCGCAGGGCGGCGCGGGCCATGTGGAAATAGCCGTATACGTTGGTGCGGAGCGTTTCGTCGAAGCGCTCGTCCGAGATGTCTTCCAGCGAGTCGGCGTGCTCCTGGAACGCCGCGTTGTTCACTAGGACGTCGAGTCCGCCGAGCTCGCGTACGACCCGGTCGACCGCCTTGCGACAGAACGTGCTGTCCTTCACGTCGCCCGCAATAGTCAGGCACCGCCGTCCTTCGGCTTCCACGTAGCGCTGCGTCTTTCGGGCGTCGGCGTGCTCGCTGAGGTAGAGGATCGCGACGTCGGCCCCTTCGCGCGCGAACAGCACCGCCACGGCGCGACCGATGCCGGAATCTCCGCCGGTGACGATCGCGACCATTCCCTCGAGCTTGCGGCTGCCGTGGTAGTCGGGCGCGAGAAACCGCGGCGCGAGCTCGAGGTCGGCCTCGTTGCCCGGCTTCGCGATGTGCTGTGCCGGAAGCGTAGCCGGCTGCTTGCGCGGCCCCGCCTGCATCGCATTGTCGTCCGCGGATTTTTTGCGTGTCCGCGACCGATCGCGCGCATCCTGATCGCGCTGGATGCGTCGGTGCTTTGCCGCGACCGCTTCGCCGTGCGATCGGGCCTTGCTCGGCTTAGCCATCGTCATTTCCGGACATCGTTCCTCGCTCCGGTCGACGCGGTTCAGCGACGCAGCCGCGTCGTTCCCAGGAATGCGGCGATGAGAATCAGGCCTACGAGGAGGAACGCGTAGGCCGCGTCGTGCGATCCCGCCCCGCCCACGCCGGCATACCCGAGCACGCCGGCAATCCCCGCGAGGATGAGTGCTACCACCGCGCCCTGCAACATGGCGACCCTTCCGGTCAGGAGTCACTGCACCATGTGCAAACTACGGGCCCGGCTCGGGCCGGGGGCGTCTGCGCGGCACGCCGATTGCGAGGCCCGCGCATGGCGGGAAAAAGACCATCGATCTTCGGACGGTTCTCGCGCGGGGTGGCCAGCACGTGCGGGCGGCCGGGCGCCTTCGCCGCCGCGGTACTGGTGATTCTCGTCTGGGCTGTCGCCGGCCCGCTGTTCGAGTTCAGCGACACGTGGCAGCTCGTCATCAATACCGGGACGACCATCGTCACCTTTCTCATGGTCTTTCTGATCCAGAACACGCAGAACCGGGATACCGAGGCGGTGCACGTGAAACTGGACGAGCTGCTTCGCGCGATCGCCGGGGCGCACGCCGGGCTGATCGACCTCGAGGAGCTGGACGACGACGACCGCGCCCGGATACGGGCGGTGTACGCCCGCCTCGCAAAGGACGCCAGAGCGTCGGTCAAGGGCGGTGGGAGCGATACCGAAGTCCGGGACGTTTCCCTCTGACCGCCTTGGCGCGCCGCGCTCCTTCACTGACACGCAGAGCCGAGAATCGGATGCCCATTGCGGCCGAACCAAGTGCAATGCGCGGAACGCGCAAGGGCGGCATCAAGCGCCTCTGGCACGCGCTCACCCAGCTGGCCAGCGCATGGTCTGAGGACCGCTGCAGCCGCAAGGCCGCGGCGGTGGCGTACTACACCGCCTTCTCCCTTGCGCCGATCCTCGTCATAGTGCTCGCCGTCGCCGGCCTGCTCGTCGAGACGACCGCGCTGAGCGCAGCGATCCTCGACCAGACGCGCATGCTGATCGGGGAACCGGGCGCGGCGCTGCTCGGCGACCTGCTCGCCGCAAGCACGCGCAAGACCGAGCGCGGGTGGGCCGCGCTCGCTGCCTTCGCCGCGCTTCTGGTCGGAGCGACCACCGCATTCGCCGAACTGAAGGACAGCCTCGATGAGATCTTTCGCGTCGAACGCCGCAGACCCCCCGGCCTCTGGGGGCTGCTCCGATCGCGGCTGCTCTCGTTCGGTCTCGTCCTGGTGCTCGCTTTCCTGCTGCTGGTATCACTGGCAGTCAATGCGGTGCTCGCGGTGATTTCGACCCGACTGATCGGCGCCGAAGCCGGCTGGCTGCTGACCGGCCTGTCGTGGGTGGCCACGCTCGTCGTGGTGATCGGGCTCTTTGCGGCGATCTACAAGCTGCTCCCCGAGGCGCGACTCGCTTGGCGGGACGTCATGCTCTCCGCGGGCATCACCGCGCTGCTGTTCCTCGCGGGACGGCTGGCGATCGGCCTGTATCTCGGGAACTCCGCCCCGGCGTCGGCGTTCGGCGCGGCGGGCTCGCTGGCCGTGCTGCTGCTCTGGGTCTTCTATTCGGCGAGCATCTTCTTCGTCGGGGCTGAGATCACCCGCCTGTTCATCGCCCGACGCACGCGTTGAGGGACCCGGAGCGGCGAGCGCCTGCGCGGCCGGCCGCAACGTCGCGAGGGACGGGCACGCCGCTTGCGACTCCGCGGGCATGGCCCGAGCGCTCGCATTTGCGTTGCTTTGCTCGTCGCTGCTGGGTCTTCCCGGCTGCGGCGATCGCTCGAATCTGGCCCGCTACGCCGATACGGGCCCGCAACCGACGCTGCCGGAGCCGACCCGGACGCTGTTGCCGACGGTGAACATCGCCCCGGCAAAGGGGTGGCCGGACGGCGCCACGCCGATCCCGGCCGCGGGTCTCGCGGTCAGCGCGTTCGCGACGGGTCTCGACCATCCCCGCTGGCTCTACGTCCTTCCGAACGGGGACGTCCTGGTCGCCGAGTCGAACGCGCCGCCGCGACCCGAGAACGGCAACGGGATCAAGGGCTGGGTCATGAAGCAGGTGATGAAGCGCGCCGGCGCCGCGGTACCGAGCGCCAACCGGATCACCCTGCTGCGCGATGCGGACGGCGACGGCGTCGCGGAATTCCGCGCCGTGTTTCTCGACGGCCTGAACTCGCCGTTCGGCATGGTCCTCGTCGGGAGCGATTTCTACGTTGCGAACACCGACGCCCTGGTGCGCTTCGCGTACACCCCGGGGGCGACGCGGATTGCAGACCCGGGCGCTAAGGTTGTCGATCTGCCCGGCGGCCCCCTCAACCATCACTGGACGAAGAACGTCATCGCGAGCCGGGACGGATCGCGCCTCTATGTGACGGTCGGGTCGAACAGCAACGTCGCGGAGAACGGCATGGAGAAGGAAGTCGACCGCGCGGCGATCCTGGAAATCGACCCGACGAAGCAGACCGGCCGGCTCTTCGCCTCGGGACTGCGGAACCCCAACGGACTCGGCTGGGAGCCGCAGACCGGCCTGCTGTGGACCGTCGTCAACGAGCGCGACGAGCTGGGCAGCGATCTCGTGCCCGACTACCTCACGTCGGTGAAGGAGGGCGCCTTCTACGGCTGGCCCTACAGCTACTTCGGCCAGCACGTGGACCCGCGCGTGCAGCCGGCGCGCCCCGACCTGGTCGCGAAAGCGATCGCGCCGGACTACGCGCTCGGTGCCCACGTCGCGCCGCTCGGTCTCGCGTTCTACGAGGGCACGTTGTTGCCGCAGCGGTACGCGGGCGGCGCGTTCGTCGGCGAGCACGGTTCGTGGAATCGCCGCCCGCTCAACGGCTACAAGGTGGTGTTCGTGCGCTTCGAGGGCGGCCGCCCCGTCGGCCCGTCGGAGGACGTGCTCACCGGTTTCGTCGACGCCAACGGCGATGCGCTCGGGCGGCCCGTGGGCGTCGCGGTCGACCGCGCGGGGGCCTTGCTCGTTGCGGACGACGTCGGCAACGTCGTGTGGCGCGTGACTCCGGCGGCGAAACACTGAACCCCGGCCGGTCCTAGCTCCCGCGCGACAACTGCCGGCAATCCTCGGCATACCGGCCGAGTCGCCCGATCGCGTGCGCCCGCTGGCTCGCGGTGAGCGTGCGGTCGAGCTCGAGGATCAGCTCCACGAAGCGTGCGTGGTACTCGCGTCCCTCGACGCTGCGCTCCGCTTCCCAGTCGACGAAGAACGAGCGCAGCTGCTCCGGGTTCGTCTCCTTCGCCGACCCGTCGTCGCGCACGAGCAGCAGCACCAGCTCCCGCTGCTTGCGGCTCAGGTGCTGGTGCGCCTGGCGCGGACGACCGGCGGTCGCTCGCACGAAACGCCGCACGACGTCTTGCTGCGCGCCCGAGAGCGGTCCCGTCCATTCCTCCACGCGCTTCACGATGGCCAGCACGCGGGCGCGCTCGCGCTTCGGCGCGTCGCCCGATTGCGCCTCGCGAATGCGCTTCCGGTCGTCGGCCGCGAAGCGGCGTTCGAGCGCGGCGATGTTCTCGGCGTCCAGCGCGTGCAGGAGCGGGGCGCTTTCCCGGACGGCGGCTTCGACCACCGCGGCGTAGCGGGCGCGCACGTTCTGAATGCCCCACTCAACGTCCTCGTGCGTGAGTCCGCGTTCCACGCGGCCCGCCGTGCTCTGGAGCAACGCGGCATAGCGGGGCAGCTCCGTCCGGCGATGCCAGGCGTGGAAGCGGCGGATCGCCCCGCGCGCGAGCTGCCATTGCTCGCCCTCGAGATCCAGGTACCGGTCGGTCATGACCAGCACCCAGGCGTCGCCGCTTTCGTAGGCCAGCCGGGTCGCGGCGCCACACGCGGCGAGCACCAGGCCCAGCAGCAGCGCGGCAGCACGACGGATGGGAAGGCGCAGCACCTGTCCCGTGCCGCAAGCAGCGTGCCCGTCGTGGCCGCACGCCGTCAGACACCGTGCCGTTCTCCGGCACGGTCTCCATGCTAGCGCCAGCAGGGGACTGACCAATGGCAGACGCATCGCGCCCACAACGCCACAGGGGTATCCCCTTTGTCCGCGGGAGGCGCGCAACTAGACCGTTCGATCTAGTGCCGTAATGGTTCTGCAACACCCATTCCGCGTTGTGAAAAACAGGATCAGAACGCGGACTTCCCCAGAAGCCATCGGGTGATCAGCCGGGCTCGCGATACGTCAGCCAAGTGCAAGTCCCTAGCGCGCACACTGCCGGCCTTCGGGTCGCGAGTGATGAGAGGAAGGGTGGGCCGAGCTATGGATCAACGTGAATCGCGTTGCCGCCCCTTGCCTGAGGCGGAAGGGAATCGCATCATTCACCGATTCCGGCGCTGGTGGCGGCCTCTGAGCAGGGACGACCAATACCTCGCCGCCGCGACCGACCCCGCGGACCTCGAGCGGCGCATGCGGGCACTCGAGCGCGCGAGCGGCGGGACGGCGTTCGAGACGTTCAATCATTGACCCTCGGTGCTCGACATGACCATGTCATGGGCGTATGGTCTACTTCGCACGCCCGCGATTCACCCCCTTCAGGAGGTCTCCCATGTCCAGCGCCTCCCGCGTAGACAAGTTGCACCGCACCCTGCCGACCGGAGAAGTGGACGTCGTCTTTGTCGTCCGTCCCGAGGACGGCACGCCGCGTGCGGCGTGGATCACCGACGAGGAGTTCCCCAGGCGACCGGAGGAAAGCGTCGATGCCCTGGTGGACCGGGCGCTGCGGGACTATCGCGTGAAGCATCCACCGCGGGATCCCGTATCCGCGCTGATCGTCGATTGTTCGCGATGAGTCGCTAGTGGACCACTGCGCGCGGCGCCCGAGCTCCGCTTCGCGCTGTCGCCAGTTGTAAGGCAAGGGAAAACGCTATTGATTCATTCGTAACGCCTCTCGAAACCGCTTGACGAGCTCGGTCTCCGTCTCGGCCTTGTAGACGAGCGCGAGTCCGACGGCGAGAGCACTCTGCTGGTCGGACAGTCGACGGAACACCACTCGCTCCGGCGCGTGCCGCTTTGCCACCGATGGCGCGAGCGCCACCCCGAAGCCGCTTTCGACCAGGCTCACCACGGTCTGGACCTGCACCGCCTCCTGGCTGACCTGCGGCGTGAAGCCCGCCGACTGGCACGCGAGCAGCGCGACCGCGTGGAGGCCGGGCACCTCCGCGGCGGAATAGAACACGAACGGCTCTGCCGCGAGATCGGCCAGCGCCAGCCGGCGGCTGCGCGCGAGCGGGTGCCGCGCCGGGAGGACTGCGGCGAAGACGTCGCGCTCGATCGTCTGGAGCTGCAGCGGGGTCGCGCGGACCAGCGGGTAGCGGACGATCCCGACGTCGAACGCCTCCTCTTCCACGCGCGCCAGGATCCGCGCGGTCGTCGATTCGGTCAGCTCGAGCTGTACGCGCGGAAAGCGCCGGCGGAACTCGGGCAGCACGCGGGGCAGCAGCGCGTAGGTCGCCGAGCCCACGAATCCCACCCGCAGCGTGCCGGCCTCGCCGGCGGCCGCGGTCCGCACCGCGCGGCGCGCCTGCTCGGCGTGAAAGATCGCGAGGCGTGCATCGGGCAACGCGGCGCGCCCCGCTTCGGTCAGCCGGACGCCGCGCCGCCCGCGCTCGAACAGCCGTGCATCCAGGCTTTCCTCCAGGCGGCGGATCGAGATCGACAGCGGCGGCTGGGCGATGTGCAGGCGCTCGGCCGCGCGCCGGAAGTTGAGCGTCTCGGCGAGGACGACCAGCTGGCGCAGCTGACGCAGGTCCATGGCGATATTCACCGGATATCAGAGTTGAACAATCAAATATTGGACGAGTAACGCATGGAAATCTAGCATGGTGCCGTTCCCTGCGACCCGGAGCCCCGCCATGACCCGCCTGCCCCTCGAGGGCGTCCGCATCCTCGACCTGAGCTCGGTCGTGCTCGGCCCCTATGCGAGCCAGATCCTCGGCGACTACGGCGCCGACGTGATCAAGATCGAGGCGCCCGAAGGCGACTCCACCCGGCGCACGGGTCCGGGGCGGGAGCCGGGCATGGCCGCGATCTTCCTGGGGGTCAACCGGAACAAGCGCAGCGTCGTGCTCGACCTGAAGCGCCCCGAGGCGCGCGAGGCGTTGCTCGCGCTCGTCGACACCGCCGACGTGTTCATGCACAGCATCCGGCCGCAAAAGCTGCCGGCGCTCGGACTCGACCCCGAGGCGCTGATGGCCCGGAACCCGCGCCTGGTCTATGCCGGACTGCACGGCTTCGCGCAGGACGGCCCCTACGGCGGGAAGCCCGCCTACGACGACATCATTCAAGGGCTCTCCGGGCTCGCGGCCCTGATGGAGCGCCAGTCGGGCGAGCCGCGGTACCTGCCGACGATCGCCGCCGACAAGACCTGCGGCCTGGTCGCCGCGCACGCGATCCTCGCGGCGCTCTTCGCCCGCGAGCGCACCGGTCGCGGCAGCTTCGTCGAAGTGCCGATGTTCGAGTCGCTCGTCGGCTTCGTTTTGGTGGAGCACTACTATGGCCGCCACTTCGAGCCGGCGCTCGCGCCGCCGGGCTATCCGCGCGTGCTCGCGCCGTGGCGCCGCCCGTACAAGACGCTGGACGGCTACGTCTGCATGATGCCGTACACGGACGCCCACTGGCGGCAGTTCTTCGGCGAGGTGGGGCGCCCCGAGCTCGCCGCCGACGCGCGCTTCGCCGACATCGCGGCGCGGACCCGCAACATCGAGGCGCTGTACGCGCTCGCCGGGGAATTCATCGGCAAGCGCAGCACGGCGGCGTGGCTGGAGACGTGCGAGCGCCTGGATATTCCCGCCGCGCCCATGCACCGTCTCGAGGATCTCGAGAGCGACCCGCACCTCGCCGCGACGGGCTTCTTCCGCACGCTGGACGACGGTGCGGGCGGCGCCGTGCGCTTTCCCGGCGCCGGCGTACGCTTCGACGGCCGCCCGCTCGACCCGAAGATGCCGCCGCGCCTGGGCGAGCACACGCGCGAGGTGCTCCGCGAGGCGGGGCTTCCCGAGAACCGGATCGAAGCGCTCGCCGCGCCAAGCGTCGCCCGGGACACTCAACGGACCGCGAAGGAGATCGCCGCATGACCAAAGAGACCGCGCTGCCCACGCTCGGCCAGGGCTTCCACTGGCAGGACCTGCGCGTCGGCCAGCGCTTCCAGACGTTCCGCCGCACCGTGACCGAGACCGACCTCGTCAACTTCATCTCCACGACCGGCATGCTCGAGGCGATCTTCATCGACGCGCACTACGAGCACGGCGCGATCTCGGGCCGGCCGGTGCCGGCGGCGCTGACCTACGCGCTCATCGAAGGCTTCATCCTGCAGACGATGATCCAGGGCACGGGGCTCGCGATGCTCGAGCTCGCGCAGAAGATCCTCGGACCGGTCCGGGTGGGCGACACCATCGGGGCGACGGTCGAGGTGACGGCGATCCGCCCCACGTCCAAGGGCGGGCGCGCGGTCGTGACCTCGCAGATCGAGGTGACGAACCAGCGCAACGAGCCGGTGATGACCTACACCGCCACGCGCCTGCTCGCCGGGCGGCCGCAAGGCGCCGCCGCGTAACGGACCCCGGACCCGAGACGGAGATGACCATGACTTTCACCAGACGCCGCTTCGTCGCAGCCGCCGGCGCGATCGCAGCCCTTGCCGCGCCGGGCTGGCTCCAGGCGCAGGCGGACTATCCCAACAAGCCGATCAAACTGGTCGTCGCGTTTCCCCCGGGCGGGCCCACCGACCTCGTATCGCGCGTGATCGCGCAGAAGCTCTCCGAGCAGTTCGGACAGCAGGTCCTGGTCGAGAACCGGCCGGGCGCGAACGGCAACATCGGCGCCGAGGTGGTGGCGAAGGCGGCGCCGGACGGATACACCGTGCTCTACAACACCTCCGCGATCACGCTCAGCCCCTCCCTCTACAGCAAGCTGACCTTCGATCCCCTCAAGGACTTCGCGCCGGTCGCGCTCACCGCGGTCGTCCCGCTCGTGATCGCCGCGCATCCCTCGGTGCCGGCGGCGAACCTCAAGGAGTTCATCGCCTACCTGAAGGCGAATCCCGGCAAGGCGACCTACGGCTCGGCCGGAAACGGCAACGTGACGCACCTCGGCGCGTTCCTGTTCCTGCAGGCGAACGGTCTGGACGCCGTACACGTTCCCTACAAGGGCAGCGCGCCGTCCCTCACCGACCTGGTGGGCGGCCAGACGCAGTTCACCGCCGAGACGATCAATGCGGCCTTGCCCTACATCCGGGACAAGCGGCTCAAGGCGTTTGCGGTGACCAGCCTGAAGCGGAGCAACGTGCTGCCCGACGTCCCGACGCTGAACGAATCGGGGATGAAGGGGTTCGAAGTCGGCGCGTGGCAGGGCATCGTGATGCCGGCCAAGACGCCGCCGGCGATCGTGCAGCGCTGGAATGCCGAGGTGATGAAGGCCCTCGCCGATCCGGACGTGAAGGCGAAGCTGGCGGCGCAGGGCGCCGAGCCGCTCGGATCGACGCCCGCGCAGTATGGCGCCTACATCAAGTCCGAGCTCGAGCGCTGGTCGAAAGTCGTCAAGGCCACCGGCGCGAAGCTCGACTGATATGGCCCTACATGTCAATAGTCACGAGCGAGGAAGGGAGCCGGCGTACGCGCAAGCCCCGAGGGAAGTTGCACGATGCGGCCCGATGGGCAACGCGACACGCGAGTGCGAATCGACGGTGGATCAGTCTGATATCCGCGGGCTGGTTACCGCAAGTCAACGATTCAGTCGCGGGGCTGCCTCGGTCTGATAGTCGGGGACCGTCACGTGGACGCCCACATAGTCGAAACGAGGATTCCCCGGGTCGTGCTCGCGCATCGCGTTGCCGATCGGGTCAGGACGTTGTGACCTCGATAGGGCTGCTCCTGGAATGTAGCGCCGTTGAGGTGGAAGGGGCGGGCTGCTCAATGCATGTGGGCCTGCACGTGTCGAGCGGCCTCCCAGATGAAGCCGGCGAGCTCACGAGCCACGGCGACGCAGATCTTGTTGGAGTGCATGCCTCGGCCGCACAAGCGCCGATAGCGCGAGCACAGGCGCAGCTGAGCGCGCCAGGCGATGTCGCGAACGGTCTTGGGTTGCTCGAGCTGTCGCTCGGCCACCGGTCGGCTCAGGCGCGCGGAGAAGCGATAGCACCAGGCCGACTCGACCAGGATGCGCCGCACATGGGTGTTGCCGGTTTTGGTGATGCTGCCCTGGGTGCGCGCGGTGCCGCTGGAGTACTCGCTGGGCACCAGGCCCAGATAGGCCATGAGCTGCTTGGGATGCTCGAAGCGGTGCATATCGCCCAGTTCGGAGACGATGGTGGCCGCGGCGACGAAATCGATGCCCTTGAAGCACATGAGCGCCTTGACCACCGGGCCGTAGCGCCAGTGCGGGAGCTGCTCGCGCAGAGCGGCGGTGATGCGCTCGACGCGCTCGTGGGTTTCCATCACTGCGGCTCGGTACTCGGCGAAGGCGATCTGCTGGGCGGGGTGATCGAAGCCGATACGCGCGAGGTAGCGCTCGTGAGAAGCGCCCCAGGAGGTCTTGCCGGGGAAGCGCTTGCCGTGGCGAAGCAGCATCGCCTTGAGCTGCTGGCGGACCTTGAGCCGAGCGCGCACCGCGTCCTGGCGCGCACGCGACAGGTCGCGGATGGCCTCGTCCTGCGCATCGGGGATGACCACCGGGGTGAGATCGCCCGAGCGCAGGTAGCGCGCGAGCGCGAGCGCGTCGCGCCGATCGGTCTTGATGCGCTCGCCGGGCTTGCGCGGGGTCTTGGAGACGGCGATGACCTGGCAGCGCCAGCCCTCGGCAGCCAGTTGGCGCGCCAGCGCGAAGCCGCCCGGGCCGGCCTCGTAGGCGATGAGCGTGTGCGAGGGGTCGCCCAGATGAGCGAGCGCCTTGAGCAACTCGCGCAGCTCGGGGCCGCAGGTTCCAACGAATCGGGGCTCGGTGCGGCCGTCCTCGGCCACGGCGACCGCGACGGAGTCCTTATGAACGTCCAAGCCGACGAATACGGTGATATCGTCTTTCATGGTCTGCCTCCTGGAATGAACGACGCGGACATCGCCCTCGGGCATTCCGCTTGTGGCACTACGCACTTCGGTGCGCAATCCACGATACGCTGGGAGGCAGACCTTCCCGAATTCTTCAGCGGCCCCTCCCGCGGCGACGCGGGCCGGGGCCATGTTGTCTGACGCGACGATGATCCCGGCGCTCGCGCTCACCGCCATTCCGGAGCCGGACGAAGCGCTGCGGCGCGACGTGCGCGCCTTCGTCGCGGAGGCCGTCGCCGGGCTTCCGCCCGACGTGCGTGCGCGCTCCTGGATGGGGTTCGACGCGGCGTTCAGCCGGAAGCTCGCCGCGCAGGGCTGGGTCGGCCTGACGCTGCCGGCGGCGTACGGCGGAGGCGGGCGCAGCGCGTTCGCGCGCTTCGTCCTCGTCGAGGAGCTGCTCGCGGTCGGCGCGCCGGTGTCGGCGCACTGGATCGCGGATCGCCAGAGCGGCCCGCTCATCCTCAAGTACGGCACCGAGTCGCAGCGGCGCTTCTACCTCCCGCGCATCTGCCGCGCCGAGGCGTTCTTCTGCATCGGCATGAGCGAGCCCGACACCGGATCCGATCTCGCGAGCGTGCGGACCCGGGCGACCCGCGTCGAGGGCGGCTGGCGGCTCAACGGGCGCAAGGTGTGGACCACGAACGCGCACCGGTCCCACTTCATGATCACGCTCGTTCGCACCTCCGGGGCGCCGCAGGATCGCCAGCGCGGGCTGTCGCAGCTCATCGTCGACCTGGCCGCGCCCGGGGTGACGATCCGGCCGATCCGCGACCTCACCGGCGACGCGCACTTCAACGAGATCGCCCTGGAGGACGTGTTCGTTGCCGACGACGGCCTGCTGGGCGGCGAAGGCGCGGGCTGGGAGCAGGTGCTCAACGAGCTCGCCTACGAGCGCAGCGGTCCCGAGCGGCTGCTGTCGGCCAGCGTGCTGCTCGAGGAATGGGTGGCATGGCTGCGGAAGCGCGGCGCGGCGAGCGGCGAGGAGGCGCAGGCCCTGGGGCGCGTCGTCGCGCACCTCGCGGTGCTGCGCGCCATGTCGATCGCGGTGACCGCGCAGCTCGTGCGGGGCGAGGATCCGGTGCTCGCCGCGGCGGTGGTGAAGGATCTCGGGACCGAGGTCGAGCAGCAGGTGCCCGACGCGATCGGAAGGCTGATCGCCGCCGATCCGTTCGCGGCCCCGCCGGGGACGCTGCTGCGCACGCTCGCCTACGTGACGCAGATTGCGCCGACATACTCGCTGCGCGGCGGCACGCGCGAGATCCTGCGCGGGATGATCGCGCGCGGGCTCGGGCTGCGCTGACCGGAGGATCGAGAGATGAGAGCGTTGCTCGCGGAGACGGTGGAGCGCATCCTGACCGACCTTTGCGCCCCGTCGGTCGTGCGCGCGGCCGAGGCGGGCGCATGGCCGGAGGCCCTCTGGCGGCAGATCGAGGAAGCGGGGCTCCCGCTCGCGCTCGCGCGCGAGGCCGACGGCGGCGCGGGACTTGCGTGGCGCGACGTCCTGCCCGTCCTCGTCGCCGCCGGCCGCCACGCCGCACCGGTGCCGCTCGGCGAAGCGATCGCCGCGCATGCGCTCGCGGCGTCAGCGGAAAGCCGCCTGCCGGAGGGCATGCCGACGCTCGCGGTGTTCGCGGGCGAGAAGAACGGCTCGGGGGGTGGGCGGATGAGCGTGCGCGCGCAGTCGGTGCCGCACGCTCGCGAGGCCACTTTCGTCGTCGGGACGCTCGCCCGCGCCGGAGAACCGACCGAGCTCCTCGCGATGCGCACGAGCGATGCAAGGATCGAGCCGGACGTCCGGCTCGCCGGCGAAGGTCGATGCAGCCTTGCGTGGAGCGATGCCAAGGCGGTGCTGCGCGCGACGGTTCCGGCCGGCGTGTCCGCGCTCGAGGTGGGCGCGGCGCTCCGCGCCGCGCAGCTCGCCGGCGGGATCGGGCGCGTCCTCGAGCTCGCGGTCCAGTACGCGGGCGAGCGCAAGCAGTTCGGCAAGGCCATCGGCAAGTTCCAGGCGATCCAGCAGCAGCTCGCGGTGCTCGGCGAGCTGGCGGCCGCGGCCGCGATGGCCGCCGAGCTTGCCTGCGATACCGCAGGGCTGGCCCTCGACCCGATGCGCGTGGCGTGCGCGAAGGCGCGGACGAGCGAGGCGGCGGGCGCGGCGGCCGCGATTGCGCATGCGGTCCACGGCGCGATCGGCGTGACGGAGGAGCACGACCTCCAGCTCTACACGCGCCGGCTCTGGGCGTGGCGCCTCGACTTTGGCTCCGAGACGTTCTGGGCGGGCGCGATCGGCCGACGCGTGCTCGGGGACGACCGTCCGGCCTGGCCGCAGGTCATCGAAGCGTCGACGCCACGGGCGTGGGAGTCGGCCGCGTAAAGCTCGGGTCCCGAAACCGCTCCGTTTTGTGTTCGGTAGCGCACAGAACATCGCGCAGGACAGGGGATACTGGGAGGGTCGAAAGCGGGAGCGTATTCCCGTGAGACTTTCTCCAACGAATCAAGGAAATCCCATGAACATTCCCAAACTTCCTGCCCAAACGGCACCGTTTCTCAAGGGCGCGGCAGCGGGTGCGATCGCGCTCGCAATCGTCGGATTCACTTGGGGCGGCTGGGTGACGGGCGGCACGGCGGAGAAGCTTGCCGGCGGACGTGCAGACGACGCGATCGTGTCGGCGCTCACCCCGATATGCGTGGCCCAGTTCAGGAAGAGCGCCAACGCGCCGGCCAACCTCGCGACGCTGAAAGAAACCAAGAGTTGGGAGCAGAGCGACTACGTGGGCAAGGGCGGTTGGGCGACCATGCCCGGCAGCACCGCGGAGCCGAACCGCCAAGTCGCCACGGCCTGCGCCGAGGCGCTCAACAAGGTGGCACTGTAAGCAGGGCGCCGGCCAATGCTTCTTGCAGAAGACGGAAGGTCCCGCGGACCTTCCGCCTGAGCCCGGGATTCGGGCGATGCTCCGGTCGAGGCTAGCGGGGGATGCGGGCGAGGAACGCGATCGGGTCCCAAAGACTCGCTAGTTGAAGCCCGACGAAGCCCGCCGCGATGGCGAGCGCGGCGACGAGCAGCACGCGTCGGCCCATGCCGACGCCGCCCGCGATCCATGCCAGTACGCCCTTCGCGACCGAGTTCACGGCGACCGCGACCAGGATCGCCTGCGCTGCGGTCTCGGGCCCGAGCGTCGTGCGGGCGAGCCGGGTCATCGACAGCGTGAACGCATCCACGTCGGCAATCCCGGACGCCGCCCCGAGCGCGTAGGCGCCCCCGGCGCCGTAGAAGCGGGTCAGCCCCTCGGCGAACAGCATCACGACGGCGAGGAGGGCGCCGAACTTCAGGACGGTCGCGAGCTCGAACGGGTTCGTCAGCTCGAGTGACCTGCCGTTTCCTGCGTTCCCCTCCTGTGACCGGCGCGTGTGCCGCAAGATGAAACCGGTGGCCGCGAGCGAGGCGAGGCCGGCGAACGCGAGTGCGGGCGCCAGCCACCGCAGAAGCTCGACGTTGAAGAAGCCCACGACGACGAGCACGCGCGCCATCATCGTCGCACCGCCGAGTGCGACGGCCCCCGAGAAGAACGCTTCGCGCTCCGGATGCTTCCGGGCGAGTCGCGCCATGTCCAGCGTCACGGCGGTGGACGAGACGAGGCTGCCAGCGACCGCCGAGAGCAGGAGCCCGCGGCGCTCGCCGGCGACCTGGACCGCGACATAGCCCCCGAAGGAAACCACGGCGATCGCGATCGTCATCACCCAGACGTCGTGGGGGTTCAGCGCATCCCAGGGACCCAGGGGCCGGTTCGGGAGAATCGGCAGCAGGATGATCGTCATCGCCAGGAGCGCGAGACCGGCCCGGAGCTCCGCCCAGGTGAGGCGTTTCACCCACTCGTGCAGCGCACCCTTGAGGGCGAGGAGCCCGGCCGTCGCTACACCCGCAGCGCCAGCGACCACCATGTCGCCGAGGACCGCGAGTGCGCCGAGCGCGAACACGAGCATCGCGGCGACGACGGTCGTCGCTCCGTAGCTCTGCTCGCGAACGAGCTCGCGGTAACGGAAGGCGGCGACCACAACCGAGAAGACCAGGAAAGCGATGGCGAGCGCGACCAAGCCGCCGTCGCCCCCGGCGAGCGCGCCCCAGACCCCGCCGAGCAGCCCGGCCAACGCGAACGTCCTGAGGCCGGCGGCGCGCTCGCCCTCGCGCTCGTCGCGCTCCGCCCAGCCGCGCTCGATGCCGACGAGCAGCCCGATCGCGAGCGCGGCTGCCAGTCGCTCGAAGAGCTCCATTCCGTCCATGGTCTATGGGTGCCAGCGTACGCCGAGTCAGTCGCCTCCGATCGCGCGAGCCGAGAGCGGTCATCAGCCGGGCGATCGCCGCGTCGAGGTCGGCGCCGCGGTTGATCACCTCGTCGAGTGCGAACGTGATCGGCATCTCCACGCCGAGTCGTCTGGCGAGCGCCGCCACGCCTTCGATGGAGAAAGCGCCTTCGGTCACTTCCTTGCGGGCGGCGAGCACGTCGGCGAGCCGCTTGCCTTCACCGAGCGCGACGCCGAGCGAGGTGTTGCGCGATTGCAGGCTGTTCGCGGTCAGCATCAGGTCGCCGATGCCGGCGAGGCCCATGAATGTCTCGGCCTTTCCGCCCATTGCGAGGCCGAGCCGGATCGTTTCGTCGAGCCCGAGCGTGATCAGCGTGGCGCGCGCGTTCTCGCCGAGCCGCTTGCCCGCGGCGATGCCGCTCGCGATGCCGATCACGTTCTTCATCACTCCGCCGATGGCGGCGCCGATGACATCGTCAGACGGATGCACGCAGAACCGGGGATTCGCGATCTCGCGCGCGAGGCGTGCTCGTGTGTGATCGTCTGCGCAGGCGAGCGTCACCCCGCACGGCAGATCGAGCGCGATCTCGCGCGCGAACGACGGCCCCGACATCACCGCGATCTCGGCGCCGGGAAGCGTCTCGGCGAGCACTTCGGGCATGAGCGCGCAGCTGCCGCGCTCGATCCCCTTCGAGCAGGTCACGACCGGGGTCCCGGCAGGCATGAGCGGCCGCATCGTCGCCGCCACGCCGCGCAGGTGCTGTGCCGGTACCGCGATCACGATGAACGCCTTGTCCCGTGCCGCGGCCGCGAGGTCGTTGGTTGCGACGATCCCGGGCACGAGCCGCACGCCGCTCAGGAACAGCGGATTGATTCCATCGTCATTGATCCATGCGACGACCTCGGGCTCGCGCGCCCAGACGATCGTCTCGTTTCCCGACCGTCGGAGCACGCAGGCCATCGCGGTGCCGAATGCCCCGCCGCCGATGATTCCCACGCGCGCCATAAGCGGATAGTGTGGCGCCTGCGCGGCCCGCTGTTGACCGGCGTCAAACCGGGCGCCGCGCCGGCTCCTACATTGGCATTGCCGGCTACTATTCGCGGTCCTTTCGAGGAGGAGATGCCATGGTTCGACGCCTGAAGACGGTTGCAGCTGCCCTGGCGGGGCTGGTGATCGCGGCGGGGCCTGTCGCGGCGCAGCAGATCGAGAACGAGCTGGTGCTCATCACGCCGGTCGCCAAGACCCTCACCGATCCGTTGCTCGCCGCGTTCGTCAGCTACGCGAAGGAGCGCTGGAACGTCACGGTCAAGGCGAGCGCGCTCGCGGCCGGCACGCCGGTCGCCTACGGGCAGATCGTCGAGTGGAAAGGCCGGCCCCAGGCCGACATCTTCTGGGGCGGCGAGAGCGCGCTCTTCGACAAGCTCGCCGAGCAGAAGCTGCTGGCGAAGCTCGATCTGCCCAAGGCGGTCGTGGACGCGATCCCGACGAGCATCGGCAAGCCCAAGCCGATTGCGCTCAAGGATCCGAACGGCTTCTGGATCGGCACGGTGCTCGAGCCGTACGGCCTCGTGTATCACCCGCGGCTGTATCAGCGCCTCGGCCTGGAGGCGCCGAAGGACTGGGACGACCTGCTCAACCCGAAGCTCAAGGGCAACGTCGCCCAGTGCGCGCCGACCCGTTCGTCGAGCAGCCACGCCACCTACGAGGTGATCCTGCAGCGCGACGGGGACGACAAGGGCTGGGCCTGGCTGCAGCGTCTCGGCGGCAACACGGGAATCTTCACCGCGCGCAGCCGCGACGTGCCCTCGGTCGTGGCGAAGGGCGAGTTCGCCGCGGGCTTCGCGGTGCCGAGCTACATGGCGTTCGAGGACCGGCTGGCGGGCTTCGACATCAAGTTCGTCGCGCCGAAAACCGCCTGGATCACGCCGGAGCCGATCGCGATCCTGGCGGGCGCGAAGAACTCGAAAGCGGCCCGCGCCTTCATCGAGTTCGTGCTCTCCGAGCGCGGCCAGCAGGTGGCGATGGAGCGGGGCGTGTTCCCGATCACGCCGAAGTACCGCGTGCAGGGCGCCCCCGGCTCGCGGGCGGAGATGGCGGTCGAGTTCACCGGGGGGCTGCGTTCCTACTTCGACGTCGACGTGACCAACATCTACGACGACGACGTCGCGCAGAAGCGCTACGAGGCGGTGAACTCGCGCTTCCGCAAGGACATCGAGTCGATCGCCGAAGAGCTGAAAAAGAAGAACTGAGCCCCTGGCGGGCGGTCCCGGAGCGCGGCCATGCGCATCGCCGTTCATGACCTCACCAAGCGCTTCGGGTCCCAGGAGGTGGTGGGCCGGGCGAACTTCTCCATCGGAGAGGGCGAGCTGTTCACGCTGCTCGGCCCCTCGGGGTGCGGCAAGACCACGCTGCTGCGGCTGATCGCCGGTTTCTACGCGCCCGACGAAGGCGAGGTCCGCTTCGACGACGCCAGAGTGAACGAGATGCCGCCGCACGAGCGCGGCATCGGCATGGTGTTCCAGAACTACGCGCTGTGGCCCCACATGACGGTGCACCAGAACGTCGCCTACGGGCTCAAGCTGCGCAAGATCGGGCACGCCGAGATCGAGGAACGGGTCAAGGGCGCGCTGGACAAGGTGCAGCTCGCGGGGCTCGGCGACCGCTATCCGGGCCAGCTCTCCGGGGGGCAACAGCAGCGGGTGGCGCTCGCGCGCGCGCTGGTCCTCAATCCCAAGATCCTGTTGCTCGACGAGCCGCTTTCCAATCTCGACGCGAAGATCCGGATACAGGTGCGGGCGGAGATCCGGAAGCTGCAGAAGGAGCTCGGGATCACCACCGTGTACGTCACGCACGATCAGGAGGAGGCGCTCACCCTTTCCGACCGGATCGCGGTGCTCAACAAGGGGAAGCTCTTCCAGGTCGGGGCGCCGCGCGAGCTCTACGAGCGGCCGCTCAATCGGTTCGTGGCCGACTTCATCGGCATCAACAACCTGGTCGACGGCACGGTGCGCACGGTCGACGCCGCGGGCGGCCGGCTGACCGTGGCGAGCGTGCTCGGGGAGCTGGGGGCGTTGCCGAACGCGCAGCTGCGCGTCGGCGACAAGTGCGTGATCTGCATCCGGCCCGAGAACGTCGCCTTCGGCGAGGTCGCCGGCGAGCGCAATCTCGTCAAGGGGACGATCGCCTTTGCCGCCTATCTCGGCAACACGTTGCGCTACGACGTGGACCTCGGGCAGGGCGTCACGTTCAAGGCCGACATCAAGGATCCGTGGCACCACGAGCAGCTGCCCACCGGCACTCCCGTGGCGTTGAGCTTTACGGTCGCGAGCACATTGGCGATTCAGGCGGCCGCATGAGCTACCCGGCCCAAGGGAAGGGTCGGGACCCTTCCCTTCCCGCCCCTGGCCCCGTCGGAACGACGGGGATCGACGGAAAGGCGAATGCGGCCAGCCGCCGACGCTTCAGCGCTGTCTCCATCGAGAGCCGCACGGAGGCGGCATGAAGCTCCCTCGCTCGTCGCTCGCGGCGCTGGGGTTCACGCTGATCTGGCTGTTCCTGATCGTCTTCGTCTTCTACCCGCTCACGCGGATCTTCTACGACGCCTTCACCAACGAGGCGGGCCGGTTCACGCTGACGAACTTCTACGAGTTCTTCACCGACGCGTTCTACCTGCGCTCGCTCTGGAAGTCGCTCGCCCTCGGCGTGGCGGCGGTGGTCACCACTTCGGTGGTCGGGATCGCGGTCGCGTTCCTCCTGGTCCGCTACGAGTTCCCCGGCCGGAACCTGTTCTCGTACCTCACGATGCTGCCGCTGATCCTGCCGCCGCTCGTGGGCGTGCTCGGCTTCGTCTTCATCTTCGGCCGCGCCGGCACGGTGAACGTGCTGCTCCTGGACTGGTTCGGGCTCGAGCACCCGATCAACTTCATGTACGGCGTGCACGGCGTGCTGCTGGTCGAGACCGTGCACCTGTTCCCGCTGATGACGCTCAGCATCCTCGACGCGCTCGCCAAGGTCGACC
Organism: uncultured beta proteobacterium; assembly: GCA_963716855.1. Lineage (GTDB taxonomy): Bacteria > Pseudomonadota > Gammaproteobacteria > Burkholderiales > SG8-39 > JAGVSZ01. Next base: position 171,377 of record CAVQUV010000014.1, on the reverse strand, counting down.
CGTCCCTCGAGGAGGCCGCGCAAGGCATGGGCGCCAACGGCTGGCGCAGGTTCCGCGACGTGACCCTGCCGCTCACCACGCCCGGCTACATCTCCGGCGCGCTGCTCGTCTTCATCTGGACCTTCGCCGATTTCGTCACCCCGCTGGTCGTGGGCGTGCAGGAGCTGCTCGCCCCGCAGGCGTACCTGAACATCGTGCAGTTCGTCGACCGGCGGATCTTCCGCATGGGCATCGTGATCTCGGCGCTGCTCGTGCTGCTCGCGATCTTCTTCGTGCTCGCCGCGCGCCAGTACGTGGCGATCAAGGACTACAGCTCGCTCGCCTACTCGAAGGTCGAGCGGCGCCGACTGGGGCCCGTCAAGCGCTGGGTCGCGGTCGGCTTCCTCTCGCTCCTGCTGTTCATCTCGTTCGTCCCGCAGGTCGGCGTGCTGCTCGCCGCCATCGGCCGCGGCTGGTCGCTCACGCCGTTCCCGATTCACTACACGCTCGAGTTCTTCGAGCAGGTGAGCGTGCAGACGCCGAAGTTCATCATCAACTCGCTGCTGTTCTGCGGGATCGCCGTGTTCATGTGCATCGCGATCGGGGTCCCGATGGCGTGGATCATGGGACGGACGCGTGCGCCCGGGCGCGGCGCGATGGACGCGCTGACGACGCTGATGCTCGCCATCCCGGGGACCGCGGTCGGCATCGCCTACGTGCGCGCCTTCAATTTCCCGCTGCCGCTCGTCGACGTCCCGCTCACCGGCATGTGGCTCATCCTGCCGCTCGTGCTCGCGGTGCGCCGGCTGCCCTACACGGTGCGCGGCAGCTACTCGTCGCTGCTGCTGGTCCACAAGTCGATGGAGGAGGCGGCCGAGAACGTCGGCGCCACGAAATTGCGCACGTTCTGGGACATCACGGTGCCGCTGGTGTGGAAGGGGATCTTCGTCGGCGCGCTGTTCTCGTTCATCACTTCGATCCAGGAAGCCTCGGCGACGATCTTCCTCACCCTCGGGGGCTACGAGATGATGCCCTACGCGATCTTCAGCTTCTACATCGCCGGGTCGCAGAGCCAGGCCGCCGCGCTCGGCGTGATCCTGATCGTCCTTTGCGCCCTGAGCCTCTTCGTGGTCAACCGCATCGCCGGCGCGCGCGTCGGCGGGCTGTTCGGCTGAGATTTCCCTCCCGTGGTCGAAGCGAGCATGTCATGTACAAGCGCATCCTGGTTGCGATAGACGGCAGCGACACCTCGGAGCGGGCCCTGCACGAGGGCATTGCACTCGCCAGGGAACACCGCGCCCGGCTGCGGCTGGTTCACGTCGTCGACGAGCTGACCGCGCAAGGCGAGGCGCCCTCCACCCCGGCGGATTTCTGGAAGGCGGTCCGCAAGGCGGGCGCGCTCATCCTCGGGAGCGCGCGGGCGCGCGCGGCGCAAGACGGGATCGAGGCGGAGACGAAGCTGCTCGAGATTCGCTCCTTCGGGAGCCTGGTCAGGCGGATTCCCAACCTGATCGTCGAGGACGCCCGGCGCTGGAATGCCGATCTCATCGTGATCGGGACTCACGGTCGCCGCGGGCTCAGCAAGCTCCTCCTGGGCAGCGTGGCCGACGGCGTGGTGCGGACCGCCGGCATGTCGGTGCTGCTGATCCGCGGCGGCGAGCGCAAGACGCGGCGGGCCCGATAGACGCGCCGCGACCGCGCCGCCGGACGCGACTTCCACCTCTACAACGTCGTCCGCGTCAGCCGACCTTGCGCTTCAGGTAGGCGAGCAGGTCGTTCAGCGTGACGAGCTTCTCGTAGTCGGCCTCGGGGATCTCGACGGCGAGCTTCGCGTGCAGCCCGTCGAGCAGGTTGAGCCAATCCATCGAATCGAGGTCGACCTGATCGCGGAGCGGCGTCCCGGGCTCCAGATCGTCGGGCTTGATCTCGGGCGCGATGTGACGCAGGGCGTCGAACACGGCGCTGCGCAGGGTCTGTTCGTCCATTTTGCGTTCTTCCTTCTGTTCAGCCTGCACCTGCATCGAGCTTCCCGGGCTCCTGCAGCAGTCGCGCGAGCTCGATGAGAAAGAGCGCGCCGCGGTGCCCGTCGCTCGCGCGATGGTCGGCGGCGAGGCTCGCGGTGACGACCGGCGCCACGACGACCTTGCCGTCCTCGACCCACGGCCGGTCGGCGACCTTGCCGAAGCCGATCAGCGCGACCTGCGGCGGATAGATCACGCCGTGCACGAGCTCCACGCCCTGGTCGCCGAGGTTGGTCACCGTCACGGTCGCATCGCTCATCTCCGAGCTCCGGAGCGAGAGCGCACGCGCCCTGCCGACGAGGTCGGACAGCCCGCGCATCAGCTCGTCGAGGCTCTTCTTGTCCACGTCGCGGATCGCGGGCGCGATGAGCCCGCCCTGGCGGAGCGAAATCGCGACCCCGAGGTGGATGCCGACCCCGGGCACGAACGCGCCGTCGCGGAAGAACCCGTTCAGCTCGGGATACCGCTTCAGGGCGAGGGCGACCGCCTTGAGCATCGGCACAGCCATCAGGACGCGCTCGGTCACGGACCGCTGCTCGTTGCGTGCGGTCAGCCACTGGGCTGCCCGGGCGAGCGGAATGTCGGTGGCGAGGTAGTAGTGCGGGATCTCGCGCTTGGAGCGGGCCATCGCCGCCGCAATCGCGCGGCGCATCTCCGTGGCCCGGTCCCGCGGCTGCGCCGCAGCGGCAGCCGCCTTGTCGACGTCCTCGATGGTGATGGCCCCATGCGGGCCGGTGCCGGCCACCGCGGCGAGATCGACCCCTAGGTCGCGCGCCCGCTGCCGCGCCGCCGGCGAGGCGCGCTGCCGCGCGTCTCCCGCTGCAGGTGCAGGGACAAGCGGACGCCCGGGCACCGGCGCGGAGGAGGGAGCCGCGGGCGGCGCGGCAGCCTTGGCTTCGGCCGCCTTGCGGCGTTTGTCCGCCTCCGCGTGTTCGGCCGTCTCGCCGGGCTCCAGCAGGCGTGCGATGACCGTCCCGACCGGCAGCGTCTCCTTCGGCTCGTGCACGAGCTCGTAGATCGTGCCTTCCTCCCAGATCTCCACGTCGATCGCCGACTTGCTGGTGTCGACCACCGCAACCACGTCGCCCTTCTTCACGCGGTCGCCCGCCTTCACCTTCCACTCGAGCAGCGTGCCCTCGTCCATCTCGGCGCCGAGCGAGGGGAGCTTGAATTCGATCATCGCGCGACGCTCATGCCTTGCCGAGCAGCTGCTTCACCGCGGCGACGATCTTGGGGGCCTGCGGCAACGCGGCGTCCTCGAGGTGCTTCGCGTACGGGATCGGCACCTCCTCGCTGCAGACCCGTGCGACCGGGGCGTCGAGATCGTAGAAGGCCTGCTCCATGATGCGCGCCATGACCTCGGCGGCCAGACTGCCGGTGCGCCAGCCCTCGTCGACGACGACCGCGCGGCGGGTCCTGCGCACCGAGGCCATTATCGTCGCGTCGTCCAGCGGCCGCAGCACGCGCAGGTCGACCACCTCGGCCTCGATGCCGTCCGCGGCGAGCTGGCTGGCCGCGTCGAGCGCCTTCCAGACGGTTCCGCCATATGCCACGAGCGTGACGTCGCGTCCGGGGCGCAGGATCTTCGCCGAGCGGATATCCGCGGCGCGCCATGCTTCGGAGAGCTCGCCTTCGAAGTTGTAGAGCAGTGCGTGCTCGAAGATGACGACCGGGTCGGGATCCGCGAGGGCCGGCTTCAGCATGCCGCGCGCGTCGTCGATCGTGGCCGGGGCGAGCACCTTGATCCCGGGCACGTGCGCGTACCAGTTCTCGAGGCTGTGCGAGTGCTGCGCGGCGAGCTGCCGGCCGGCGCCGGTCGCCATGCGGATCACCAGCGGCACGCTGAACTGTCCGCCGGACATGTGCCGGTAGAGCGCGGCGGTGTTCACGATCGGGTCGAGCGCGAGCAGGCTGAAATTGACCGTCATGACCTCCACGATCGGGCGCAGGCCGCCGAGCGCGGCGCCGATTCCCGCGCCGACGAACGCGAGCTCCGAGAGCGGCGTGTCCCGGATGCGCTCCGGGCCGAACTCCTCGAGGAAGCCCTTCGATACGGCGTAACTGCCGCCGTACTTGCCGACGTCCTCGCCCATCAGGAACACGCGCGGGTCGGCGGCGAGCGCGTCGCGGAGCCCCTGCCGGAGCGCCTCGCGGTAGGTCATCTTCATCGCGCGGGCTCCGTGTGCACGTGGCGGGCGAGATCCTCCACCGGCTCCCAGGTGCCCGCCTCGGCGAAGGCCACCGCCGCCTCCACCTCCTGCGTCGCCGCGGCGTCGATCGCGAGGAACTCGTCCTCGGTGAGCTTGCCCTCGGCCTTCAGGCGATTGGAGAGATTGTGGATCGGCCCGCGCTTCTTCCACGCCTCGACCTCCGCCTTGTCGCGGTACAGATCCGGGTCGTACATGGAGTGCGCGCGGTAGCGGTAGGTCTGGAACTCGACGAAGAACGGCCCGTCCCCGCGGCGCACGCGCTCGACGGCCTGCCGCGCGCCTTCGTGGACGGCGACCACATCCATGCCGTCGACCATCAGCGTGGGGACCTTGAACGCGGCGGCCTTGACGCAGAGATCGGTCTGGGACTCGGACCGCGCGAGGGCGGTGCCCATCGCGTACAGGTTGTTCTCGCAGAAGAACGCGACCGGCAGCTTCCACAGGGCGGCAAGGTTCATCGACTCGTGGAAGGCGCCCTCGGCCACCGCGCCCTCGCCGAAGAAGACGGCGGTCACGCGCGGCCGGCCCTGCATCCTGTCCGCCAGCGCGAGCCCGACCGCGAGCGGCAGCCCACCGCCGACGATCGCATTGCCGCCGTAGAGCCGGGTCGCCGCATCGAACACGTGCATCGAGCCGCCGCGGCCGCGCGAGCACCCCTCGCGCTTTCCGTACATCTCCGCCATGACGGCATTCGCGGCCACGCCGCGGGTGAGCGCATGCCCGTGCTCGCGGTAAGTGGCGACGATCGCGTCCTCGGGCGCGAGGGCGTGAATTGCGCCGACCGCAACCGCCTCCTCGCCGATGTAGAGGTGCAGGAAGCCGCGGATCTTCTGCTGCCCGTAGAGGTCCGCGCAGCGCTCCTCGAAGCGGCGGATGCGCACCATGTCCCGCAGCATCGCGAGCGCGAGCTCGCGCGGGACGGTCACCGGCTTCAACTGGGCTTCGTTCATGCGCCCGCTCTCCAGCGTCGACGTGTCGCCCTCGGGCAGTCCGAGCTCGCGCGCCTTGAGCAGGCGCCGCATGATCTTGCCGCTGCGGGTGCGCGGCAGCGTCGGCGCGAAGGCGATCTCCTTCGGCGCGACCGCGGCGCCGAGCCGCTTGCGGGCGTGGCCGAGCAGCTCGAGGCGCAGGTCCTCGGATTCCGCGAAGCCGGCCTTGAGCGTGACGAATGCCTTCACCGTCTCGCCCACGACCGGGTCGGGCTTGCCGATCACGCCGGCTTCGGCGACCGCGGGATGCTCCATGAGCGCGCTCTCCACCTCGAACGGACCGATGAGATGGCCCGCCGACTTGATGACGTCGTCGGCGCGCCCCACGAACCAGAAGTAGCCGTCCTCGTCGCGCCGGGCGAGATCGCCGGTGAGGTAGCAGTCGCCGGCGAAGCACTTGCGGTACCGCTCGTCCTGGCCGAGATAGCCGCGGAACATCGACGGCCACCCCGCGCGCAGCGCCAGCTCGCCCTCCACGTTCGGCTCGCTGATCGCCTCGTAGCTTCCATCCGCGCGCTTGCGCACGATGAAGGCGTCCACGCCGGGCAGCGGCTTGCCCATCGAGCCGGGCTTGATGTCCATCGCCGGGGTGTTGGCGATCATGATCCCACCCGTTTCGGTCTGCCACCAGTTGTCGTGGATCGGCAGCCCGAGCGCCTCCGCGCCCCACCAGACCGCCTCCGCGTTCAACGGCTCGCCGACGCTCGCGACGAAGCGCAGTGCGGGAAAGCGGTGTCGCTTCGCGACGTCGGTACCGGCCTTCATCAGCATGCGGATCGCCGTGGGCGCGGTGTACCAGACCGTGATCGCCTGCGCTTCGAGCAGCTGGTACCAGCGCTCCGCGTCGAAGTCGGCCTCGTCGACCAGGCTCGTCACGCCGTGCAGCAGCGGCGCGATGATCCCGTAGGAGGTGCCGGTGACCCAGCCTGGATCGGCCGTGCACCAGAAGATGTCGTCGGGGTGCAGGTCGAGCGCGTAGCGTCCGGTGGCGTAATGCGTGACCACCGCCTCGTGAACGTGGACAGCGCCCTTAGGCGTGCCCGTCGTCCCGCTCGTGAAGTGGAGCAGCGCCATATCGTCGGGCGACGTGCGCTCGACCTCGAAGGCGTCGGACGCTTGGTCCATCAGCGTCGCGAGGTCGCGCGACCCCGGCACGTCAGTGCGGGCACCGTTCTCGCCGATCAGCAGGATGTGCTGCAGCTGCGGCAGATCGCCGACGATGCCCGCCACCTTGCGCCGGTACAGCGCCTCGGTGGTGACGAGCACCTTGCCGGCGCCGATGGAAAGACGCGTCTTGATCGGCTCGGGTCCGAACGCGGAGAAGAGCGGCGTCACGACCGTGCCGTTCTTCAGGGCGCCGAGCACGGCAACATAGAGCTCCGGCACGCGACCGGCGAGCACGAAGAGGTGGTCGCCCTTGCCGACGCCCAGACCGCGCAGCGCGTTCGCGAACCGGCTCGTGAGCCCCGCGAGCGCCGCGTAGCTCAGCTCGCGCTGGTGGCCCCCGCGGCCGAGGAAGCGGAAGGCGGTCCGATTTGCAACCCCGGTTCCGAGGTGCCGGTCCACCGCCGCGTACCCGATGTTGACGCCTCCGCCCGGCAGGGTGCCGAGTTCCGCGCGCACGGCTTCCCAGGAGAACCGGCGCCGTTCGGCCTCGTAGTCGGCGAGGTTCGGCGCCGGGCGCAATGCCGACGGCGACTTGCGGATGACCGCAGCGCGCATGCCCAACCTCCTCTTGGCGAATCGGTGGCGGCCCCGTCGCCGGCGCCTCCTGCGCCCAGTATCGATCCGGGGCATCGAAGCCCCTTGACGGGGGTCAAGGGCGCGTCTGCGTCGCGGGGTCCGCCCCTTCGCGAGCCCTATCGGCGGCGCGGGGCGGTCGTCGCGCGGTACGCTCGCGGTCGTTGACCGAGATCACGCGTCGCCGGGGCGACGCGTTTAGCTTCGGGTGAGAGAGCGAAGGAGGCGGCACGATGAGCGCGGAACGCGACGAGCGGCATCCGGGGCGCCGGGGGGAAGCATGAGCGCGCAGCGAGAGGTGATGCGACTCGTGATCCTGGGCGCGGCAGGGCGCGACTTCCACAACTTCAACGTCGTCTACCGGGACGACCCGCGCTTCGAGGTGGTCGCGTTCACCGCCGCCCAGATCCCGGAGATCACCGGGCGGCGCTACCCGGCGGCGCTTGCTGGCGCCCGCTACTCGGAAGGCATCCCGATCGTCCAGGAGGCCGAGCTCGAAGGGGTCTGCCGGACCCTCGGGGTCGACCAGGTGGTGTTCGCGTACAGCGACGTGCCGCACGCGCACGTGATGCACCTCGCCTCGCGCGCGCTCGCGGCGGGCGCCGATTTCGTGATGCTCGGGCCGCAGCGGACCATGCTCCGGGCGAGCGTGCCGGTCATCGCCGTGTCCGCGGTGCGCACGGGCTGCGGCAAGTCGCAGACCGCGCGCTGGATCTCGCGGCGGCTCCGCGACCGCGGCCTGCGGGTCGCGGTCATCCGCCATCCGATGCCCTACGGCGACCTCGAGCGCCAGGCCGTGCAGCGGTTCGCGAATCGCGCCGACCTCGCCAACGGCCGCTGCACGATCGAGGAGCGCGAGGAGTACGAGCCGCACATCGCCGCGGGCAACGTCGTCTATGCCGGCGTGGACTACGCGCGCATCGTCGCCGCCGCGCAGGGCGAAGTCGACGTCATCGTGTGGGACGGCGGCAACAACGACTTCCCGTTCGTGCGCCCGGACCTGCACATCGTGCTGGTCGATCCGCTGCGGCCCGGCCACGAGACCGACCATCACCCGGGCGAGACGGTCCTGCGCATGGCCGACGTCATCGTCATCGCGAAGACCGACGCCGCGGCGGCCGCGGACGTCCGGCGCGTCGCCGACACGGCGCGGCGGATCAACCCCCACGCGCCGATCGTGCGCACCGCGTCGCCGATCCGCCTCGACGATCCCGAGGCGGTGCGCGGCAAGCGCGTGCTGGTCGTCGAGGACGGACCGACGACGACGCACGGCGGCATGGCGTACGGGGCCGGATACGTCGCCGCGATCGGCGCCGGCGCTGCGACGATCGTGCATCCCCTGCCGTTCGCGGCGGCGGAGATCGCGCCGCTCTACGCCGAGTATCCGCACCTCGGCCCCGTTTTGCCCGCCATGGGCTACTCGCCGGTGCAGCTGCGGGCGCTCGCGCGCTCGATCGACGCGGTGCCGGCCGATGTCGTCGTGTCGGGAACGCCGATCGATCTCGCGGCGCTGGTGCGCCTCAACAAGCCCGTGGTGCGGGCGCGCTACGAGCTGGCCGAGGTCGAGACGCCGGGCCTCGGCGGCGAGATCGACCGTTTCCTCGAGCGCGCCGGGCTCGCGCGCGACCGGGCGCGCCCCGCCTAGTACTTCGCGTTCCCCGGCGTGCGCGGGAACGGAATCGCGTCGCGTACGTTCGTGAGTCCCGTGACATAGGCGACGGTGCGCTCGAAGCCGAGCCCGAAGCCCGCGTGCGGGACGGTGCCGTAGCGGCGGAGATCCCGGTACCAGCCATAGCGCTCGCGGTCGAGCCCGACCTCGGCCATGCGCGCGTCGAGCACGTCGAGCCGCTCCTCGCGCTGGCTGCCGCCGATGATCTCGCCGATGCCCGGGGCCAGCACGTCCATGGCCGCGACGGTCCGGTCGTCGTCGTTCAGCCGCATGTAGAACGCCTTGATGGCCTTCGGGTAGTTCACGACGATCACCGGCTTGCCGACGTGGCGCTCGGTGAGATAGCGCTCGTGCTCCGACTGGAGATCGATACCCCACTTGACCGGGAACTCGAACTTCTCCTTCGCGCGCTCGAGGACCGCGATCGCCTCGGTGTAGTCCATCCGCACGAACTCCGAGTCGACGATCGACTGCAGCTTCGCGATCAGGCCCTTTTCAATGCGCTCGTCGAAGAACGCCATGTCGTCCGCGCGCTCGGCGAGCAGCGTCGTGCAGGACGTGCTTGAGGAGCCGCTCGGCGAGCGCGGCGTCGTCGGCGAGATCGGCGAACGCGATCTCCGGCTCGATCATCCAGAACTCGGCGAGGTGCCGGCTCGTGTTCGAGTTCTCGGCGCGGAAGGTCGGGCCGAAGGTGTAGACCTTCGAGAGCGCCAGGCAGTAGCTCTCGACGTTCAGTTGCCCCGACACGGTCAGGTAGGTCTCGCGCCCGAAGAAATCCTGCGCGAAGTCGACCTTGCCGTCGGGCGTGCGCGGGAGGTTCGCGAGGTCCAGCGTCGACACCCGGAAGAGGGCGCCGGCGCCCTCGGCGTCGGCGGAGGTGATGATCGGCGTGTTCACCCACAGGAAGCCGTTCTCGTGAAAGAACCGATGGATCGCCTGGGCGATGGTGTGCCGCACGCGCGTCACCGCGCCGATCACGTTCGTGCGCGGTCGCAAATGCGCGACCTCGCGCAGGAACTCGAACGAGTGCGGCTTGGGCTGGATCGGATAGGCGTCCGGATCCTCCACCCAGCCGATCACTTTCACGGCGGTGGCCTGCATCTCGAACGGCTGGCCCTTGGCGGGCGAGGGCACGATGGTGCCGGTGGCCTCCACCGCGCACCCGGCCGTCAGGTGCAGCACCTCGTCGGCGTAGTTCGGCAGCGTGTTCGGCGCGACCACCTGGACCGGGTGGAACGCGGACCCGTCGGACACGTTCACGAAGGAAATGCCCGCCTTCGAGTCGCGCCGGGTGCGTACCCAGCCCCGGACGGTGACCGGGGTGTCGTGCGGCGCACGGCCGGCGAGGATGTCGGCGCAGGAATAAGGGGTCATACGGCGCTCTTAGATGAACGGAAGCCGGATCGAGACCAGGACGGATTGTGCCCGTTACGCGCGCGTCGCGGACCCCGCGCCGCCACGTTATCATGCGCTTCAGTCAAAGGGCACGAGGGCGAGCACTTGAAGCGCATCATCGTCGGCATCACCGGCGCGACCGGCGCCATCTTCGGCGTGCGCCTGCTCGAGGCGCTGAACGCCGCGCAGGTCGAGACGCACCTGGTGATGTCCAAGTGGGGTCAGCAGACCGTCGAGCACGAATTGGGACTGACGCTTGCCGACCTGCGCGCGCGGGCGTCGGTGATCCACGCGAGCGCCAACATGGCAGCGACCGTGTCCTCCGGATCCTTCCGCACCGAGGGGATGGTCGTCGCGCCGTGCTCGATGCGCACCGCCGCCGCGATCGCGCACGGCTACGGCGAGAGCCTGGTGCACCGCGCGGCCGACGTGGTGCTGAAGGAGCGTCGCCGGCTGGTGCTGGTGCCGCGCGAGACCCCGCTCTCCGAAGTGCACCTCGAGAACCTTCTCAAGCTCGCGCGCATGGGGGTGGCGATCGTCCCGCCGATGCCCGCCTTCTACAACAAGCCCGCGACGGTCGACGACATCGTGAATCACATCGTCGCGCGCGTGCTCGACCAGTTCGACATCGATGCGGCGTTCGCCAAGCGCTGGGACGGCAAGATGGGGCGCGCGGCACCGGTGCGCCGGCTCAAGTAGCGGTCAGTCTTCGAGCCGATCCAGGTTCTTCGTCATGCGGGCGATCACCTCCCGGAACACCGTCACGTTCCGCTGGCCGACGCCCTTCTCCGCCTCCTGAACGATCCGGCGCGCGACCGGCAACAGTCGCCGCTCGAGTTGTCTGCCCCGAGGGGTGAGCCACACGTGCGCCCGGCGCGCGTCCTCGCGGCTGCGTACGCGGCGCACCAGGCCGGCTTTCTCCATGCTCTTCAGGGCGCTCACCGTCGTCGGTTCCATCATGCCCACGCGCGCGCTCAGCTCGCGCTGCGTGAGGCCGTCCTCGATCCAGAGCACGCGCAGAAAGTACCAGTGGCCGCGCGTCACGCCGAACCGGGCGATGCGGCGCTCGAGGACGCGCTGGAATGCGCGGTGGGCATCGCGCACGAGATAACCGGAACTGCGCGCAGGAGGCAGCTCCGGAGCGCGCTTGGTTCGCTGCGACGGTTTGCGTCGTGACAAGGGGCCCTCCCTTGCCGGGAGGAGGCACGCGAGCGTGCTTATTGCGTCTCTAGCGGCGCTTCATCCCGCACGCCGAGCGTGCGCCAGTCGGTCGTCTTCGGCGCCACCCCTTCGAAGGACGCGAGCTTCACGTGCGGGATGCGCGGCTCGGTCGTGCCGATGGCCGGTCCGCCGGCCTGGAACTTCGTCGCCGCTGCGACCATCATGCGGCGGAAGTGGACCACCGCGAGATCGCTCGCCCCGGCGACCTCTTCGGCTCGATCGGTGATCGGCCCCATCGACTCCCACATCGCCATGTCCTGCGCGGGGATGCCCTCGATCCCGGTCCAGTCGTCGCGCCGCATCGCCTCGCGGTCCTGGAGAAAACGGTTCGCGAGATTGCGCTTCTTGCGCCAGTTCTCGTCGAGATCGATTCCCGGCCGCGCGCAGCAGAACGCGCGCCACGCCTCCTGCGATATGCCCTTGTTCGCATCGGGATGCCAGGCGACCCAGTAGAACATCGTGGTCACATCGTCGACCGGCACCAGCATCTGGGCGAGGTTGTAGCGGTCGTTGGGCGGGATGAGCACGGTGAACGGCGCGACGAATAGCGTGGTCCGGACGTACTGGTCGGTCTCGGGGTTGCGGATCGGTTTGCGAATCGCCGCGTAGCGGAACCCGTAGCTCGTCGCCTGGAATTGCATCTTGGGCGCTTTGTCGTTGGAGGGGCGCAGCCAGGCCGAGTCGGTGGCGGTCGAGCCTTCCACCTCGGCCGCCGGCATGTTCGTGGAGTGCAGGCTGGAGCTGTGCGCCGAGTCGATCGAGCCCTCGAGCACCTGCGCCCAGTTGCAGGCGACGTGCATCTTGACGATCGCGATCCGCGTGTCGCGATGCGGCCACCAGGCGGGCGGGTCCCATTCGCGCAGCTCGCCGGGGGGGCCCATCCATATCCACACGAACCCGCCACCTTCGCTCACCGGATAGACCTTCGCCTTCTTGCCGAGCCGCGCGGCGGTGCCCGGAACTTCGGATGGCATGTCGACGACGTTGCCCTCGACGTCGAACTTCCACCCGTGATAGAGGCAGCGCAGCCCGCATTGCTCGTTCCGCCCGAAGGCGAGCGACGCGCGCCGGTGCAGGCAGTGCTCGCCGAGCACGCCGAGGCGCCCGTCGGTGTCGCGGAAGACCACGAGGTCCTCGCCGAGCAGGCGCGCGCGCACCGGTGCGCCGTCGCGCTCAGCGACTTCCTCCGACATGCACACGGGCAGCCAGTGGCGACGCATGAGTTGGCCCATCGGAGCGGCACCTTCCACGCGGCACAACAGCTCGTTCTGCTCCTTGGTCAGCATGGCGCACCGGCATTAGACTTAGAAACCTAAGTATCGTAGCCTCCGTGCCGCGACCACACAAGCACGGCCTTCTCGATGGCTACCCCAGCGCGGCTCAAACTCGGCGTCGCCGGCCTCGGCCGCGCCTTCTCGCTGATGATCCCGACGTTCGCGGCCGACCCCCGCGTCGAGCTGGTCGCCGCCGCCGATCCGCGCGCGGAGGCGCGGCGCCGGTTCGAGCGCGAGTTCGGCGGAAAGACGTTCGACTCGGTCGACGCGCTCTGCGCCGACCCGTCGGTCGAAGTCGTCTACGTGGCGACGCCGCACCAGCTTCACGCCGATCACGCCCGCGTTGCGGCGGCGCGCGGCAAGCACGTGCTGGTCGAAAAGCCCATGGCGCTTACGCTGGAGGACTGCCGCGCGATGATCGCCGCCGCCGGCAGCGCGGGCGTGCGGCTCGTGGTCGGACCGAGTCACGGGTTCGACGCCCCGATCCGGCGTGCGCGCGAGATCATCGACAGCGGCGTGGTCGGGCGAGTGCGGATGATCACCGCGTTCGACTTCACCGATTACCTCTATCGCCCGCGCCGCCCCGAGGAACTCGACACCGCCCGCGGCGGTGGCGCGGTGTTCAACCAGGCCGCTCATCAGGTCGAGGTGGTGCGGCAACTGGGTGGGGGCCGCGTCAGCCGCGTTCGTGCCCTGACCGGACGATGGGACGAGGCGCGTCCCACTGAGGGCGCGTATGCAGCCCTGCTCACCTTCGAGGACGGTGCGTTCGCGTCGCTCGTGTATAGCGGCTACGCGCACTTCGATTCGGACGAGTTCGTCGGCTGGGTGGGCGAGACGGGACGGAGCGAAGGACCCCGCGCGGTATGGCGAGGCCCGGAAGCTGCTCACCGCATCGCCCGACGAAGCGCGGATGAAGAACGCGCGCAACTACGGCAACCGCGATGACGCTCCGCCGATCGAGGCCAAACGCTGCACGAGCACTTCGGCGTGGTCATCGTTTCTTGCGAGCGCGCCGACCTGCGCCCGCTCCCGCACGGCGTGATGATCCATGGCGATACCGAGCAGCGCCTCGATCCGCTGCCGGCGCCCGCCGTCCCGCGCTCAGGTGTCATCGACGAGCTCTACGACGCCGTGGTGAACGGCGTCCAGCCGGCCCACAGCGGCGAGTGGGCGATGGCGACCCTGGAGGTGTGCCTGGCCATCCTGCGCTCCGCGTGCGAGCGGCGGGAGGTTTCGTTGGAATGCCAGACCGGCCTGGCCGGGCGGTGATTGTCCGATGGACGACCTTGCGGCGAGCATCGGTGCGTTCCTTGACGCGCATCACGTCATGACGCTCGCGACCGTCGGCGATGCCGGAGCGCACGCCGCCTCGCTCATGTACGCCCGCAAGGGCTTCGCCCTCTACTGGACCTCGGACCCGCAATCGCGGCACTCGCTGCAGGTCGAGCGCGAGGCCCGAGTCACGGCCACGATCGCACCGGACTACGCCGACTTCCGGGTGATCCGCGGGCTGCAGATTGCGGGCCACGCGCGACGGCTCGAGGGCGTCGAAGTCGAAGCGGCGCGCGCCGCCCTGGTCGGGCGCTATGCCTTTCTGGCCGAGCTCGCGTCGGGGCCCCCTGCGTTGCGCGCCGCCTTCGCGAAAGCCGCCTTCTACGCGCTCGCCCCCGAACGCATCACGCTGATCGACAACGCGCGCGGCTTCGGGCACAAGGAGACCCTCACGCTCGCGCCTTGAGTTTTGCGCTCGGGTCGCGGCGCGTGGCCACCGGCCATCGGATCGTCGACAATGAGGGGCGCGGGAGCGGAGGAGGCCCGGAGACAGGAAATGAGACTGCCCATATCAGCGACGGTCGCCCTTCTCGTGCTCGCATGCGGGGGCGTGCAGGCCCAATCGGTCGATCTCGCGAAGAGCCAGATCGGCTTCGGCTTCCGGCAGGAGAACGTGCCCGGCGAAGGCACGTTCCGTCGCTTCACCGCGCAGGTGAGCTTCGACCCCGCCCGGCCGGAAGCAACGCAGGCGAACATCGAGGTCGACGTGACGAGCATCGACATCGGCGAGGCCGGATGGAACAGCGACATGCAGGGCCCCTCCTGGTTCAACGCGCGCCAGTTTCCGAAGGCGACCTTCGTCGCCGCCGGCGCGAAGGCCGTGGCCGGCGCGCGGTTCGAAGCGCCGGCCAAGTTCACGCTCAAGGGCGTGACGCGCGACGTCGTGGCGACGTTCACCGCAAAAGCGGACGCCGGCGGTACCCTGCTCGAAGGGTCCGTGCCGCTCAAGCGCACCGATTTCCGGATCGGCGAGGGTGCGTGGGCCGACACCTCTGTAGTGGCCAACGAGGTGGCCGTCCGGTTCAAGGTTTACCTGAAGAAATGACGTCCAACCACCAAGGAGGGGAGTCCATGAAGCACCTTGCCGCCGCCGTCCTTTACGCCTTCGCGCTCGGCGCCGCGGCCGCGCCCGCGTCCTACACGCTCGACCCGGACCACACGGTGCCGCGCTTCGAGATTCTGCACAACGGCTTTTCCAACCATATCGGCATGTTCATCAAATCGGCCGGGAAGGCCGTCCTGGACACCGATGCGAAGACCGGCAGCGTCGAAGTGACCATCCAGACCGCGTCGTTTCTGTCTGGTCATGCGTTCATGGAAAGCGTTGTCAAGGACAAGGACTTCTTCGATGTCGAGCGGTTTCCGACCATGACCTTCCGGAGCACGCGCATGCGCTTCGACGGCAACCAGCCTGCCGCGGTCGATGGCGACCTCACCATCCTGGGCGTGACCCGGCCGGTGACCCTCACGTTCACCCGCTTCGCCTGCGGTCAGCATCCGCGCAACAAGAAAGAGCAGTGCGGCGGCAACCTGGTCGGCCAGATCAAGCGTTCCGATTTCGGCATGAAGGCTTACATTCCCGCCATCGCCGATGACGTGAAACTGCTGATCCAGGTTGAGGGGTTCAAGGACTGACTCCTAAGAGGGCGCGCTGCGCCTTCATGAGTGACAGGAGAGCCGATATCGCCCTTTCGCGGATCTTCATCAGTTATCGCCGCGAGGACAGCGCCCCGCACGCCGGTCGCCTGAACGATCGGCTGTGCCTGGCGTTCGGCGCCGACCGCGTGTTCATGGATATCGACGACATCCCGCTCGGCCAGGATTTCGCTGCGGCGCTGCGCGAGAACGTCAGGGGCGCCGACGTGGTGCTGGTATTGATCGGATCGAAGTGGCTCTCCATCGCGGGCGAGGACGGCCGCAGGCGGCTGGACGACGAGCGCGATTTCGTGCGCTTCGAAGTGGCCGAGGCGCTGCGGCAGGGCAAGCGCGTGATTCCGATCCTCGTGAACGACGCGCCGATGCCGAAGGCGGCCGAATTGCCGGATGATCTGCAGCCGCTGCTCGTCTGTCAGGCGCTGCAGCTGGCCGATGCCCGCTTCAACCGGGATGCGTCAGATCTGATCCACGCGTTAGGCGGTGCCGAGCCTGAGCCGTCACGCTCGCGGCGCTGGCTGGTGATGGGGGGTGTGGCGGCGGCGCTTGCTGCAATCGCCGGTTGGCAGCTGATGGTACGCGATGCGCAGAAACCACCAGTGCCGTCGGTGCCGCAGCAGGCTGACGCCGACGTCAATGGCACCTGGGAAGGCGAGGTGTTCTACGAATGGGATCGCCGCAAGGTCACCGAACGCTTTCGATTCAGCTCGATTGCCGGTGCGCTCACGGGAAGCGCGAGCTTTCTAGGCGTGCCCCGGGGGATCCTGTCGGCCGAGCTGAAGGGCAACACGATCGCGTTCGAGACGCGCACCCGCGGGTCGATCAACGAAAAGGAGATCGAGTACGTGCATCGCTATCGCGGCGAAGTGAGCGGCGACCAGATGCGCATGGTGATGCAGACCGTCGGCGGCTACGATTCCGGGGTGCCCCGGGAGTTCGTCGCGCGGCGGATCAGTCGCGACTGACTCGAGCGGTCCTCGCCGAAGGATTTTTCAACTGGTCCTCGGTGTAGGTGCACGAAGTCGGTGCGCGCGATCTCATCTGCGCTCAGGTCCGGCATCACCCGCTTCAGGTCCTCCACGCCGTTGTAGGCGACGCGCATCAGCCCGGCGGTGAAGCGCGAGTTGCCACCCGCCTCGTCCTCGGGCGCACGCTCCAGCACGAGCACCGTGGCGCCCTGCTCGCGCGCGGCGAGGGCCGCGCAGAACGCGGCATTGCCGGCACCCACCACCACCACGTCGTAGCGATCAGTCATCTTTCGGCTGCTCCATTCATCGAAGTTGTCAGAAGTCTTTCGAGCGCGGCGTAGCGGCCGGCGCGCCGGCCCGAGACGAACGCCCGCCCCAGGTGATGGCCGTGGCCTTTCAGCAGCAGCCCGCCCTGGCCGATCGACCCGGCGGCGAAGCGGCCCGGAACGGGCGCCCCGTCAGCGCCGAGTACGCGGTGCCGCGCATCGAGCGCGAGGCCCCCCTCGGCGTGGACGAACACCGAGCGTACCGAATGAAGCAGCGGCGAGTACGAGGCATCCTGCATTCCATGGTTCGTTCAGCGCGTCATCCGACCGGCGAAGGTCATTCGGCGACGATGCCGGCATCTTTGATGAGGCAAAGACCTGCGCTACCTGCGCCGGGTCGCTGACGTCGCCGCGGTAGCTCCTGATGCGCTTTGCACCGACCGTGCCAGGTCCGTTGGAGATGTAGGTGTAGGCGATGTCGAAGCCGCTATCGGCCAGCGCCTGCACGCACGCGGCGCCGATCCCCCGCGAGCCGCCGAATACCAAAGCGATTCTGTTGCCGCCGTTGTCCTTCATGTCATGCCACCCACGGCTTGCCGAACAGCGGTTCCTTGTACGGCGTCGGCGGCAGCTGCCACGTGCCGGTCGAGGGCGGCTTCACTTTGTCGTCCACGTGCACGTCGAGCACGCAGGCGCGGCGGTTCTTGATCGCCTGCTCCAGCGCGCCGCGCAGGTCCTCGCTCTTCGTCACCGTCACGCCGTCCGCGCCGCAGGCGCGCGCCCACGCGGCGAAATCCGGGTTGTAGGGCTTCTTGCGATCCTGGCCGCGGTAGAACGCCGTGCCGTGCTCGCGGCCCCCGAACATGCCGATCTGGATGTCGCGGATCGCCGCCCATGAGAAGTTGTTCCAGACCACCCAGATGCAGGGCAGGTCGTACTCGACCGCGGTCATGACGACGTAGGGCGTCATGGTGAATCCGCCGTCGCCGCACACCGAAATGCAGGGCCGGTCCGGCGCCGCGAGCTGCGCGCCCAGCACGCTGCACACGCCGAAGCCCATCGACGAGAAGCCCCAGCTGTTCAGCATGCTCTGCGGGCGGCGCGGCTTCCAGAACTGCATGAACCAGTTGTGGTGCACGCCGGAGTCGAGCGTGAGGATGGCGTCCTCGGGCAGCACGTGCTGCAGCGCGTCCACCACGTACTCCGGCCGCAACGGCGTGGTCACGTCGGTGAAGTGCGGACGCACGAATTTTTCCCACTCCGCGGACCACGCGGCCACCTGTGCGCGCCACTCGGCGTAGCGCTGCGCGTCGAGGCCGCGGCGCATTGCGACGGCAGCCAGCAGTTGCGCGGCGAACACCTTCGCGTCGGCGATGATGCCCAGCGTCGGCGGGTAATTGCGGCCCAGCTCCTGCGGGTCGATGTCCACGTGCACGAGCCTGGTCTTGGGGAAGTTCCACGAATAGCCCGGGTACCAGCTGGACGACGAGCGGTCGTCGAAGCGCGTGCCGAGGGTGATGACGAGATCGGCGTGGCGCCCGGCCTGGTTGGCGGGATAGGCGCCGTTGCGCCCGATGAACCCGAGCGTGAGCGGGTCGTCGGCCGGGATGCAGCCCATGCCGTTCGGCGAGGTGATGACCGGGATGCCGAGCCGCTTCTGCAACGCGGCGATTTCCGGGCCCGCCTCGGCGAGCGTCGCACCCTGGCCGATGAACAGCACGGGCTGCTTCGCATTCGCGAGCAGGTCGACCGCGGTCGCGACGTCGGCCTCCGATGCGCCGGGGCGGTGCGCGCCGTGCACGTGCGACACCGGGGGAACCTCTACGTCGTCTTCTTCCTGGTACACGTTGTAGGGCACGTCCAGATTCACCGGACCGGGCCGGCCGGTGACCATCGTGTCGAACGCCTGGCGCAGCGCGAGTGGCAGCATGTCGACGCGCGAGGGCTGGAAGGAGCGCTTCACCACCGGGCGCAGGACCGAGGGGAAATCGGCCTGGTTGTGCTTGTAGATCTCCTGGAACGGCGCGCGGTTCGCCTGCGAGGTGGGTACGTTCGAGGTGATGGCGAGAAAGGCCGACGAGTCCGACAGCGCGGTGACGAGCGACATCACCAGGTTGGCCGAGCCGGGACCGGTCGACGTCAGCGTGGCCACCGGCTGATGCTTCACGCGGAAATAGCCGTCGGCCATGTGCCCGGCGCACTGCTCGTGGCGCGGCGAGATCAGCTTCACCTTGTCGCGCACCTCGTACAGGGGATCGAGCATCCCCACGTTGCCGTGGCCGCAGAGGCCGATCACATACGGCACCTTCTGCTTCACCAGGTACTCGGCGATCAGTTCGCCACCCTTCATCTTCGGCATGGTTGCGCTCCCGCTAGCTCAAGGAAAATGTGACGATTCGCTCTTCGGTCATCTCGTGCACAGCATAGCGCGGACCCTCGCGTCCGAACCCGCTGTCCTTCGAGCCGCCGTAGGGCATGAGGTCCACGCGCGAGCTCGAGGTCTCGTTGACGTGCACCCCGCCGACCTCGAGGCGTCGCGCGGCCGCGAACGCGTCGTCGAGGCGATTGGTGAATATCCCGGTCGCCAACCCGTAGGGCGTGGCGTTGACGCGCGCGATGGCCTCGTCCAGCGACGCGAAGGGCACGATGCACACGATCGGCCCGAACACCTCGCGGCATCCGACTTTCATCGAGTCGTCGATCGAGGCGAGCAGCACCGGCGGCACCACCGCGCCCTTGCGCGCGCCGCCGGCGAGGCGCCTGCGCGCCTTTCGCCACCGCCTCCTCGACCCAGCTCTCGACGCGGATCGCTTCCTGCTCGCTGATCAGCGGGCCGACGACGGTGTCGGGGTTGCGGGGATCGCCGTACGGCAGCGCCTGCACCAGCTTCGCCAGGCGCGACTGCACGTCCTCGACGATCGACTGGTGCACGAGCAGCAGCTGAACCGACGTGCAGACCTGCCCCGCCTTGCGGTAGCCGGCGTTGACGACCTTGGGCAGCGCGCTGTCGAGCTTCGCGTCGTCGCAAACGATCGTGCAGGCGATGGAGCCCAGCTCCATCTGCGTGCGCCGCAGTCCCGCCCGCTGCTGGATGCTGCGGCCGACTTCGGTGCTGCCGGTGAAGGCGAAGAAGCGCACGCGCGGGTCCGCGATCAGCCAGTCCGCGACCTGCGCGCCGCCGGTCAGCACCGACAGGAAGCCGCGCGGCATGCCGGCCTCGAGCAGCACTTCGGCCAGCTTGCAGGCGGTGAGCGGGGTGCTCGACGACGGCTTGAGGATCGCGGCGTTGCCGGCTGCGAACGCCGGCGCGATCTTGTGTGCGACCGTGTTCAACGGCGAGTTGAACGGCGTGATCGCAACCACCACGCCGAGCGGCACGCGCAGAGTGAAGCCGATGCGGCCGGCCTGCTGCGGCGCTCCGGCGAGCGGCACCACCTCGCCGGCGAGGCGCCGCGCCTCCTCGGCCGAGAGCTTCAGCGTCTGGATCGAGCGGCGCACCTCGCCCGTCGCATCGGATGCGGTGAATCCGGCTTCCATCTGCATCGTCCGCACGAAATCGTCGAGCCGCGGCTCCAGCAGCGCGGCGGCGCGCTCCAGGATGGCGCCGCGCTCGAAGGGAACGGGTGCCCCGCGGCGAAACGCGGCGTGCGCGCAAGCCACGGCGTGCGCGACCTGCTCCTGGTCGGCGGTGCCCACATGGGCGCCGGGCTCCAGGCGGTACTTGTCGATCACTGCGAAGGCGGCGCCCTTGCCGGCAACCCATTCGCCGTCCACCAGCAGCCCTTGCGTGGCAATGCGCTCATTCACGAGGCGTTCTCCTTGCGTCCATTTCGTTCGTCACAGCCACAGGATCTGCTTCCGATAGTCGAGGTTCGTCAGCAGGGGCGCGGCGGGTCCCTGGTGAAAGACCGCGCCCCGCTCGAGCGCGAACACGCGGTCGGCGAGCGCGAGCACCAGGTCCAGGTTGTGCTCCACGATCACGATCGACGCCTGGCCGCGCAGCCGGTCGAACACGGTGAACAGCTCCTGCACGATCGTGGGCGCGAGGCCCTCGAACGGTTCGTCCAGCAACAGCAGCTTCACGTTGCCCGACAGCGCGCGCGCCACGGCCACCATCTGCTGCTCGCCGCCGGACAGGTAGTCGGCCGCGACGTTCATGCGCTCTTTCAGTCGCGGGAAGTACTCGAGGATCTTCGCTTCGCTCCAGACGATGCCGTGGCTGCCGTCGGTGGCCCGCGCCAGGCGGCCCAGCGCGAGATTGTCCGCCACCGTCATGCCGGCGAACAGGCCCCGGCCCTGCGGCACGTAGCCGATTCCGAGGCGCGCGATGTCCGGCGCCGGCAGGCCGGTGATCTTGCGCCCCTCGTACTCGATGGTTCCGGAGGCCGCGGGCACGAGGCCGGCCAGGGTCTTCAGCAGCGTGGACTTGCCCGCGCCGTTGCGGCCAAGCAGCGCGACGATCTCGCCCTCGCGCACATCGAGCGTCGCGTCGTTGAGGATGTGGCTCTTGCCGTAGAAGGCGTTCACGCGCTCGAAGCGCAGCAGCTGCGTCCGCTCGCGAGCATCGCCGGCGACCGGGCCGCCGGCGCCGCCCTCGGCGCGCCCTCGGGTGGGCGGCGTCCCCGTGCCCGTGTAGACCTCCTGCACGCGCCGGTCGGCCCGCACTTCGTCGGGCGTGCCGCTCATCAGCACTTCGCCCTGGTTCATCACGGTGACCCGCTGGGAGAAGCCGAGCACGCGGTCGATGTCGTGCTCCACGATCAGCACCGGGATGCTGGCGGCCACGCTAATCACCAGGTTCGACACGCGCTCCCGCTCGGCCGCAGCCAGGCCCGCGAGCGGCTCGTCGAGAAGCAGCACTTCGGGTTTGGAAGCCAGCGCGATGCCGAGGTCGAGGAGCCGCTGCCCGCCGTACGAGAGCTCGCCGCCCTGGATCGACTCGATGCCCTCGAGGCCGAGGAACCGGATCAGCTCGGCGGTCTGCGCATGAATGTCGGCATAGCTCTCGACGTCGCGCCAGGCATTGAAGCGCCCGGGGTGCCGCGCCTGCAGGGACAGGCGCAGGTTCTCGTGGATCGACAGGCCCTTGAACAGGTTGGTGATCTGGAACGAGCGCGCCAGTCCCTGCGCGCAGATGCGGTACGACGGCAGGCGCTGGATCTCCTCGCCGTGCAGGCGCACCGTGCCCGCGTCCGGGGCGAACATGCCCGACACGAGGTTGAACATCGTGGTCTTGCCCGCGCCGTTCGGACCGATCAGCGCGTGCACCTCGCCGGCATGGATCGCGAGACTCGCATTCGTGACCGCGCGGATGCCGCCGAAATGCTTCTGCACGGCCTGGACCTCCAGCACCGCGCCCTGGCGCGCGGCGGGACGCAGGAACGCCGGCGGCGGCAGCCCGGCCTGAATCCTGCGCGCGCTCATCGCCGCGGCTTCTTCCGGGGGCGGCCGCCAGCGCCTCTGCAGCTTCGCCCAAATGCCCGCCAGCCCTTCGGGCGAATACAGTACGAAGCCGACGAAGACCAGGCCGAACCAGAGCAGCCAGTTGGCCGTCCACATGGAGAACAGCTCGCGGAACAGGATGTAGAACAGCGCCCCCAGCGCCGGACCGAGGACGTGGTGCATGCCGCCGATCACCACCATCGCCAGCAGCTCGCCGGAGAAGGGCACCGAGACCGCCTCCGCCGAAACGAGGTAGTGCTGGAAGCCGAGCAGTGCGCCGGCGAGGCCGGTCACCACTGCCGAGAGGACGAACGCCGCCAGCTTGTACCGTTCGACGGGGTAACCCTGGAACGAGGCGCGCTGCTGGTTCTCGCGGATCGCGACGAGCACGTGCCCGAACGGCGAGCGGACCACGCGCAACAGGACGTACAGCACGCCGAGGCCGATCAGGGCGACCAGGGCGTAGTAGGCGAGCGAGTTGTCGAAGTCGACCGGCCCGATGCGTCCCCGCTGGAGCCCTCCGAGGCCGTCCTCGCCGCCGGTCACCTCGGTCCACCGGAAGGCGATGGCGTAGGTGAGCGCCGCGAGCGCCAGCGTCAGCAGCGAGAAGTACACCCCGCGCCGGCGCAGGATGAGAATTCCCACGACGGTCGAAAGCATGGCGACGAGAACCATCGAGAGCAGGATGGGGACCGCGATCTGGTCGGCGAACCAGTGCCTCTGGGCGAGTGCGGCGGCATAGGCGCCGATGCCGAACCAGGCGCTGTGGCCGAAGGACGTGAGCCCGGTGAACCCCACGAGCAGGTTGAGGCCCATCGTTGCGATGGCGAGGATGACCACGACGGAGGCCGTGTTCACCGTCAGGCCGACGACGTGCATGGCGAGGCGGCAACGCGACGAGCGCGATCGCCCCGATCACGAGCGGCCGGTGCTTCGCGCGTGCCGCCGCAGCGCTCGATCATTCGAACTTCTCGATGCGCTCGCCGAGCAGGCCGCGCGGCCGGAACATCAGCACGAGGAACATCAGCACGTACATCGACGCTTCGCCCGCCGCCGGGACGAAGTGGATGGTGACGCCGCGGACCACGCCGACCAGCAGTGCGGCGAGCACCACCCCCCAGAAGCTGCCCAGTCCGCCGATCACGACGACGACGAACGCGACGGTGATGATCTCCGCCCCCATGGCCGGATGCACCACCGTGATCGGCGCGAACAGCGCGCCGCCCAGCGCGGCCATGCCCACGCCCAGCATCACGATCGCGGCCATGTAGGGCTGCAGGCGGATCCCGAGCGCCGCCACCATGTCGGGGCGCTGGATGCCGGCGCGCACGACGCGGCCGAAGGACGTCCGGTGCAGCAGCAGCCAGATGCCGGCCAGGACCACGGCCACTATGGCGAGCAGCAGCAGGCGATAGCGGGAGAACATGAAGTCGCCCAGGATGAGCTGCCCCTTGAAGCCGTCGGGCATCGACGCCGGCAGCGGCGCGGCGCCCCACACGATCCGGATGGCCTGCTCGGCCACCATGGCGAGCCCGAAGGTCAGAAGCAGGCTCAGGATCGGATCGGCGGCGTAAAAGCGGCGCAGCAGGAACCGCTCGAACAGGATGCCGAGCACGGCCACGGCGATAGGGGAGAGAACGACGCCTGCGCCGAAGCCCAGGTACTTGGCGATCTCGAGCGACGCGTAGGCGCCGAATGCGTAGAACGCGCCGTGCGCGAGGTTCACCACGCCGCCGACGCTGAAGATCAGCGACAGGCCGAGCGCGATCAGGAGGTAGTAGCCTCCGAGCACGAGGCCGTTCACCACCTGTTCGAGCAGGAACAGGAGCTCCATGGTCAGTCCGGGGATACGGCGAACGGCGGCGGCACCGTGGGCGCCGCCGCCCGCGGCCCGCCTAGAAGACGCAGGTGTTCTGCGCTTTCGTCGGCGCGAGAAGCTCCAGCGGCTGGCTCGGCCCCGGAACCGCCGCGCCCAGCACGAGGAAGTCCCACTTGTCCTTCGCCTTGCCCTTGGGCTTGACCGTGAAGGGGTAGGCCTCCTGCATGAGCTGGTGGTCCCAGGAGCGGAAGTACCCCTTGCGCGCCTTCAGGATGTCGAACTGCGTTTCCTTCTCGAAGTAGGCGATCAGTTTGTCCGTGTCGGTGGACTTCGTCTCGTTCATGGCCTGGGCCATCATCTTGAGCGAGACATACTCGATCCACGCGTGGTTCTCGGGCGGCTTGCCGTGCTTCTTGGTGAAGGCCGCGGTGAAGGCCTTCGAGCCGGGCGTGTCGAGGTCGTGCATCCACACCGTGGGCCAGGTACCGCTCAGGTTGCCTTCGCCGGCGGCCCAGGCATCCGCCGTGTTGAGGTTGAAGCCCACCATCGGAAAGGGGAGGCCGAACTCGGCGTACTGCTTCACCAGGTTGGTGACCTGGTTGCCGGCCAGGTTGGAGCAGACCACGTCGGGCTTGGCCCGCCGGATCTTGAGCATGTAGGCGCTGAAGTCGGTCACGTCGGTCGCGACGAGCTCGTCTCCGATCACCTTGCCCCCGTTGCCGTCGATGAAGGCCTTCGCCGCCTTGAGGAGATCGTGGCCGAAGAGGTAGTCGGCCGACAGCATGTAGAAGGTCTTGCCCTTCACCTTGTTGTCGCGCAGCAGCGCCTGGCCGACCGCATTGACCATCACGGTGACGGGAATGTCGACGTGGAACGTGTACCGGTTGCAGTTCTTGCCGCGCAGCACGTCGGAGCGCGCGCCGACCTGCATGAACAGGCGCTTGTTGCGTGCCGCCACCTGCATGATGGTCAGCGCGGAGGCCGAGTTGATCTCGCCCATCAGCACCAGCGCGCCGTCGCGCTCGAGCATGCGCTGGGCCTTGGTCGCGGCCGTGGCGGGATTGACCGAGTCCTCCGACATCACGTCGAGCTGGCGGCCCATGACGCCGCCCGACTTGTTGATCTCCTCCTCGGCCATCTTGATGCCGAGCACGGCGTATTCGCCGAGCGCGCCCAGGAAGCCGGTCATCGGCGTCAGGTGCCCGATCTTGATCTTGTCCGACTGGCTGCGCACGATCGCCGGGAAGCCGAGGGCGAGTGCCCCCGCGGCGCCGGCTTTCAGGACGGTTCTACGCTTGTCGCTTGTCATTGCGGGTCTCCTCCGTTTGGTCCGTCACGCGGGCTCTTCGTCGTCGGCCGGGGTCGTCACCACGAGGAAGACGAGCCCGGACAGTCCGGTATTGGTGAAGCTGTGGCGCACGCCCGGCGGTACGTAGACATAGTCATGCGGCCGCATCAGGTGCTCGGCGCCGTTCAGGGTGAGGATGCCCTCGCCCTCCAGCACGTAGTAGATCTGCTCCTGCACCTTGTGGACGTGCTCGGCCACGTAGGCGTTGGGCGCGTAGCGCGAGATGCGGAAGTCGATGCGGCTCGACCCGGAGTTGCCGGGGCCTACCAGGGCTTTCGACAGCGCGCCGCCGAAGTGGCCGGGAAACTCCTGCCACGGGATGCGCGCCATCTTCTCGACGAATGCCGACTTGCGGCGAACCGGTTTCTTCCTGGCCATGGAGCGGATTCCAATCGGGATCGAGAGCGAGATCGCGCGACACTGCTGACCGGTCCTCCAGGGGCGTTGCCCCCACCGACAGCGGCCTCGCGCTGTACCACCGCGCGTCGGTGATGCTGCACGAGATCGACCGGTCATCGTCGTCAGCGCTGCGCGGCCCGCGCCGCGAAGCGCCCGTACACTTTGGCGACGTTGCGGTGGTAGATCTTCTCGCGGTCGGCCGCGGGCAGCCACTCGATCGAGTCGATGTAGCGCTTCGTGTCGTCGTAGTACTGCCCGGTCTCCGGGTCGATGCCGCGCACGGCCCCGACCATCTCGGAGGCGAACAGGATGTTGTCCGCCGGGATCACCTTGAGCAGCAGCTCGATGCCCGGGCGGTGATAGACGCAGGTGTCGAAGTACACGTTGTCGAGCAGCAGCTCCTTGAGCGGCGGGCGACCCATGTCCTGCGCGATGCCGCGATAGCGTCCCCAGTGGTAGGGCACGGCGCCGCCGCCGTGCGGGATGATGAACTTCAGCGTCGGGAAATCCTTGAAGAGGTCCGACGTGAGGAGCTGCATGAACGCGGTCGTGTCGCCGTTGATGTAGTGCGCCCCGGTGCCGTGGAAGTTGGGATTGCAGGAGGCGCTCACGTGGATCATCGCCGGCACGTCGAGCTCCACCATCTTCTCGTACAGCGGATACCACCACTTGTCGGTGAGCGGCGGGTCGGTCCAGTAGCCGCCGGCCGGATCCGGGTTCAGGTTGCAGCCGATGAAGCCGAGCGCCTTTACGCAGCGCTCGAGCTCCGGGATGCAGTTGTCGGGACGCACGCCCGGGCTCTGCGGGAGCTGGCAGACGCCGACGAAGTTGTCCGGGTAGAGCGTGCAGACCCGATGGATCAGGTCGTTGCAGTGCTCGGACCAGTGCCGGCTCGTCGTCGCGTTGCCGATGTGGTGGCTCATTCCCATCGCGCGCGGCGAGAAGATCGTGACATCGGTCCCGCGCTCGCTTTGGATGCGGAGCTGCGCGCCTTCCAGGCTCGCGCGGATCTCGTCGTCGGAAATCTTGAGCGTGCCTTTCGCCGGCGCGTGGCCCGGTTTCCCGAGGTCGTCGATCTGCTGCTTGCGCCAGGCTTCGAGGGCCTTCGGTGCCGTGGTGTAGTGCCCATGACAGTCGATGATCATGCCGTTGCCTTCCCCTGATCAGTTCCCGAGCGTGCGGGTCGTCTCGTCGAAGAGCTCATCGACCGCATAGCGACGCGGTATGAGGCCCTGCCTGAAGCAGCAGTCGATCGCAATGTCGAGATTGCGGCGATTCGCCTCGACGCCGAACGGGTTGAGATCGAGCTCGCCCGCCTTCGGCAGTCCCGCCGCCTGCTTGCTCGCGGCGAGCAGGCGATAGATCTCGCGCACCGCCTGCGGATCGGACTTCGAAAGCTTGTCCGTCACCACGACCAGATGATTGACCTGGATCGCGCCGTGTCGCGCGTGCCACGCGCGTGCCGCGCCGGCGGGATCGGGGAGCAGGGTCCTCAGGCGCGAGTCCGCGGGCGGGCCGTCGCCGACGATCGCCGCGTCGATCTCGCCCGCGAGAAGCATGTCGACGAGCTTCGCGCCCGCGGCGGCGCGCTCCACGTTGGGCGGGTCGCGGAACTCGGCGACGTGCGCCTCCTCGAACGTCACCCAGTTCACCTGCTCGGGCCGGATGCCGTAGTCGTCGGCGAGGATGCCGCGGATCCAGGCGCCGGTCGTGACCGAGTACGAGCGTACGCCGACGCGACGGCCGGCGAGGTCGCCGGGCGCAAGCGGTCCGCGCTCGGCGTTGTACAGGATCAACGGATGCTGGAAGCGTCCCACCAGCACCGCGGGCAGCAGCGTGAGCGGTTTCCCGTGCGCTTTCGCGATCAGGTACGTGACGATCGCGAGCTCGGAAACGTCGAACTCCAGATCGCGCACCACGCGCTTGAAGCCCGAGCTCACCGGCTTGATGTCCGCGAACTCGAGGCGGACATGCGGTGAACGGACCTGGCCCGACTTGAGCGCCGCGGTGACCGGGTAATCGCCGATCAGGGCGCGCAGCGTGACGGTCTTCGGTTCGGTCATCGTTCTCCCTCAGAACTGCGCGCGATATTGAGCCGGGTCGATGCGCGCGCCGATCACCAGCGGCCGGTCCTTCGGCCGCGCCTCGGCGAGCGTGCGCGCGAGGGCGGCCGCGCTGTCCACCATCGCGCCCTCGCACCCCATCGCCGGCGCGAGTCGGGCGAGGTCGGTCGGCTCGAGCAACGTGCCCCAGCTCGGATAGTTGCGGTTGGCCTGCTTGATCTCGATGCGGTTCAGGCTGTCGTCGCAGAACACGACCACCAGCAGCTCCAGCCCGAGGCTCGCGGCGAGGCGGAGCTCGCTCTGAACCATCGCCAGGCCGCCGTCCCCGATGAAGCACACGACCGGGCGCGCGGGCTCGAGCAGCTTCGCGACGATCGCCGCCGGCAGCGAATAGCCCATCGAAGACAGGCCGTTCGTCATCAGCACCGAGCGCGGCGCGTATGCCGTCCAGCCCTGCCCGACGAGCAGCTTGTGCGAGCCGACGTCGCTGGTGGCGATCGCGTCGCGCGGCGCCGCTTCGCGCACGAGATCGACCACATCGGTCGGGTTGAGCTTGCCCGCGACCCGGCCGGCGTAGTACTGCGCGCGCAACCCTTCACGGTGCCGCTTCACCTCGGTGGCGGTCCATTTCGGTGCGCCCGTCCAGCCTGCGACGATCGCCTCCAGGATCGCGGGGATGTCGCCCACCAGCTCCGCGTCCGCGGGGTAGATCTGATCGGTGTTCGGCGTGGCGTCGATGTGCACCGTGGGCACGGCGAGCTGCCAGGGCTTGATCAGCTCGACCGCGTCGAAGCCGACCGCGAGCAAGAGATCGCAGCCCTTGAGGAAGTCCCACACGAACGCGTTGCACGCCATGTCGAGCGTTCCTGCGTAGTACGGGTGGTCCTCGGCGAGAACGCCCTTCGCCATCGGCGACACGACCACCGGCACGCCGAGCGTCTCGGCGAGCCGCGCCAGCGCGTGGTCCGCGCCGGCGCGCTGCGCGGCGATGCCGGCGAGCACGACCGGCCGCCGCGCCGTGCGCACCCGCGCGGGAACATCCGCGGCCGCAGCGTCGACCGCGAAGACCTGCGGCGAGACGGGCAAGGTCTTGAGCGGCGGCAGCGCGATGGACGCGTCGAGCGCTTCCGCGCCCACCACGTCGGCGGGCGTCGTGACGTGCACCGGTCCGGGACGCTCCGCCATCGCGATCCGCAGCGCCTTGCGCATCACGGTCGCCACGGTGTCGGGCGCGACGTGCGTCGTCCACTTGCTCACCGGCGCGAAGAGCCGGTTGTGATCGAGGACCTGGTGCGTGAAGGTCTGCTCGCGCTTGCGCTCGATCTGGCCGGAGATCGCGACCATCGGCACGCGGTCGAGCCACGCGCTCGCGACCGCGTTCACGAGGTTCGACGAGCCGGGGCCGAGCGTGGACATGCACACGCCCGGGCGCCCCGTGAGGAACCCGTAGGCTTCCGCCATCAGGCCGGCCGTGCCTTCGCGCCGGCCGAGCACGAACTGCATCCCCGCGCGGCGCGCGGCCTCCATGAGCTCGACGTTGGGGTCGCCCGGATAGCCGAAGATGTGGCGCGTGCCGGCCGCGGCGAGGTACTGCACCATCACTTCGGAAACGTTCACCGCGGCTCCCCGGATCGCCGAACGAGCGGGCCGTTCAGCGTTGCAATGCGCCGCCAATCCTCGCATTTCGAGGCGCGCGCGCCAAGTATGCGCGTGCAGCGGATAGCAGACTTGGCCGTTTCGGCATGGGGCTGCAACCCTGCGTTATGCTTGATTTCGTTGCACCCTCGAAGAGGCCGACATGAAGATCTCGAGCATCCATTCCCAGATCGTGCGGCTCCCTGCCGACGAGCCGCTCGCGGACGGGCCCGCGGTCGCAGGCGCGACGCGCGAGTTCGTCACGCTGCAGGTCGGCACCGACGCGGGGATCGAGGGCCTCGGTCTGACGTTTTTCGGGGGGCCGATCACCGGCGCCCTCAAGGCGGCGGTCGACGGGCTGGGCGCCCTCACGATCGGCGCCGACCCGATGCGCGTCGAGGCGATCGTGGACAAGCTGCGCGCCGCGGCCGCGCCATCGGGCCCCGGCGGCCTCTTCACGCTCGCGCTCGCGGCCATCGACATCGCGCTCTGGGACATCAAGGGCAAGGCGCTGAACCTGCCGGTGGCGACGCTCGCGGGCGGACACCGCACGCGCGTGCCGACCTACGCGAGCGGCGCGCTGATGCGGCAGTTTTCGCTGGACGACGTGGTCAAGGCCGCGCCGCGCCTCGTGGAGCGCGGATTCCGGCAAATGAAGATGCAGCTCGCGCTCCCCGGCGACACCTCGCCGGAGCGCGAGATCGAGCGCACCCGCAGGATCCGCGAGAGCGTCGGTCCGAACATCGACCTGATGTGCGACATCAACCAGCGCTGGGACGTGCGCCAGGCGATCTCGATCGGCAGCCGGATCGAGGAGTACCGCCTGTTCTGGCTGGAGGACGTGGTCGCCCATGATGACTACCCCGGGCTCGCCCGCGTTGCGTCCGCGCTCGCGACGCCGATTGCGGCCGGCGAATACGTCTATGGGACCGTACCGTTCCGGCATTTGCTCGAGGCGCGCTCCGTCGACATCGTCATGATCGACGTCCTGCGCGCGGGCGGCATCACGCAATGGCTCAAGATCGCCGCGATGGCGGAGGCCTTCAACCTGCCGGTGGTGAGCCACCTGATTCCCGAGTTGCACGTGCATCTCATCGCCGCGGTGCCCAATGGCCTCACGGTCGAGTACATGCCGTGGTCGGGGCGGCTGTTCGAGGACGTGCCCCGCCCGCAGAACGGCGAGCTCGTGGTGCCGGACCAGCCCGGCCTCGGGCTCGCGTTCGACCGCGAGGCCCTGCGGCGCTACAGCGTGTGAGGCGGCGTCGCCGCCGCCTGCGGCGGTGATCCATT
Source organism: uncultured beta proteobacterium (assembly GCA_963716855.1). Lineage (GTDB taxonomy): Bacteria > Pseudomonadota > Gammaproteobacteria > Burkholderiales > SG8-39 > JAGVSZ01. The sequence goes on along the minus strand of CAVQUV010000014.1, from coordinate 140,661 downwards.
CAGCGGAGGAGCCGTCGATGCACTCGCCTGCGCAGTGGGACGATGAGTACGACCTCGTCGTTCTCGGCGCCGGCGCGGGCGGGATGACCGCCGCGCTGGTGGCCGCGATCGAGGGCCTGCGCACGCTCGTGATCGAGCGGACGAGCCGGGTCGGCGGGACCACCGCCCGCTCCTCCGGCACCGTCTGGATCCCGGACAACCCTCACCAGCGGCGTCTCGGCATCCTGGAGGACGCGCAGGCGGCGCGCGAGTATCTGGACGCGCTCGTCGGCGACCGTGCCGACCGGGCGCTGCGCGAGGCCTTAATCGCGGCCGGGCCGGCGATGATCGACTATCTGGATGCGCACACCGACGTCCGCTTTCAGGTCTATCGCCACCATCCCGACTATCGCCAGGAGCTGCCCGGCGCTGCAAGCGGTGGACGCCCCCTGGAACCGCTGCCGTTCGACGGGCGGACGCTCGGCGAGGATTTCGACCGCGTCGGCTGGCCCCTCCGCGAGCTGACGCTCTTCGGCGGCATGATGGTGACCCGCGGCGAGGCGGCGCGCCTCCTGCGCATCGGGCGGACGTGGGACTCGCTCGTCCTCGGGGCGAGCCTGACGGCGCGCTATCTCGCGGATCGGCTGCGCTATCGCCGTGGCACGCGACTCGTTCTGGGCAACGCATTAGCGGCTCGGCTATTCAAGAACCTGCTCGAGCGTCGGGTCGCGATCTGGTTCGAAGCGCGGACGTCGCAGCTCGTGGTCGAGGCGGGACGCGCGTGCGGCCTCGTGGTCGAGCGCGAGGGCGCGCGCGTCGCGGTGCGCGCGCGGCGCGGGATCGTGCTCGCCGGCGGGGGCTTCCCCGCGAGTGCGGCGCTGCGCGAGCGCTACCTGCCGAAGCCGGTGCCGCAGCACAGCCCGGCGTTCGAAGGCTGCATCGGGGAGACGTTGCGGCTCGCGCAGGACGTCGGCGCCGCGCTCGGCCCGCAGGGCGAGGACAACGCGCTCTGGTTCCCGAGCTCGATCGCGACGCGCGCCGACGGCTCGACCGCGGTGTATCCGCACATCGTCCTCGACCGCGCGAAGCCGGGGCTGGTGGCCGTCAACGCCGCCGGGCGGCGGTTCGTCGACGAGGCGGTCTCGTACCACGAGTTCACGCGGGCGATGTACCGCTCGCACCGGAGCGTTCCAAGCATCCCCGCGTGGCTCGTGTGCGACCGGCGCTTCCTGTGGAAGTACGGTCTCGGGATGATCCGGCCGCTCACGGTCCGGCCGAGGACTTACGTTCGCAGCGGGTACCTCCAAGTCGCGGACACGCCCGCGGCGCTCGCCGGCCGGATCGGCGTCGATCCCGCCGGGCTCGCGGAGACGATCCGCCGGCACAACGAGTACGCCCGCACCGGAATCGATGCGGACTTCGGCAAAGGCGGCAACGCGTACGACCTCGGCAACGGCGATCCCGAGCACCGGCCGAACCCGTGCCTCGGGCCGATCGCGCAGCCGCCGTACTACGCGGTCGCCGTGGTGCCCACGCCGCTCGGCACCAGCCTGGGGCTGCGGACCGACGCACACGGCCAGGTGTGCGACGCTGCCGGCCGGCCCATCGCGGGCCTCTACGCGTGCGGCAATGACATGCACTCGCCGATGGGCGGCGAGTACCCGGGTGCGGGTGCGCAAATCGGGGTCGCGATGACCTTCGGCTACGTCGCGGCGCAGCACGCAGCGCGCGGCGCAGGGTGAAAGCGTCGTCTGGCAAGCATCGAATGCCTCCTCACATGGCAACCGCGGCGGAGCAAGCGCGCCCTCTGCGGGGCTGCAATCATCCGGGATCGGCAGCACGCATGTCCCATGCCAAACCGTTCTGACAGCTAACTCGGAAATCGAAGTACTCGGGGGCCCCGCGGCACCTACAATCGCCCGACTCTCGTGAAGCAGTGCCTGCGGCTCCACGATCGGGCGGTGCGACTTGCCGCGAGAACGCGGGCTTGCCGGTGGAGGAGAAGCGATGAGAGTCCGCACGATCCTCGCAGCGTTCGCGTGCGCGATTGCCGCGCCGTCGATTTTCGCGCAGGGCGGCAAGGTCGAAGTCCTCTGGCTCGGGCAATCGGCGTTCCGGATCACTTCCCCCGGGGGCAAGGTGATCGTGACCGATCCGTTCCTGATCCGGAACCCGACGACACCCGCGCAATACAAGGCGCTCGACGCGCTCGGGAAGGTGGACGTGCTGCTGGTGAGCCACGGGCACTTCGACCACATCGCCGACGCGCCCGCGCTGGCGACGCTCAACAAGATCCCGCTGTGGGGTCCCGGGGACCTCAATGCGACGCTCATGAATCTCGGCGTGCTGCCGGGCGCCCAACTGCCGCGCTTCAACAAGAGCGGCCGGGTTGCTCCGGCGCCGGGCGTCTCGGTCACGGCGACGCGCGCGGAGCACTCTTCGGTGTACGTGTGGCGCAACCCGGTGACCGACAAGGACGAGACACACCCGGGCGGCGAGCCGGTCGGCTTCATCATCGAGCTCGAGAACGGCTTCAAGATCTGGCACATGGGCGACACGGGCTTGTTCGGCGACATGAAGCTGATCGCCGACTACTACAAGCCCGATCTCGTCCTGATCCCGATCGGCGGGAACTTCACGATGGACCCCGCCGACGCGGCGTACGCGCTGCGCGAGCTGATCCGGCCGAAGTTCGCGATCCCGATGCACTACGGCGCGAACCCGTTGGGCAAGGGCACGCCGGATCAGTTGATCCAGGCGCTCGGCAGCGCGCTCGTCAAGGTGCTGCCGCTGAAGCCGGGCGAGAAGGCCGAGTTCTAGGATGCGCCGCTCCGGCGGCGAGTCATGGCGGAGGGGCTACGGCGCCGTCGCGCTCGGCGCTATGGACGCCCCATTCCGATCCGTCCTGCCGAATTCTAGAATCTGCGATCCTTGCTGGGGGCGCGCGGTACGGCACGCCCATGACGGTCCTTAGGGGAGGTGACATGAACCAACAAGCAGGCAGTGATCCGAGGCTTCTGATCCCGCAACTCCGGTCGTTCTATGACTGGGTCAACCCGTTGTCCTGGCTCCTGGTCCGGGTCACCGTCGGCCTCATGCTGCTCCCGCACGGCTGGCCGAAATTCGTGGCGGGCATCTCGGCCACCGCGGCAAGCACGCTTGCGAGGCGCGGCATTCAACCTGCGGAGCCGCTTGCGGTGGTGCTCATCGCGCTGGAAACGCTGGGCGGACTGTGCATCGCGTTGGGGCTCTTCACGCGATTCTGGGCCGCGGCCGTCACCATCGAGATGGCGGTGATCGCCTATCAATACCTCCCGGCGGGCTTCGGGTGGACCAAGCCGGGCTACGAGTATCCGCTGATGTGGGGCCTGATCATGCTCGCGGTGGCGCTACGCGGCGGCGGGCCGTACTCCCTCGACCGCAAGCTGGGCCGGGAGCTTTGATGTCGCGACGGAGGGGCCTACGCCCCCCGTCGCGGTCCAGCCGAATCATCCCCTCAGCAGCGGCGGCCCGATCGACTGCAGCAGGCGGATCGTCTCCTGCGCCATGCGCGTCAGCGGGCGCTGCGCGGACGTTGCCACCGCCATCACGCTCCGCAGCGCCGGATGGACGATTGGTCGCGCGGCGAGCTTCGCGCTCGCTCCCGCCTCGATGAGCGCATGCTTTGGCAGAACCGCATAGCCGTGCCCGCGCTGCACCAGGTCGAGGATCGCCCGAACGCCGTCGATCTCGAGCGCGATCGTCGGTTTGAGGTCGAGCGCCGAGAGGCGCGAGTCGACGAGCATGCGGATGGTGTGCGGCCGGCTCGGGATGATCAGCGGGTATTTCGGGATCTGTCTCAGCTCGACGCTCGCCGCGCGGTCACCCGGACGCCGTCGACCCTGGCCGATGAGGTAGAGCTGCTGCTCGACGAACGGCTGCAGCTCGACCGCGGGCGAGGCGGGCGGGTTGTAGACGATTCCGAGATCGACACGCCCCATCGCCAGCCACTCGAGGATGTGGACGGTCAGGCCTTCGGCGATGCTGATGTCCGCGCGCGGGAAGCGCTCGCGGAACTCGGCGACCAGCGGCCCGGACAGCACCCGGCTCACGCTCGGCGGCACGCCGAGCGCCACGCGGCCGACCGGCACGTTGCGCGACTCGTCGAGCTCCGCGCGGGCGCGCTCGACCTGCTGGAGGATGCCGCGCGCGTGCGCGAGGAGGCGCGCGCCCGGCGGGGTGAGGGTCACCCCGCGCCCGTTGCGCAGAAACAGCGCCTGGCGCAGCTCCACTTCGAGCGCGCGGATCTGGCGGCTGAGGGCGGGCTGCGCGACCGAGAGCAGCTGCGCCGCTTTTGAGAAGCTGCTGGCGTCGGCGACGTGCACGAAGTAGTCGAGTTGCTTGAGGTCCATAGGCCGCCTCGTTATGCCGCCCCGCGATAACAGTTAGCCTTCCGATGCCGTTCCATTTTGACCGGAGCGTGCGCAAAATGCCAGCGCGGCCGCGGCCCTGCTGACGGACCTGAGGTGCAGATGCCGCAACCCTCGACGCCGCGGTCGTGGCAGACTACGACGCAGTCGTCGTGCCGCAGGCGCGAGCGAAGACATCTTCCGAACGAGGAGCAGCGAATGGTCAGCGTCACACGAGTGCTCGCATCTCTCATCGCGGTGGCGACGCTGGGTTCCGCGCCCGGCGTCCACGCCCAGACCTACCCCGTCAAGCCGATCCGGGTGCTCGTCGGATTCGGCCCCGGCGGCGTTGCCGACCTCACCGTGCGCACCGTGGCGCAGAAGCTCTCCGAGCAGCTCGGCCAGCAGATCGTGGTCGAGAATCGCCCGAGCGCCGGCGGCATCATCGCTGCCGAGGCCGTCGCCAAGGCGGCGCCCGACGGCTACACGCTGCTCCTGCTTTCGAACGGCAACGCGGTGAGCGCGTCGCTCTTCAAGTCGTTGCCCTACGACACGCTGCGCGATTTCGCGCCGGTGTCGACGCTGGGTTTCTTCGACGTCGCGGTGGTGGTCAACGCGGATTCGAAGATCGGGTCGATCCAGGAGCTCCTCGCGTTCGCGAAAGCCAACCCGGGCAAGCTGAGCATCGGGACCATCAACATCGGCAGCACCCAGCACTTATCCGCGGAGCTGTTCAAGTCGATGGCCGCTCTCGACGCGATGACCGTGCCGTACAAGGGCAGCCCGGCGGTGATCACTGCGCTGCGCGGCCATGACGTGCAAGTGGCGTTCGAGATGCTCGCGCCGGTCATTCCCCAGGCGAAGGGAGGCGCCGTGCGCATCCTGGCGGTCACCTCCGACCGGCGCTTCCCGGCGCTGCCCGACGTACCGACGGTCGCCGAAGGCGGCGTCACCGGTTACCAGGCGACGTCGTGGAACGCGATCGCGGCGCCGGCCAAGACCCCGCGCGCGATCGTCGACCGACTGAACAAGGAGATCGCCACCGCGCTCGCGTCCCCCGAAGTCGTCAAGCGGCTCCTGGACCTCGGCGTGACTGCGCGCGCCAGCACCCCGGAAGAGCTGGGCAAGCTGCTCGCGGCGGACGTCCAGAAATGGGGGCGCGTCATCGAGCAGGCGAAGATCGAGAAGCAATGAGCTCAGAAGGCAAGGTCGCCCGCCCCCCGGTCGCGAACCCGAGCAAGCCAAAGTACGCGCCACCGGCCGGCGCGTGCGATGCCCACTGCCACGTCTTCGGCCCGCCGGAGCGCTTTCCCTACGCGGAAGGCCGGCCTTACACGCCGTCCGAGCCCGCGCCGAGAGAGCGGCTCGCGCGGCTGCACGCGCATCTCGGCCTCGCGCGCGCCGTGATCGTCCAGGCGACGCCGCACGGCACCGACAACGCGGCGATGCTCGATGCGATTGCGACGAGCGGCGGTGCCTACCGCGGGGTGGCGCTCGTCGCGCAAGACATCACCGACCGTGGCCTGGAGGCGCTGCACGCCGGCGGCGTGCGTGCGGCGCGGTTCAACTTCGTGAAGCATCTGGGCGGGGCGCCCGACCCGGCATACTTCGAGCGCACCGTTCATCGGGTCAAGGCGCTCGGCTGGCACGTCGAGCTGCACTTCGACGCGCAAGACATCGCGACCCATGCCGATCTTCTCAAGCGGATGCCGGTGCCTTACGTGATCGACCACATGGGACGCGTGAAGTCGGAGGGCGGCGTCGACCAGACGCCGCTGCGTAACCTCCTTGCGCTGCTCAAGGACGAGCGATGCCACGTCAAGATCTCCGGCGCGGAGCGCGTGTCGTCCCTCGGCCGCCGGCCGTTCGACGATGCGCTGCCGATCGCCCGGGCGATCGTCGGGACCGCGCCCGACCGGGTGCTCTGGGGCACCGACTGGCCGCATCCGAACGTGCCGAACGACATGCCCGACGACGGCGAGCTGGTCGATCTCTTCGCGCGGATCGTCGACGACCCGGCGCTGCAGAGGAAGATCCTGGTGGACAATCCGACGCGGCTCTACTGGGGGAAATCATGACCGACCTCAACCCGCTCCGAATCGGCCTCGTCGGCTACGGCGAGGTGGGAAAAATTCTCGGCCGGGCGCTCGTCGAGCGCAGGGTCGCATGGGTCGGGACGTGGGATCGCCTGCTGCGCGATCCCGCCGCCGCCCCGGCGATGCGCGCGCACGCGACCGGCGCCGGCGTCGACGCCATGCCCTCGCTCGCGGCCCTGCTCGAGCGGGCCGACATGGTGATCTCGGCGGTCACCGCGTCGCAGGCCCATGCCGTGGCGGCGGAGGCCGCGCGGTCGATCCGCCCGGGGACCTGGTTCGTCGATCTCAACTCGGCCTCGCCGGGGACGAAGGCCGACGCGAGCCGGCTGATCGACGGCGCGGGCGGGCGCTTCGTCGAGTCCGCGGTCATGACCTCCGTGCCGCCGTACGGCATCAAGGTGCCGATGCTCCTCGGCGGGGTCCATGCGCGGGCGCTGCAGGCGCTGCTTGCGCCGCTCGATTTCAGCATGGAGGTGGTAGCCGACCGCGTGGGCGTCGCTTCCGCGATAAAGATGTGCCGTAGCGTGATGATCAAGGGCCTGGAGGCGATCGTCGTCGAGAGCTTTACGACCGCGCGCCGGTATGGCGTCGAGGCGCAGGTGCTCGCGTCGCTGCAGGAGACCTTTCCCACGCTCGACTGGGAGCAGCAGGGCTCGTATCTGTTCAGCCGCGTTGCACAGCACGGCAAGCGCCGGGCGGAGGAGATGCGCGAGGCGGCCGTCACGGTGCGCGAGGCGGGGCTCGAGCCGCACATGGCCGCCGCGACGGCCGAGCGACAGGACTGGGTGGCCGGGCTGAAGAGCGAGGCGGGGCTCGGCGACATTGCGAAGGACGCCAACTGGCGCGACTATGCGGATCGACTGCTGCGGTGCCTCGAGCGCGCGCCGCGTGCGGCGCAGGAGGCCTGAATGGCGCGGATCATCGGTGGCATCGGCACGTCGCACGTCCCCACCATCGGGGTGGCGTACGACAAGGGCAAGCAGAACGATCCGGCCTGGGCGCCGCTCTTCAAGGGCTACGAGCCGGTGGCGGCGTGGCTCGCCGAGCGCGCGCCCGACGCGCTCGTGTTCTTCTACAACGATCACGTCACGAGCTTCTTCTTCGACCTGTACCCGACGTTCGCGCTGGGCGTGGGCGCCGAGTACGAGATCGCCGACGAAGGGGCGGGGAAGCGGCCGCTGCCGCGGATCAAGGGCCATCCCGCGCTCGCTGCGCATCTGGCGGAGTCGCTCGTCAACGACGAGTTCGACATCGCGACGTTCCAGGATCGCGCGCTCGACCACGGCGTGAACTCGCCGCTCGGGCTCATGTGGCCGCACGCGCCCGACTGGCCCGGCGCGCTGGTGCCGATCGCGGTGAACGTGCTGCAGTACCCGCTGCCGACCGCCGCACGCTGCTACAAGCTCGGTCAGGCGGTGCGCCGCGCGGTGATGTCGTATCCCGAGGACCTCGACGTCGTGATCGTCGGCACCGGCGGCCTGTCGCACCAGGTGCACGGCGAGCGGACCGGGTTCAACAACACCGACTGGGACATGCAGTTCCTCGACCTGATCGAGCGTGATCCGGCACAGTTGACGCGGATGAAGCACGCCGACTTCGCGCGCCTCGGCGGGGCCGAGAGCGTCGAGCAGATCATGTGGCTCGCGATGCGTGGCGCGCTGAGCGACGACATCCGCAAGCTGCACCAGAACTACTACCTCGCGACCACGACCGCGATGACCGTGGTGGTGTACGAAGAGCCGGCGCACGCGCGGGTGCGTGCGGCCGCCTAGGAAAGCGGCGACGACGATGAATCCGCAGATCGAGGGCATCGACGCGCTGCCGGGAACGTATCCTTTCGACGTCCGGACCGGCGTCCGCACGCTGCGTCTGAACCGGTTTCTTTGGGATTTGCGCCAGCCCGCGCATCGCGAGCTGTTCCGCAAGGACGAGCGTGCGCTGATGGCCCAGGCCGGTCTCACCCCCGAGGAGCAGTCCCTCGTGCAACGCCGCGACTGGATCGGCCTCGTCCGCTACGGCGTGAACTTCTTCGTGCTGGAGAAGTTCGCGCGCACCGTCGGCCTGTCGAACCTCGAGGTCTACGCGTCGATGCGCGGCGAGGCGTTCGAGGCGTTCATGCAGACGCGCAAGGTGCCGGGCGCGCGCTGAGGGCGCGCACGCCGCGGCGCGCCGGATACCGATCCGGAATAGCAGGTTGTGCCCTATCGGCAGTTGTCCTCGCCCCTCGCTCGGTCGAGAATCATCCGCCGCTCCCAGGACGCAGCGCGTGCCGCAAGGCGCGCTTGGATCCTGCAGCGGACGAACAAGTCAACAAATTGCCGGCGCTCGAGAGTTCCGCCGGCCTGACGCGCTAGGAGGAGACATCGGCGTCGTCGACAAGACCCGGCCGCTCTGCCTTTATCCCCGGGTGGCGGTGTACAAGGGCAGCGGCGACACGAACGACGCGGCGAACTTTGTCTGCCGCAAAACGCGGCACGACGGCTCGCGTCATGGTCGGGACGACGACGACTGAAATTCCGCGGGGCGCCCGGTCGGGCGCCCCCGGCTACATCAGGAACACGCCCTTTCCGGCGGTCTGCTGGTCGAACTTCTGATACGCCTCGCGCGCCTGGTCGAGTTTCCACCGGTCCGTGAAGAGGTGGTCGACGTCGATCTTCCGGTCGGCGACGAACCGCGCGCATTCCGCCTGGATCACGGTCGAGAAGGTCCACGACGCGATGAGCGTCAGCTGCCGGCGCAGCATGTCGGGGCTCACCTCAAGGGTGACTGTGTCGCCCTCGCCGACATAGCAGCAGGTCCCCCACGTCTTGGTGCTCCGCACGGCCTGCTGGCGCGCGGTCGGCGCGCCCGACGTCTCGAGCGTCAGCTCGGCACCCAGCCCGTGCGTGAGCTGCTTGATCGCGGCGACCGGGTCGTCGGACTTGGGGTTGATCGTTTCGGCCGCACCGAATTCCCGGGCACGCTCGAGGCGCTCCGGACTCACGTCGAGCGCGATCACCCGCGCGCCCATGGCCGCGGCGAGCTGCGTCGCCGACAGGCCAACCGGGCCCTGGCCGAAGATGGCGATCGTTTCCCGCCCCGAGGTCTGCATGCGCCGCAGCGCGCCATACGCGGTTCCGGTTCCGCACGAGATCGCGGCACCGGTCTCGAACGAGAGCTCGTCGGGCAGCGGCACGAGCGTGCTCGCGGGCGCTTTCATCCACGGGGCATGCGCGCCGTGCCCGGTCACGCCGTACACGACGATGCCCTCGACGCAGAGCTGCGACCACCCGACGCGGCAGTGGTGACAGACGCCGCAGCCCTTGTAGTGATGGCACATGACGCGGTCGCCGACCTTGGCCTGGCGCTCGTTCACGCCGGGGCCCACCGCTGCGACGACCCCGCAGGGCTCGTGGCCTGCGATCACCGGTCCCGAGAGCTTGCCCAGGCCGAGGGCCGAGGTTCCGCCGGTCTTCGAGGCGCGGTAGAACTTGAGATCGCTGCCGCACATACCGGACGCCTTGATCGCCAGCACGACCTCGCCCGGTCCGGGCGTCGGGTCGGGGAACTCCATGAACGCCAGCTCGCGATCGCCCGTGAACACCACTGCTTTCATCGCGTCCTCCCGGTGAATGGCCGGCGGTCGACCCCAGCCGGTGCGGAGAAGAGGTTAGCATCCCGCCACCCCGGCCTGCCGGCGCCGTCGCCGAGCCCGGAGAAGGGGCTCGATGCCGCCCGCCAAGATCGTCGCGCCGACCCGCTCGCTCCTGGCGGAGCTCGAGCGGCTGCGCGCGGATTTCACGGCCGGCGCGGCGACGCGCAAGCGTGCGTTGCTTGTCGCTCTGCGGGGGCGCACGGTGCACACCGCGCGCGACGTGCTGGTGCTGCACCGGGCGGCGTGCTTCCTGAGCGCGTTCCCGGACGATCGCGCGGTGTACCGTGCGGCGAGCGCCCTCGCGGAAGGATTCGGAGCGCGTGTTGCCCGCCTGCCGCGCCGCGAGCGGGCGACGCTCGACGACAGCGGGCTCGCCGGGACGGTCGTGCGGCACGCCTTCACGTATGCGGCGGCGCGCTGGCTGGCGCTGCGCTTCCCCGACGACGTTGAGATCGACTGGCGGGCCTACGAGGCGCCCGACCGCCTCGACCCGCTCTTGATGCCGCTGCTCGCGCGCGTCGAGGAGGACGCGTTCGACGACAGCCGGTCGGGAATCACCGGCTGGATCCGCCGCGCGAAAGGCGCATACCCGCACTCGGACCTCGCCTGGCTCGTGCGACAGGAGCGCGGCGCCGGCCTCGCGCCCGCGCAATGGAGCCTCGCCTACGAATGCGCCGAGGTCCCGCTCGTCTGGCGGATCGGGGAGGGCCGCGGCGCGATCACTCGCAACGCGCTGCGCGGAACCGGTATCGCCTTTCGCAACGGCATGCGACGCCCCGCGATGGACTCGAAGGCGGAGATCGCCCGTCCGCTCGAGCGGATGGAGCTGCTCGCGCCGCGTGCCGCACGCCGGATCCTGGACGTGTGGCGCGCGGCACTCTTCGCCCGCACGCGCGGCGTCTACCCGGTCGAGCAGGCGAACGAGCGCGAGTGCTACCTCGCGGACCTGGGCGAGGGCGTACAGATCGCGGTGGTCGGCGTCGGCGCGCCGGCACGCGCGGTGCTCGAGGTCAACTACGGCTTCCTGTTCCTCGCCAACGGCCGGCCGATGGGGTACGGCGGGTTCACGCCGCTGTTCCGCCAGGCCAACACCGGCGTCAACATCTTCCCGGACTTCCGCGGCGCCGAGGCGGCGTTCGTGTTCCAGCAGTATCTCCGGATGATTCACACGATCGCCGGCTGCACGCGGTTCATCATCAACCCGTACCAGCTCGGCGACGGGAACGACGAAGCGCTCGCGAGCGGCGCCTACTGGTTCTACTACCGGCTCGGGTTCCGCTCGGTCGGCGCGGCCGAGCGCCGGTTGGCCGATCGTGAATTCGCGCGCCTGCGTGCCGACAGGCGCTACCGCGTGCCGATCGCCGCGCTGCGCACGCTCGGGGCGGCGGACGTCCATCTCGAGTTGCCCGGGGAGACCGCCGACGGGCTCTTCGAGGAGCGCTGGCTCGACGATCTGACGGCGGGCGCCACCGCACTGATCGCGCGGGAGGGTGTCGCCGAGCGTCGGGTGGCGCTCGCGCGCGTCACGCGCCAGGTCGCAGGGGCGCTCGGCGTCGCGGGCGAACGCTGGTCCGCGTCCGAGCAACGCAGTCTCACGGGCTTCGCGCCGATCATCGGGCAGATCGAGGGCCTGCGGAAGTGGGCCGCGGAGGACAAGCGGACGCTCGTGGAGCTCATCCGTCTGCGCGTCGCAACGGTGGAGAGAGAGTTCGCGCTGCGCGTGCGCGCGCACGATGCGCTCCGGCGCGCCCTTGCAGCGGCCGCGAAACGTCAACGGGAGGGATCGGGATGATCGAGCGTCACATCGTGCCGGGGCAACCGCAGCCCTACAGCCACTACTGCCATGTCGTGCGGGCGGACCAACACGTCTGGGTCTCCGGTGCGGTCGGCGTGGCCGCCGACGGGTCGGTGCCGCCGGGTACCGTCGCGCAGTTCAGGGTCGCGCTGGCGAGCGTCGATGCCTGTCTGCGTCAGGTCGGCGCGGAACCGCGGCACGTGGTCAAGGTCACCATTTTCATGACCGACATCTCGGAACGCGGCGCGATCAACCCGCTCCGCATCGAGTACTTCGGGGCGCACCGGCCGGCATCGACGCTGGTCGAGGTGAGCGCGCTCGTCGATCCCCGCCTCACCGTGGAGATCGAGGCGGTCGCGTACGTGGACGGCTAGCCGGCGCCGCCGCGGCGCTACTTCCCGGCGCGGACGAGCTTCGCGGTGTCGTATCCGAGCGCCGCGGCCTGCGCGACGGCACGCTGGTAGACGTCGTCGTCGATCGTGCGCGTCTGCGAGAGGATCCAGAGGTGATCGCGATCGGTGGAGCCGAAGATCACGTAGCGGGCGTTGAGGTCGAGAGCGAGGGCGTAGTAGTCGCCCCACGTGAACGGCGGGGCGGTGTACCAGAGGGACGTGAAGCGCACGCCTAGGGTCCGCGCCGGCGCGTCCTGCTCGAAGCGCCCCTCGCCGATGGCCACCCCCCAGCTGCCGTCGGTCTTGCGGCACTGGTGGATCACCGAGATGTCGCCGTCCGTGCGCCGCAGAAAAGTCGCCGCCACCTCCGGTCCGCAGTTCCGTTGGGGCCAGTTGGCGAGTCGCGCGACCTCGTACCAGCGGCCTTCCCAGCGCGTGAAGTTATCGCCCGCCGCCGGTGCGGGGGCCTGGGCGGATGCGGGTCCCGCAAGGCAGGCGGCCATCGCGACGACCAGCGAAATGGTCCGGATCTTCATGGCGAGGCTCCCTTCGTGATGTCCTCGCGGCGATTATGCCGGGTGCAGGGCCGTTGCGCACCGGGCATTCGCCACCTTCGGCGGCGAGCCGCAGCGGTTACGCCTCCGGCGGTCGCCACAGGGGTGGCACGAGCCGACGCTTGCCGTCATTGGTCTTGCGCACCCCGGGCTCGTCGAGTCCTGCGCGGTCCCAGAGCTGGCACGTGACCTGCTGGTGCTTCTGGTCGAGCGCCTCGCAGTAGTTGGTGTATTCGCAGATGCGCGCCGCGTCGCCGTGCCCCAGTCGGACCTTCTCGAACCAGTCGGGGTCGGCGAGGCTCTGGCGCGCGAAGCCGATCACGTCGGCGCGGCCCGCGCGCAGCAGCGCTTCGGCCTGCTCGAAGCCGTGCATGCCGCCGGTGACGATCACCGGGGTCGCTAGGCCCGCGGCGCGCACCGCTGCATGAATGCTCGCGGTCGGCGCGACGTTCCGGCCGAAGGGCCCGCGCTCGTCGGACACGTATTGCGGCATGCATTCGTAGCCGCTCGGGCCGGTGTACGGATACGCGGACCAGCCGATCGCCGGCTGTCTTGCGTCCTCGAACTTGCCGCCGCGCGAGAGCGAGAGGAAATCCATGCCGGCGCGCGCGAACTCGACGCCGAACCAGGCGGTGTCCTCGACCGTGTTGCCGCCGTCCACGCAGTCCTCGCTCAGGTACCGGCAGCCGACCGTGTAGTCCGCCCCGACGGTATCGCGCACGCGCCGATACACCTCCAGGGGCAGCCGCACGCGGTGCTCGCGCGCGCCGCCATACCCGTCGGTGCGGTCGTTCAGGCGCGAGAGGAACGAGGCCATCGTGTAGGCATGCGCGTAGTGCAGCTCGACGCCGTCGAAGCCCGCCTCGCGCGCGCGGCGGGCCGCCTGCGCGAACAGGTCCGGCAGCACCTGCGGCAGCGCGCGGATGTGCGGCAGCTCCGTGTCGGTCACGCGCTCGCGCTGGCCGAAGCGCAGGGCCTCGAGCTCGCGCGTCTCGAGCACGCGCGCGAGCTCGTCGTCGGGGAGCTGCGCGAGATGCCGCCGGACGAGGTCCTCGGGCCAGCTTTCCGCGCCGAGCCGCTCCCGGTGCCACGGCTGGATCTCGAGGAAGCGCGCGAAGAACTTCTCCGGATCGGGCCGACGGCGGATGGCGAGGAAGTCGATGATCTGGATCAGCACGCGGGTGCGTCCCGCGCTCGCGCGCCGGACCGCCTGCACGAGCTCCGCCAGCCCGGGCACGAAGCGGTCGTGGCCGATGCGGAGCAGAGGGCCGCTCGGGATGTCGCGGATCCCGGTCGCCTCGACGACGATCGCACCCGGCTTGCCGCGCGCGAAGCGCTCGTACCATTCGATGTTCTCGTCGGTGACGAAGCCTTCCTCGGTCGCGCGCCAGGGCACCATGGCCGGCACCCAGGTGCGGCTCTCGAGCTGCATCCGCCCGACCGCGACGGGGCTGAACAACAGCGACCGCGCGGCCTCCTCGCGCGTCGGCCAGCGGCCCGGCGAGGGCTTCCACTTGATGCGCTGGGGCGGGCGCCACATACCGGGCCCAGTGTAGCCAATCGGCGTCGGCGCGGCGCTGCCCCGGGTAGGGCAAAATAGCGTCAAGGCCCAACGCCGTGTCGTTCTTCAACCTCTATCGTCACAATTTCGCGCGCGTCGCGGTGTGCATTCCCGAGGTGCGCGTGGCCGACCCGGCGTTCAACGCGGCGCGCACGATCGAGCTCCTGCGGCAGGTGGTCGACCGCAAGGCGGTCATTGCCGTGTTTCCCGAGCTCGGGCTCTCCGCGTACTCCTGCGAGGACCTGTTCCACCAGCAGGCGCTGCTCGATGCCACCGGTCACGCGCTGGAGCAGGTGGTTGCCGCGTCGCGCGAGGTCGGCGTGCTGGCGATCGTCGGTGCGCCGCTGGCGATCGACGCTCGGCTGTACAACTGCGCGGTGGTGATTCATCGCGGCCGGGTGCTCGGGGTCACGCCGAAGACTTATCTGCCGAACTACCGCGAGTTCTACGAGCTGCGACAATTCACGCCGGGCGAGGCGGGCCTGCGCGCGACGATCGACGTCGCGGGGAGCCGCGACGTGCCGTTCGGCGCGCTGGTCTTCCGCGCGACGAACCAGCCGCTGCTCGCGCTCCACGCCGAGATCTGCGAGGACCTGTGGACGCCGATCCCGCCGTCGTCGTACGCGGCGCTTGCGGGCGCGACCGTGCTCGTCAACCTGTCCGCGTCCAACGTCACCGTCGGCAAGGACGACTACCGGCGCCAGCTCGGCGCGAACCAGTCCGCGCGCTGCCTCGCGGCGTACCTCTACAGCGCGGCGGGGTTCGGCGAGTCCACGACCGACCTCGCCTGGGACGGTCACGGCTTCGTCTACGAGAACGGGACACTGCTCGCGGAGTCGGCGCGGTTCACTTATCGGTCGCACCTGATCACCGCCGATGTCGACCTCGACCGCATCGCGCAGGACCGCATGCGCCAGAACAGCTTCGGCGAGTCCGCGCGGCGCCATGCGCAAGAAGTCGCGCGCTTCCGCTCGGTCGGCTTCGAGCTTGAGCTGCCGGCCGACGACGAGCTTGCGCTCGAGCGGACCTACGAGCGTTTCCCGTACGTGCCCTCCGACCCGGCGACGCGCGACGCGCGCTGCCAGGAGGTGTACGACATCCAGGTGCACGGCCTCGTGAAGCGCCTCAAGGCGATGGGCGCGGCGCAGGTCGTGATCGGCGTGTCGGGCGGGCTCGACTCGACGCAGGCGCTGATCGTATGCGCGCGCGCGATGGACGTGATGGGGCTGCCGCGCGCGAACATCCTGGCGTACACGATGCCGGGCTTCGCGACCACCGAGCGCACGCTGTCCCAGGCGCGGCGACTCATGCAGGCCGTGGGCGCCAGCGCGCACGAGATCGACATCCGCCCGAGCTGCATGCAGATGCTCAAGGACCTCGGTCACCCCTACGCGCGCGGCGAGAAGGTGTACGACATCACCTTCGAGAACGTGCAGGCGGGGGAGCGCACGAGCCATCTGTTCCGGCTCGCGAATCTGCACAACGCCCCGGTGATCGGGACGAGCGATCTCTCGGAGATCGCGCTCGGCTGGAGCACCTACGGCGTGGGCGACCACATGGCCCACTATCACGTCAACGCGAGCGTGCCGAAGACGCTGATCCAGTACCTCGTCCGCCACGTGGCTGGCGCGCAGCAGCTCGGCGCCCAGGCGAGCCAGGTGCTGGTCGAGGTGCTGGACACCGAGATCAGCCCGGAGCTGGTGCCGGGCCACGAAAACGGGCAGCCCGCCCAGACCTCGGAGAGCGTGGTGGGACCCTACGAGCTGCAGGACTTCCACTTGTACTACACGCTTCGGTTCGGCTATTCGCCGCGCAAGGTCGCCTTTCTCGCGTGGAACGCCTGGCGCGACGCGGCGCGGGGAAGCTGGCCGGACAGCGCCGCGGCACGACGCGGGAGCTACTCGATCGGCGAAATCAAGCGCTGGCTCGCCGTGTTTCTGAAGCGCTTCTTCCAGCTCTCGCAGTACAAGCGCAGCGCGCTTCCGAACGCGCCCAAGGTCGGCTCCGGGGGGTCGCTCTCACCGCGCAGCGACTGGCGCGCACCGAGCGACGGCGAGGCCACGGCCTGGCTCGCGGAGCTCGACTCGATTCCCGAGCGCTGAACGATGACGCCAGCGCTCGCCAATCTCGGCAGCTCGGGTGCGGGAGGCGCGTCGAGTCCGCTCGCCTGGGCCGTCGCGGCGTCGGTGGCCTTTCACGTCGCGGTGATCGCCGGTCTGCCTGATCTCTGGACGTACTCGCCGACGCCGGCGACCGCGCTGCTCAATGCGCGGCTCGAGCCCGGGACGCCGGCGAGCGGTGCACCCGCTGCCCCGGCTGCGGAACCCGAGACGCGGGCGCGCCCGGCGACGGCGCGGGCGCCCGAGCCAGCGCGGACGAAGCCGACGCCGCGCGCTGATCGGCGGGATCACGCGTCGGCCGTTGCGCCCGAGGCGCTTGAGACGGCCCCCGCGCCGACGCGCCCGCCGGAGCAGGCGGCGCTCACGCCCGCCGCGAGCACTGCAGGCGCGTCCGGGCAGGGCGAGCCGACGCTTGCGCCACGCCCCGGCGACGACGCATTGGATCTCGGTTCGCTCGCGCAGTACCGGCTCGCGCTCATCGGCGCCGCGAAGCGTCACCGGCTCTATCCCGAGAGCGCCGTCGAGCGTGGCTGGCAGGGGCGAGTGACGGTACGGCTCGCCTTCGACGCGGACGGTTCGATCGCTGCGGCGCTGGTGCGGCGGTCGAGCGGCCACGCCCCGCTCGATCAGCAGGCCGTGGAGATGCTCCGCAAGGCCGCCGCCCTCACGCCGCTGCCGCCCGCGCTGCGCAGCCGCGAGTTCTCGGTCGACGTGCCGGTGCTGTTCGAGCTGCGCGGCGAGGGGTGAGGCTCGGGCGCGCCGCGCCTCAGGGCCCTTGCGGCGCGAATGCCACCACGTGGTCGACGTCGAGGCGAATGCCGATGCGCTCGCCGATGGCGTGGTTGTGATGGCTCGGCACGAGCGCGAGCACCTTGCGGCCGCTCGTCAGCTTGAGCGTGTACAGAATTTCCGCCCCGCGGAACGCCTTCTGCACCACCTCGGCCCGCAGCGCGCTGGCGTCGTCGTGGACGACGTCGTCCGGGCGCAGCAGCACCTCGACCTGGCAGCCCTTGCCGCACCGGTCGCAACCGATCTCGCACATTTGCGGAATCTCGCCCGCGAGCGTACCGAGCTCGATGTCGACCGCGCGCGAGCTGCGCACGTTCCCGGGCAGGAACACCCCCTGTCCGACGAAGTCCGCGATGAAGCGGCTCGCCGGGCGGTGGTAGAGGTTGTAGGCGGAGTCCCACTGCACGATCCGGCCCGCGTCCATGATCCCGATCTCGTCGGCGATCGCGAACGCCTCCTGCTGGTCGTGCGTGACGAGCACCGCGGTGGTCTGCGTGCGCTTGATGATCTCGCGCACGTCCGCACCCAGCCGCTCGCGCATCTCCACGTCGAGGTTCGAGAACGGCTCGTCGAGCAGCAGCAGCTCCGGTTCCGGTGCGAGGGCCCGCGCGAGGGCGACGCGCTGCTGCTGGCCGCCCGAGAGCTCGTGCGGATACTTGTGCGCGTGCCCGCCGAGCCCGACCGCCTCGACCAGGCCGGCGACGCGCCGGGCGCGCGCGCCGCGTGCGACGCCGTGCAAACCGAAGGCGACGTTCTCCGCGACGGTGAGGTGCGGGAAGAGCGCGTAGTCCTGGAACACCATGCCGACGCGGCGCTTTTCGGGCGGCACCGTCAGGCCCGCAGCCGACACGCGCGCACCGGCGAGGCGGATCTCGCCGCGAGTCACCGGCTCGAAGCCGGCGATGCACCGCAGCGCGGTCGTCTTCCCGCAGCCGCTCTGGCCGAGCAGGCAGCCGATGGCGCCGCGGGCGAGGGTGAACGACAGTCCCTTGACGACCTCGAGGTCGTCGTAGGCCTGATGCACCTCGCGCAGCTCCAGAAGCGGGCCGGAATCCATGCGGAATAGATTATAGAGCGACCCGCGTCGATGGAAACAAGAATCATTCTTGTTGGTATCGTGCGAGAGGGTCACGTCCGATGACGAACGGTCTGCAGTCCGCAGAGGTGCCGACAGGGAGCGACGCGCTGAAAGCGTGGCATTCGCGCCCGCTCGGCGCGCTTGGCTGGAGCGCGCTCGCAGTGGCCGCGCTCATCATCGCGCCCCTCCTGGCCGTCGTCGGGAACGTCTTCACGCCCGGCGAAGCCACGTGGGTGCACCTTGCGTCCACGGTGCTCCCCGGGTACGTCGCAAACACGGCGTTCCTGCTCCTGGGCGTCGCCTGGGGGGTGGTATCGATCGGCGTCCTGTCGGCGTGGCTCGTCACGGCATACCGGTTTCCCGGGCAGCGGGTGCTCGAATGGGCGTTGATCCTGCCGCTCGCGATGCCGGCGTACGTGATGGCCTATGGGTACACCGACTGGCTGCAGTTCAGCGGACCGGTCCAGTCGGCGCTCCGCGCGGCAACCGGCTGGCAGGCGCGCGAATACTGGTTCCCGGAGATCCGGTCGCTGTACGGCGCGGCGACGATGTTCTCGTTCGCGCTCTACCCGTACGTATACCTCCTCGCACGCACCGCCTTTCTCGAGCAGTCGCGGAGCGCGCTCGAGGCCGGGCGTCTCGCCGGTCTCGGCGCCTGGGGGACCTTCTTCCGCGTCGCGCTCCCGCTGGCGCGGCCCGCCATCGCCGGCGGGACGGCGCTCGCGCTGATGGAGACGCTGGCGGACTTCGGGGTCGTCTCCTACTTCGCCGTGGAGACGTTTACGACCGGGATCTTCAAGGCCTGGCTGTCGATGGGTGACATCGTCGCGGCCAATCAGCTCGCGACCTGTCTGCTCGGCTTCGTGCTCGTTGTCGTCGCGCTCGAGCGCATGAACCGCGGCGCAGCGCGATACCACAATACCACCGCGCGCAAGCCCCAACCGCCGCAGCGCCTACGCGGAGCCGCGGCGTTGCTGGCGATGGCGGCCTGTGGCGCGCCCGTGGTGTTCGGGTTCCTGCTCCCCGCCGCGATCCTGCTGAGGCTGGCGATCGTCGATGCCGACGCGCGGTGGGACGCGCACATGCTCGCGCTCGTGGCGAACAGCACGAGCGCGGCGGGCATCACGGCGGTGCTGGCGGTGACGATCGCCGTGGTCCTGGCGTACGCGGGACGGCTCTCGCGCAGCCCGCTCGTCGCCGGCGCGAACCGGGTCGCCTCGCTCGGCTACGCAATCCCCGGTGCGGTGATCGCGGTGGGAATCATGGTGCCGCTCGGCAAGCTCGACAATGCGCTGGCGGCGTGGCTGCAGCAGGTGTCCGGCCTCGATATCGGACTCATGTTCACCGGCACCATCGCGGCGCTGGTGTATGCGTACCTCGTACGCTTTCTCGCGGTGGCGCTGCAGACCGTCGAGGCCGGGCTCGGGAAAGTCACGCCGAGCATGGACGACGCGGCCCGCAGCCTGGGGCTTGGCCCCGCCGCGACATTGCGTCGCGTGCACGCGCCGCTGCTCAGCTCCAGCCTCCTGACCGCGGGCCTGCTCGTGTTCGTCGACACGATGAAGGAGCTTCCGGCCACGTTCGCGCTCCGGCCGTTCAACTTCGACACGCTGGCGGTGGCGGCCTACCACCTCACGAAAGACGAACGGCTCGCCGAGGCGGCGATCCCGTCGCTCCTGATCGTGGCTGTCGGTCTGCTGCCGCTCGTGTTCGTCTCCCGCCGCATCATGCGCGCGGCGGGCTGACGTCGGCGGCTACTTCCAGACGACCCGGTCGAAGACCTTCTGCGACGTCGGCTGGTTGCGGCCGAGCACCGCGACGTTGATCACGTCGACCTTGATCTGCGCGACAGGGGCGAGGACGGGATTGGCGACCTGCACGGACGCCACCACGGGCCATTCGTTGTTGCCGTCGGCGAAGTAGCGCTGCGCCTCGTCGCTCGCGAGGTACTCGAGGAACTTGATGGCGGCGTCGCGGTGGGGCGCGTTCTTCAGCACGCCGGCACCCGAGATGTTCACGTGCGCTCCCCAGGTCGACTGGTTCGGGAAGACGATGCCGACCTTGTCCACGAGCGCCTTGTCCTCGGGCTTCGCCGACCGCGCAAGCCGGGCCCAGTAGTACGTGTTCACGAGCGCGAGCTCGCACTCGCCCGCGGCGACGGCCTTGAGCTGATCGGTGTCGCCGCCCTTCGGGTCGTGCGCGAGGTTGGCCTTCACGCCGCGCGCCCAGGCCTCCGCCTTCCCCTCGCCCAGGTGGTCGATCATCGCGCCCATGAGGGAGAGGTTGTAGACATGTGCGCTCGAGCGCGTGCAGATCTTGCCTCTCCACCGCGGGTCGGCGAGATCCTCGTAGGTCGCGATATCGCCGGGCTTGACCTTGGTCTTGTCGTAGGCGATCACGCGCGCGCGCAGCGAGAAGCCGAACCACTGGCCGCTCGGGTCGCGGAAGCTCGCCGGAACGCGGCTGTCCAGCAGGGCGGACTTCACCGGCTGGAACAGACCGAGCTGCTCGGCGCGCCACAGGCGGCCCGCGTCGACGGTGATGAGCACGTCGGCTGGGCTCTTCGCGCCTTCGTTCCGGATGCGTTCGATGATCGCGTCGTCGGAGGCCTCGATCCGGTTGATCTTGACGCCGGTCTGCTTCGTGAAGTTTCCATACAGCGCCTCGTCCGTCTGGTAGTGGCGGGACGAGTAGATGTTCAACACGCTCTCCTGCGCGAATGCCGGCGCAAGCAGAAGGGGCACGGCGAGGAATCCTGCAACACCCAGGCTCTTGAGGACCTTCATGAGAGCTCCCGATCGAATCGAGGTTGAAAAGCTTCGGCCGGGATAGTAACGCGAATCGTTCTCATTTGCAATTCACCGGTGCATCGGAATGCGTGCGCCGCGGCCGCACCGCGTTCAGAAGCTGAGTCGACGTGCCCCGTCGAACCGCTGGGCCCAATAGCGCACGTCCATGTCCTCGATGCGCACTGCGCCGCCCGTGCTCGGGGCATGGACGAAGCGCGACTGGCCGAGGTAGATCCCGACATGCGAAAACGCGCGTCGCTGGGTGTTGTAGAAGACCAGATCGCCCGCCTGCAGTTCGCCTGGCGCCACCGGGGCGCCCGCACCGGCCAGTTCGAAGGTGTTCCGCGGCAGGCGCGCTTGCGCGGCGCGGGCAAAGACGTAGGCGACCAGACCGGAGCAATCGAAACCGCTCTCGGGCGACCCGCCCCCCGCGGCATAGGGCGTACCGACGAGCGAGACCGCCATGATCGCGGCGTCGCTCGCCTCGACTGCGGTGCTGCGCACGTCGGCAGGTTCGCCTGCCACGCTTGCTGCAGGGAGCTTGTGCGGAGCGGGTGGCCCGGTCGTGCAACCACCAAGGGCGACGGCCAGGAATGAGTGGATAAACATTGCGTTGAGGCGCATATCTCAGGTACTTTAGGAGACGTCGGCCTGCCTGTAAAGCCATAGCGCGGCACCGTCGTGCTCCATGACCGCAGCGGCGGGTGCGGACTCCTGCCTGCACGTCGCACCGGGGCGTGCACCCGTTCCGGTGGCCGGACGTTAGGCTGTGGGCCATCCAAATGGCGCCCGAGGCTTCCATGAAACAGTTGTCGGCCATTTTTCTGCTCGCCCTGGGCCTCCTCGGAAATGCCTTGGCGGACGAGGTCGAAGTCATCCAGCTCAAGTACCGGACGGCCGAGCAGATGATCCCGACGCTGCTTCCGCTCGTCGAGCCGGGCGGTGGATTGAGCGGCAGGCAGAGCACGCTCGTGATTCGTGCGAGCCGCGCGAACATCGCTCAGCTCAAGCAGGTCGTGGCGACCCTGGACACGATGCCGCGGCGACTGATGATCTCCGTGCGGCAGGATGCCGCGGGGAGCTTCGTGCAGCGCGGTGCCGGTGTCTCCGGCACCGTGGCCAGCGGTGGTGACGTGCGGGTGGGAGTGAACGAGCCACCGCGGCCGCAGTCGGGTGTCAGCGCTGGCGTCTACGACTCCCGGGGGACGGGGGACGATCGCATGACGAGCCAGGTGCAGGCCCTCGAGGGCAGCCCGGCGTACATCTCGACCGGGCAGTCGGCGCCGGTGCGCAGCACGGTCGTCACACCGACGCCGGGCGGCGGGAGTGTCGTGCAGAGCACCACCAGCTACCAGAATGTCGCGAGCGGCTTTTACGTGATCCCGCGCGTTTCCGGCGATCGCGTGTTCCTGGACATCGCGCCGCAGCGCGCGACACCGGGACAGCAGGGCCCGGGGAGCGCGAGCTACCAGCAGATCGTGACGACTGCGAGCGGCCGGCTCGGAGAGTGGTTCCCGCTCGGCGGCGTCGACCAGAGTGCGGCCGGATCGCAGTCGGGCATCCTCTACGGTGCGAGCAGCACGCGGTCCGGCAGCTCGAGCGTCTGGGTGCGGGTCGACGAGATCCGGTGAGCCCGCCGGGCCGCCCCAAGGGCGAACGCCCGAGCGCGGCGAGCGTGAGGGTCGTCGATTGAGCGCGGCCGATCTCGACGCCGCACTCGCCGCGATCTTCGCGCCGGATGGGCCGCTCAGCCGGGCGCTGCCCGACTATCGGGCACGCACGCAGCAGCGCGAGATGGCGGCGCGGGTCGGGCGCGCGATCCGCGAGCGGCGAGTGCTGCTGGCCGAGGCGGGAACCGGCACGGGCAAGACGGTCGCCTATTTGGTCCCGGCCCTCCTCGCCGGCGGAAAGGTCATCATCTCGACCGGCACCAAGACGCTCCAGGACCAGCTGTTCCATCGCGACCTGCCCGCGGTCCGCGCGGCGCTCGAGCTGCCCGTCACCGCCGCCATCCTGAAGGGGCGCGCGAACTACGTCTGTCACTATCACCTCGCGCGCAATCTGGCCGAGGCGCGCCTGCCCTCGCGCGCGGCGGTCGGGGACTTGCACGCCATCGCGCGGTTCGCGCGGCAGACACGGAGCGGGGACAAGGCGGAGCTCGCTTCGGTACCCGAGGACTCACCGGCCTGGTCGGCCGCCACGTCCACGCGCGAGAACTGTCTCGGCGGCAAGTGTCCGGACTACGCCGCGTGCTTCGTCATGCAGGCACGGCGGGACGCCCTCGCTGCGGATGTCGTCGTGGTGAACCACCACCTCTTCTTCGCGGACGTCATGCTCAAGGACGAGGGGACGGCGGAGCTGCTGCCGGCGTGCAACACGATCGTCCTCGACGAGGCGCATCAGCTTCCCGAAACCGCAAGCGACTTCTTCGGCGAGACGGTATCGACCGGACAGATCCTCGACCTGTGCCGCGATACGCTCGCCGAGGCGCTCGCATCCGCAGCCGACGTCCGCGAGCTGCCCGATCTCACGCGCCGCGCCGACAAGGCCGCGCGCGACCTGCGCCTCGCGGTGCCCCGCAAGGAGGCGCGCATGCCGGCTGCCGCCCTGGATGACGATCGCGAGTTCGTGCACGCCGTCGCGAGCCTGCGTTCCGCACTCGGGACGCTCGCGCGCGGGCTGGCTGCGCTGGCGGAGCGCAGCGAAGGCCTCGCCAACTGCGCGCGGCGTACCGCAGAGCTTGGCGAGCGCCTGGAGCGCTGGTCGGATGCGACCGGCGGCGAGGTCGTGCGGTGGGTGGAGGCGTTCACGCAGTCGCTGGCACTGCGCATGACGCCGCTTTCGATCGCCGCGCCTTTTCGTCGGCAGCTGGACGGGGCACCGCGCGCATGGATCTTCACGTCGGCGACGCTCGCCGTCCGCGGCGATTTCAGCCACTACCAGCACGAGCTCGGCCTGGAGGATGCGGACTTCGCGAGCTGGGAGAGCCCGTTCGACTACGCTGCCAATGCGCTGCTCTACCTGCCGCCGGCGCTGCCGCTGCCGAACAGTGCCGAGCACACCGACGCGGTCGTCGATGCCGCCGTGCCGGTGCTTGCCGCGAGCCGCGGCCGGGCCTTTCTGCTCTTCACGTCGCTGCGTGCGATGCGTCAGGCGCATCGGCGGCTCGCCGAGCGCCTGCACGCGATCGGGCTGAATCTGCCCCTGCTGCTCCAGGGTGAAGGCTCGCGGAGCGAGCTGCTCGAGCGGTTCCGCCGTCTCGGCAACGCGGTGCTCGTGGCGAGCGCTTCGTTCTGGGAGGGTGTGGACGTGCGCGGCGAGGCGCTCTCCGTCGTCGTGATCGACAAGCTGCCGTTCTCGCCGCCCGACGATCCGGTGCTGGCAGCGCGGCTCGAGCACCTGCGCCGCGACGGCCGCAACCCGTTCCTGGAATACCAGGTGCCGCAAGCGGCCATTGCGCTCAAGCAGGGCACCGGCCGCCTCATCCGCGACGAGCGCGACCGCGGCGTGCTCGTGCTGTGCGACCCACGGGTACTGACGAAGCCGTATGGGCGCCAGCTCCTGGACAGCCTGCCCCCTATGCCGCGTACCCGGGCAATCTCCGACGTCGCCGCGTTTTTCGCCGGCGCGTCGCGGTAGCGGTGGCCGCTCGGCTAGAATCCAGCGCCTGACGCGAGACGTCGGACGATGTCGGACGTCGCCTGGACAAGGGAGAGCGAGCGATGAAGGTCCTGATTACCGGCGGGGGCGGGTTCATCGGATACCGACTCGCGCGCAAGCTGCTCGAGCGCGGCACGCTTTCGGGGCCGGACGGTAAGGCCGCTCCGATCACGCAGATCAAGCTTCTGGACGGCGCATTCCCGCCCAACGCCGACCCGCGCCTGGTGTGCATGAAAGGGGACCTTTCGGCGCCCGGTTTGATCGGCGAGGTGCTCGACCGGGATACCGCCTCGGTGTTTCATCTCGCGGCGGTGGTTAGCGCGGGTGCGGAGGCGGACTTCGATCTCGGCTACCGCGTGAATATGGACGGGACGCGTTTCCTGTTGGAGGCCTGCCGCCGGCTCGTGCGGCCTGCCCGCCTCGTGTTCGCGAGCTCGGTCGCCGCCTTCGGCGGGACTCTGCCCGAGGTGCTCGACGATTCGACGACGCCGAACCCGCAGACGTCCTACGGCACGCAGAAGGTGATCGGCGAGTACCTGGTCACCGACTTCACTCGCAAGGGCTATCTCGATGGCCGCAGCCTGCGGCTGCCGACGATCGTCGTGCGTCCCGGCAAGCCCAATCTCGCGGCCTCTTCGTTCGCGAGCAGCATCTTTCGCGAGCCGCTCAACGGCGTGGTCACCGAGTGTCCGGTGCCGGAGGGCACCGGGATCTGGCTGCTCTCGCCGCGGAAGGTCGTCGACGCGTTCGTCCATGCCCACGATCTCGCCTCGTCCGCGTGGGGCACGAGTCGCGTGCTCAACCTGCCGGGGATCACGGTGACGGTGAGCGAAGGCGTGGGGGCGCTGCGCCGGATCGCCGGCGACGCGGTAGCCGCGCGGGTGCAGCACAAGCTGGACGAGCGGATCGACCGGATCGTGCAGGGATGGCCGGTGCGGTTCCGGACGCCGCGCGCAACCGCGATGGGGTTCGCCGCCGACCCGGACATCGAGACCGTGATCCGCGACTACATCGCGGACGAGGGGATCTCCGTCCGCTAGAGCTCAGCCGCGGGCTACTTCCAGATCTGCCACCAGGCCTTGTTGCTGCGCGCGTAGTTGCCGCTCAGCCACGGGCTCTTCGGGAAGTTCTTCACCAGGACCCGCTCGGCGTCCGCGCTCAGATCCTTCATGCCCATCTGTCCGTACGCCTGGACCATGATGTAGAGCGCCTCTTCCACGGCTGGCGCTTCCGGGTAGGTCTTCACCGCGAACTGCGCGCGGTTGGCCGCGGCGACGTAGGCCCCGCGCTTCATGTAGTAGCGCGCCACGTGCACCTCGTGCGAGGCGAGCGCGTTCACGAGGAAATTCATTCGCGCGATCGCGTCGGGCGTGTACTTGCTGTCGGGGAAGCGCGTGGCCAGATCCTTGAACGCGGCGAACGAGTCGCGCGCCGACCGGGGGTCGCGTTCGGTCGCGTCCTGGTCGGCGAACTGGGAGAGCAGGTTCTGATCTTCGTAGAAGTTGACGACGCCCTTGAGGTAATAGGCGTAGTCGACGTTCGGGTGGTTGGGGTGCAGCTTGATGAAGCGGTCGCACGCGGCGACCGCAGAGGCCGGATCGTTGTCGCGGTAGTACGCGTAGGCGATCTCCAGCTGCGCCTGCTGCGCGTAGCGCCCGAACGGGTAGCGCGCTTCGAGCTTCTCGAAGTACTTCACCGCTTTCGAGTAGTCGCTCTCGCCCATCGCCTCCTTGGCTTCGGTGTAGAGGCGCTGGGCCGACCAGGTCGCGGTTTCGTCTTCGCTCGTGTTCAAGTTGCTGAACCACCCGCACCCTGAGAGCAGGACGGCCAGAACAAACGCTACACTACGAAGCGCGATGCGGATCATGGCGGCAGGTGGACGGAGCGATGCGGGTGATTATAGCGCCGCCGCCGAGCGGTTCATTCCGCGCGAGCTGGCCGGGCTGCGCCTGGATCAGGCGCTCGCCCGCCTCTTTCCGGAGCACTCCCGCAGCCGGCTGCAGGCCTGGGTGCGCGCCGGGCGGGTGCTGCTGGATGCCCGCCCCGCCGACGACGTAAAGCGCAAGGTCTGGGGTGGCGAGCGGGTGGCGCTTGCCGACGTCGCGAGCGCCGTGGACGCGGCTGCGCTCGCCGAGCCGATCCCGCTTGCGGTCGTCCACGAGGACGACGCGATTGTCGTAATCGACAAGCCCGCCGGACTTGTCGTGCATCCCGGCGCGGGGAACCGGCAGGGCACGATGCTGAACGCGTTGCTGCACCACGCGCCGCAGCTCGCGGGCGTGCCGCGCGCGGGCATTGTCCATCGTCTCGACAAGGAGACGAGCGGGCTGCTGGTGGTCGCGAAGACGATCGAGGCGCACACCGATCTCGTCCGCCAGCTCGCCGCCCGCACGGTGAAGCGTGAGTACCTCGCGCTCGTCCACGGCCGCGTCGCCGGCGACGGGACGATCGATGCCCCGATCGGCCGGCATCCAGTCGCGCGCACGCGCATGGCGGTGACCGCGCAGGGTCGCGACGCGCGCACGCGCTATCGGGTGAGCGAGCGATTCGACGTCGCGACGCTGCTGGCAGTGACCCTCGAGACCGGCCGCACGCACCAGATCCGGGTGCACATGCGCGCAATCGGTCATCCGCTCGTCGGCGATCCGACTTACGGCCAGCGACGCAGCGCCTCCGACACGCTCGCGGACTTCCCGCGGCAGGCCCTGCATGCCGCGCGCCTCGGGCTGGCGCATCCGGTGACGCGGGCCCGGTGCGAATGGGAGTCACCGTTGCCCGCGGACCTGCGCGCGCTGATCGCGAGCCTGCGGTGACGGCCGGGACGCCGCACGACTGGATCGTTCCGGACTGGCCCGCCCCGCCGGCGGTTCGCGCCCTGGTGACGACACGCGCCGGTGGCGACAGCCGCGGCCCCTTCGCCGCCTTGAATCTGGGCACCCGCGTCGGCGACGACCCCGCGGCGGTGGCGCACAACCGCGAGATCCTGCGGAGCCGCCTCCCGGCGGATCCGGTTTGGCTGCAGCAGGTCCACGGCGCCGCGGTCGTCGACGCCGAGTGCGCGGGTGCGCTCCCGCGTGCCGATGGCGCCGTTGCGCGCACGCGGGACAGCGTGTGCGCGGTTTTGACCGCCGACTGTGTCCCGGTGTTGCTTGCGCACCGGAACGGCGGCGTCGTAGGCGTCGCGCATGCCGGATGGCGCGGGCTCGCGGGCGGCGTGATCGAGGCGACGCTCGCGCATATGGCGGTGCCGCGGGGCGAGGTGATCGCATGGCTCGGTCCCGGCATCGGACCGCGGGCCTACGAGGTGGGCCGCGACGTGTACGATGCGTTCGTGGTGCCGGACGCCGCACATGCCGTGGCGTTCGAGCCACGCGGAAACGGCAAGTACCTGGCTGATCTGTATGCGCTCGTGCGGCGGCGACTCGCGGTGGCCGGAGTGACCGGGGTGTACGGCGGCGGCTTCTGCACCTACACCGACTCCGCGCGTTTCTACTCTTATCGCCGCGAGCAGACGACGGGGCGGTTCGCGAGCCTCATCTGGATCGACCGATGACTCTGGTGTACATCTCCGCGGCGAGCCTGATCGGCGGTCTGCTGTCGGTTGCGCTCGCCGCACTGGTCTCGTTCGCGACGCGGGCGCACTGGGTGAGCTCGCTGATCAGCTTCGCGATCGGCGCGCTGCTCGGCGCGGCGTTCCTCGAGGTGTTGCCGCACGCCTTCGGAAACTCGACCAACATTCAGGGCACGGCGGCCACGGTGCTCGGCGGGATCCTCGCGTTCTTCGTCCTCGAAAAGCTCGTGCTCTGGCGCCATTGCCACGTGGAGGACTGCGAAGCGCACGGCTCGCACGAGGGCGCGCACGTGCCCGCGCAGCCGCAGCACGACCACGGTCGCAGCGGGCTGATGATCATGGTCGGCGACAGCTTCCACAACTTCGTCGACGGCGTGCTGATCGCCGCGGCGTTCATGGAAAGCACCGCACTCGGGCTGGTCACGGCGACTGCGGTGATTGCGCACGAGATCCCGCAGGAGGTCGGCGATTTCCTGATCCTGCTGCACTCCGGCTACACGAAGGCGCGCGCGTTCATGCTCAATCTGCTGTCCAGCCTGATGATGGTCGTCGGGGCGGTCGGCGCCTACTTTGCGCTGCAAATGGTGGGGGAATGGGTCAACACGCTGCTCGCGCTGGCGGCGGCGAGCATGATCTACGTCGCGGTCGCCGACCTGATCCCGGGGCTGCACAAGCGACCGGAACTCGCTGCGACAGCGCAGCAGGTCCTACTCATCCTTCTGGGAGTTGCGTCCGTGTGGGTCGTCGGCGAGCTCGCGCACGCCCACTGAAGGCTTGCGCCGCCGGTGGAACAGATGGACGAAGAGCGCGAGCGGGCCAAGGCCGTAAAAGAGAAAGGTCAGGATGCCGCCGACCAGGCTCGGTTCGGTTGCGGCCATCAGGATCGCGACGTACAACCAGGCAATGACGACGATGTACACGGCTGCGGGCCTCGTGACCGGGCGCACCGATTCTAAGGGACGTGCGAATTGAGAGTTCTCGTCACCGGCGCTGCGGGCTTCATCGGCGCCGCGCTCTGCGACCGGCTTCTCACGCGCGGCGACGAGGTGCTCGGCGTCGACAACCTGAACGACTACTACGACGTCTCGCTCAAGGAGGCGCGGCTCGCCCGGCTCGACGGGCGCGCCGGCTTCAGCTTCGCGCGGATCGAGCTGGCCGATCGCGAGGCGACCGCACGGGCCTTCGAGCGAGGTCCGTTCGAGGTGGTGGTGCACCTCGCCGCTCAGGCGGGCGTGCGGTACTCCGTGACGCATCCCGAGAAGTACATCGACGCCAATCTGGTCGGATTCGGCAACGTGCTCGAGGGCTGCCGACGCGCACGCGCGGGGCATCTGGTCTTCGCATCCTCTAGCTCCGTCTACGGATTGAACGCGAAGATGCCGTTCAGCGAGCGTGACAACGTGGATCATCCGGCCTCGCTATACGCCGCGACGAAGAAGGCCAACGAGTCCATGGCCCACGTTTACGCGCATCTGTTCGGGCTGCCATGCACCGGGTTGCGGTTCTTCACCGTTTACGGCCCATGGGGCCGGCCGGACATGTCGCCGTTCCTGTTCGTGCGCGCGATTCTCGCGGGGGAGCCGCTCAAGGTCTTCAACCATGGCGACATGCAGCGCGATTTCACCTACATCGACGACGTCGTGGAGGGTGTCGTGCGAGTGATGAGCCGTCCCGCGGCAGGGGGCGCCGTGACGCCCGCATCGAGCACCGCGCCGTGGCGCATCTACAACATCGGCAACAACCAGCCGGTGCAACTCATGCGGTGGATCGAGACCTTCGAGCAGTGCCTGGGTCGCAAGGCGCGGGTGGAGATGCTCCCGCTCCAGCCCGGCGACGTGGTCGCGACCGCGGCCGACATCGCCGACCTCGAGCGTGACGTCGGGTTTCGCCCGACGACGCCGGTCGGGGAGGGGGTACGACGTTTCGTCGAGTGGTATCGCGCCTACTACGGTGACTGAGCGGTCGCGGAGCATGATTTTGCCGTCGCGGAACGTGGCCCGCGGCGCGGGTGCGCCGGCGCGTCAGCGCGGCGGCCGGCACGCCGATTGACACCCCGTTTGTGCAGTGCAATACTCGACTCATTTTGCTGAGCCGTTGTCCCCGCAACGTACGTGTCCGCCACCACCTCCGCCCCGTTCGATCCAACCTTCAACGCCGGACTCGCGGTGGTGCAGGGATTCTTCGGCATGGTGGCCGCGCGCCCCGAGCTCGAGCCCGGGCGATTCGCGGCCGCGCTGGCGGCGAACGCGCCGCGCGTGACCGAGCTCCAGGCTGACTATCAGCACGGACTGGCGCGCCTCTGGAGCGCAACCCTCGCGCGGCAGTCCGGCAAGCCCGCGGAGCCGGTCGTCACGCCGGATCGCGAGGACCGCAGGTTCGCGGGCGCCGAGTGGCGCGACAGCCCCTACCACGACTTTCTGAAGCAGCACTATCTGCTCGGTGCGCGACTCATCGACGGAATCGTCGAAGCGGTGGAGCTCGAGCCGAGTGCCAAGCGCCGGCTGCGGTTCTACGCCCGCCAGTTCGTCGACATGATGTGCCCCGCGAACTTCGCCGCAACCAACCCCGAGGTCGTGAAGGCCGCGCTCGGCTCCGACGGCCAGGTGCTCGCGCAGGGGTTGCGCAATCTGATCGGAGACGTGGAGAAAGGCCGCATCTCGCAGACCGACGAGTCGGCGTTCGAGGTCGGACGCAACATCGCCGTCACGCCCGGCGCGGTGGTGTACGAGAACGAAGTGATGCAGCTCATCCAGTACGCGCCGACCACGCCGACGGTGCGCGCGCGCCCGTTCGTGATGGTTCCGCCCTGCATCAACAAGTTCTACATAATGGACCTCGCGCCAGAGAACTCGTTCGTGCGCTACGTCGTCGAGCGCGGCAACACCGCGTTCATGGTGTCGTGGCGCAACGTCACCTCCGAGGTCGGGCACCTCGACTGGGACGACTACATCCGGGACGGCGTCCTGCGGGCGTTCGAGGTCGCGGCCCAGATCACCGGCGCCGACCGCCTGAACGTTCTCGGTTACTGCGTCGGCGGCACCATGCTCGGCGCCGCGCTCGCGCTGCTCGCGGCGCGCGGCGAGGATCGGATCGAGAGCGCAACGTTCTTCACCGCGCTGCTCGATTTCACTGATGTCGGGGACCTCGCCGTGTTCGTCGACGAGGCCGGCGTCGAGGCGATCGAGCGACAGCTGGGTCGGGGCGGCGTGAAGGAAGGCCGCGACCTCGCGACCGTGTTCAACATGATGCGTGCGAACGACCTCGTCTGGTCGTACGTGGTGAACAACTACCTGAAGGGCAAGCGCCCCGACGCGTTCGACATCCTGTACTGGAACTCGGACAGCACCAACCTCGCCGGCCCCTGGTACGCGTGGTACATCCGCAATACCTATCTCGAGAACAATCTGCGCGCGCCGGGGAAGGTCCGGACGTGCGGCGTGCCGATCGATCTCGGTACGGTGCGCGCGCCCGCCTATGTGCTCGCGACGCGCGAGGATCACATCGTTCCGTGGAAGGGCGCGTACCAGACGACCCAGCTGTTGACGGGCGAGGCGCGCTTCGTGCTCGGCGCGAGCGGTCACATCGCCGGCGTCATCAACCCGGCATCCAAGAACCGCCGGAGCTATTGGACGAACCCGGAGCTGCCGGCGTCGGCCGAGGACTGGCTCGCCGGGGCGACGGAGAATCGCGGCAGCTGGTGGAGCGACTGGGACGCGTGGCTCGCGCGCTTTGCGGGCGGGGAGGTCCCGGCGCCGGCGCGGCTCGGGAGCACTCGGTACCCGCCGGTGGAGGACGCGCCGGGGCGGTATGTAAGGCAGCGGGTCGTTTGATCGGTTTCGTGGGCGCGGGGCGCGGTCTCACGCGCCCCGCGGGGAAAGTCCGGGACGGGCGTTTTTTGAGGAATCAAGGGATGAAAGAGCGAGTCGCCTTCGTGACCGGAGGCATGGGGGGCATCGGCACGGCGATCTGTCGCCGCTTGGCGGCGAATGGCGCCAAGGTCGTGGCGGGCTGTCTGCCCGGCTACGAGCGCAAGGACGAGTGGCTGGACCGGTTGCGCACGGAGGGCCTCCAGGTCCACGCCGCCGAGGGCAACGTCGAGGACTACGAATCCTGCGCGGACATGATGTACCGGATCCGCGCGGCGCTGGGTCCGGTCGACATCCTGGTGAACGCCGCCGGCATTACGCGCGACGGCGTCTTCAAGCGCATGTCCCCGAACGACTGGTACGCGGTGATCAACACCAACCTCAACTCGGTGTTCAACGTCACGCGGCAGGTGATCGAGGGGATGATGGAGCGCGGCTGGGGCCGCATCGTGAACATCTCTTCGGTGAACGCGCTCAAGGGCCAATTCGGTCAGACGAACTACTCGGCGGCGAAGGCGGGCATGCACGGGTTCACCAAGGCGCTCGCTCAGGAGGTGGTCAAGAAGGGCGTGACCGTGAACACCATCTCGCCGGGCTACGTGGACACCGACATGGTGCGCGCGATCAAGCCCGAGGTGCTCCAGAGCATCGTCGCCTCGATCCCGATGGGCCGCCTCGCGAAGCCCGAGGAGATCGCGAGCCTGGTGGCGTTCCTCTCGTCGGAGGACGCCGGCTACATCACCGGCGCCAACGTCTCGATCAATGGCGGGCTGCACATGGAATGACCATGTGACCGACGGCGCACCCGCGAGCGGCGAGTGCCCGTGCCATAATTTCCGCGGCGACCCGAACAACCGCCGCAACCAAAGGAGGATGTCATGGCTCAGAGTAGGATTGCGTTGATCACGGGCGGCATGGGTGGCCTGGGCGAATCGATCAGCACCAAGATGCACGACGCGGGCTTCCGCGTCGTGGTGACCCACTCGCCGAGCAACAAGAACGCCGCGGCCTGGAACGCCGAGATGAAGTCGAAGGGCTACGACTTCCATCCCGTGCCGGTCGACGTCGCCGACTTCGACTCGTGCCAGAAATGCGTGGCGACGCTCCAGGCCGAGGTCGGCCCGATCGACATCCTGGTGAACAACGCCGGCATCACCCGCGACATGACCTTCCGGAAGATGGGCAAGGCCGACTGGGACGCCGTGATGAAGACCAATCTCGACAGCGTCTTCAACATGACCAAGCCGGTCTGCGACGGCATGGTGGATCGCGGCTGGGGCCGGGTGATCAACGTGAGCTCGGTGAACGGCACCAAGGGCGCGTTCGGCCAGACCAACTACTCGGCGGCGAAGGCCGGCATGCACGGTTTCACCAAGGCGCTCGCCCTCGAGGTGGCGCGCAAGGGCGTCACCGTGAACACCATCTCGCCCGGCTATATCGGGACGAAGATGGTGACGGCGATTCCGAAGGACATCCTGGACACGAAAATCGTTCCGCAGATCCCGGTCGGCCGTCTCGGCAAGCCCGAGGAGGTCGCCGGACTGATCATCTATCTTTGCTCCGAGGAGGCGGCGTTCGTCACCGGCGCGAACATCGCCATCAACGGCGGGCAGCACATGCAGTAACGCGCGACGGCCCGGGCGGGCCGTCAGGTGGCAGCGGTCGACCAGGGCAGGCGGGTCAAGCGGCGACGCGGCCCCGAGCGAGGCTGTTGCGCCGCGGCACGCAGACCTCGCATGTGCGGGGCCTGCGGCAGCGTCGGGTTCAGCGCTTGTCGGCGCCCTTCACCATCTGCGCGGTCGCGGCCTTCATGGTCGCCTCCGACAGCTCGGCGAACTGCCGCGTCGTCTGATTGAGGCTCTCGATCATCGCGGAGGTGGCGGCGAAGGTCGACTTGAGGGCGGCGCTCGAGACCTCGGACCCGGGCGCCCCCTTGCCGAGCGACTCCGCGCTCGCCGCCATCTCCCGGGTCACCCTGCCCATCTGCTCCTCGAACAGCTTGCCGAGGTGCGCCTGGGTCTGGCTGACGATCTCGTACACGCTCTGCGCATAGGTCGCCGCCTGCTGCATGTTGGTCTGCGCGAGTTGGGTGCGCATCGTCATGAGCTGCTGCGGGTCGCCCGAGGACATCAGCTCACGTGTCGCTTTCGCGGCCTGATCGAGCGTTGCGCGTGCGGTCTCGAGGTTCAGCGTGAGCAACTGCCCCGCGCTCGCGAGGCTGGCGCGGGCGTAGTTCATGGCAGCCTCGTAGGCGGCTTGGTTCCATGCGGCGATCTGGTCGGTCGGTTGGGTCATGATCGGCCTCGTTGGTCGGAGTGGAGTAGAATCGGCCTGTTGCGGCGCAACAAAATTCGATGCCCCTTCCCTGCAGCCCGTCGGGGTAGCGTTCGCGCTGCTGAAGCTTACAACCGTGCACTGCTAACTGCGGACCGAAAACACCATGGCAGATTCCGTGCGACTGATCAAGAAATACCCGAACCGGCGGCTCTACGACACCCAGACGTCCTCCTATATCACGCTCGCCGACGTGAAGGACCTCGTCCAGAAGCAGGAGGAGTTCCAGGTCGTGGACGCGAAGACTTCCGAGGACCTTACACGGCAGATTCTGCTGCAGATCATCCTCGACGAGGAGTCGGCCGGCGCACCGATGTTCTCGCACGATGTCCTGACGCAGTTCATCCGCTTCTATGGCAACGCGATGCAGGGGATGATGGGCAGCTACCTGGAGCGGAACATCCAGGCGTTTCTCGAAATCCAGAAGTCGATGCAGGAGCAGTCCAAGCAGCTCTACGGCGATCCGGCCAAGGCGACCGAGCTGTGGTCGCAGTTCCTGTCGTTCCAGGGGCCGGCCATGCAGAGCCTGATGTCGACCTACATGGAGCAGAGCAAGAACATGTTCCACCAGATGCAGGAGCAGCTGCAGAGCCAGACGCGGACCATGTTCTCGGGTTTCCCCTTCGCCGGCACGGCGCAGGCCGGCGACGAGGGCGCGAAGTCGGGCGACGGCAAGCCGGACTCGAAGCCCTGAGCCTGCGGCGGCGGCGCGACCGCACGCCTGCCGCACCGCAGCGAAGCGCCCCCCGCACACGTCGTGACGCATCCGCCCCCTCGCGTCGGCTTCGTCTCCCTCGGGTGTCCGAAAGCCCTCGTGGACTCCGAGCGCGTCCTCACCCAGCTGCGCGCCGAGGGCTACGCGATCGCGCCGACCTACGGCGGCGCCGATCTCGTGATCGTCAATACCTGCGGCTTCATCGACGCCGCGGTCGAGGAGTCGCTCGAGGCGATCGGCGAGGCGCTCGCCGAGAACGGTCGCGTGATCGTCACCGGTTGCCTCGGCGCGAAGAACGGAGTGGTCCGGGACACGCATCCGTCGGTGCTTGCGGTGACCGGGCCGCACGACCTCGCCGGCGTGATGTCGGCCGTGCACGCGCACTTGCCGAAGCCGCACGATCCGTTCGTCGACCTCGTCCCGCCGCAGGGCGTCCGGCTGACGCCGAAGCATTACGCCTACCTCAAGATCTCGGAAGGGTGCAATCACCGCTGCACCTTCTGCATCATTCCCTCGATGCGCGGCGACCTCGTGAGCCGTCCCGCCGGAGAGGTCGTGCGCGAGGCCGAGGTGCTGGTGCGCGCCGGCGTGAAAGAGCTGCTCGTCATCTCGCAGGACACGAGCGCCTATGGCGTCGACCTCAAGTACCGCACCGACTTCTGGAACGGCAGGCCGCTCAAGACCCGGCTCGCGGAACTCGCGCGCGCGCTCGGCAGCCTCGGCGTGTGGGTCCGCCTGCACTACGTCTATCCGTACCCGCACGTGGACGACGTGATTCCCCTCATGTCGGAGGGGAAGATCCTTCCCTACCTGGACGTGCCCTTCCAGCACGCCAGTCCCCGCATCCTGAAGCTGATGAAGCGCCCCGCGTCGGGCGAAGCGAATCTCGAGCGTATCCGCGCCTGGCGGAGCCGCTGCCCGGCCCTCACGATCCGCAGCACGTTCATCGTCGGGTTCCCGGGCGAATCCGAGCGTGAGTTCGAGCAGTTGCTGGAGTTTCTCGAGGAGGCGGAACTCGACCGGGTCGGTTGTTTCGCCTACTCTCCGGTGGATGGCGCCAAGGCCAACGCGTTGCCGGGGCAGCTGCCGGTCGAGGTGAAGGAAGAGCGCCGCGCACGCTTCATGGAGACGCAGGCGCGGATCAGCACCCGGCGCCTGAAGGCGAAAGTCGGCAAGCGGATGCGCGTGCTGATCGACCGCGTCGAGGGCGGGAAGGCGGCCGCACGCTCCAGCGCCGATGCCCCGGAGATCGACGGAATCGTCCACGTCGCGGGTGCGGCGCGGCTGAAACCCGGTGAGTTTGCCGATGTCCAAGTCAATCGGAGCGACGCCCATGATCTGTGGGCGGCTCCTGTCGCCAACTGAGCAGTCAGTCCAAGGAGGTCAACATGGCTCGTGAAGTGGT
Organism: uncultured beta proteobacterium; assembly: GCA_963716855.1. Taxonomy (GTDB): domain Bacteria; phylum Pseudomonadota; class Gammaproteobacteria; order Burkholderiales; family SG8-39; genus JAGVSZ01. Next base: position 103,935 of record CAVQUV010000014.1, on the reverse strand, counting down.
AGTGCTCTCCGGTGTTCGCACAGCGATCGGTGATTACGGTGGTGGCCTCAAGGACATGGCGCCGACCGCGCTCGGCGCGGCGGTGATCCGCGAGGCGGTGTCGCGGGCCAAGATCGAGCCCGGCGCCGTCGGGCACCTGGTCCTCGGCAGCGTCATCCATGGCGAGGCGCGCGACATGTACATCTCGCGCGTAGCCGGCATCGAAGGCGGGCTGCCGATCGGCACGCCGTGCCTTACCGTCAATCGCCTCTGCGGCAGCGGCCTGCAGGCGATCGTGTCCGCCGCCCAGCACATCATGCTCGGCGACACCGATTGCGTGATCGGCGCGGGCGCCGAGTCGATGAGCCGCGCGGCGTACTTCATCCCGGCGGCGCGCTGGGGCCAGCGCATGGGCGACGGAAACATCGTGGATGCGATGGTGGGCGCGCTGCATGACCCGTTCGGCCACGGCCACATGGGCATCACCGCGGAGAACATCGCGGCCAAATACGGATTCACGCGCGAACAGCAGGATGCGTTCTCGGTCGAGAGCCATCGCCGTGCATCCGCGGCCATCAAGGAAGGCCGCTTCAAGAGCCAGATCCTGCCGCTCGAGCTGAAGACCCGGAAGGGCCCGGTCATGTTCGACACCGACGAGCACGTCCGCCACGACGTGAAGCCCGAGGACCTGTCGAAGCTCAAGCCGGCGTTCAAGAAGGACGGCACGGTCACCGCAGGAAACGCGTCCGGGATCAACGACGGCGCCGCGGCGATCGTGATGATGGAAGCGTCAGCGGCGCAGAAGAAAGGCCTCAAGCCGATCGCGCGGCTCGTCGCCTACGGGCACGCTGCGGTCGACCCCGACTACATGGGCCTCGGGCCGATTCCGGCGGTGAAGAACGTGTTCGCGAAGGCCGGCCTGAAACCCTCCGACGTCGACGTCATCGAATCGAACGAGGCGTTCGCCGTCCAGGCGATGGCGGTCAGCCGCGACCTCGAGTTCGACCCGGCAAAGGTCAACCCGAACGGCGGGGCGGTCGCGCTCGGCCACCCGATCGGCGGGACCGGTGCGATCCTGACCGTCAAGGCGCTCAGCGAGCTGCAGCGCATCCAGAAGCGCTACGCGCTGGTGACGATGTGCATCGGCGGCGGTCAGGGGATCGCCGCGATTTTCGAGCGGATCTAGGCCGGCGACGTGCGTCAGCTCGCGTTGGCGAGCTGACGCACGAACGCCTCGATTCCCCGCAGCAGCATCTCGACCGCGATCGCGGTCAGCACCAGTCCCATCAGCCGCTCGAGCGCGGCGAGCGTGCGCGCGCCGAGCGCGCGCGCGATCCGGTCCGCGAAAGCGAGCACCACGAACGCCACCGCGACGGCGATCGACACCGCGATCGTCCATTCCGGCCACCGCTGCGGTGCGCTCGAGGTGAACAGCACCACGGTCGCGATCGCGGTCGGTCCCGCGATCGAGGGGATCGCGAGCGGCACGATGAACGGTTCACCCTCGGGCAACTGGCCGAAGAGGTCGCCGCCGCTGCGGAACACCATCTGGATCGCGATCAGGAACAGGATCACCCCGCCGGCAATGTTGAGGGACGTCCCGGAGAGCCCGAAAAGCCGCAGCACCGCGTCGCCGGCGAACACGAATCCGAGGAGGACGCCGAGCGCGATCGCGCACTCGCGCGCCACCACGCGCACCCGTCGTGCCGGGTCCACGCGGCGCAGCAGCGAGACCGCGACGGGGATGTTGCCGATCGGGTCGACCACGAGCAGGAGCACCACGACCGCCGAGCCGAAGCTGATGTCCATGGCGCAATCCTAGCGTCCCTGGCGCGCTGCGATCCATGCCCCGCTCAGGACGATGATCCCCATGCCGACGAGCGACCAGCCGTCGGGAAACTCGCCGAAGACGAGATAGCCGAGCGCGAGCACTGTCACGAGCTGGGCATACGCGAACGGCGCGAGCACCGAGGGCGGGGCGTGCTCGAACGCGCGGATGAGCACGAAATGCCCGGCTGCGCCGAGCACGCCGAGCATCACGAAGAGCAGGGCGTGGAACGCGCTCTGCGGCAGGCCCCAGTAGAAGGGCAGCAGGAACGATACGACGAGCGTTCCGACCAGCGCGCCGATGAACAGCGTCGCCAGCGTGGAGTCGACGCCGGCAAGACGGCGCGTGAGGAGCTGGTAGGTCGCGAAGCACACCGCGGTCGCGAGCGGCAGCGCCACCGCCGGCGAGAACACGGCGCTGCCCGGTCGGACGATGAACAGCACGCCGACGAAGCCGGCGGCGAGCGCCACCCAGGCGCTGCGACGGACACGCTCCCTCAGGAAGTACGCCGACATCGCGGTGACGAGCAGCGGCGCGAGGAACGTGATCGCGGAGGCCTCCGCGATCGGCATGAAGGCGAGCCCGGTGAAGAACAGCAGCGACGACGCCGCGAGCAAGACGCCGCGCATGACCTGCAGGCCGGGGCGCCGGCTCGTGACGAGTCGCCAGCGCAGCCGCGGCGCGACGAACAGCAGCATCACCACGACGTGCATCGCGTACCGCACCCAGACGATCAGCGGAACGGGGTACGTGCGCGAGAGGTACTTGGCGATCGTGTCGAGCACCGCGAACGTGCTCACGGCCGCCATGATCAGCAGGATGCCGCGGACGTGGTGTTCGGAACCCGGGGAGGCAGTCATTGGGGGAGCGCAAGCCGCGGCGCCGTGACACGACGCCACATGCGTGCGCCGTGGCGCACCGGACGCTAGGGGATTATATCGGTACACCCGCGCCGGAGAGCGCGGGCGGCGGAGTCTCAGTGCACCATGCGCGCCGCGGCTTCGAGCCGGAACGCGGGCGCGGCCGGGCGGAGCGACGCCTCGATGCGCAGCGCCTCGTTCCAGCGCGAGAGGCTCGCGCCGTGGCCCACCGCGCCGAGCTTCGCGTAGCCCGACTGCCATGCAGTAGCGAGGTGGACGAGGCTCACGTCCTCGACCTCGATCTCGCCCGTCCCCATGAAGACGGGCCATTCGGCAATGCGCGCCGCGTCGAATGCGACGCGCAGCTCGCTGAGGGTGCCGGCCGCTTCGGGGCGGAGCACCACGCCGGAAAGCGTGCGCTCGCCGGCGGCCACTGAGATCCGCTCGGCATCGCTCGCGAGACTCTCATCGCCGATGATGCGGACCCGGCCGCCCGCGAAGCGCGCGAACCGCGCGAGCGCCGCGTTATCGGCGAAGGGCTCCTCGAGGCCCGCGATCGGATAGTGCTCGATCCAGCCGGCGATGCGCTCGCTCCACCCGTCGCTGTCGAATGACCAGTCCGGGCCGGCATACGCACCGTCGGTGAAGAGTCGCGCGGCGCCGACGTCGACGATGATCCCGACCTCTTCGCCGGGAATGAAGCCGGCCGCGTCGATGCCCGCAAGCAGCGCCTCGATCGTCATCTCGTCGTACTCGCCGGGCGCCATTGCGCCGCACGCGTCGAGCGCCGCACGCTGGATCTCGAGGCCGAGCTCGAGGGCGTGGTCGACGCCCTCGGCGGCGAACGGCACGATCGCGAGCGCGCGGATGGGACTCGCCTCGTTGCCGGCGGCGAAGACGTCGATGACCGGCAGGGGCATGCGCGCAGGCTGGCCGCGGCGCAGGTAGCGATGCAGCGGCACTCCAGAGGCGCGCGCAGCGGCGCGCGCCGTCGCGATCGAGCACGCGCACATCGCGGCGCGTCGTGCGCGTGCGTCGCCGCCGATCGTCAGCTTGAACAGGGTCGAGTCGACCTCCTCCTGCCGGCGCGCGTCCAGGCCGTGCAGGGCCGCCGCGACCAGGCCGTTGATCGCCGCGACCGTCGCACTCGGCGCGCTGCGCACGTCGGCCGGGTCAGGCCGCGGGGGCTTGACCGGGGCGGCGAGCGCGCGACCTCGCGCGCCGCATGCGAGCAGGATCTCCGCCTCGAACGCCGACTCGCCGGCGGCGGTCCAGACGCGCCGGCCGAGGACCTCTACGATCGTGGTGTCCGGCATGCTCAATCTCCTGCGAGGGCGTCCAGCCAAGCGTCGCGCAGGGCGTCCAGGCCCGCAGGCGGCGCGAGCAGCAGACTGCGTGCGACGGCGTGCGCGCTCGGCCGTCCGGCGGAGGCGTCGTCGAAGCCGGCAAACGGCGCGGACTCGAGCGCCGCCAGGGCGAGCGCGGGAATGAGCGCCGCAGCGCGCGCCCCGGCGCGCTCCGGCATTTCCCAGGTGATGTGCGCCGCATAGCTGCGGTGGAAGGCGTCCCAGCACGCGGTGTACTCGGCCCGCAGGCGGCAATGGGTCGCCATGCGCACCCAGAGCGCCGCGAGCAGCGTCGCGACATCGACGGCGGGATCGCCGTAGTGGGCACAGTCCGCGTCGACGAGCACCGGGCCACGCGGGCCGCTGAAGACGTTGTCGGGCGTCAGATCGCCATGCACGAGCGCAACGCGCGTGGTCGCGAGCCCGGCCTCGATGCGTTGCAGTGCCGACGCGCAGTCCGGGCTTGCGGCCGCGACGCGACCGAATGCCGGCGCAACGCGCAGGGCGTGAAACACCGAGCGTTGAGTGAGGTGCTGCGCGACCGCTGCGCTCTGGGCGGTCGCGGCGTGGAGACGACCGAGCAGGTGGCCGAGCTCCGCTGCGACCCACGGCTCGACCTGACCGTTTGCGAGGCGCCGCTGCCAGACCGGGTACTCCGCTGCGTCGAGATACTCCAGCGCGAGCCACCCGCCGGACGGGAGCGACCCGAGCACCGTCGGCGTGCAGCCCGGCACGGTGCTCTGCGCGAGCTTGTGCCAGCGGACCTCCGCGTCGACCCGTTCGAACCATAGCGCGCCGTCCGGCGCTCCGGGTGTGGCCGCGGCGTGCTTCACGCAGACCGTTCCCCAGCCCAGGTCGGCGCGCATCACGCGCGCGTCGCCGCTGTCGGAAAGCAGTGTGAGCCGGGGGACGTCGCCCGGCGCCAGCAGGTCCATCCCGCGCAGGGCGCCGGCGATCTCTGACGGAACGTCGCCATCAGCGACGGCACGCGCACGCCGCGCGGCCGCGGACGGGGCGCGAGAGTGTTGCAAATTGCCGAAGGTAGTCGCCAGCGTCGACATCGCAATGCACCGCAATATGCTCTTGCGACACCTGCAGCCAGAACCGTTCCAGCCCGCCGGGCCGTGCGCCGCCCCGCGTGATGTCGTTCACGGCGCGCTCGGGGACCGCTAGTTCGTGAGGACTATTGGCACGCCGGCGTTCCGGGCCTATCCAGGAAGAGCGCCCGGCGGGGCGCACGGAGGCGGCAATGAGCGAGCGGGACCCTGAGGCGGTCGATCGGATCCTCGCGGAGGTGAGACGGTACATCGCGGCGCATCCGGCGGCGACGGACACCGCGGGGGGCATCATGCGCTGGTGGCTGCACGCCGACCCCGCTGCGGCCGGGTCGCTTGCCGACATGGAGCGGGTGCTGGAGCGGCTCGAGGCGGACGGCGAGGTGGAACGGATCACCGCGCAGAACGGGCGCGTCGCTTACCGGAACCGGTCGCGTCCCTAAGGGGTCTCTGATCAAGAGGGCCACAGCCCCCTTAACGATCTCCCGAAACGATCTCCCGATCCCGGCGAACGAACCCGCCATGGCCGGCTCGTTCAGATCATCCCAAGGGGCGGCGGCTATTGCTCCGGCCGCATGTGCGGGAAGAGAATCACGTCGCGGATCGACGGGCTGTTCGTGAACAGCATGATCAGCCGGTCGATTCCGATGCCGCAGCCCGCCGCTGGCGGCAGGCCGTGCTCCAGCGCGCGGATGTAGTCCGCGTCGTAGTACATCGCCTCTTCATCGCCGGCGGCCTTGGCCCGCGACTGCTCCTCGAAACGTGCCGCCTGATCCTCGGGGTCGTTCAGCTCCGAGAAGCCGTTGGCCATCTCGCGCCCGGTGATGTACAGCTCGAAGCGGTCGGTGATCTCCGGGTTGGCGTCATTGCGGCGCGCGAGCGGCGAGACCACCGCCGGATAGTCGACGATGTACGTCGGCTGGATCAGCATCTGCTCGGTCGTCTCCTCGAAGAGCGCGAGCTGCAGCTCCGCCAGCGCCGCACCTTTGCGCGCCTCTACGCCGGCCTTGGCGAGCTCCCGGACGAGCAACTCGCGATTCGCGAGGTCCGCTTCCGAGAAATGCGGATGGTGCGTCCGGATGGCTTGCGTGATCGTCAGCCGCGCGAACGGCTGCCCGAGGTCCACGACGTGCTCGCCGTAGGGCACCTGCAGCGTACCGAGCACCGTCTGCGCGACGGCGCGGAGCAGGACCTCGTTGAACTCCATCAGATCCCGGAAGTCGCGGTACGCCTCGTAGTACTCCATCATGGTGAACTCGGGGTTGTGGCGCGTCGAGATCCCCTCGTTCCGGAAGTTGCGGTTGATCTCGAACACCTTCTCGAATCCGCCGACCACCAGTCGTTTGAGGTACAGCTCGGGCGCGATCCGGAGATAGAGCGTCATGTCGAGCGCATTGTGGTGCGTGACGAAGGGCTTGGCCGCCGCGCCGCCCGGCAGCGGCTGCATCATCGGCGTCTCGACCTCGAGGAATCCCTGCGCAACCATGAAAGCGCGCATCTCCTGGATCACGCGGCTGCGGATCTCGAAGGTGCGCCGCGTCTCCTCGCTCGTGATGAGGTCGAGATAGCGGGCGCGATACTTCTGCTCCTGGTCGGCGAGCCCGTGGAACTTCTCCGGCAGCGGGCGCAGCGCCTTGGTGAGCAGTCGCACCTTCGTCGCATTGATGGTCAGCTCGCCGGTGCGGGTCTTGAAGAGGGTTCCTTCGACACCGAGGATGTCGCCGAGGTCCCAGTGCTTGAACGCCTCGTGCGCGTCGGCGCCGGTCGCGTCGTTCGACACGTAGACCTGGATCCGGCCGCTCATGTCCTGGAGGGTGGCGAAGCTCGCCTTGCCCATGACGCGCTTGAGCATCATCCGGCCGGCGACTGCGGCGCGGAGCGCATGGCCTTCGAGCTCCTCCTTGCTCATCGCGCCATGGGCGCGCTGCAGGTCCGCGGCCAGATGCTCGCGGCGAAAGTCGTTCGGAAAGGCGATGCCCCGGGCGCGCAGCGCCGCGAGCTTCGCGCGGCGCTCGGCGATGATCTGATTCTCGTCCCCGCCGCCCTCGTTGCCGCTCATGGAATCCCCCTCACGCCGCCGCCCGCACGCCGATGCCCTGCTTGAGGCTCGCCTCGATGAAGTCGTCGAGGTCGCCGTCGAGCACCGCCTGGGTGTTGCCTTTTTCCACGCCGGTACGGAGGTCCTTGATGCGCGACTGGTCGAGGACGTACGAGCGGATCTGGTGGCCCCAGCCGATCTCGGTCTTCGAGTCCTCGAGCGCCTGCTTCGCCTCGCTGCGCTTGCGCAGCGCCTGCTCGTAGAGCTTCGCCTTGAGCATCGCCATCGCCTCGGCGCGGTTGCGGTGCTGCGAGCGGTCGTTCTGGCACTGGACCACGATGCCGGACGGCAGGTGGGTGATGCGCACCGCGGAGTCGGTGCGGTTCACGTGCTGGCCGCCCGCGCCCGAGGCGCGATAGGTGTCGATGCGCAGGTCGGCGGGGTTAACCTCGATCTCGATCGACTCGTCCACCTCGGGGTAGACGAAGACGCTCGCGAACGAGGTGTGCCGGCGCGCGTTCGAGTCGAACGGCGACTTGCGCACGAGGCGGTGGATGCCGGTCTCGGTGCGCAGGCTGCCGTAGGCGTAGTCGCCGGTCACCTTCAAGGTCGCCGTCTTGATGCCCGCGACCTCGCCCTCGGATTGCTCGAGGATCTCGACGCGGAATCCCCTTCGTTCGGCGTACTTCACGTACATCCGCTCGAGCATCTGCGCCCAGTCCTGGGCCTCGGTGCCGCCCGCGCCGGCCTGGATGTCGACGAAGCAGTTATTGGGGTCGAGCGGGTCGGCGAACATGCGCCGGAACTCGAGCTCAGCGACGTTCTTCGCGAGGCCCGCCACGTCGCGCTCGATGGATACGAGCGTCGCGTCGTCGCCTTCCGCGCGCGCCATTTCGAAGAGCTCCTGCGCGTCGCGCAGGCCGGAATCGATCGTCGTGACGTGGGCGACGACCGCCTCGACGGACTTCTTCTCCTTGCCGAGTTCCTGGGCGCGCTTCGCGTCGTCCCAAACCTTCGGGTCCTCGAGCTCTCTCGCGATGTCTTCTAGGCGCGCACGCTTCGCATCGAAGTCAAAGATACCTCCGCAGCTCGGCGGCTCGACCGGCGAGGTCCGCGAGCGTATTGGCGACGGCGTTGATGCGTTCGGCTTCCATGACGGCGTCCCGGAAAGGTTTGGATTATACGCGCCGGTCTCTCGGCGCCGCCTGCGCCGCAACGGATGCGGCGTGGGACCGGTATGATGCGCGCCGCAACTGCATAGTCGACCACCCGATGCCCGATCCCCGCACCATCGCCGAGCGCAGCGGCCGCAGCTTCACCGCGATCTTCGTGGTCTGCCTTGCGCTGCTTGGCTTCGCCCTCTACCTGCAGCACGTAAAGGGCCTCGATCCCTGCCCGTGGTGCGTGGTGCAACGGCTCGGGTTCATGCTGATCGCGCTGATCGCGCTGATCGGCGCCTTGCACCGTCCGGGCCTCGCAGGGACAGTCGCGTACTCGATCCTCGGTCTCGCCGTCGCGCTCGGCGGCGTCGCGGCGGGCGCGTATCACGTGTGGCTGCAGTCGGATCCCGCGCGCGCCGCGAAGTGCATCGGCTCGCCGGTCGAGCGCATCCTCGACGGGCTCCAGCTCGGCCGCATCGTGCCGCCGTTGCTGCAGTACGACGGGCCGTGCACGCTCAAGCCGTGGAGCCTGCTCGGGCTCTCGATTCCCGAGTGGTCGCTGGCCTGGTTCGTGCTCCTGGCGCTGGGGTTTCTCGCGATTCCGCTCGTCGCCCGGCGCTGACCCGGCCGGTCTGCAAAGAATTGTGAAATCTCGCGCCGGATGCTGGCGCGGCACGGCGCGCGGGCCGATGATCGGCCCCGCAGTGGAGGAGGGGAGCGGTGCAGTGCTGGGGCGGGACCCGAGGGTCCCGCCCTTTTTCTTTGGCTACCGGCGCAGCACGCACTTCTCGTAGAGGCCCGGCAGCAGTCCCGCGGGATCGTAGCGGGCCTTGAGCGCCTCGTAGGCCGCGCCGCCGTAGATTGCCGCGAACTCGTCGCGCGGGAAGAAGCTCTCCGAGTAGAGCGACTTGATGCCGCCGAGCTCGCTCACCTTGCGCTCGATGAGCCGGTTGAAGTGGCCCGCCGGGTGCGCCGCGCGGGTACGCACGACGTCCCAGAACCCGAAGTTGACGTACAGGGCGTCTGGGCGCGTCGGGAACAGGGTCCAGGCGGCCGCGGGCGCGCGCGCCCGGAACGGACAGACCCACACCGGCAGGATGCCGATCTCCCGCAGGAAGAAGTCGAGGAACTCGGGGGCGCGCTCGATCGGGATGTCCACGTCCTGGATCACCGACTCCGGGTGCAGCCCGAGCACGCGGTCGCGCAGGCGCGTGAGCCCGACGCGGGCGTTCCAGCGCATCACCTTCGCGTAGAAGACCGAGTTGAGCCGGCGCGGGCCGAGCAGCCGCCGGACGAGCGGGTGTTGCGCATACAGGTTTCCCGAGCACCAGAACCAGTCGGTGTCCCAGCGCCAGAGATAGTCGCGCGCGGCGAGGTAGTCCTCGTCGCGACTGCGCAGGCTGCGGTAGTAGACGTGCTCGAAGGTGTAGTCGCTGACGTAGGGCGCCTCGTCGATGAACCGGCCGACCGTGGTCACCATTTCCCGGGGCCCGAAGACCACGCCGTCGACGAAGTCGGCCGGCGATGCGCACACCGCCGCGACGTTGCCGAAGAACGCCCCGGGGTCGGAATGATGGACGTGCTCGAGCCGCACGAAACGGCGGATCGGCGCGGTCCGCGCTTTGACGCGCAGGGCGTAGCCGAGCGTGCCGTAGGAGTTCGGGAAGCCGAAGAAGAGATCGCGGTGCTCGTTGTCGGGTCGTGCGAGCGCCACCGTGCCGTCGGCGAGGAGCACCTCGAGCTCGAGCACCGTGTCGTGCACCAGGCCGTACCGGAACGACGACGACTCGATCCCGACGCCGGCCACCGCACCCCCGAGCGTGATCGACTTGAGCTGCGGCACGACGCACGGCATCGCGCCGTGCGGAAGCGTTGCGTCGACCAGGGCGGCGTAGGGGGTCATCGCTTCGGCGTCGACCCAGCCTGCCGCCGCGTCGACCTCGAGCACGTGGTTCAGGCCGCGCACGTCGAGCTTCCGGCGCGGCGCGGTGTCCCGGTCGCGGAACAGGTTGGACGTGTGCTTGTCGAGCCGCAACGGACCACCGGCGCGCGTCGCGCGCACGCTGCGCGCGACATCGTCGCGACGCTCTGCGTAGCCGGTCACCGGGCCCTCACGCGGTCACCGGCGCTGCGTGCTCTGCCGCGGCGACCCGGCTCGCGTCGTAGAGGAACGCGCGGCTCATCGGGTAGCCCGTGCGCGTGATGTTTCCCTTGCTGTACACGATCTGGAAGAGATGGGTCTGGCCGCGCGGCGAGCGGAACATCTCGGCGCACCCGTAGAGGTACGCGCGCCAGACGCGCCGGAACCGCTCGTCGAAACGCCGCGGATCGAGCGCGTGGATCCGCTCCCAGTTGCGATCGAAGCGCTCCGCCCACGCGTCGAGCGTGGGCGCGTAGTGGCGCCGGAGGTTCTCGATGTCCACCACTTCCAGCCCGGCGTGCTCCATCGCCGCGATCGTCTCCGCGAGGCTCGGGATCCAGCCGCCCGGAAACACGTGCTTGCGGATGAAGAACTCGGTGTCACGCACGCCGACGTGGCCGATGAAATGCAGCATGCCGAGCCCGCCGGGCTTGAGGAAGTCGGCGTGCGCCTGCACGACCTCGCGCAGCTGGTCACGCCCGGCGTGCTCGAGCACGCCGATCGACACCACCTTGTCGTACTGCCGGTCGACCTCGCGGAAGTCGGCCTCGCGCACCGCGATGCGGTCGGCGAGACCGCGCCGCGCGACCTCCCCGCGCAGCCAGTCGCACTGCTCGGGGGTCGTGTTGAGGGCGGTGCCGCGGATCCCGTGGTTTGCGACGGCATGGAACATGAATCCGCCGAAGCCGGTGCCGATGTCGACCACGTCCTCGCCCGGCTGCAGGCGCAGCTTCCGGCAGACGTGCGCCACCTTGTTCGCCTGGGCCTCCTCGACCGTCCGCGTGCCCTCCTTCCAGTACCCGCATGTGTACATCATCAGCGGCGCATCGAGCCATAGCCGGTAGAAATCGGCGCCGAGGCCGTAGTGGAACTGCGCATTCGCCTTGGCCTGCGCGATCGAGCGGTTCGAGAACCGGTACTCGTGCCAGCGGTTGCGCACCGCAATGAGCGGATTGCGCAGCGTGCCGCCGTCGAAGCCGGACTCCGAGGCGATGCGGAAGGCGACCGAGAGGCTGCCGTCGACGTCGATCTCGCCCGCAAAGTGCGACTCTAGAAAGCCGATGTGTCCGAACAGCGCCGTGTTCCACTGCGCCCGCGCGGTCCGGAACCGCAGCGTCACCGCGGGCGCGCCGGGACGATTCTGGTAAGACGAGCCGTCGGCGAACTCGAATCGAAGGCAGGCGTCGGTGCGCGCGCCGATCGCGGCTGCGACCTTGTACGGTTTCGTTCGCATGAGGGAGGGCGTGTTGTTCTTTGGCCGGGCCGGAGTGTAGCCCGACCGCGGCGGCGCGCGCCGCGGGGCGAGGTCGGGCATCCTAGACCCGGCGGGCGGGGTAATCGTCGGCGATCTTGTCCTCGAAGAAGCTGACCGGCGAGGGCGCGGCCATGAAGCGGCGATGGACCTCCGGGGACACGCCGCTGTAGGCCATCACCCGCCCGTCGTTGAACTCGATCTCGAGGACCTGCGCGCGCACGTCGTAGCCGATCGCGCGGATCTTCGCCGAACTGATGCGCTTGCGTTCCATGATTGGCACCGTCTAATGCGCCGCGTCGATGGCCTCGACGCGCAGCGAGAGCGCTTCGGTGCCGTTCCACTCGTCGATCCCGAGCGCATACGCGGCCGTCACCCGTGCCGGGACCGGCTCCGTCCGCCGGAACATGATCGCATCGTACCGTGCGCCGTCGCGCGCAAGCCGCAGGCGCAGGTGGCGCTCGCCGACCAGGCGCTGGCTCTCCACCGCGAACTCGTCCGCGAACAGCGGCTGCGGGAAACCCTGCCCCCACACCTCGTTGCCCAGCATCCGCGCGACATCGAGGCTCGCATAGCCGCGCTCGAGCGACCCGTCGGTCTCGACCGTGTGTCCGAGCGCGGCCGGGTCGATCATCTCGCGCACCGCGGCGTCGAACACGGCGCGGAAGCGGTCGACGTCGTCGGCGCGCAGCGTCAGGCCGGCGGCGGCGGCATGCCCGCCGAACCGGACGAGCAGCCCCGGCGCGCGCTTGGAGACGAGGTCGAGCGCATCGCGCAGGTGGAGCCCGGGGATCGAGCGGCCCGAGCCGCGCAGCTCGCCGTCGCCGGCCGGGGCAAGTGCGATCGCCGGGCGGTGATGGCGATCCTTCAGCCGTCCCGCGAGCAGGCCGACCACCCCCTGGTGCCAGCGGTCGTCGTAGAGGACGAGGCTCGCCGCGTCGCCCACGTCGATTCCGGCGAGCGCCGCCTCGGCGTCGCGGCGCATCGACTCCTCGACTTCGCGCCGCTCGCGGTTCAGGCGGTCGAGGTCCTGTGCGATGTTCAGCGCCCGACCGTAGTCCGCGGTCGCGAGCGCCTCGATGCCGAGCCGCATGTCGGCCAGCCGGCCCGCGGCATTCACGCGCGGGCCGAGCGCGAAGCCCAGGTCGAACGCGCGTGCGCGACGTGCGTCCCGCCCGGCCACGCCGAACAGCGCGGCCACGCCCGGCTGCAGGCGGCCCGTGCGCATGCGCTTCAGGCCTTGCGTCACGAGGACCCGGTTGTTGCGATCCAGCTTCACGACGTCGGCGACGGTGCCGAGCGCGACGAGGTCGAGCAGGTCCGCCAGGTTGGGCTCCGCGCGCGCGGCGAATGCGCCGCGCCGGCGGAGCTCGGCGCGCAGCGCGAGCATCACGTAGAACATGACGCCGACGCCCGCGATCGCCTTGCTCGGGAAGGTGCAGCCGGGCTGGTTGGGGTCGACGATGCAGGCCGCGTCGGGGAGCGCGTCGGCCGGGAGATGGTGGTCGGTGACGAGCGTCGCGATCCCGAGCGCGCGTGCGCGCGCGATGCCGTCGAAGCTCGCGATGCCGTTGTCCACCGTGATGATCAGGTCCGGCCGCCCCGGCGCGACCAGATCCACGACCTGCGGCGAGAGGCCGTAACCGGTCTCGAACCGGTTCGGCACGAAGTAGTCGACCTGCGCGCCGAGCGCCGCGAGCGCGCGCAGGCCCACGGCGCACGCGGTCGCGCCGTCGCAGTCGTAGTCGGCGACGATCATCAGGCGCTTCCCGGAGGCGATGTGGTCGGCCAGGAGCGCGGCGGCCGCGTCGGCGTTCTTCAGCTCCGACGGCGGGATCAGGGCGCTCAGGTCGCAGTCGAGGTCGCCCGGCGTGCGCAGGCCCCGGGCGGCGAAGAGGCGCGCGAGCAGCGGGTGGACGCCCGCTTGCGCGAGCGTGCGCTCGGCAACGAGCGGCACCTTTCGCGCGACGATGATGCCCGCGTCGGTCATGCCGTGCCCGCGTAGCCGGCGATCGGCCGGGGTCGTCGCCAGAAGTAGCGCAGATCCTGGCGCGTCGTCTCGACGTCGAGCGCGCCTCCGGCACCGATCGCGTGCAGCGTCACCATGCCGATGCGGCCCGCGCCGAGCGCGGCGCGCAGCGGCGCGAACCAGTCGCGTTCGAGCGCAGCGAGGCGCTCCGTCCACCTTGCGGCATCGCCGTAGCTCGCGGGCGCGCGCAGCTGTTCCAGGACGATCAGTTCGACCCCTCCGGTCGGCGCCGATAGCATCCAGCGCTCGCCGTCGTCGGGGAGCGGCAGCACTGCGCCGCCTGAGGCCGCGGCGAGCCCCGCGGCGAGGGGTCCGGCCGAGCGCACGCGCGCGAAGGCGCGCGCGGCGGGACGCTGCAGCCGTCCACCGCCCCACAGCCACACCGCGTTGATCGGCGGCGCGCCGCGCGCTTCACGGGCGTCGTTCATCGCGTGCTCGTGCAGCACCATCTGGATCTCGTTCGCCAGTGCATTGAATCGTGCGTTCCCGCGGCCCGCCGGGCGCTCGAGCCGCTGCCCGCGCGCGGCCGCGAGTGGCGGTTCGGCGCCGTCGAGAGGCGCCGCGCTGCGCAGATACCAGCGTTCCGGTTGCAGCGGGAAGAACGCCAGCCCGGCGGCGTTGAAGTGACGATTGAGGCTCGCGACGAGCGCTTCCGCCTCGGCGCGCGTCACGTCGAAGAGCGTGGCGTCCGTCGGCACGAGGTGATCGAGGTTCACGCGCATGTGGCAGGGTTCGGCGCACAGCCACCAGGCCTCGCCCGGCTCGCCGCCGTCCCCCAGCAGCGCGTAGGGCGCGGGGCCGGCGTCCGCAACGCCCCATCGGGCGAGCAGCCACCCTTCCAGGTCGTGGCTGCGCGCGGTCGCACGGCGACCTCTCGCCACCAGCGCCTCGAGCGCGGGATGCCGCCCGCCGCGCGGCGCGTGCGCCGACGCGGCGTCGGGCCAGAACAGATCGGGAACGGCGACGTGGACGTTCATTTGCTGCCGCGTTTTAGTCTAGCAGGATGATGCAAAGCGGGCGCGCGACGATTGAGGTGACCGCCTCGTGATCAACGCCCTGCGGGAACTCGTTGATTGTGCGTGGTCCGATGCCATTTGTGCGCGCGCAATTTGGATGCAGAACGCCTCGTTGAGGCGTTCTGCAACGAGCCACTAGCACGCCCGCCCGGGTATACTTGCCGCACCTTGCAGTACGAGCTCTTCATCGGCCTGCGCTACACGCGCGCAAAGCGCCGCAACCACTTCATCTCCTTCATCTCGCTGATCTCGATGCTCGGCATGGCGCTCGGCGTCGCCGCGCTCATCACCGTGCTGTCCGTGATGAACGGGTTCCAGAAGGAGGTCCGCGCGCGCATTCTCAGCGTGGTTTCGCACGTCCAGATCACCGGGCCCGGCGGACAGCTCGCGCAGTGGCAGCGGATTGCGGACGTTGCGCGGCGAAATCCCGACGTCGTCGCCGCCGCGCCGTACGTGAACGGGCAGGCGATGCTCGTCAACGAGGCAACGGCGCGGGGAGCGCTGGTGCGCGGGGTCGATCCGGCGCTCGAGAGCCGGGTCGCCGAGGTCGCGAGCAAGATGGTCGCCGGCCGGCTCGAGGCGTTGCAGCCGGGCGAGTACGGCATCGTCCTGGGCGCGGACCTCGCGCGCAGCCTGCGCGCGTTTCCGGGCGACCGGGTCACGGTCATCGCGCCGCAGGGCCTGGTGACGCCCGCCGGCGTCGTGCCGCGGCTCAAGTCCTTCCGCGTGGTCGGCCTGTTCGAGGTCGGCCACTACGAGTACGACAGCGGGCTCGCGCTGATGCACATCGCCGACGCGCAGCGGCTCTACCAGCTCGGGGACGAGGTGTCGGGCGTGCGGCTCAAGCTCGCCGATCTCTTCGAGTCGCGCCGCGTCGCGCGGGAGCTGTACCGCGAGGTCGGCGGCGACATCCTGATCAGCGATTGGACGCGCAGCCACGCCAACTTCTTCCGCGCGGTCGAGATCGAGAAGACGATGATGTTCATCATCCTGATGCTCATCGTGGCGGTGGCGGCGTTCAACGTGGTGTCGACGCTCGTCATGGCGGTCACCGACAAGCAGGCCGATATCGCGATCCTGCGCACGCTCGGCGCGACCCCGCGCAGCATCATGCAGGTATTCATGGTGCAGGGCGTAATTATCGGTGTCCTCGGTACGCTGCTGGGAGTCGCCGGCGGCATCGCCCTCGCGCTCAACATCGACGTGGTGGTGCCGTTCCTGGAGCGCCTCCTGAAGATGCAGTTCCTCTCCAAGGAGGTGTACTTCATCAACGAGCTGCCGTCGGACCTGCATGCCGCGGACGTGATCGCGATCACCTCCGTCGCGCTCGTACTGTCGCTCGTCGCGACGCTCTATCCGAGCTGGCGCGCGTCGCGGGTGCGGCCGGCGGAAGCGCTGCGCTATGAGTGAGGCAGGCGCGGGCCAGCCCGTCCTCGCGTGCCGCGGGCTGGAGAAAACGTATAGCGATGCCCGGGTGCCGGTGCGGGTGCTGCTCGGAGTGGACCTGGCGATCGAGGCGGGCGAGGTGGTCGCGATCGTCGGCGCGTCGGGCTCGGGCAAGAGCACGCTCCTCCACCTGCTCGGGGGCCTGGATGCGGCGACGGGCGGCGCGGTGGAGGTTCTCGGCCGCCCGATGACTTCGCTCTCCGACGCCGAACGCGGGCGGCTGCGCAACGAGGCGCTCGGCTTCGTGTACCAGTTCCACCATCTCCTGATGGAGTTCTCGGCGCTCGAAAACGTCGCGATGCCCCTGCTGATCCGGCGCATGCCGCGGTCGGCCGCGTACGAGCGGGCCGCCGCGATCCTGCGCGAAGTCGGTCTGGGAGAACGGCTCGACCATGCGCCCGGGCAGCTCTCCGGCGGCGAACGGCAGCGCGCGGCGCTCGCGCGCGCGCTCGTGACGCGGCCGGCCTGCGTGCTCGCGGACGAGCCGACCGGTAACCTCGACCGCCACACCGCGGGCGCGGTGTACGAGCTGATGCTCGAGCTCAACCGCGCGTACCGGACGAGCTACGTCATCGTCACGCACGATCCGGCGCTCGCCGCACGCGCGAACCGCGTGCTGCGGCTCGATGACGGGCGGCTGGCGCCTGAGCGCTGAGCGCGCTTAGAGCGCCTGACAGAATGACCGTCAGGCGCCTGATCGAGGGAAGCATGAGGGGAGGTATCCCCTCAAATCGTTGGACGCCCTAAGCGAAGCGCTCCTCCAGCGACTTCCGCCCCTGCGGCGTCGCGACGACGACCACCATCTCGCCGCCGTTCAGGGCGAAGTCCGGAGCCGGATTGAACGTCCACTGGGTGCCCGCGCGAACCGCGAGCACGATGTGATCCGGTCCGCGGTGATCGATCATGCCGAGGGTCTGGCCGGCATGGCGCTCGGCGACGCGGACCTCCTCGACCCGCAGCGCCTTGTCGGAGCGCAGCATCTCGTCGAGGAAGGTGACCACGGCCGGCCGGATCATCGCGGCGGCGATGCGCATCCCGCCGGTGAAGTCGGGCGAAACGATCGCATCCGCACCCACCCGCTTCATCTTTTCGACCCACGCGATGTCGTGGCAGCGGGCGACCACGCGCACCTTGGGGTTGAGGCTCTTCGCCGACAGCGTGATCACCAGGTTGCGGCTGTCGTCGCCGACGACTGCGAACACCCCGGCGGCGCGCGCGATCCCCGCGTCCTGAAGCATCGCGTCCTCGGCCGCGTCGCCGTGCAGGAAGACCGTGTCGGGATGACGCTCGCGGAACGCGTCGATGTGCGCCTGGTTGGCGTCGACGATCACGAACGCTCGGTCGGTGCTTTGGAGCTCGCGCGCCACGTTCGAGCCCACGCGCCCGATGCCGCACACGATGTAGTGGCTCGACATTCCAGCGATCTGCTTCAGCATGCGTCGTCTCCGCAGCGCGACGTTGATCTCGCCCTCGACGATGAACGCCGTGAGCTGTGAAAAGATGAACCAGGTGGTGGCGATGCCGGCGAACGCGAACAGCATCGTGAACGCCCGGCCGGCCGGGGACTGGCTGAGGTCCACGGTCTCGGCGTAGCCGATCGTGGCGATCGTGATGAACGACATGTAGAGGCCGTCGAACAGCGTGTACCGGTCGCCGCCGATGATCCGGTAGGCCACCGCGCCGATGACGTGCAGGGCGAAGAGGACCGCCAGCGGCTTGGCGAAGCGCCGCTGCACGCGCTGCAGGAGGAGCGGGCGCACCATCTCAGGCCGCGCTCCGCCGCCGCCTGCGGCGCCGCCACTGCACGATGACCCACGCCCGCCACAGCACCTGCACGGCGACCCAGCCGAGCGCCGCGAGCGCGAGGGCGAGCGTCACCAGGCCGAGGGCGAGCGGTCGCCCGAGCGCGAGAGCCCAGTCCGCGAGCGCGTGAATCCATTCGCCGGCGTGCCCCCAGCTGAAGGCCGGCGGCTCGGCCATCGGCACGCCTGCGCCGCCGGTCATCAGAGCGCCGATCCAGTACGCCACGAGGTACAGCGGGACGATCGTGAACGGGTTCGTATAGAGCGTGGTCAGCAGCGCGACCGGCAGGTTCACGCGCAGCGGGATCGCGAGGAGCGCGGCAGTCAGCATCTGCAGCGGCCCGGGGACCAGCCCCGCGAACATCCCGACCGCCACGCCGCCCGACACCGACCGGCGGTTGAGGTGCCACAGGTTCGGGTGGTGCAGGAACCGGGCGAGCTTGCCGAGGTACTTGTGGTTCCGGACCGATTCGTGGCTGGGGAGATACTTCCGGAAGAGTTTTCTGGGCATCGGGTTCGCCGGCTCGGGCGGCCGGGCCCGCGGGCACGGTGCGCGCGGGCCCGCGATTCTAACCATATTCAACCGCGCGTAGCCGCGCTGCGTGTCCTATTCCGCGCTTCCGGGGGAGACGCGCCGCTCGTGCAGTGGACGAAATGGCAGAATTGAGCCGGCAAAACGCGCGACGCCGCAACTCATGATAGGCCACACCCTGGGTCGGTACGAGATCCTGGCCGAACTCGGCCGCGGGACGATGGGCATCGTCTACAAGGCGCGCGACCCGCTCATCGAGCGCCACGTCGCGGTCAAGACCCTGCGCACGGACTTCCCGCCCGAGGAGCATTCGGATGTGCGCGAGCGCTTCCTGCGCGAGGCGCGTTCGGCGGGTCGCCTCAGCCATCCCGCCATCGTCGTCATCCACGACGTGGGCGAAAGCGAGGGCACGGCGTACATCGCCATGGAACTGCTGCACGGCGAGTCGCTGAAGTCCACCCTGGCCGAGAGTGCGCCGCTGCCGCTCGATGTGGTGGCCGAGCTCGCGGCGCAGATCGCCGACGGTCTCGATTACGCGCAACGCCACGAGATCGTGCACCGCGACGTCAAGCCCGCCAACATCATGGTGACGGCGCCGGGCACCGCGAAGCTCACCGATTTCGGCATCGCCTACGTGCCGTCCTCGTCCGGGACGCAGACCGACGTGCTCGGGTCGCCGAAGTACATGTCGCCGGAGCAGGTGATGGGCGAGGCGCTCGACGGGCGCTCGGACATCTTCTCGCTCGGGATCGTGCTCTACGAGATGCTGACGGGCAAGACGCCCTTCGAGCGCGCGTCCGACGCCAGCGTGTACACGCTGATGCAGCGCATCGTCGCGTCCCCGCACGAGCGCCCGAGCGAGGTCGACCCGAGGATCCCGCGCGGTTTCGACGTGGTTCTCGCCCGCGCGCTCGCCAAGGACCCGGGCCGGCGCTACCAGCGCGCCGCGGAGCTCGCCACCGACCTGCGCACGCTCCGCTCGCTGCTGCTCTCCGCCGACGCAGCGCCCGGGACCGTCGACGACATGACCGGCGTCCTCGCCGCACCGCAGAGCGCGCAAGCCTTGAACGCCGGTGCCGGTGGGACGACATTCGCCCCCGCGCCGACCGCCAAGAGTGGCGTGCTGGGCATGCTGCGTCAGAAGGCGGAAGCGGAAGCGGCCGCGCATCCAGCCGCTTCCGTTTCGGCCGAGACGATCGACGCCAGGATGCGCGCGGCGTTCCGCTACTTGAACGCGCTCGGGACGGAGATCAAGGCGGCGCGCCCGGCGTGCCAGCGGCGCTTCGAGCTGATCTTCCTCGGCACGCTGCCGGAGTTCGTTTTCACCTCGCCGTTCGTCGACTACCGCACCCGCGCGGGCTCCGAGGGCGGCCAGTGCGAGCGCATCCTCTTTAACGCGCGCCTCGAGGCGGCCGCGCCGCTGCGCATCGACCTCGTGCGCGAGGAGATTCTGCTCATGAAGGCCGCGCTCGACCGCGCGCAGTTCAAGTACGAGTGTGTTGAAACGAAGAACGATTTCGGGGTCGTGATGCGCGGGCGCTTCACCATCGCCCCCGGGCTGCCCGTGAATGCGGACCTGCGCGCGGACTACCTTGCCGGCATCGTCCACGTCGACCTGCGCAACGTCGGGACCTGGGGCAGCGCGAAGCTTCAGCTCCCGGTCGCCGCGCTGGACGACGACTGGCTGGAGGAGTTCAGCAAGCTGTTGCTCGGCATGGAAAGCCGGCTCACCCCAGGGGTGGAAACGAAGTCCTGAGCGCCCGTCGAGGCGCTCTCAACTCACCCGGAGCGAGAACGCGCGGGTCACCGCCGACCGTCGCAACGCCTCAGCGAGCGCGCCTGACCACTGGCGCGTCAACTGCGATGGGCGCACGCGCCGCTCCCTCCACAGCCGCTGCCGGAGCACGCGTCGCGCCAGGGCCCACCACCACGGCCGTGTCGTCGCACGGCACGCCGCGTCGAGTCTCGTAGCCGCCCCGACGACACCCCTCGATCACCGACGCGCCCGGCGCGGAACCCATGCCCTCCATCGACATACCGGGAGCGGGCGAGTTCACGGTGCTCAGGGTTCCGCCGCCGGAGCCGGCGAGGGCCGGCCCGGCCATCACCGAGACCGGGCTTCCCGGACTGATGAACGTGCAGATGCCGGCGTCCACGGAAATGACGAGCTGCCCGCCGGGGAACCGCGCCTGCATCGCAGGGGCGATCGGACCCGAGAGATCGATCGGCGTCGTGTCGGACTGGTAGACGATCCGGTGGGCGGAATCGTAGACGGTGAAACACTCGGCCCCGGCGGGCGACGCGACTGCGCCGAGCAGCAATGCCAGTGGGACAAAGGCGAGTTTCATGGCACCTCCTCAGTAGCCCTGAGCCGGGCAAATGCGATAGTACGCGCGGCCGTCCCCGCGGCGCACGCGCGGCCCGCGTGACCCGCGTGACCCGACCGGAATCAACCGCGAGTGGCGGTGCTGCGTTGAGCCCGGATTCCCGTCCATTGCGTGACACCGTGAGACTTGCGATCCTCGCCTTTGCCGCCGGCGTATGGACCCTGCAGGTCCAGGCCGAGCTCCCCGGCTGGAGCCGCCTGGCGGTGCTGGCGGGCGCCTGCATCGCTCTCGGGGCCGTGGGCGTGGCCGTGGCGGCGCGATCGGCACACGCGGCCCGAGCGCTTGTCGCACTCGCAAGCCTCGGCCTGGGCTTCGCGTTTGCCGCCGGTGCCGCGCAGCTCCGCATGGCCGATCGGCTCGACCCGGCTTGGGAGGGACGCGACGTCACATTGATCGGGGTCGTCGCGAGCCTGCCGCAGCCTTTCGAGCGCGGCGTGCGCTTCGAATTCGACGTCGAGCAGGCCGTGCCAGCCGGCTTTCGCGCGCCGTCGCGGATCCTTCTGTCCTGGTACAACGGCCTCACACCCGAGGAGTTCCAGGAGGTCCTGCCGATCCGCGCCGGCGAGCGCTGGCGGCTGACGGTCCGCCTGCGCGTTCCGCACGGGAATGCGAACCCGCACGGGTTCGACTTCGAGGCGGCGCTGCTCGAGCGCGGGATCGGCGCGACGGGCTACATCCGGCCGCGCGGCGAGCGCACGCAGCTCGCCGCGATGGTGTGGACGCCCGCGTACGCGATCGAGCGTGCCCGCGAGCGCATCCGCACGAAGCTCTGGGATGCGCTGCCCGAGCACCGCTATGCCGGGGTGCTGATCGCCCTCGCCATCGGGGACCAGCGCGCGATCGAGACCGTCGACTGGGAGACGTTCACGCGCACCGGCGTCGGCCATCTGATGAGCATCTCGGGGCTGCACGTGACGATGGTCGCGGGCCTGTTCGGGGCGTGCGTCGCCGCGCTGTGGCGGCGCTCCGCGCGCCTGGTGCTGCGGCTGCCGGTGCGGAAGGCCGCGGCCGCGGCGGCGGTGCTCGGCGCGGCGGGCTACACGCTGCTCGCGGGGTTCGCGGTGCCGGCGCAGCGCACGCTCTACATGGTCACGGTGGTCGCCGTCGCGCTCTGGCTCGATCGCCTGCAGTCCTCGTCGCGCGTCCTTGCGGCCGCGCTCGCGGCGGTGCTGCTCCTCGATCCGTGGGCGGTGGTATCGCCGGGCTTCTGGTTGTCGTTCGGCGCGGTCGCGCTGATGCTCTACGTCGGGTCGGCGTCGACGGGCCGACCGCACCGGCTCGCGCAGTGGGGGAGGATGCAGTGGGCGATCACGGTCGGACTCGCGCCGCTCGTGCTGCTGCTGTTCCAGCAGGTGTCGCTCGTCGCGCCGCTCGCCAATGCGGTCGCGATCCCGGTCGTGAGCCTGGTGGTCACGCCGCTCGCGCTCGTGGCGGCGGTGACGCCGGGACCCTGGGTCGCCGCGGCCGGGCATGCAGTGCTGGCGGCCCTGATGCCGGCGCTCGACTGGCTCGCGCAGCTCCCGGGCGCGGCCTGGCGGCAACACGCCCCAGCGGCGTGGACAGCTGCGCTGGCGCTCGTTGGGGCGGCATGGCTGCTGGCGCCGCGCGGCGTGCCCGCGCGCTTCGCGGCGACGCTGCTCTTCGTGCCGCTATTCGCGGTGCGCCCGGCCGGTCCCGCGGACGGCGAAGTCCGGATCACCTTCCTCGACGTCGGGCAGGGCCTTGCCGCGCTGGTGCGCACGCGCGATCACGCGCTCCTGTACGACACCGGGCCTGCGTACAGCGTCGACGCCGACGCGGGCAATCGGGTGGTCGTGCCTTTTCTGCGCGGGGAGGGGCTCGACCGCCTCGACGCCGTTGTGGTCACACACAATGACCTCGACCACTCCGGTGGCGCGCGCTCCGTGATGCGCGCGTTGCCGCCCGGCGTGCTGTGGTCGTCGCTCGCGCGGGATCACCCGGCGCAGGGCGATGCGCCGTACCGCCTCCCGTGCAGGGCCGGGGTACGCTGGACCTGGGACGGGATCGCGTTCGAGCTCCTCTATCCTCCGGAAGCGAGCTACGGCGATCCCTTCCTCAAGGCGAACTCGCGAAGCTGCGTGCTCCGGGTGAGCGGCCCGGGCGGCGCGGCTCTGCTCACCGGCGACATCGAGGAGCCCGACGAGCGGTGGCTGCTCGGGAACCGGGCCGTGCGGCGCGCCGAAGTGCTGCTCGTGCCG
Organism: uncultured beta proteobacterium; assembly: GCA_963716855.1. Taxonomy (GTDB): domain Bacteria; phylum Pseudomonadota; class Gammaproteobacteria; order Burkholderiales; family SG8-39; genus JAGVSZ01. The sequence goes on along the minus strand of CAVQUV010000014.1, from coordinate 80,846 downwards.
CATCACGGCAGCGGCACCTCGTCGACGCCGGCGTTCCTCGCGGCGGTACGGCCGGCGCACGCGGTCTTCACGACCGGCTATCGGAACCGGTTCGGCCATCCAAAGCCGGACGTCGCGGCCCGTTACCTGGCGGTGGGCGCGGCCGGGTGGCGCACCGATCGCGACGGGGCGGTGACCGTCACGCTGGCGACGGGGGACCTGCGGGTCGCGTGCTTTCGCGACGCGCAGCGCCGCTACTGGCGCTAAGGAATGTCTGAACAGAAGGGGATACCTCCCCCTCTGACCCCCGATGCCAGAGGAAGCTCTGCTGCATTTCCTGAACAGAGCTTCCGTAGCAGACGGAGGTTGACGTCGTCATAATGCCGGCGGCATACTTGCGCACGTTCGGGAGCCCCTTGCTGCGCATGCCGAAGACCAAGACGACCCCGGCCGCGAGCGCGCGCCGGCCAATGTACGGGATCACGCGGGTCGACCACGAGCGCTCCCGCACCCACGCGTGGCGGGTCACCATCCAGCGCCAGGGCAAGATCCACGTCGGGCACTTCTCCGACGGGGTGTTCGGCAGCCGCCAGAAGGCGCTCGTCGCGGCGAAGAAGTACCGCGACAACCTGCTCGCCAAGTATCCGCCGTTGACCCGCAAGGCGTACTGCTCGATCCTCCGGCGCAACAACCGCTCGGGTCTCGCCGGGGTGTCGTTCCACTCGGAAGTCATCGAGACCGATCACGGCCCGGTGGAGCGGCGATTCTGGATCGCGCGCCTACCGCTGCAGCCGTGGCGCACGAAGCTCGTGAAGTTCTCGGTCGCCAAGTACGGCGCGGAGGAGGCGTTCCGCCGCGCGGTGAAGGCGCGCATGGACGCGCTCTCCGGCCTCTCGGGCACGTTCAATCCCGGCGCGTCGCCGAAGCTCTAGGGCCTGCCTGAGCAGAGGGGGATGCCTCCCCCGTTGACCCCGAATCGCGGAGGACGCTCCCGGCTCAGTCCCGGCGCGCGTAGCGCAGATCGAGCGTGCAGGGGAAGTTGCGGTTCGGCGGTTCCGGTTTCACCACCATCGGCCCCGGCGTGTGGCCGTGGTCCCAGAAGCGCGCGAAGCGGCGCGCCTCCGCCTCGTTCGCGTTCACCGGGAAGGTCGCGTAGTTGCGTCCACCCGGATGCGCGACGTGGTACGTGCAGCCGCCCATCGCCCGGCCGCTCCAGGTATCGACCACGTCGAACACGAGCGGCGTGTGCACGTCGATCGTCGGATGCAGCGCGGAGGGCGGGTTCCACGCCTTGTAGCGCACCCCCGCGACGAACTCGCCATGCACGCCGGTCGGCGTGAGCGGCGCGATGCGGCCGTTGCAGGTGACCACGTGGCGCTCGCCGGTCATGCCGCTCACTTTCACCTGCAGGCGCTCCACCGAGGAGTCGACGTAGCGTGCCGTGCCGGTCCCGCTCATCTCTTCGCCGAGCACGTGCCACGGCTCGATCGCCTGACGCAGCTCCAGCGTGACGCCCGCATACGTCACCGCGCCGTAGCGCGGGAAGCGGAACTCGAGGAACGGCGCGAACCACTCGTCCTTGAAGGCGTAACCCGCCGCGCGCAGATCGATTGCGACGTCATGGATGTCCTGCTGCACGAAGTGCGGCAGCATCCAGCGGTCGTGGAGCTGCGTGCCCCAGTGCACCAGCCGGCCGCGATACGGCTCTTTCCAGAAGCGCGCCGCCAGGGCGCGCACCAGCAGCGCCTGCGCGAGGCTCATCTGTGCGTGCGGCGGCATCTCGAACGCGCGCAGCTCGACCAGCCCGAGGCGCCCGTTCGGACCGTCGGGCGAGTAGAGCTTGTCGATCGAGAATTCGGCGCGGTGCGTGTTGCCGCTCAGGTCGACGAGGAGATGGCGCAGGAGCCGGTCGACGAGCCAGGGCGCGCCGGCGTCGGTGCCCGGAGCAAGGCGCGCTTCCATTTGCTGGAAGGCGATCTCGAGCTCGTACAGGTTGTCGTCGCGCGCCTCGTCGACGCGCGGGGCCTGGCTCGTCGGCCCGACGAACAGCCCGGCGAACAGGTAGGAGAGCGCCGGATGGTTCTGCCAATAGGTGATCAGGCTGCGGAGCAGGTCGGGGCGGCGCAGGAACGGGCTCTCTGCCGGCGTCGCCCCGCCCAGCGTGACGTGGTTGCCGCCCCCGGTGCCGGTGTGTCGCCCGTCGAGCATGAACTTCTCGCTGCCGAGGCGCGCGTGGCGGGTCTCTTCGTAGAGCGCGGACGTGTTCGCCGCAAGCTCGTCCCAGCTGGAGGCCGGGTGGATGTTGACCTCGATCACGCCCGGGTCGGGCGTGACGGCGAGCGTGCGGACGCGCGGGTCGTGCGGGGGCGGATACCCTTCGATTCGCACGGCGCGGCCGACCGCCTCGGCCGCGTGCTCGATGGCGGCGACCAGGTTCAGGAAATCCTCGACGTGCGTGACCGGAGGCACGAATACGTTGAGCCGGCCGTCGCGTGGCTCGACGCACAAGGCGGTGCGCACGACCTCGCGCGCCGCAGTGCCGCCAGCGCGGGCGTGGCGCTTTTTCTCGCTGCGTTCGTGCGCGTCGTGGAGATCGTCGCGCGGGTCGAACGTGTCGCGCACGAACTCCGGTTCGATTTCCTCGGGCAGGCGCTCAGGCAATGCGGCGAGCGGCAGTCGGTACCCTGCGGGCGAATCGCCGCGGACGAGAAATAGCCGCTCGCGCTTGAGCGGCCACGCCGAGCTTTCCCATGCCGAGGCCCAGGCCGAGGGGCTGACCGCGCCGCCAGCCGACTTCGCGACGACCGCCGGAGGGCACGCGCGTAGCGGCAGGACGTAGCCAGCGGGCTGGTCCGCGCCGCGCTCGAGGATCCGGCGCAGTCGCGCCCGATCGTCGTAGTCCTTCAGCGGTACGCGCGCCGGATCGACGTTCACGGGCAGCCCGGCTTCCAGCTCGAGGAGCGGAATCGGGTCTTCGTAGGCCGGGATGACGAGCGCCGCGTCGAGCCCCAGCTCCTGCGCGACGACGGCCGCAAACGCGCGCGCGTGCTCGATCGTCGCGTCCCGCGGACTGGCCTCGCCGGCGATCAACGCGGGGTTGCGCCAGAGCGCTCGGCCGTCGCGGCGCCAGTGGAGCCCGAGCGCCCAGCGCGGCAGCGGCTCGCCCGGGTACCACTTGCCCTGGCCGAAGAAGAGCAGCCCGCCGGGCGCGAAGCGCTCCTTCAGTCGCCATGCGAGGCTCTCGGCGAGCACCCACTTGCGCGGCGAGAGCGCGGTGTAGTTCCACTCCGCACCGTCCATGTCGTCGACCGACACGAACGTCGGCTCGCCGCCGTGCGTCAGGCGCACGCCCGCTGCGCCGAGCTCGCGATCGATCGCGCGGCCGAGCGCGTCGATCTCGACCCATTGCGCCTCGGTGTACGGGCGCGTGACGCGCGGGTCCTCGTAGATCCGCGTCACCGTCATCTCGAACTCGAGCGTCGACTCGCACGGCCCGGTGAAGCCGGTGACGGGAGCGGCGCTCGTCGGGAACGCGGTCGCGGCGAGCGGGATGTGGCCCTCGCCCGCGAGCATCCCCGAAGTCGGATCGAGCCCGACCCAGCCCGCGCCGGGCACATACGCCTCGGCCCACGCGTGGAGGTCGGTGAAGTCGGCCGTCGGTCCCGCGGGTCCATCGAGCGGCTTGACATCGGCGACGAGCTGCACGAGATAGCCGGACACGAAACGTGCGGCGAGGCCGAGATGCCGCAGCATCTGCACCAGGAGCCAGCCCGAGTCGCGGCACGAGCCCGCAGCGAGGCGCAGCGTGTCGTCGGGCGCCTGGATCCCCGGCTCCATGCGCACGAGGTACTTCACCTCGCTCTGCACCCGCTGGTTCAGCGCGACGAGGAAGTCGACGGTGTTGATGCCCGGCTTGAAGCCGCCGCGCCGGAACCCGTCGAGCCACTTCGCGAGCAGCGGGCCGGCGGGCTCCTTCTCGCGATAGGGCGCGAGCTCGGTGGCGAGCTGGGCCGGGTAGTCGAACGGAAAGCTCTCGGCCCAGTGCTCGACGAAGAAGTCGAACGGGTTGATGACGGTCATGTCGGCGACCAGATCGACCGTCACCGACAGCGCTTGCGCCTTCTCCGGAAACACGAGCCGCGCGATGTAGTTCCCGTAGGCGTCCTGCTGCCAGTTGATGAAGTGCTTCTCGGGCTCGATTCGCAGAGAGTAGCTGTGGATCGGCGTGCGGCAATGCGGCGCCGGGCGCAGGCGCACCTCGTGCGGCGAGAGGCTCACCAGCCGGTCGAACGCGTACCGGGTCTGGTGGTGGAGGGCGACGCGGATGGTCACGAGCCCTTCTCGTCCTCCCAATACGGATCGGGCAGCTGCGCGAACACCCGCCGCAGGCCTTCGCCCCACTGGTGATGGATCATCGTGAAGTACGGGTCGGTCTCGCCGATGCGGCGCTTGAGCTGCACGCGCAGCGCATTGTTCTGGTAGCAGACCAGGTCGATCGGCAGTCCGACCGACACGTTCGAGCGCATCGTCGAATCGAACGAGATCAGCACGCACTTGGTCGCGTCGACGACGGTGGTCCAGGGCTTGACCACGCGATCGATGATCGGCTTGCCGTACTTTGTCTCGCCGACCTGGAAGAACGGCGTCTCGGAGCTCGCCTCGATGAAGTTGCCCTCCTGGTAGACCATGAAGAGGCGCTGCGGCTCGCCGCCGATCTGGCCGCCGAGGATGAAGCTCGCGCTCGCGTCGATGTTGTGCTGCGTGAGGTACGGCCCGTCGCGTCGCTTCACCTCGCGCAGGCACTCCCCGAGCATCGCCGAGACGTCGTACATCGAAGGCGCCGTCCAGATGCTCGGCGCGCCTTCGGCGCGCCGCGAGTGCTGCTCGAGCAGGTTGATCGCGTTCTGCGTGACCGAGAGGTTGCCCGAGGTCAGGATGACGATCACCCGGTCGCCCGGCCGCTCGTAGACCGTCATCTTGCGAAAGCTCGACACGTGGTCGACGCCGGCGTTGGTACGCGAGTCCGACGCGAACACCATGCCGCTCTCGAGCAGCACGCCTACGCAGTAGGTCATCGCATGAAAAGTCCGAGCAATGGAAGAGCCGTGATTCTACGGTAGAGCCGGCCGCCGTACGGCGGCTACTGGTAGGTCGCCACGAGGAAGTGCTTGTCGACCTCGGAGTTGAGCGCGCCGATCTTCTCCAGGAAGCCGAGCAGCCACTCGTGGAGCCCGGCCTCGAAGATCTTCTCCGTCCTGCCGTAGTGCAGGAGGGCGTGAATCTCGCCGGCCAGGCGCTCGGGCTCCAGGCGACCTTCATCCGACAGGCCCTTGATGATCTCGTAGATCTCGTTCATGCAGGCGTGCAGGCTGCGCGGGACGTCCTCGCGCAGGATCAGCACCTCGGCGACGCGGAACGGCGTGATGAGGTCGCGGTAGATCTTGCGGTAGATGCTGAACGCGGAGACCGAGCGCAGCAGCGCCGACCACTGGTAGTAGTCGACCGCGCCACCGACGTCGTGCGCGCTCGGCAGCAGCGTGTGGTACTTCACGTCGAGGATGCGTGCGGTGTTGTCGGCGCGCTCCAGGAAGGTACCCAGGCGGATGAAGCTGAACGCCTCGTCGCGGATCATCGTGCCGAAGGTGATGCCGCGGAACAGATGCGAGCGGTCCTTCACCCAGTCGAAGAACGGCGACACGCCGCCGGCGTTGATGTCGGTGAAAGTCTTGTTGCGCATCGCGAGCCAGGTGTCGTTGAGGCTCTCCCACATCTCGATCGTCACCGCGCCGCGCTGGGCCCGGGCGTTCTCGCGCGCCGTCAGCAGCGAGGAGTAGATCGAGGACGGGTTGGACGCGTCCAGCGTCATGAAGTGCAGCACGTTCTCGGCCTGGAGGTCCGAGTAGCGCTGGTAGTAGCTCGTGGCCAGCCCGTTGATGATGAGCGGCAGTGCCCACGGCTCGGCCCACTTCTCGCCGGGCTCGAGGATGCGGTAGGGCAGCAGCGACATGCGGTAGGTGACGTCGAGCATGCGCGCGATGTTCTCCGCGCGCTCGATGTGGCGCGACATCCAGTAGACGTCGTTGGCGGTGCGGGAAAGCATGTCAGTTCATCACGACGCGAGGGGGCCCAAGGAGGGGTTGGGGAACCCTCCGTCCCAACCCGGCCGCTGCGCGGCGCCCCCTCGTGCTCCCCGAAATCGGGGAAAGCGATGCCTGCGGCATCGGTTTCATCGGTCTCACCGCTCGAGCACCCACGTGTCCTTGGTCCCGCCGCCCTGCGAGGAGTTCACCACCAGCGAGCCTTCCTGCAACGCGACGCGCGTCAGTCCGCCGGGCACGAGCCGCACCTCGCGCCCGGACAGCACGAACGGCCGCAGGTCGATGTGCCGGGGGGCGACTCCGGCCTCAACGAACGTCGGGCAGGTCGAAAGCGCGAGCGTCGGTTGGGCGATGTACTTTTCCGGGTTGGCGATGATCCGCTCGCGGAACTCGGCGCGCTGCGCCGGCGTCGACGCGGGCCCGACCAGCATCCCGTAGCCGCCCGATCCGTGCACCTCCTTGACGACCAGCTCGTGCAGGTGCTCGAGGACGTACTGCAGGTCGTCCTTCTTGCGCAGCTGCCAGGTAGGGACGTTGTTCAGGATCGGCTTCTCGCCGAGGTAGTACTCGATCATCTCCGGCACGTGCGGATACATCGACTTGTCGTCGGCGACCCCGGTTCCGATCGCGTTGGCGAGCGTCACGCGGCCGGCCTGGTAGGCGGAGAAGAGCCCCGCGACACCGAGCAGCGAGTCGGGCCGGAACACCTGCGGATCGATGAAGTCGTCGTCGATGCGTCGGTAGATCACGTCCACGCGCTTCGGGCCCCGCGTGGTGCGCATGAACACGGTCTGGTCGCGCACCATCAAGTCCTGTCCCTCGACGAGCTCGATGCCCATCTGCTGCGCGAGGAAGGTGTGCTCGAAGTACGCCGAGTTGTAGGCACCGGGCGTAAGCAGCACCACGGTCGGGTCGGTGACGCCCGCCGGCGCGACCTGGCGGAGCGTGTCGAGCAGCAGGTCGGGGTAGTGGTCGATCGGCGCGACCTCCTGCAGCGCGAAGAGCTCGGGGAACAGCCGCATCATCATCTTGCGGTTCTCGAGCATGTACGACACGCCCGAGGGCACTCGCAGGTTGTCCTCGAGCACGTAGAACTCGCCCTTGCCGGCGCGCACCACGTCGACGCCGGCGATGTGCGCGTAGATGTCGCCCGGCACCTTCATCCCCTGCATCACGCTGCGGTACTGCGCGTTCTCGAGCGCCTTGCGCGGCGGAATGATCCCCTCGCGCAGGATCGACTGCTCGTGGTAGATGTCGCCCAAGAACAGGTTGAGGGCACGCACGCGCTGCACGAGCCCCCGTTCCAGCATCTTCCATTCGTCGGCGGGAAGGATGCGCGGCACGAAGTCGAACGGGATCAGCCGCTCCTCGGCCGCCTCGTCGCCGTACACCGCGAACGTGATGCCGACCCGCTGGAACAGGACGTCGGCTTCCTGGCGCTTCTGCGCGCGCACCTCGGGCGCGAGCTTCGCCAGCCATTCGGCGTAGCGGCGATAGTGCGGCAGCACCTCGCCGGCGAGGCCGTGCATCTCGTCGAAGCAGAGGGGGAGCGTAGCGGTCATGACACGGGCGGGTATCGATCTAGTGTAGCGCACCGCTCCGGGTGCAGCAGCAATGCGCGTGCCAGCCCGGGACCCGCCAAAATGGCCGCGTCGATGGGCGCGGCGGCACTGTTGCAGTGCGCGGCGCCCGCCGGTGGTGCGCAACGCGCTTGCTATACTCGGCGCGGCGCGCATCGGGCACGAGCATGAGCAGCCAAGTCACTGCAACCGTCGTCGTCGAGGGCGATCCGCCGCTGCTCGCGGGTTACCGGGCGCGCGTGAACGCGCTGCTCGATGCGGAGACGTCCGGCCCCTACCGGGAGCTGCATACCGCCGGCCGGCTCGACTATCGCCTCAAGGCGAGCGGCGTGCCGTATCCCCCTTTTGTCGCGGCCTCCGCGGAGTTCCCCGAGCTCACGGTGCGGGTCGAGTGGCAGAATCCGCTCGGTGGCACCGGCGGGCACGCGACCATCCGTGCCGGCAAGCTGGTCGACCAGGCAACCGGGAGCGCGGCGGAGGCGGGTCGCGGGCTCGAGCTGCGCGCCGAGCGCGACGGCACGATCGCGCTCGCGGTCGTGACGCGTCGCCGGCGCGCGGGCGAGTGGATCGGCTACGCCGTCACTGCCGAGCAGCACGGGTACTTCCGGGCATCGCGCGGCGCGACCGTGCTGGAAGCGGCCGACGGCGCCGAGCCGGAATGGGCCGAGCGCTGGACGGTTCGCGGCGACGCTGCGACCTACGCGGAGCTCGACCCGCGCGAGCCGCTCGACGCGTCGCTCGCCGCGGAGCTCGAGCGCCTCGCGCACGACTTCGCGGACGAGTGGCTCTGGTTCGCCGCGGCGCCCCTGGAGGAGACCGCGATCGAGCGACAGCGCTACGCGGACTACGGGTTCACGATCAACCCCGCCAATCTGCGGGCCGCGAAGCTGCGCACGGTGCTGAAGGAGGCCCCCGGCGGCGGACGCGTGCTCGAGGCGACGGAGCCCGAGGCGCGCGCCGTCGTCGCGCTCGTGGCGCGGCTATGGCTCCAGCCCGAGCGGCACTGACATGAGCGCGAGCGGCCGCCGGCACACGCTCACCGCCGCCAGCGCGAGCGGGCTGCACCGGCTCTCCTATCTCGAGTGGGGCGACTCGGCGAACCCGCGCGTGCTGGTGTGCGTTCATGGCCTCACGCGCTGCGCGCGCGACTTCGATCCGCTCGCGGCGGCGCTCGCCGACCGCTATCGCGTGGTGTGTCCCGACATGCCGGGCCGCGGCGAGAGCGACTGGCTGAAGGATCCGATGGAGTACGCGCAGCCGACCTACGTCAACGACGCGGTCACGCTCGTCGCGCGGCTCGGCGTCGACGCGGTCGACTGGGTCGGCACGTCGATGGGCGGGCTGCTCGGCATGGCGCTCGCGTCGCTCGAGGGCACGCCGATCCGGCGCATGGTCGTCAACGAGGCCGGCCCGCTGGTCGCGGCCGCGGCGCTGGAGCGCATCGGCACGTACGTCGGCAAGGCGCCCGAGTTCCCGTCGATCGAGGCGGCCGAGCGCTACATCCGCGTGGTCAGCGCGCCGTTCGGCCCGCATTCCGATGCAGAATGGCGCTTCCTCACCGAGCACGTCGTGCGGCGGAAGCCCGATGGCTCCTATCGCGTCCACTACGATCCGGCGCTCGCAGTGCCGTTCAACGCCGCGGCGCCGCACCAGGACATCGATCTCTGGCCGGTCTGGGAGCGGGTGCGCTGTCCGACACTCGTGATACGCGGCGCGCTTTCGGATCTGCTCTCGCGCGACACCGTCGAGCGGATGAAGGCGAGCGGCCCGCTCGCGCAGGCGGTCGAGATCCCGGGCGTCGGTCACGCGCCGACGCTCATGCAGCCCGACCAGATCGCGATCGTCCGCGACTTCCTGCTCGGTGGACGCTGAGCGCCGCGCCACCACCTGCGCCGACATGAAGAAGCGGATAGAAGCCAAGTCGACCGAAGCGCTATTCTCGGCGGTCTACGCGAACAAGATATGGGGAGGCGACGCGCGGACGGCGTTCTACTCCGGGGCAGGCTCCCACGATCCCGTGCTCGTCGAAGCATACGTGCGCGGGGTCACCCGCTTCGTCGCGGGGCTTCCGGGCCGGCGTGACGCGGTGGACCTGGGGTGCGGCGACTTCAACGTCGGCGGCCGACTGCGGCAACTATTCGACGGCTATGTGGCGTGCGACGTCGTTCCCGCGCTCATCGAGCGCAACCGCAATGCCTATTCCGACCTGAACGTCGAGTTCCGCTGCATCGACATCGTGCGGGACGACCTGCCCGACGGCGACATCGTCTTCATCCGTCAGGTCCTGCAGCATCTGGGCAACGACGACATCCGCAGCGTCCTGGCGAAGCTGCAAAAGTACGAATTCCTCGTTCTCACGGAGCACCTGCCGAAATCCGCCGACTTCCCCCCGAACGTCGACCAGGTCACGGGCGCGGGTACGCGCCTGATAGCGGGGAGCGGTGTCGTGGTTACCGCGGCGCCGTTCGCCCTCGAACGTAAGGCGCAGCAGACTCTGCTGGACGTGCATGGATACGGGGGCGTGATCAGGACGACTGTCTACCAGCTCGCCTGAGCCGGATTGCGTTCGGCGGCGCCGCTTACCCCCGCCCGCCCGAGGTACTAGCTCCGTCCCGCGCCAAGGCGCCGACCCGGATCCTGGCGATAGAAGAGCTTGAGCTGCTCGTAGACGCCCGGGAACTCCTCGCGCAGGGCGTGCGGATCGGTGAAGAAGGCCTCGCTCGTCACCGCGAAGAACTCGGCCGGGTGCTCCGCGCCGTAAGGATCGAGCAGCGTCTCCTTGTCGCGGTCGACCATGCCGACGAAACGCGCGTACGCCGATTCGAGCGTTCGCTGCCAAACGCCAGCGTCCATGTCCGCGTGCGGCACCGGGAAGCCGTCGGCCTCGCCCTTGAGCATGTCGATCTTGTGGGCGAATTCGTGGATCACGACGTTGTACCCCGGCTCGCCGCCGGCCTCCGCGGGCGCGGCGCCGAGCTCGACGTCTTCCCACGATAGGGCGACCGGCCCGCCGGGCCATGCCTCGCCCGACAGCTCGTCGTCCCACTCGTGCATCACGCCGTCATCGTCCAGCTCCTGCCGGCGCACGCGGAACTCACCGGGGTAGACGACGATCCCCACCCAACCGTCGTAGAAGTCGAGCCCGAGATTGAGAATCGGCAGGCACGCCTGCAACGCGATCGCGAGCCGGATCTCGTCGGTCAGCTCGAGGCCGCCGGCCGCGGCGAGCTCCTTTTCGTGCAGGAACAGCACGACGAGCTCGCGCAGGCGGCGTGCGTCGTCGGCCGGCAAGCCGGCAAGAAAGGGCAGCTGCGCGACGACGCGGTTCCAGAGAGCCTCGTCGATCGTCGCGCGCTTGATCACGCGCTTGCGGCGCCAGGAGCGGAACACGGGATGCAGTGCAATGGAACGCGCGCCGATTATGACGCACGCGGTCACGGCCGTCCGGTAACATTGACCGCGTTCGAAAGCCTCCCCTAGTGGTTTCCGTCGCATCCGCACCCGGCGCCATCGTCGAGCCCGGCCTCGAGGCCGCACTCGCGGGGCTCGACGCGTCCGACCGGGCGCTCGTGCTGCGCGCGCACCAGTTCGCCGCGCCGCTCTACGAGGGCCGGCGACTCGGCACCGGCGAACCGGCGATCGATCACGCGCTGGGCCTGGCCGCGAACCTCGCGTCGCTTCGGCTGGGCGGCGCGGCGCGCGCGGCAGGCCTCCTCTATGCCGTGCCGGAGTACCTCGAGGATGCCGAGGAGCGCCTCGCGGCGCAGTTCGACGCCACGGTCGCAGCGCTCGTTGCCGGGGTCTGGAAGCTGAACCGCCTGCGGGTGGTGACGCGCGGCCTCGCCGCCCAGAGCCAGAAGGAGGCTGCCCGGCAACCGCAAGCCGAAGTGCTGCGCAAGATGCTCCTCGCGATGGTGGAGGACATCCGGGTGGTGCTCATCCGCCTCGCGAGCCGCACGCAGTCGCTGCGCTTCCTCGCCCATGCGCCGGACGAACTGCGTCGCCCCATGGCGCGCGAGACGCTCGACATCTACGCGCCGCTCGCGAACCGTCTCGGCGTGTGGCAGCTGAAGTGGGAGCTCGAGGACCTGTCGTTCCGTTTCCTCGAGCCGGAGCTCTACAAGCGCATCGCGAGAATGCTCGACGAGCGCCGCGTCGAGCGCGAGACGTTCATCGCGGAGGCGATCGGCGCGCTCTCGCGCGCGCTCGGGGCCGCGGGCGTGCGGGCCGAGGTGAGCGGACGCCCGAAGCACATCTTCAGCATCTACAGCAAGATGCAGGAGAAAGGGCTCGACTTCGCCGAACTGTACGACGTGCGCGGCCTGCGAGTGCTGGTCGACGACGTGAAGGACTGCTACACGGCGCTCGGCGTCGTGCACGACCTCTGGCAGCCGATCCCGCAGGAATTCGACGACTACATCTCGCGCCCCAAGGGCAACGACTATCGGTCGCTGCACACCGCCGCGGTCGGTCCGGACGGCCGTGCGCTCGAGGTGCAGATCCGCACCCACGAGATGCACCGGCACGCCGAGCTCGGGGTGGCGGCGCACTGGCGCTACAAGGAAGGCAGGGGCGGACGGGAAGAGCCGTTCGACGAGAAGATCGCCTGGCTGCGCCAGGTGCTCGCGTGGCGCGACGAGGTGGTGGATGCCGCGGAGTGGGTCGAGCAGTCCAAGCGCGCGGCGCTCGACGAGACGGTATACGTGCTGACCCCGCAGGGGCGCGTGGTCGATCTCCCGCGCGGCGCCACGCCGATCGACTTCGCCTATTCGCTGCACACCGATGTCGGGCATCGCTGCCGCGGCGCGAAGGTCGACGGCGCCATGGTGCCGCTCGACTACCGGCTCCAGAACGGGCAGCGGGTGGAGATCGTCGCGGCGAAGGCCGGCGGCCCGTCGCGCGACTGGCTGACCCATTCGGGCTACCTCGCGAGCTCCCGGGCGCGGCACAAGGTCCGGCAGTGGTTCAACGCCGAGGAGCTGGCGCGCACCGTCGCGGCCGGCCGCCAGATCGTCGAGCGCGAGATCCAGCGCGAGGGCGGCGCCAAGGCGAACCTGGAGCAACTCGCGCACGGCCTCGGGTTCGACAAGCCCGACGAGCTCTTTGCGGCGGTGGGCCGCGAGGAGGTGGGCACGCGGGCGTTGCAGATCGCGCTGCGTGGCCCGTCGGAAGCGCCGGCGCCGGCCGAGGAGGTCGTCGCCAAGAAGAGCAAGTCGGGCGGTGCGGGCGGCGGCATCCTGTTCGTGGGCGTCGACCGCCTGATGACGCAGCTCGCGCGCTGCTGCAAGCCGGTGCCGCCCGACCCGATCATCGGTTTCGTCACGCGCGGGCGCGGAATCTCGGTGCACCGGCGCGATTGCGCGAGCCTCGGGCAGCTCCTCGCTCGCCAACCGGAGCGGATGATCGAGGCGCAATGGGGCGCCGGGGGCGCAGAGGTCTATTCGGTCGATCTCGCGGTCCAGGCGCACGACCGGCAGGGGCTGCTGCGCGATGTCTCCGAGGTGCTGTCGAAGGAGCACATCAACGTCACCGCGGTCAACACGCTCACCCGGAACCACGTCGCAAACATGTCGTTCACTGTCGAGGTGAATGATCTCGGCCACCTCCGGCGGGCGCTCGCGCAGATCGAAGAGGTCGCCGGCGTGCTTTCCGCGCGGCGACGATAAATCGCGCCCCGCATTGATGGAAGTCGAGCTGAAGCTGCTGGTCGCGCCGGAGCATCTCGCGAGCATCGGCCGTCACCCGGCGGTCCGGGCCGTGCGCCGGGGCGGCGCGCGGAAGCACGCGCTCGCCACCGTCTACTACGACACGCCCGAGAGCGACCTCGCGCGCGCCGGCGTGGCGCTGCGCCTGCGTCGCGACGGCAACCGCTCGATCCAGACATTGAAGGGCGGCGGCGACGCGGCGGCGGGGCTGCACGCGCGGGACGAGATCGAGTGGGATCTCTCCGGCTCCACGCTCAACGTCGCGCTGCTCGACAGCACGCCCTACGCCGAGCTCTTCGCGAAGCGCAAGGTGCGCGGCCGCCTGCGACCCGTCTTCGCGACGGAGTTCGAGCGCGCCGCGCGGACGCTCGCCTTCCCGGACGGGACGCTCGCGGAGCTGGCGCTCGACCGCGGCGTGATCCGGGCCGGTCGGCACGAAACCCCGATCAGCGAAGCGGAGATCGAGCTCAAGGGCGGCGATCCCGCGCGCCTGTTCGCCCTGGCGCGTGCGATCGCGCACGACGTCCCGCTGCAGCTGGGACACGCCAGCAAGGCGGCGCGCGGGTACGCGCTCGGGCACGGTGCGGCGCTCCCGCAGAAGGCCCGGGCCATCCCGCTCGAGGAGACGATGACCGCCGGCGCCGCGCTGCGCTGCATTGCCCTCGCGTGCATCGCGCAGATGCAGGCAAACGAGGACGGGCTGCGCGCCGGGCGCGGGCCCGAGTACCTGCATCAGCTGCGGGTGGGCCTGCGCCGCCTGCGCTCGTGCCTCGGGCTGGTGGCGCTCGCGTCGTCCAAGGAGTCGGTGGCGCCGCTCGCAGAGGCGCTGCGCTGGCTCGGCGGCGCGCTCGGCCCGGCGCGCGACTGGGACGTTTTCATGACCGAGACGTTTCCGCCGCTCGCACGGCGGTTCGCGGGCACGGAGGGGCTGGGGAGCTTCCGCGCGCGTGCCGCGCGGGTGCGGCGGGCGCACGATGCCGCCGCCCGCGACGCCGTGTCATCGCAGCGCTACACCGACCTGCTGCTGGCGCTCGGCGAGGCGTTCGCGCGCGACGATCTGCCGGCGTTTGCCGGCAATGTCGCGCCCGCCGCGGCCGAAGAGGGCGACGCGTTGCCCCGGCTCGATTCGCCGGTGGGGACGTTCGCGGCGCTCGTGATCGAGCGGCGGGACCGACGGGTTCGCAAGCGCGGCCGCGCTGTGCCCGAAGCGCCGCCGGAGGAGCGCCATCGGGTGCGAATCGCCGCCAAGAAGCTGCGCTATGCCGCAGAGTTCTTCGCGCCGCTCTATCCCGCGAAGCGCGTCGCGCGCTACGTGGAGGCGCTGGAAGACCTGCAGGACATCCTCGGCGCGCTCAACGATGCCGCCGTCGTCGACCGGCTTCTCGCCGAAGTGGTGGCGGGGGGCGGCCGAACGACCGCGCCGGGCATCGATGGCCTGGTGCGCGGCTGGGTCGCGGCCGCCGCGCACCACGAGCTCGCGCGCTTTCGCCGCGCCTGGAACGGGTTCGAGGAGGCGAAACGGTTCTGGGACTAACGCTTCCCTAGACCATCGCCGAGCCGCCGTCCACGACCACGGTCTGGCCGGTCATGAACGCCGCGTCGTCGCTCGCGAGGAAGCTCGCGGCGCCGACGAGATCCTCGGGATACGCGTCGCGCTGAATGGCGCGGCTCTTCACCACCGCGTCGCGGAATCTCGCGACGTGCGCCGTGTTCTTGAGAACGTTCTCCGAGAGCGTGAACCCGGGCGCGAGGGCGTTCACGGTGATGTTGTGCGGTCCGAGCTCGCGCGCGAGGGCGCGCGTGAGCGCGATCACCGCGCCCTTGCTCGTCACGTAGTGGAGCATGAACGGCAGGCCCTTGATCGGCGCACCCGAGGCGAGGTTGATGATCCTGCCGGCGCCGCGCCGCTTCATCTCGGGAACGCACGCGCGGCACGCGAGGAAGACGCCTAGGGTATTCACGTCCATCGCGCGCCGCCACGCCGCCGGATCGATCTCCTCGAACGGCGTGGGCTCGATCGACGAAAAGTACGCCGCGTTGTTCACCAGGATGTCGATCCCGCCGAACGCGTCGCGCGCCTCGCGCACGACGCGCGCAAGATCCTCGGCGGAAGTCACATCGGCCGCGACGCCGCGCGCGCGGTGCCCGTTAGCGGCGAGCGCCTGCGCCGCCTCCGCGGCCTGCTGAACGTCGGCGAGCACGACGGCCGCGCCGTCCTCGGCGAGTCGCGTCGCAAGCGCGCGTCCGATGCCCTGCGCACCGCCGGTCACGACCGCCGTCTTTCCCGACAACCTCATGTCCGATCCTCCGAAGTAACGCTGATCGTAGGGAACGCGCCCCGCTTTCAAATACGCGCATTGTCGCGCACACGGCCCGGCGGTACGATTCGACCGGCCGGTCCAGGAGGAGAGGATGAGATCGCTCGCATGCGTGGTTGCAGCGTTCGCCCTCGGCGTTTCCGCGCTCGACGCGCGGGCCCAGGATCCCGCGGCGGGCTTCCCCGCGAAAGCTATCCGCATCGTCGTGCCCTTCCCGCCGGGCGGCGTGACCGACCGGCTCGCGCGGATGGTCGCGCAGAAGATGCAGGAGGGCTGGGGTCAGCCCGTGGTGGCCGAGAACCGGCCGGGCGCGAGCGGCATGATCGCCGCGGAAGCGGTCGCGAAGAGCGCGCCCGACGGCTACACGCTGATGATGGGGCACATCGGCACGCATGCCATCAACGTCAGCCTGTTCAGCAAGCTCCCGTACGACCCGGTGAAGGACTTCGCGCCGGTCAGCCTGCTCGTCAGCGTGCCGAACGTCCTGCTCGTGCATCCGTCGGTGCCCGCGAACAGCGTGCAGGAGCTCGTCGCGCTCGCGAAGGCGCGACCCGGCACGCTCAACTTCGCGTCGCCCGGCTCGGGGACCTCGGGCCACATGTCGGCCGAGCTCTTCAAGGCGCTCGCCGGCATCGACATCGTGCACGTGCCCTACAAGGGGCCGGGACCGGCGCTCCAGGATCTCGTCGCCGGGCAGGTGAACATGCTGTTCGACACGGTCGCCTCCTCGATGCCTCAGGTGCGCGGTGGCAAGCTCAAAGGCCTGGCCGTGACCAGCCGCGAGCGGAGCGCCATCGCGCCCGACGTTCCGACCATGATCGAAGCCGGCGTCTCCGGCTACGAGATCGCGCCCTGGTTCGCGGCCTACGCGCCGGCGGGAACCCCTCCGGCGGTCGTCAACAAGCTGCAGGCGGAAATGGCGCGCATCCTGAGCCTGCCGGATGTCAGAGCCGCGTTCGTCGACCAGCAAGGCATGACGCTCATCGCGAGCAGCCCGGACGAGCTCGGCGCCCACACGCAGCGCGAGATCGCGAAGTGGGCGCAGGTGGTGAAGGCCACCGGTGCGAAGGCGGAGTGACTGCCGGATCGGTCAGTTCCGCGCGCTCACCACAGGATCCGCACGCCGATCGAGATCCAGTCGAGATTGGTCCGGGCTGGCGTGCTGCCAGCCGTAGGTCCCGTCGATCTGCAGCCGCGCCGGAATCGCCCAGTAGCGGATGCCGACCTGATAGGCGGGTTTCTGTTCGAGACGCCGTAGCTCTCGGCGATCCCGAAGACGCGTCCGCCGAGGGCAATCTCCGCTCCGATCGCCCCAGCTCCCGATCGTCTGGTGACTCGACGTGTTCCGCGTCGCGCCGGCGTTGAAATGGAAAACCGCGGCATCGTCGAGCACCGAGACGCTCGAGATGGCATTCAAGTACGGGTCGTAGTGGATCTTTGTTCGACGTCTCGCCCGCGACCGTGACGAGACCGAAGGGCGTCTAGACGACTTCCTGGGACGTGCCGGGGTTGAGTCGGGTCACGCCGACGGTCAACGCGAAGCCGACGCCATTCGTCTCGAGCGGCTTCAGCAGCGTCTTGACCTGACCGAGGACGAGGTCGGAGTTGCCGTTCGGCTCGGAGCGGATCACGTTCCCGCCCAGCGTGAACTCGAAACGATCGAGCGCGCCGCCGAAGTTGACCGCGGGCAGAAACCAGTACTCGGTCTCCTTGATCCCCCGCTGGTCCTTCACGTAGGCCTCGATCTGGTAGCCGCCGGGATCGACGACGCGCGCATCGTCGGTGTTGAAGGGGCGTGCCGCGAAGGCGCCGCGGCTGGCTAGGACCGCGAGGACTGCGAGGAGCGCGAGGACGAGAAGCGGTGAGCGGCGCATGTCGTTGGTCGTGTCGGGGCGGCGCAGTGCGAGCGCTGGAGACTCGCGGTCGGAAATCAGGCTTGCACGCTCACAGGTGGCCGCAGATCAGAGCTTTTCAGCCAGGACGAGCGCCCACACCACGGCCAGGTTGACTAGGCTCAGGAATACCGCCGCGCTGCCCAGGTCTTTTGCCCGCTTCGAGAGAGTGTGTCGGTCGAGCGAGATGCGGTCGACCACCGCTTCTATCGCCGAATTCAAAAGCTCAACGATCAGGACGAGGAGAACGCTGCCGATCATCATCGCTTTGCCGATGCCGCCGACGTCGAGCACGAGTGCAACCGGGATGAGCGCCGCCGCGAGCAGCACTTCCTGCCGGAAAGCATCCTCGTGGCGCAACGCGGAAGCGAAGCCGTGCACTGAATAGCCGAACGCGTTCATGAGACGACGCAGACCGGTCTTGCCCTTGAATGAGTTTTCTTCCATCGCCCTCGCCGCGCCTCGGCCTGCAAAATGCGACGGGAATGTAGCATGGCAGACTCGGCCGGTCTGCTGCGCCAGGCCGCCATCACGCTCTGTACCCATGCCGACCTGAACCTGCTTTATGCACGACACTATCTTCTGGGCGCAGTTGGCGCCTCAAGCACGCCCGGCCGAATTGGAGGCTTAATGCCGCAGCACCTCGAGCGCGACCTCGTCTCCAACACGAGCGATAACGCGACGATCCACGAGCTAATCGCGCTGGCCGTAACCCGGCGGCAGTTTCTGCGCGCCAGCGTTGCCGGCGCGATTGCCGCGCTGCCGAGCGCGAGCCTGCTCTCGGCCTGCGCGACCGATACTCCGGCGAGCGGGCCGACACCCGGCTTCACCGCGATCCCGCCGTCGACCGCGGACCGGGTCGTCGTTCCCCCCGGGTACCGCGCGCAAGTGTTGTATCGCTGGGGCGATCCGGTCGGCGCCACCGCCGGCAGCCCCGAGTTCAAGCCGGACGCGAGCAACACGGCGACGGAGCAGATGCTGCAGGCCGGCATGCATCACGACGCGATCGAGTACTTTCCGCTGCCGCGCGAGTCGCGCGACCCGGGGCACGGCCTGCTCGCGATGAACCACGAGTACACCGACGACGGGCTGCTGCATCCCGACGGCCAGAAGACCTGGAGCGCCGAGAAGGTGCGCAAGTCGCAGGCGGCGCACGGCGTGTCGGTCGTCGAGGTCGAGCGCGCGGGCGCGCAGTGGCGCGTGGTGCGGCCGTCGCAGTACGCGCGCCGCATCACCGCGAACACGCCGATGCGCGATCGCGGGCCCGGCCGCCGGCGACGGCATCGATGAAGACGCACGCCGACCCGACCGGCACGCGCGGTCGCTCGGCACGTTCAACAACTGCGCCGGCGGCCGCACGCCCTGGGGCACCTACCTCACCTGCGAGGAGAACTTCAACGGCTACTTCGGCAACGCGCCGGACGCTCACCGCCGCGACGAGCGGCGCTACGGCATCCGTCGCGACGGGTTCGGCTACCGCTGGCACGAGCACGACGCGCGCTTCGACGTGGCGCAGGACCCGAACGAGCTCAACCGCTTCGGCTGGGTCGTCGAGATCGACCCGTACGACCCGCGGTCGACGCCGATCAAGCGCACCGCGCTCGGCCGCTTCAAGCACGAGGGCGCGATGCTGACGCTGGCCGCCGACGGGCGCGTCGTCGTCTACAGCGGGCGACGACGAGCGCTTCGAGTACATCTACAAGTTCGTCTCGCGCGATCGCTACAACGCATCGGATCGCGCTGCGAACCGCGACCTTCTCGACCACGGCACGCTCTACGTCGCCCGTTTCGCCGGCGACGGCAGCGGCGAATGGCGCGCGCTGCGTCATGGCGACCGCGGCCTCACCGCCGCCGACGGCTTTGAGAGCCAGGCCGACGTGCTTGTGCGCGCACGCATGGCCGCCGATCTGCTCGGCGCGACCAAGATGGACCGGCCCGAATGGATCGCCGTCCATCCGCGCACCAAGGAGGTCTACTGCTCGCTGACGAACAACGCGCTGCGCGGTGGCGCGGGCCAGGCACCGGTGTGATGCGGCCAACCCGCGCGCCAACAACGTCGTTCGGGCACATCATTCGCTGGCGCGAGGCGGGCGGTGACTCCGGCAGCGACGCGACTTCGAGTGGGACATCTTCGTGCTGGCCGGCGATCCCGCGCAACCGGATCCGGCGAAGCGCGGAACGGTGAAGGGCGACGGCTTCGGGAGCCCGGACGGACTGCGCTTCGATGAACGCGGGGTGCTCTGGATCGAGACCGACGTCTCGGCGAGCGCGCTGAACAAGGGCGACTACGCGCGGCTCGGGAACAACCAGATGCTGGCCGCGGACGTCGCGACCGGCGAGATCCGCCGCTTCCTCGTCGGTCCGACCGAACTGCGAGCTCACCGGGATCGCGTTCACGCCGGACGGTCGGACGCTGTTCGTGAACATCCAGCACCCGGGCGAAACGCCGTCCGAGCGCAGCGACCCCGCGAACCCGCGCCAGTGGTCGAACTGGCCGGACTTCGATCCGGGCGGCCGGCCGCGCTCGGCGACGGTCGCGATCACGAGGGACGACGGTGGAGTGATCGGCAGCTAGTCAAGCTTCCCGAGGCGGCGCGAGCCATTCCAGGAGGTCTTCCTGGACGCTGCGGCGCGCCTTGCCCGGGGTCTTGCGCGCGTAGCTGCCGTCGGGGTTCATCTCCCAGGCCTGGACGTTGTCGCCGAGATAGGCGTTTAGGCCTTCCTTGATGACGCGCGCCTTGTGCTTCTTGTCGAGCACCGGGAAACACAGCTCGATGCGCCGGAAGAAGTTGCGATCCATCCAGTCGGCGCTCGAGAGGTACACCTGCTCCTCGCCGTCCGCACGGAAATAGAAGACACGGTGATGCTCGAGGAACCGGCCCACGATCGAGCGCACCTTGATGTTCTCCGACAGCCCCGGGATGCCGGGCTTCAATGCGCACACCCCGCGCACGATGAGGTCGATCTTCACGCCGGCCTGCGAGGCCTGGTAGAGCGCCTCGATCGTGTCCGGCTCGAGGAGCGCATTCATCTTGGCGATGATGCGCGCGGGCTTGCCCTCGGTGGCGAGGCGCGTTTCGTTCTGGATCGCCTCGATGACGCGCTGGTGCAGCGTGAACGGCGACTGCCACAGGTAGTGCAGCTTGCCCGCCTTGCCCAGGCTGGTGAGCTGGTTGAACACCTGGTTCACGTCCGCGCACATCTGCTCGTTGCACGTGAACAGGCCGAAGTCGGTGTAGAGACGCGCGGTGCGCGGGTGATAGTTGCCGGTGCCGAGATGGACGTAGCGCCGCAACCGGCCCTCTTCGCGGCGCACGACCATCAGCATCTTGGCGTGCGTCTTGTGCCCGACTACGCCGTACACGACGTGCGCGCCGACCTCCTCGAGCCGCGCCGCGAGGTTGATGTTGGCCTCTTCGTCGAAGCGCGCCTTCAGCTCGACGACCGCGGTCACCTCCTTGCCGTTGCGGGCGGCCTCGATCAGGGCCTCCATCAGCACCGAGTCGGCGCCAGTGCGGTACACGGTCTGCTTGATGGCGACCACGTCGGGGTCCGTCGCGGCCTCCTGCAGGAAGCGCACCACCGGCGAGAACGACTGGTAGGGGTGGTGGACCAGGATGTCGCCGGCGCGAATGGCTTCCATCATGTTGACGCGCTTGGCGAGCTGCGCGGGGAACCCGGGCCGGAACGGCGGGTACAGCAGGTCCTCGCGCTGGGCCTCGCTCGGCACCTGCATCAGGCGCACCAGGTTGACCGGGCCGTTGACCTGGTAAAGGTCGTCGGGGCCGAGCCCGAACTGGTGCAGCAGGAACTCGGCCGTCTGGGACGAGCAGTCGTCGGCCACCTCGAGGCGGACGGCGTCGCCGAAGTGGCGCTGCGGCAGCTCCCCCTGCAGCGCGCGGCGCAGGTCCTTCACGTCCTCCTCGTCGACGAAGAGGTCGCTGTTGCGCGTGACCCGGAACTGGTAGCAACCGAGCACCTTGATGCCCGAGAAGAGCTCCTGGACATGCTCGTGCAGGATCGAGGTGAGGAACACGAAGCAGGTGCGCCCCGTCCCCGCCAGCTCGGGCGGCAGCTTCATGACGCGCGGGAGGATGCGGGGCGCCTGCACGATCGCGGCGCGCGCGTCGCGGCCGAACGCGTCGCGTCCCTCGAGCTCGACCGCGAAGTTCAGGCTCTTGTTGAACACGCGCGGGAACGGGTGCGCCGGGTCGAGCCCGATCGGGGTGAGCACCGGCATCATCTCGCGGAAGAAGTAGTCGCGGACCCAGGCGCGCTGCTTATCGTCGAACTCCGTCCGGCGCAGGAACTTGATCCCGGCGCGCTCGAGCTCCGGGAGGATGGTCTCGTTCAGGAGCTGGTACTGGCGCGCGACCAGCTCGTGCGCGATGCGGCTGATCGACTGGAACACCTCGCGCGGCGGCATGCCGTCCGCGTCACTGCCGGGCACGTTCAGGCGGATCTGTTCCTGCACCCCGGCGACGCGGATCTCGAAGAACTCGTCGAGGTTCGACGACACGATGCAGAGAAAACGCAGCCGCTCGAGGATCGGCACCGCCGGGTCCTCGGCCTGCGCGAGCACGCGCCGCTGGAACTCGAGGATGCCGAGCTCGCGATTGAGAAAATGGCTCTGGACGTGCCGGTTGATCGGGGCGGGGCGGGCGGTCATGGAGCGGCAGGCGGGAACGGCGTGGACCCGGATAGTACCGCCGACCCGTATGCGGCAGCCACCTTGCGCTCCCGGCGCCCGGCAACAAAACCGTCACATTCCAGGTCTACCCTCGAGTGCCTGACCCTAACAGGCAGGATCGCCATGCAGCCCACCGCGCACTTGTCCAGGGACTTCGATGCCGACCTGCTCGCGGTGCGCGCGCAGGTGCTCGAGGCGGGCGGAATCGTCGAGTACCAGCTCCGCTACGCGATCGAGGCACTGCGCACCGGAGACCGGTTGCTCGTCACCCGCGTCATTGCCGACGAGGCGCGCATCAACCGGCTGGAGCGCGACATCGACGAGGCCTGCACCAACCTCATCGCGCGGCGCGCGCCGGCGGCGAACGACCTGCGCTTCATCATGATGGTCTACAAGACGATCACCGATCTCGAGCGCGTGGGCGACGAGGCCAAGAAGATCGCCCTGGTCGCCCGCGAGGTGCGGCTCAACGAGCGCCTCACCCCGGGGTTCGCCGAGATCAAGCTCGTCGCGGGTCTGGTGATCGACATGCTGCGCCGCGCGCTGGACGGGATCGCGCGGCTCGAGGCGGAGGATGCGCCCGAGATCGCGCGCCTCGACCGCGAGGTCGACGGACACTTCCAGGCGATCGTGCGGCAGCTGCTGACCTACATGATCGAGGATCCGCGCACGATCTCGCTCGCGCTCGATCTGGTGTTCGTCGCGAAGTCGCTCGAACGGGTCGGGGACCATGCGAAGAACATCTCCGAGTACGTGGTGTACATGATCAAGGGCCGGGACGTGCGCCATCTGCCGATCGAGGAGATGGAACAGGTCGCCCGGGCCTGAGGCGGCGGCGTTGCGGGGCGGGGGCGCGGGTGCTAAGGTGCCCGCCAACCCGTCAACCCGACTTGTTCTAGTGCAGTTCGACTCGCTTGCCGCCGTCGATCTCGGTTCGAACAGCTTCCACCTCCAGGTCGGGCGGGTCGTCGACGACCAGATCTACCTGCTCGACAGCCTGCGCGAGCCGGTGCGGCTCGGGGGCGGGCTGACGCGCGACAAGCGCATCGATCGCGCCACGCAGCTGCGCGCCATCGAAGCGCTCGCGCGCTTCGGCGAGCGCCTGCGCGGATTTCCGGCCGGGGCGGTGCGCGCGGTCGGCACCAACACGCTGCGCGTCGCGAAGAACGCCCCGCAGTTCATCGAGGACGCGCACGGCGCGCTCGGCTTCCCGATCGAGGTCATCTTCGGCCGGGAGGAGGCGCGCCTCATCTACCTCGGGGTGTCCCACAGCCTCCCGCTCGCGCCTCACCGGCGGCTGGTGATCGACATCGGCGGCGGGTCCACCGAGTTCATCATCGGCACCGGCTACGAGCCGGAGCTGATGGAGAGCCTGCGCATGGGCTGCGTGAGCTACAGCATGCGCTTCTTCCCGGACGGCAAGATCGAGAAGTCCGGCATGAAGAAGGCCGAGCTCGCCGCATCGAACGAGATCGAGCGTATCGCGCGCGACTTCCGCCGCGCCGGCTGGAAGGAGGCGGTCGCGTCCTCGGGCACCGCGAAGGCCCTCGCGGCCGTGCTCGCCGCGAACGGCTGGACGGAGGGGGACATCACCAGCGACGGTCTCGACCGGCTGCGCGCCCAGATGATCAAGGCGGGCGACGTCGACCGGCTCGATTCGCTCGGCGTGCGCGGCGACCGGGCGCCGATCCTGCCCGGCGGGGTCGCGATCATGCTGGCCGCCTTCGCGGAGCTCGGCCTCGAGTCGCTGCAGGTGTCGGAGGCCGCGTTGCGCCAGGGCGTGCTCTACGACCTGCTCGGGCGCGTCCAGCACCACGACATGCGCGAGATGACGGTGCGCCAGTTCGTGCGCCGCTACCACGTCGACGGCGCGCAAGGCGAGCGCGTGCGCGCGCTCGCGCTCCAGCTCCTCGGCGAGCTGTCGGACCGCCCGCGCGAGGCCGACCAGCTGCTGCTCGGCTGGGCCGCGCACCTGCACGAGATCGGTCTCTCGATCGCGCACGCGGCCTATCACAAGCACTCCGCGTACATCCTGTCGAACGCCGACATGCCAGGTTTCTCGCGGGACGAGCAGGCGCGCATCGCGCGCGTCGTGCTCGCGCACCGCGGCAAGCTCGCGAAGATCGAGGGGCTGCCGGCGCGGAGCCCCGACTGGGCCCTGGTCTTCTGCCTTCGCGTCGCGGCGCTCCTCTACCGGAGCCGCGTCGATCTCGAGCTGCCGCGGGTCGGTTGCCGGGCCACCGATAGCGGCTACCAGTTCGCCGTTCCGGCCGCCTGGCTCGACGCGCACCCGCTGACGGCGGCGGCGCTCGAGGCGGAAGCCGAGGAGTGGCGCAACGTGGGCCTGAAGTTCGACGTGCGCGCACCGGCGACCGATCGTACCCAGGCGACCGGCTGAGCGCCGGCAGCGCCGGCGACCGGTCGCCCCGGCGCGAGCCGTGACCCGGTCCCGCCTTCGCCTTCGCGATTGACCTAGACGAGGTCCGGCCCGATCGCCGCGCGCAAGACGACCTCGGCCTCGCCGTCCCGCACGCGCCGCCTGATCCACCAAACGGCCCCCTTCTTCACCGGCCAGCTGGACTGAGCGCCGGTCAATACCAGGGCCGCGACCTGGCCGAGCGTCGGCTGGTGACCGACAACGATGACCGTCCCGCCGGCATCCGGCCAGCCGGCCGCGGCGAGGACTTCGTGCGGCGCGGCGCCCACGTCGATCCGTGGTTCGGTCTCTGCCGCGAGTTCGAGCGCTGCGGCCGTCTGCTGGGCGCGCGCCGCGGGGCTCACCAGGATCCGGCAGCCGTCGGGCAGCCGCTTCACGAGCCAGCGCGCGACGGCGCGCGCCTGCTTGCGTCCGCGTGCGGTCAGCTCGCGCGCCCGATCGGGCGTGCCGTCCTCGGCCTCGGCATGCCGCCAGAGAACGAGGTCCATCCCAGTGTCCTGGCGCGGCATTCGGTCTTCCCGGAAGGGTGTGCCCTGGATGCTACCCGGTGCCGAACAACGCGAGGAGGGCGGTGACGAAAAACAGGCCGGCGGCGACCTTCCGCACCGCGTCCATCCGGATCCGGCTGGCGAGTTGTTCGCCGATGAGCACGGCCGGCACGTTCGCGATCATCATTCCGAGCGTCGTCCCGACGACCACGGTCCACAGCGCTTCGTAGCGCGCGCCGAGAGCGACGGTGGCGAGCTGCGTCTTGTCGCCCATCTCGGCGATGAAGAACGCGACCAGCGTCGTGACGAACGCGCCGCGGCCCGCGCCCGGACCGGCGGACTCGTACTTGTCGGGCACCAGCGCCCACACGCCGAATGCGCAGAACGCCGCGGCCGTGGCCCAGCGCACGGTCGCCGGCGCGAGCACGCTCGCGAGCCAGACGCCGGCGGATGCGGCGAGCGCGTGATTCGCGAGCGTCGCGGCGAGGATGCCCAGGATGATCGGCCCGGGACGCCGGAGGCGCGCCGCGAGGATGAACGAAAGGAGCTGCGTCTTGTCGCCGATCTCCGCGACGGCTACAAGGATCGTGGAGGCGAGAAGGGTTTCCAATCCGCGCTACGGGCGGCCGCGCGTCGCCCGGAACGTGACGAGTCCGCGCTGCGACGCTCGAATCACTTCTTGTTCGGACAGGCGGGCTTGGTGCAGTCGGCGTACAGCGCGAGCGAATGGTCGCGGATCGCGAAGCCGCGCTCCTTCGCAATCCGACCCTGGCGCTTCTCGATTTCCGCGTCGTAGAACTCCTCGACCCGGCCGCACTGCAGGCAGACGAGGTGATCGTGGTGGCTCGAGTCATTGAGCTCGAACACCGCCTTGCCCGACTCGAAGTGATGGCGCTTCAGGAGCCCGGCCTGCTCGAACTGCGTCAGCACGCGATAGACGGTTGCCAGGCCGACGTCGAGCCCGTCGGTCATCAGCAGCCGGTAGACATCCTCGGCCGAGAGATGCCGGACCGCGCTCTTCTCGAACAGCTCGAGGATGCGCAGTCGCGGAGTGGTTGCCTTGAGGCCGATCGTCTTCAGGTCGTGGGCGTTGGACATCAGTGGGACGGCCGCGGAGGGCGTTCGACTATCATAGCGGCTTTGCAACATGTCGAGAACCGGTTCGCGATCCCCGATGCGCACGATCCTCCTCGTGCTTTTCCTGCCGCCCTTCCTGGCCGCCTGCAATCCGCTGCGCGCGCTCTCCGTCTACACGATCGAGATCCAGCAGGGCAATTACCTGAGCCAGGAGGCGGTGTCGAAGCTGCAGGCCGGCATGACGCGCGACCAGGTGCGGTTCGTGCTCGGTACGCCGCTCCTCGTCGACATCTTCCACGACAATCGCTGGGACTACGTCTACCGGCGTCGGCGCGCGGACAGCCGCGAGGTCGAGGAGCGCCGGCTCTCGGTGTTCTTCGAGAACGATCGCCTCGTCCGGGTCGAGGGCGACGTGACCACCGGGTTGGCAACGGAGGCAAGTCCCGGCGCGACGGCGCCCGGCGCGACGGCGCCCAGCGCAACGGCGCCCGACGCGACGGCGCCCGACGCGACGGCGCCCGACGCGACGGCGGAGCAGAAGCAATGAGGATCGCGGTCGCGGGCGCCGCGGGGCGCATGGGGCGAACGCTCATCGAAGGGATCCTGCGCTCGAGCGACCTCCAACTCGGCGCGGCGTTCGAGGCGGCTGGCCACCCGCTGATCGGCAAGGACGCGGGCGAGGCGCTCGGCATGCCCTGCGGCGTGAAGATCGGCGCGGACGTCGCCGCCGCGGTCGGCGCGGCCGACTGCATCATCGACTTCACGCGGCCGGAGGCGACGGCGGCGCACGTGGCAGCCTGCGTCGCCGCGGGGAAGCGGGCGGTGATCGGGACGACCGGCTTCACTCCCGCGCAGAAGGCGGAGATCGTCGCCGCTGCGCAGCGCATCCCGATCGCGCTCGCGCCCAACTTCGCGGTGGGGGTGAACGTCACTTTCAAGCTCGCGGAGATCGCGGCGCGGATCCTCGGGGACGGCTACGACGTGGAGATCGTCGAAGCACACCACCGCCACAAGGTGGATGCGCCATCGGGCACCGCGCTCCGGCTGGGCGAGGTGGTCGCGGGCGCCCTCGGGCGCGACCTGAAGTCGTGCGCGGTCTACGGTCGCGAAGGCATCACCGGCGAGCGGGACCCGGGCGCGATCGCCTTTCACGCCATTCGCGGCGGAGACATCGTCGGCGAGCACACGGTGATCTTTGCCGGCGAGGGCGAGCGGGTCGAGGTGGCCGTCAAGTCGGGCAGCCGCATGACCTACGCCATGGGCGCGCTGCGGGCGGCGCGCTGGCTCGGCGACCGGGGTCCGGGCCTCTACGACATGTTCGACGTGCTCGGGCTGAAGTAGTGGAGCGCGCGGTGCGGCGCTGGCTCCTCGTCCTGCTCGCCGCGCTCGCGTCCGTCGGCGCGGCCCGCGCCCAGCAGGGTGTCGGGGACGTCGTCTACGTGCCGACCCCTCAGGTCGTCGTCGACACCATGCTGCGGATGGCGAACGTCGGGCCAGCCGATTTTCTGATCGACCTCGGGTCCGGCGACGGCCGCGTCGTGATCACCGCGGCGAAGCGCGGCGCGCGTGCGCTCGGCGTGGATCTCGACCGTCACCTCCTCGGCCACGCCAACGAGTCCGCACAGCGCGAGGGCGTTGCCGCGCGCGCGACCTTCCGCGAGCAGAACCTGTTCGAGACCGATCTCGCAGGCGCGACCGTCGTGACCACGTACCTGTTGCCGGAGATGAACCTCAAACTTCGGCCGAGGATTCTCTCGCTGCCTCCCGGGACGCGCGTCGTGGCGCACGACTACCACATGGGCGACTGGCTGCCCGACGACCGCGAGGTGCTGTCGGTGCCGGAGAAGAAAGTCGGACTGGTCGGCGTCAGCTACATCTATCTGTGGCACGTGCCGGCAACGGTCGCGGGGCGGTGGCAGGGCACGATCCCGTCCGGCGCGGGGACCGCCGCGCTCGAGGTCGACTTCGAGCAGAAGTTTCAGGTGCTTACCGGTCAGGCGACGTCGATCGCCGGACGCTCGACCCGGCTGCGGGCACCGACGCTCCGAGGGGACGCGCTCGCGTTCCTGCTCGAGGTGGGTTCGACACAGAATCCCGTCCGCTATTCCTTCCGTGGCCGGGTCACCGGCGACGCGGTGCGCGGCACGGTGGTGGTCTCCGATCCCGCGCGCGGCCAGCGCGAGCATCCATGGAGCGCGCAGCGAGTGGCCCCGGCGCCGGCGCGAGCGGATTGAGCCCGCGCGTCTGCTGCGCTGCGGTATAATCGCCGCCCAATCGAACCGGACGGACGCGGACGTCGTGTCCGCGCCGTCGTCGCGCAGAGGTCGAATCCAGCAGTGTCCGTCGCGCCGTCGCCTGCCCTGCTCGCGCTTGCCGACGGATCGCTTTTCTCCGGGCACTCCATCGGCGCCGCGGGCGTCACCGTCGGCGAAGTGGTGTTCAACACCGCGATCACGGGCTACCAGGAGATCCTGACCGATCCCTCGTACTGCGAGCAGATCGTCACGCTCACCTATCCGCACATCGGCAACACCGGCGTGAACGACGAGGACGACGAGTCCTCGCGGCCTTACGCCGCCGGGCTGGTCGTGCGCGACCTGTCGTTGCGCGCGTCGAGCTGGCGGGCGCAGCGGCCCCTGCCGGAATTCCTGCAGTCGCATGGCGTGATCGCGATCGCCGGCATCGATACGCGGCGGCTCACGCGCATCCTGCGCGAGAAGGGAGCGCAGAGCGGTTGCATCATGGCCGGGCGCGTCGCGACCGAGGAAGCGCTCGCGAAAGCGTGCGCGTTTCCGGGGCTCGCCGGGATGGACCTCGCCAAGGTCGTCACCGCAAAGCGCCCGTACGAGTGGACCGAGGGCTCGTGGCAGCTCGGCAAGGGGTTTTCCAAGCCGCGGCGGCCACGCTTCCGCATCGCCGCCTACGACTACGGCGTGAAGCGCAATATCCTGCGGATGCTCGTCGACCGCGAGTGCGCGGTCACCGTTTACCCGGCGCAAACCCCGGCTGCGGAGCTGCTGGCGGCGAAGCCCGACGGCGTCTTCCTGTCGAATGGTCCGGGCGACCCGGAGCCCTGCGAGTACGCGATCGAAGCGATCGGCCGGATCCTCGACACGACGCGCATTCCCGTCTTCGGGATCTGCCTGGGCCATCAGCTGATGGGTCTCGCGTCCGGCGCCCGGACCTTGAAGATGAAGTTCGGCCATCACGGCGCGAACCATCCGGTGAAAGACCTCGACACCGGCCAGGTGGTCATCACGAGCCAGAACCACGGGTTCGCGGTGGATCCCGCGACGCTCCCGCCGACCCTGCGGCCGACCCACGTGTCGCTCTTCGACGGCAGCCTGCAGGGACTCGCCCGCACCGACCGGCCGGCGTTCTGCTTCCAGGGCCATCCCGAAGCGAGCCCCGGGCCGCACGACGTCGGCTACCTGTTCGACCGCTTTGTGAAGCTGATGGAAGGGCGTCGTGCCTAAGCGCACCGACATCAGGAGCATCCTCATCATCGGCGCCGGCCCGATCGTGATCGGGCAGGCGTGCGAGTTCGACTACTCGGGCGCGCAAGCGTGCAAGGCGCTGCGGCAGGAAGGCTACAAGGTCATCCTGGTCAACTCGAACCCAGCGACCATCATGACCGACCCGGAGATGGCCGACGTGACCTACGTCGAGCCGATCACCTGGCAGATGGTGGCGCGGATCATCGAGCGCGAGCGCCCGGACGCGCTGCTGCCGACGATGGGCGGACAGACTGGCCTCAACTGCGCGCTCGACCTCGCGCGCGAGGGCGTGCTCGAGAAGTTCGGCGTCGAGCTCATCGGCGCCTCGCGCGCCGCGATCGACAAGGCGGAGGACCGCGAGAAATTCAAGCGCGCGATGGAGGCGATCGGGCTCGCTTGTCCGCGCTCGTCGCTCGCGCACTCGCTCGAGGAGGCGATGCAGATCCAGGCCGGCATCGGGTTCCCGGTGGTGATCCGGCCGTCGTTCACGCTCGGCGGCTCCGGCGGCGGCATCGCCTACAACCGCGAGGAGTTCGTGGCGATCTGCGAGCGCGGCCTGGACGCCTCGCCCACCCACGAGCTGCTGATCGAGGAGTCGGTAATCGGGTGGAAGGAGTTCGAGATGGAGGTGGTCCGCGACCGCGCGGACAACTGCATCATCGTCTGCTCGATCGAGAATCTCGATCCGATGGGAGTGCACACCGGCGACTCGATCACGGTCGCCCCGGCGCAAACCCTGACCGACAAGGAATACCAGCTGCTGCGCGACGCCTCGATCGCGGTGCTGCGCGAGATCGGCGTGGACACCGGCGGTTCGAACGTGCAGTTCGCGATCAGCCCCGTCGACGGGCGCATGCTCGTGATCGAAATGAACCCCCGCGTGTCGCGCTCCTCGGCGCTGGCGTCGAAGGCGACGGGGTTCCCGATCGCCAAGGTCGCGGCCAAGCTCGCGGTCGGCTACACGCTCGACGAGCTCAAGAACGAGATCACCGGCGGCGCCACGCCGGCCGCGTTCGAGCCGACGATCGACTACGTCGTCACCAAGATCCCGCGGTTCGCATTCGAGAAGTTCCCGCATGCGAACGACCGGCTGACCACCCAGATGAAGTCGGTCGGCGAGGTCATGGCGATCGGCCGCACCTTCCAGGAATCGTTCCAGAAGGCGCTGCGCGGCCTGGAGATCGGCGTCGACGGCCTGAACCAGAAGACCACCGACCGCGAGCGCATCGCACGCGAGCTCGGCGCGCCCGGCCCGGAGCGCATTTTTTACGTCGGCGACGCGTTCGAGAACGGCTTCACGTTCGACGAGATCCACCAGCTCACGCGCATCGATCCCTGGTTCCTCGCGCAGATCGAGGACATCGTGCGCACCGAGATGGAGCTCGACGATCGCGCGCTCGACAGCGTCGGCGCGGACGAGCTGCGCATGCTCAAGCGCAAGGGCTGGTCGGACCGCCGGCTCGCCAAGCTCTTCTCCACGACCGAGGACGCGGTGCGCGCCCGGCGCCACGCGCACGGCATCCGGCCGGTGTTCAAGCGCGTGGACACCTGCGCGGCCGAATTCGCGACCAACACCGCCTACCTGTACTCGACCTACGAGGAGGAATGCGAGGCGGCGCCGACGCAACGCAAGAAGATCATGGTGCTCGGCGGCGGGCCGAACCGGATCGGACAGGGCATCGAGTTCGACTACTGCTGCGTGCACGCCGCCTTCGCGCTGCGCGAGGACGGGTTCGAGACCATCATGGTCAACTGCAACCCGGAGACCGTCTCGACCGACTACGACACCTCCGACCGGCTCTACTTCGAGCCGCTCACGCTCGAGGACGTGCTCGAGATCGTCCACGTGGAGAAACCGGCCGGCGTGATCGTGCAGTTCGGGGGCCAGACGCCGCTCAAGCTCGCGCGCGACCTGGAGAAGAACGGGGTGCCGATCATCGGCACCTCGCCCGACATGATCGACGCCGCCGAGGATCGCGAGCGCTTCCAGAAGCTCCTGCACGAGCTCGACCTCAGGCAGCCGCCCAATCGCACCGCGCGCGATCCGGCCGAGGCGATCCGGCTCGCCGAGGAAATCGGCTATCCGCTCGTCGTACGCCCGAGCTACGTGCTGGGCGGCCGCGCGATGGAGATCGTCCACGCCCAGGACGAGCTCGAGCGCTACATGCGCGAGGCGGTGAAAGTCTCGAACGAGTCGCCGGTGCTGCTCGACCGGTTCCTGAACGACGCGATCGAGGTGGACGTCGACGCGGCGTCCGACGGGAAGGAGGTGCTGATCGGCGGGATCATGGAGCACATCGAGCAGGCCGGCGTGCACTCCGGCGACTCGGCGTGCTCGCTGCCGCCGTATTCGATTCCGGCGCACGTCGAGCGCGAGCTGCGCAAGCAGACCGTGGCGCTGGCGAAGGGGCTGAGCGTGGTGGGCCTGATGAACGTGCAGTTCGCCATCCAGCGCAGCGAGGTCTACGTCCTGGAGGTGAACCCGCGCGCCTCGCGCACCGTGCCGTTCGTCTCGAAAGCGACCGGAGTCCCGCTCGCGAAAATCGCCGCGCGCTGCATGGCGGGCCGCAGCCTGCGGGAGCAGGGCGTCGGCGGCGAAGTGCTCCCGCCGTACTTCTCGGTCAAGGAAGCCGTGTTCCCGTTCAACAAGTTTCCGGGTGTCGACACGATCCTCGGGCCCGAGATGCGCTCGACCGGGGAAGTGATGGGCATCGGCAACGTCTTCGGCGAGGCATTCATCAAGTCGCAGATCGCCGCCGGCGCCCGGCTGCCGCGGCGCGGAAAGGTGTTCGTGTCGGTGCGCAACGCGGACAAATCGGCGGCGATGGAGATCGGGCGCGAGCTGCACGAGCTCGGTTTCGAGCTCGTCGCCACCCGGGGGACCGGGGCCGCGCTCGCCGCCCAGGGGCTCCCGGTCGCCATCGTCAACAAGGTGACGGAGGGCCGGCCGCACATCGTCGACCTGCTCAAGAACGGCCAAATCGCGTTGATCGTCAACACGGTGGAAGCGAGCCGGAACGCGATCGCGGACTCGCGCTCGATCCGGACCACCGCGGTGCAGAGCCGCATCCCCTTCTTCACCACTGTCGCCGGGGCCCGTGCCGCCTGCGTCGGGCTGCGCCACATGGAATCCCTGACGCCCTACGATCTGCAGGGCTTGCATCGCCGCCTGAAGGCTGCGTAACATTCTCCTCGCGGCCCGACGACGGGGCCGCTGACCCCGCCCCGGCGCCCCGCCGGGGCGCGTCTTTTGGATCCCGAAAATGAGCAAGGTCCCACTGACCGTTCACGGCGCGGCGTTGTTGAAGTCCGAGCTGCAAAGGCTCAAGACGGTCGATCGCCCGGCAATCATCCAGGCGATCGCGGAGGCGCGGTCGCACGGCGATCTGTCCGAGAACGCGGAGTACGCGGCCGCCAAGGAGCGGCAGAGCTTCATCGAGGGCCGCATCGCAGAGGTGGAGGGCAAGCTCGCCAACGCGCAGGTGATCGACCCGAAGCTGATCGACGCCGACGGACGCTGCGTGTTCGGCGCGACGGTCGGCCTCGAGGATGCGGACTCGGGGGACGCGGTCAGCTACCAGATCGTCGGCGAGGACGAGGCCGACATCAAGCAGCGCAAGATCTCGATCACCTCCCCGATCGGCCGCGCGCTGATCGGGAAGTACCCGGGCGACGCGGTCGAGGTTCAGACGCCCGGGGGCATCCGCGCCTTCGAGATCGTCGATGTGAAGTACGACTGACCGCGGGCTTCGGGCGAGAGAATCGCCGCTTTTGCGGCGATTCTTGCTGGAATCGGG
This sequence comes from uncultured beta proteobacterium, assembly GCA_963716855.1. Lineage (GTDB taxonomy): Bacteria > Pseudomonadota > Gammaproteobacteria > Burkholderiales > SG8-39 > JAGVSZ01. The sequence goes on along the minus strand of CAVQUV010000014.1, from coordinate 47,288 downwards.
GAGCACGAGAGGGCCGTGCCCCCTCGTGGCGTGAGGACTACCGCGACCGGATCTTCGCCCGGCGCGGCGTTCGGCGCGGGCCGGACGGCTTGGCGCGCGCCGGGCGCCGGCGCTTCGGAGCCGGCGCCTTTTCCGCGGCCTCCGGCGGTCTTTCGCGATAGACGACCAGCACCTTTCCGATGTGCTGGACCGGGGCGCTGGCGGTGGCCGCACACACTTCGCCGAGCAGCGCGTCCCGGGCATCGCGTGTCGTGCCCATGACCCGGATCTTGATCAGCTCGTGCGTGGCGAGCGCGCGCTCGATCTCGCGGACGACGGAGTCGGTGAGTCCGGCCTCACCGACCAGGACCACCGGCTTGAGCCGGTGCGCCCGACCTCGCAGCGACTGCCGCTCGGCCGGCGTAAGCTCTTTTGGCAATTGATTTTCTCCTTTTCGCCCCGATTCTAGCCGGCAACCGCAGATGGCCCGAAGCAAGTCCAGTCAGGCGTGGCTCAAGCGCCACGTGAACGACCCGTATGTGCACCGCGCCCAGGCGCTCGGCTACCGCTCGCGTGCCGCGTTCAAGCTGCTCGAGATCGAGGCGCGCGACAGGCTGTTCGCGCGCGGCCAGGTGGTCGTGGATCTCGGGGCGGCGCCGGGCGGCTGGTCGCAGATTGCGGCGGAGAAGGTCGGACCCGGCGGCCGGGTGATCGCGCTCGACGTGTTGGAGATGGCGCCGCTCCCGGGGGTCGCGTTCATTCGGGGCGACTTCACGACCGGGGCGGGACTCGCGGCCCTCGAGCGCGAGCTCGCGGGCGCCGCGGTCGACGTAGTCTTGTCCGATATGGCGCCGAATCTTTCGGGGATCGCCGCGACGGACCAGGCGCGCAGCCTGGCGCTTTGCGAACTTGCGGTCGCGTTCGCGCTCGAGCACCTCGGCTCGGGCGGCACGCTGGTAATGAAGGGTTTCCAGGGCGCCGGTTTTCCGGAGCTGCTGGCGCAGATGCGGCGCGAGTTCGCCACCGTCGCGTCGCGCAAGCCCGACGCATCGCGGAACCAGTCGAGCGAGATGTACTTGCGGGCCCGCCGGCGATAGAGGCGAGTTGAACAATGGGGACACAACACTCTTCTCGCTTGCACCCCCTGAGCCTGAAGGCTTTTTTCGAGGCATGTTGCGGTTTCTGCGGGGCTTTTCGTTGCGTCCGGCGTCCCCATTTGAGCGTAGAATCGCTCGTCAATCCGAGTCCTGAAGGAAGCTTCGGGGCCACGGCTGAGTTAAAGGAGTTCACTTGAACAACCTGATCAAGAACCTGGTGATCTGGCTCGTCATCGGCCTGGTGCTGATGACGGTCTTCAACCAGTTCAACACGCGCGGCACCGCCCAGGCGCCGATCCCCTACTCGACGTTCGTGGACGAGGTCCGCGCGGGCAAGATCAAGAGCGTCCAGATCGAGGGCCGCATGCTCAAGGCGGTCACGACCGAGGACAAGCGCGTCACCACGTACTCGCCCGGCGACATCTGGCTGATCAACGACCTCCTCAAGTACGGGGTGAAGGTCGAGGCGAAGCCGGAGGAAGAGCAGTCGTTCCTGATGCAGATCTTCATCTCCTGGTTCCCGATGCTGCTGCTCATCGGCGTGTGGGTGTTCTTCATGCGCCAGATGCAGGGCGGCGGGCGCGGCGGGGCGTTCAGCTTCGGCAAGTCGCGCGCGCGCATGCTCGACGAGTCGAACAACAACGTGACCTTCGCCGACGTCGCGGGCTGCGACGAGGCGAAGGAAGACGTCGCGGAGCTGGTCGACTTCCTGCGCGACCCGTCCAAGTTCCAGAAGCTCGGCGGGCGCATCCCGAAGGGCGTGCTCATGGTCGGCTCGCCCGGCACCGGCAAGACGCTGCTCGCGCGCGCGATCGCGGGCGAGGCAAAGGTGCCGTTCTTCTCGATCTCGGGCTCCGACTTCGTGGAGATGTTCGTGGGCGTCGGCGCGGCGCGCGTGCGCGACATGTTCGACCAGGCGAAGAAGCACGCGCCCTGCATCGTGTTCATCGACGAGATCGACGCGGTCGGCCGCCAGCGCGGCGCCGGGCTCGGCGGCGGCAACGACGAGCGCGAGCAGACGCTGAACCAGCTGCTGGTCGAGATGGACGGCTTCGAAGGCACCACCGGCGTGATCGTGATCGCCGCGACCAACCGGCCCGACGTGCTCGACCCGGCGCTGCTGCGCCCGGGCCGTTTCGACCGCCAGGTGGTGGTGCCGCTCCCCGACATCCGCGGCCGCGAGCAGATCCTGCTCGTGCACATGCGCAAGGTTCCGCTCGCGCCCGACGTCAAGGCCGACATCCTCGCGCGCGGCACGCCCGGCTTCTCGGGCGCCGATCTCGCGAACCTCGTCAACGAGGCGGCGCTGTTCGCGGCGCGCGGCAACAAGCGCCTGGTCGACATGGACGACTTCGAGAGCGCGAAGGACAAGATCATCATGGGCGCCGCGCGCCGCTCGATGGTGATGCCCGAGGAGGAGCGCCGCAACACCGCGTTTCACGAGTCGGGCCACGCGGTGGTCGCCAAGCTTCTCCCGAAGACCGACCCGGTGCACAAGGTCACGATCATCCCGCGCGGCCGCGCCCTCGGCGTGACGATGCAGCTGCCCGAGCAGGACCGCTACAGCCAGGACCGCGAGCGGCTGCTCAACATGATCGCGGTGCTCTTCGGGGGGCGGATCGCCGAAGAGGTGTTCATGCACCAGATGACCACCGGCGCGTCGAACGACTTCGAGCGTGCGACCGAAATCGCGCGGCGCATGGTCACGCAGTGGGGCATGTCCGACGTCCTCGGGCCGATGGTGTACGGCGAGAACGAGGGCGAGATCTTCCTCGGCCGCTCGATCACGACGCACAAGAACGTGTCCGAGACGACGATGCAGAAGGTCGACGCCGAGATCCGGCGGATCATCGACGAGCAGTACTCGCTCGCGCGGCGCATGCTCGAGGAGAACCGCGACAAGGTCGAGGCGATGGCGAAGGCGCTGCTCGAGTTCGAGACGATCGACGCCGACCAGATCAACGACATCATGGCGGGGCTGCCGCCGCGGCCGCCGAAGCCAGCTGCCCAGCCGCCGCAGCAGCCGCCCAAGCCCGACGCGCCGGGCGCGGCCGCACCTGCCGCCGCGGCCTGAGCGGCGCGGAAACGCGAGCCCGCAGGCGCATGCCTGCGGGCTTTTTCTTTGAGGGGGAAATGGCGAACATCCTGCACTGCGGCCGTTTCAGCCTCGCGCTCGACCGCCCCCTCGTCATGGGCGTGGTCAACGTCACACCCGATTCGTTCTACGACGGCGGACGGCATGCGTCGACCGCCGCCGCGATCGCACACGCCCGGCGGCTGGCGGAGGAGGGGGCCGATCTCCTCGACGTCGGCGGCGAGTCGAGCCGGCCGGGATCCGAGGCGGTGTCGCTCGATGAAGAGCTGGCGCGCGTGCTTCCCGTCCTCGACGGGCTGCACGCGCTCGAACTGCCGATCTCCGTCGACACGACCAAGCCCGCGGTGATGCGGGCGGCCATCGCGCACGGTGCGTCGATGATCAACGACATCACCGCGCTCGGCGCTCCCGGGGCGCTCGAAGCCGTCGCCGCGAGCGAGGCGGCGGTGTGTCTGATGCACATGCGCGGCGAGCCGAAGTCGATGCAGGCGGACCCCGTGTATGCGGACGTGGTCGCCGAGGTGCGCGACTTCCTCGCAGCGCGCGTTGCGGCGTGCGTCGCCGCGGGAATCCCGCGGGATCGCCTCACGATCGATCCGGGCTTCGGCTTCGGCAAGACGCTCGAGCACAATCTCGAGCTATTGCGCCGCCTGGACACGGTTGCGGCGCTCGGCGTGCCTGTGCTCGCCGGCTGGTCGCGCAAATCGAGCCTCGGCCGTATCACCGGACGCGGCCCGGAGGAAAGGTTGGCATCGAGCCTCGCGGCGGCGCTGATCGCGGTGCAGCGCGGCGCTAGAATCGTGCGGGTTCACGATGTCGCGGCGACGCGGGACGTTCTCGCCGTGCTCGGCGCGGTGGAAGGACAGCGATGAGCAGGAAATACTTCGGTACCGACGGCATTCGCGGGCGGGTCGGGGATGCCCCGATCACGCCCGAATTCGTCCTGCGCCTCGGATTCGCTGCCGGGGAGGTGCTTGCACGGGGCCTCAGCGGGCACGATCGCCCCGCAGTCCTGATCGGCAAGGACACGCGCGTCTCCGGCTACATGCTCGAGGCGGCGCTCGAGTCGGGGTTCGCAGCCGCCGGGGTCGACGTCATGCTCTGCGGCCCGATGCCGACGCCGGCCGTCGCCTATCTCACGCGCGCGCTGCGACTCTCGGCGGGGATCGTGATCAGCGCCTCGCACAACCCGTATGCCGATAACGGCATCAAGTTCTTCTCGGCGGACGGAGGGAAACTGCCCGACGCGGTGGAGCACGAGATCGAGGCTGCGCTGGAGCGCCCGCTCGTGTGCCGACCCTCGGCCGAGCTCGGCAAGGCGCGCCGCATCGACGACGCGGCCGGGCGCTACATCGAGTTCTGCAAGAGCACGTTTCCCAACGCCCTCGACCTGAAAGGCATGCGCATCGTTGTCGACTGCGCGCACGGCGCGGGCTACCACGTCGCGCCGCCCGTGTTTCACGAGCTCGGCGCCGACGTGCACGCGCTCGGCGACGAGCCGAACGGATTCAACATCAACGACCGCGTCGGCGCGACCCATCCGCAGGCGCTTGCGGCCGCCGTCCGCGAGCACCGCGCCGACGTCGGGATCGCGCTGGATGGCGATGGCGACCGGCTGTTGATGGCGGATGCGTCCGGGCAGACGTACGACGGCGATCAGCTGCTGTACGTGATCGCCCGGCGACGCGCGCGGCGCGGCAGCCTCGCCGGCGTAGTGGGCACGTTGATGACCAACCTTGCGCTCGAGCGTGCGCTGGGCGAGCTCGGAGTGGGATTTGCGCGCGCAAAGGTCGGCGACCGCTACGTCCTCGAGCTGCTGCACGAGAAGGGGTGGGACCTCGGCGGGGAGAACTCCGGCCACATCATCTGTCTCGACAAGCACACGACCGGCGATGCCATCGTCTCGGCGTTGCAAGTGCTGGCCGCGGTGCGGGAGGAGGGCCGCGACCTCGCGGCGGTCGCCGGGACCCTGCGTCTCTACCCACAGCGGCTGATCAACGTGCGCGTCGCGCGCAGCTTCGACTGGGAACGCGACGCGGCGATCGGCCGGGCTCGGGCCGAGGCGGCGCAGCGGCTCGGGCCGCGCGGCCGGCTGCTGCTCCGGGCGTCCGGCACCGAACCCGTGCTGCGGGTGATGGTGGAGGGCGAGGACGAGGCGGAGGTCACCGCCGTCGCGACCGAACTGGCCGCGCGGGTCGAGCAGGCCGCTGCCTGAAGCGGGGGGACCGGCGCGCGTAGCAAGCCTGGCACATCGGTCAAGCGGATCCCCGAGAAGGGGGTCATCGGAGGCCCCCGCAAGGTTCGCCGCCAGGTTGGCGACCGGCGTGCTCGCGGTGGACCCGTCCGCCGTCGGGCCTTGCACCCCCACTCGGACCGCTCCCGCCGGCACGGGAGTTTCCCGAGATCCGGTGGCGTGTAACTTGGCTGTCACATCGGCTCACTACACTCCGGTGATTGCTCGTTCGACCCCGAACGGACGCATCCGGAAACCGTGAAAAGGAGCCATCGATGAGCTCGAGAGCTGCAGCCCTCGTATCCGGGATCGCGGCATACGCGATCCTTGCCACCGTCGCGGTCGCCGCGGACATCACCGGCGCCGGCGCGACGTTCCCCTACCCGATCTACGCCAAGTGGGCCGAGGCCTACAAGAAGGCGACCGGCACCGGCCTGAACTACCAGTCGATCGGCTCGGGCGGCGGCATCAAGCAGATCCGCTCGAAGACGGTCGACTTCGGGGCGTCCGACATGCCGCTCAAGGCCGAGGAGCTGGCGAAGGATGGCATGATCCAATTCCCCGCGATCATGGGTGGGGTGGTGCCCGTGGCGAATCTCGAAGGCATCGCACCCGGCGAGCTCAAGCTGACCGGAGCGGTGCTGGCCGACATCTATCTCGGCAAGGTCAAGAAGTGGAACGACCCGGCCATCGCTGCGCTGAATCCTTCCGCGAAGCTACCCGGCACCGACATCACGGTGGTGCATCGGGCAGACGGTTCGGGGACGACCTTCATCTTCACCAACTACCTGTCGAAGGTGAGCGCCGACTGGAAGGCAAAGGTCGGCGAGAGCACGTCCGTTTCCTGGCCGACGGGTATTGGCGGAAAGGGGAACGAGGGTGTCGCGGCCCAGGTGCAACGCCTCAAGGGCTCGATCGGGTACGTCGAGTACGCGTACGCGAAGCAGAACAAGATGGGCCACATGCAGATGAAGAACAAGAACGGGAACTTCGTGCAGCCGAGCGAGAACAGCTTCCAGGCGGCGGCCGCGGGCGCCGACTGGAAAAACGCGCCGGGCTTCTACGAGATCCTGACCGACGAGCCGGGCGCGGACAGCTGGCCGATCACGGGTGCGAGCTTCATCCTGATCCACAAGGCGCAGGCCGACCCGAAGCGGGCGCTCGACGTGCTGAAGTTCTTCCAGTGGTCGTTCAAGAACGGCGATAAGATGGCGTCCGAATTGGATTACGTGGCCATTCCGGACAGCGTCGTGGCGCTGATCGAGAGCGAGTGGAAGGCAAACGTCAAGGACCAGGGCGGCGCCGCGATCTGGAAGTGAGCGGGGACACCGCATTTTCCGGTATGGCCTCTCCACCGACCGCCGAATCGCTTCGGCTGCCGCACCAGGGGGCGGAGACGACCGCTCGCGAACCGGCCAGGGTCGGGTGGGCGGCGGCAGCGATCGGTGGCGGGGCGGCTGGCCAGATCGGCGCGCGGTTGCGCCGGCAGGACACCGCGTTCCGGCTGATCACGCAGTGCGCCGCATTCGGAGTGCTGCTGGTGCTGGCCGGCATCATCGTCTCGCTGATCGTCGGGAGCTGGCCTTCCATCACGCGCTTCGGGGCGGGTTTCTTCTTCAGCAGTGCGTGGAACCCGGTCACCGAGGACTTCGGGGCGCTCGTGCCGATCATCGGCACGCTCGCGACCTCGGTGATCGCGCTCGCGATCGGCGTACCCGTGAGCTTCGGGATCGCGCTGTTCCTGACCGAACTTTCGCCGGTCTGGCTGCGGCGCCCGATCGGGGTGGCGATCGAGCTGCTGGCGGCGATCCCGAGCATCATCTACGGAATGTGGGGCCTGTTCGTTTTCGCACCGTTCGTCGCCGATTACCTGCAGCCGGCGTTGATCAATGTGCTCGGCCCAATCCCCCTGATCGGCGCCTTGTTCCAGGGCCCGCCAATGGGGATCGGCGTCCTCACCGCCGGAATCATTCTTGCCATCATGGTGATTCCGTTCATCGCGGCGGTGATTCGCGACGTTTTCGAGGTGGTTCCAGCGGTACTGAAGGAATCTGCGTACGCGGTCGGTTCCACCACGTGGGAAGTGGTGTGGAACGTCGTGCTGCCGTACACGAAGGTCGGCGTGATCGGCGGGATCATGCTCGGGCTCGGGCGGGCCCTCGGAGAGACGATGGCGGTCACGTTCGTGATCGGCAACGCGCACCAGCTCAGCAGCTCGCTGCTCGCGCCGGGGAACAGCATCGCATCGGCACTCGCGAACGAGTTCACCGAGGCCGTCGGTGATCTGTACTTCTCGGCGCTGATCCAGCTCGGACTGATCCTCTTCGTCATCACCTTCATCGTCCTCTCGCTGTCCAAGCTGCTGCTGATGCGGCTCGCGCGGCAAGAGGGGCGGCAGACCTGACCGCGAGAGGGAGAGCGGCGTGATGGATATCTATTTCCGGCGTCTGCTCGTGAATCGGTTCAACCTGCTGATGTCGCTGCTCGCGACCGCCTTCGGGCTGTTCTGGCTCGGGTGGATCCTGTTCACGCTGTTCGACGCGGGGCTCGGCGCGCTGCGGCCGGTCGTCTTCACGGAGATGACCCCGCCGCCGGGGAGCGCCGGCGGGCTGCTGAACGCCATCATGGGCTCGATCATCATGGCCGGGGGGGCGACGCTGCTCGGCACGCCGGTGGGCATCCTCGCCGGGATCTATCTCGCCGAGTTCGGGCGGCGCGGCTGGCTCGCACCGGCGACCCGGTTCATCAACGACGTCCTGCTCAGCGCGCCGTCGATCGTGATCGGGCTGTTCGTGTACACGGCCTTCGTCGTCCACATCAGGCACTTCTCCGCGCTCGCCGGCATCTTCGCGCTGTCGCTGATCGTGATCCCGGTCGTCATCCGCACCACCGAGAACATGCTGCGGCTCGTGCCCGACAGCCTGCGCGAGGCGGCCGCGGCGCTCGGCGCCCCGCAGTGGAAGGTGATCACCCTCGTCACCCTCCGGGCGGCCCGTTCGGGCGTGGTGACCGGCATCCTGCTTGCCATCGCGCGCATCTCCGGCGAGACCGCGCCGCTGCTGTTCACCGCGCTCAACAACCAGTTCTGGAGCCTCGACCTGAACGCGCCGATGGCGAACCTTCCGGTGGTGATCTTCCAGTTCGCGATGAGCCCGTACCAGGACTGGCAGAAGCTCGCCTGGGCCGGCGCGCTGCTCATCACGCTCGGGGTGCTGGGGCTCAACATCGTTGCACGGGTGCTGTTCCGGAACCGGACCCCGTCCTACTGATCCGCGTCGCGAACGTCCTCACACCACCAACAATGAACGCACCCGCTCGGATAGACGCCCTGTCGAAAGAGAAGGTCAAGATCGAGGTTCGCAGCCTCGATTTCTACTACGGCAAGTTCCATGCGCTCAAGGGCGTCAGCCTGTCCATCCCGGAGCGCAAGGTGACCGCGTTCATCGGCCCGTCCGGCTGCGGCAAGTCGACGCTGCTCCGAACGTTCAACCGCATGTATGCGCTCTACCCGGGCTTCGAAGCGAAGGGCGAGATCGTGGTCGACGGCGACGATATCCTGTCGCCCAAGCAGGACCTGAACCGGCTCCGGGCCAAGATCGGGATGGTGTTTCAGAAGCCGACGCCGTTCCCGATGTCGATCTACGACAACATCGCGTTCGGCGTGCGACTCTACGAGAACCTGCCGGCGCGCGAGATGGAGGAGCGCGTCGAGTGGGCGTTGCGCAAGGCGGCGCTCTGGGACGAGGTGAAGGACAAGCTCCAGCAGAGCGGCATCAGCCTGTCGGGCGGGCAGCAGCAGCGGCTCTGCATCGCGCGCGGAATCGCGGTGCGGCCGGAGGTGCTCCTGCTCGACGAACCCTGCTCGGCCCTCGATCCGATCTCGACCGCGCGAATCGAAGAGCTGATCAGCGAGCTGAAGAGCGACTACACGATCGTCATCGTTACGCACAACATGCAGCAGGCGGCGCGCGTCTCCGACTACACCGCCTACATGTACCTCGGCGAACTGATCGAGTTCGACGTGACCGACACGATCTTCATCAAGCCGGGCAGGAAGCAGACCGAGGACTACATCACGGGCCGGTTCGGCTGACGCCCCGCTCTCCGACTCCCGAGACGCCCGCCCCGCGCGGGCGTCGTCGTTTTGGCGCCCCGGTTTGACGCCCCCGGGCCGCCTCCGTAGACTACGCGCCTTCCGTTTCGGCCCCACCTCATTCCCCGTGTCCGCTGCCGTCTCCGGCGACCCTGGCGCACGCCGGCTCCTCGACCTCTATCGCGTCATGGCGCGCATCCGCGCGTTCGAGAACGCGGCCGAGGAGGCGAGCAAGGGCGGCGTCGCCGCGTTCGGCGCATCCCTGGGCACCGCCAACGTCCGGGGGCCGCTGCATCTCTCGACCGGCCAGGAGGCGGTTCCTGCCGGGGTCTGCGCGAACCTCTCGCGCGCCGACCTGCTGACCTCGACCCATCGCGGCCACGGGCACACGATCGCCAAGGGCGCCGACACGACCGCGATGATGTGCGAGCTCTTCGGCCGCGCGTCGGGCTGCAACCGCGGCAAGGGCGGCTCGATGCACATCGCCGACTTCTCCGTCGGCATGCTGGGCGCGAACGGCGTCGTGGCGGCGGGCATCCCGATCGCGGTCGGCGCGGCGCAGGCGATCAAGCTGCGCGGCGGCGGCGCGATCGTGGCGTGCTTCTTCGGCGACGGCGCGGTGAACCGCGGGCCGTTCCTCGAGGGGCTCAACTGGGCGACGATCTACCGCCTGCCGGTGCTGTTCGTGTGCGAGGACAACCGCTACTCGGCGACCACGCCGACCGGCGAGATGACGGGCGGCGACGGGGCGGCCGCGCGCGCCGCGGCGATCGGCGTTCCCGCGCGCGCCGTGGACGGCAACGACGTCGAAGCGGTCGATGCGACCGCGCGCGCGCTCGGCGACGAGATCCGCGCCGGCGGCGGCCCGCGCTTTCTGCACGCGATCACCTATCGCGTGAAAGGGCACGTCTCGGTCGATGCCGCCGCCTACCGCGATGCGGACGAGGTGACGCGCGCCCTCGAACAGGATCCGCTGAGCGCTGCCGGAGAGCGGCTCGCCGCGCTTGGCGTCGGGCACGGTGCGCTCGCCGGGATCCGCGCCGAAGCCGACGCGGAGATCGCGCGCGCGGTGGCCGCGGCTCACGCCGCCGCATGGCCCGAGGTGGCCGAGGCCTATCGCGACGTCCAGGACGTGGGCGCGGGGCGCTGGTACTGATGCCGCAGCTCTCCTACGCCCAGGCCGCCTGCACCGCGCTCGCCGAGGCGATGCGCGCCGATGCCCGGGTCGTCGTGCTCGGCGAGGACGTCGGGCGCGGCGGCGTGTTCGCGCAGTACCGCGGGCTGCAGCAGGAGTTCGGGCGCGACCGCGTGGTCGACACGCCGATCTCCGAGGCCACGATCATCGGCGCGGCGGTCGGGATGGCCCTGAACGGCCTCAAGCCGGTGGTCGAGATGCGCGTGATCGACTTCGCGCTCTGCGCCATGGACGAGGTGGTGAACCAGGCGGCGAAGGCGCGCTACATGTTCGGCGGCCAGGGCCGCGTGCCGCTGGTCGCGCGCATGCCGATCGGGCTGTGGGCCGCCTCCGCCGCGCAGCACTCGCAGTCGCTCGAAGCCTGGTTCGCGCATGTGCCCGGGCTCGTGGTCGTCACGCCCGCGACGCCGGCCGACAACTACGCACTCCTGCACGCGGCGCTGGAGAGCGGCGATCCCGTCGTCTACATGGAGCACAAGGAGCTCTGGGGGCTGCAGGGCGACGTTCCCGAGGGCCATCGTGTCGCGCTCGGTACTGCCGAAGTGCGCCGCGAAGGCCGGGACGCCACGCTCGTGACCTGGTCCCGCACCGTCCATCCGGCGCTCGAGGCGGCCGAGGCCGCGGCCCGGCGCGGACTATCGGTCGAAGTCATCGATCTCCGCACCATCTGGCCGTGGGACCGCGCGGCCGTGCTCGCCTCAGCAGCGAAGACGCGGCGCCTGCTCGTCGCCCACGAGGCGATCCAGGCGGGCGGCTTCGGCGCCGAAATCGCTGCAACGGTGGCCGAAGCGCTGCAGATTCCGGTGCGGCGCCTCGGCGCGCCGCGCGTTCCGGTCGGCTACTCGCGCCCCCTCGAGGACGAGGCGCGCATCACCGCCGACAAGATCCTCACGCAGGTCGTCGCGCTCTGCGAGGCCGGCGGCCGGGAGCGACCCGCCGCGACGCGCTGAGCGCCGCAGCGCCCTGTTCACGTTCCATTCGAAGGAGATACCCATGCGCAAGACCTTCCTGGCGATCGCCGCAGCTGCCGCGGCGTGCGTCGCGTTGTCGCTGCCCGCGGCCGCGCAGACGAAGTACCGGCCCGAGTACCGGCTGTCCACCGTCGTCGGAACCGCCTTCCCGTGGGGGAAGGGCGGAGAGATCTGGGCGAACCTCGTGCGCGAGCGCACGAACGGCCGCATCAACATCAAGCTCTATCCGGGCGTGTCGCTCGTCGCGGGCGACCAGACGCGGGAGTTCACGGCGATCCGGCAGGGCGTGATCGACCTCGCGATCGGCTCGACCATCAACTGGTCGCCGCAGGTGAAGGAGCTGAATCTCTTCTCGCTGCCCTTCCTGATGCCCGACTACGTCGCGATCGACGCGCTCACCCAGGGCGAGGTCGGCAAGGACGTCTTCCGGATCCTCGAGAAGCAGGGCGTGGTGCCGCTCGCCTGGGGCGAGAACGGCTTCCGCGAGGTGACCAACTCGAAGCGGCCGATCCGTACGCCCGCCGACATGAAGGGCATGAAGTTCCGCGTCGTCGGCTCGCCCATCTTCAACGACACCTTCACCGCGCTCGGTGCGAACCCCACCCAGATGAGCTGGGCGGACGCGCAGCCGGCGCTCGCCTCCGGCGCGGTCGACGGACAGGAGAACCCGCTCACCATCTTCACCGCCGCCAAGCTGCACACCGTCGGGCAGAAGAACGTGACGCTGTGGGGCTACGTGGCCGACCCGCTGATCTTCGTCGCCAACAAGGAAGTGTGGGAGTCGTGGACGCCGGAGGACCGCAAGATCGTGCGCGACGCCGCCGTCGACGCCGGGCGCGAGATCATCAAAATGGCGCGCGCCGGCCTGGTGGCGCCCGACGAGAGCACCATCAAGACCGTGGAAGGGTTCGGCGTGACCGTCGTGAAGCTCTCGCCGCAGGAACGGGGCGCGTTCGTCAAGGCGACGCGCCCGGTCTATGACAAGTGGGCGAAGAGCATCGGTCCGGACCTCGTGAAGAAAGCCGAAGCCTCGGTCGCGGCGCGCAATAAGTAGGCCCGGGCGGCAGCGCGCCGGCGGCCGCGAGCGGAGCCGGCGCATGTGCCCGACGAGGCCCAGGTGAGCGGAAGCGACGATCCGCGGCCGGCGTTCGATCCCGCGACGATCGAGCGCCGCTTCCGCGTCGAGCGCGTCCTCGGCGCCGCCGCGATGGCGGCGCTGTGCGTCATCACGGCGGCGAACGTCCTGGTGCGGTATTTCACCGACATCTCGTTCGCGTTCACCGAGGAGATCTCGGTCTTCCTGATGGTCTTCATGACCTTCGTGGCCTCCGCGAAGGCGTTCCTCGACGGCAACCAGATCGCCGTGACTTGGTTTGTCGAGCGCTGTCCCCCGGCGTGGCGGCGCAGGCTGTTGGCGTTCTCGATCGCGACCTCTGCGTTCATGGCCGGGCTCCTCGTGTGGCTCGGCGGACGCATGGCGTGGGACGACTTCCGATACGAGGTGACTTCGCCCGGCATCGGCGCGCCGCAGTGGCTCTACACCGTCTGGCTCCCGATCCTCTCGCTGCTCATTCTCCTGCGCCTCGTGCAGGCCCTCGTCGACCTGCACCGGAACCCATGAGCGCGACGATCCTGTTCGGGGTGTTCCTGCTGCTGATGGTGGCGGGCGTGCCGCTCGCCGTCGCGCTGGGGCTCTCCGGCTTCGCGACTATCGTGTACGCGCAGATGGGCGTGATGTCGGTCCCGACCACGGTCTACGGCGGCATCGCGAAGTATCCGTTGCTCGCGTTGCCGCTCTTCATCCTCGCGGGGCTCGTGTTCGATCGGACCGGCATGGCGGCGAGCCTGGTGCGGTTCGCCGCCTCGATGGTCGGCCGGCGGCGCGGCGGGCTTGCGGCCGCGGCGATCATCGTCTGCATGATCCTCGGCGGCGTGTCGGGCTCCGGAGCGGCCGACGCCGCCGCAGTGGGCGCGATCATGATCCCGGCGATGGCGCGCGCGGGCTATCCGAAGGCGTTTTCCGCGAGCCTGATCGCGGCGGGCGGGGTCACCGACGTGCTGATCCCGCCCTCCGTGGCGCTGATCGTCTATAGCATCCTCGTCCCGCAAGCGAGCGTGCCCGCGCTCTTCGCGGCCGGGATCGTTCCCGGCCTGCTCTCGGGCCTGGCGCTGATCGGCGCGGGCGTCTGGTTGAGCGTGCGCCACGGCTTCGGTGCGAACGATCCCGAGCCGGCGCCGCCGTTCTGGGCGAGCCTGCGCAATGCGACCTGGGCGCTCGCCGCGCCGGTGGTCATCCTCGGCGGCATGCGCAGCGGGCTCTTCACCCCGACGGAGGCCGCGGTGGTGGCAGTGGCCTACGGGCTCGCGATCGGGATCTTCGTCTATGAAGGGCTCAGCTTCCGCGAGTTCTGGAACGTGCTCGCCGAGTCCGCGGAGATCTCGGCGGTGATCCTGCTGATCGTGGGGCTCGCGAGCGTCTTCGGCTGGGCAATCGACACCATCGGCGTTTTCAACGCGTTCGCGAAGAGCCTCACCGCCACCGGCGCGAACGAAGTGCTGGTACTGCTCAGCATCACCGTGATGCTGCTCATCGCCGGGACCGCGCTCGACGCGATCGCGACCTACTTCATCTTCCTGCCGTTCCTCGTTCCGGTCGCGCTGGCGTACAACTGGGACCTCGTCTGGTTCGGGGTCATCATCACGCTCAATGTCGCCATCGGCGCCTGCACGCCGCCTACGGCGGTCAACCTCATGGTCACCTGCCGCCTCGCGGGCATTACGATCGAGTCCACGTTCGTGTGGATCACCTGGATGATCCTCGCCCTGACGGCCGTGCTCCTGCTCGTCACCTTCGTGCCGGAGCTCGCGCTCGCGCTGCCGCGCTGGCTCGGTTACCTGTGAAGCTCGCGTGATCGCGCTCCTGCAGCGCGTCGCAGAAGCCCGCGTTACGGTCGAGGGCCGCGTCGTCGGCGATATAGGCGCCGGGGCCCTCGCGCTCGTGTGCGCCGAGCGCGGCGATGACGAGTCGAGCGCGAGCCGGCTCGTGGAGCGGATTCTGGGCTTCCGGATGTTCGGCGACGCTGCCGGCAAGATGAATCGCAGCGTGCGCGACATCGGCGGCGGGCTGCTGATCGTTCCGCAGTTCACGCTCGCCGCCGACACGCGCAGCGGCAATCGCCCGAGCTTCACGCCGGCAGCCGAGCCCGAACGGGGACGTGCCCTCTACGACCACGCGGTCGAACGCGCTCGCGCGCTGCACCCGAAGGTGGCGACCGGCGAGTTCGGCGCACACATGCAAGTGCAGCTCGTGAACGACGGGCCGGTCACGTTCTGGCTGCGCGTTGATCCGCCCGGGGCGCGATCTTGATGACCGGGGAGACCGGCGAGCTCCGGCTGGGCATCGGCGGACGCCTCGCCGGCGCGCTGTTGCGGCTGATCGGCTGGCGCCCGGTGTTGGTGCCGCCGCCGCGGCCGCAGTCGGTGATCATCGTCTACCCGCACACGTCGAACTGGGACTTCGTCGTCGGGATGCTCGGGCGCGCGGCGATCGAGCTTCGCTGCCACTTCGCGGCCAAGGACACGCTGTTCCGCGGGCCGTTCGGCGCGTGGCTGCGGCGGATCGGCGGGATCCCGGTAAACCGCCGCGAGCCCACCGGCTTCGTCGGCCAGCTCGCGCGAGAGTTCGAGCGGCGCGCGGAGTTCCACATCGTGTTCACGCCCGAGGGCACGCGCGCGAAGACCGAGCACTGGAAGACCGGGTTCTACCGGCTGGCGCTTGCCGCGCGGGTGCCGCTCGGCCTGGCGTTCATCGACTACGCCCGCCGCGAGGTCGGAGTGGGCGGATGGCTCGACCTCAGCGGCAATCAGGAGGCCGACCTCAACCGCATCCGCGCCTTCTATGCGGGCAAGCGGGGGCGACGACAAGAGCTGGCCGGACCAATCCGGTTCCCGCCAAAGAGGCGGACGCGATGACCGCGATCGTCGTCGCGGAGAGCGTGACGCAACTCGGTCCCGAGGTGCGCGGCGCGGTGCTGGTCGCCGGCTCGCACGCGGGCGTGATTGCCGCCTACTACGCCGCGCGGGCCGGTGCGGGCGCCGTCCTGCTCAACGACGCGGGCGTGGGCAAGGACGGAGCGGGGATCGCCGGGCTCGCGTATCTCGACGGGATCGGCATGGCGGCGGCCGCGGTCGCGCACCATTCCGCGCGCATCGGCGACGGCGGCGACACCCTTGCGCGCGGCGTCGTGTCGCACGTCAATGCGACCGCTGCAGCGTGCGGCGTCGCGCCCGGGATGTCCGGCCGCGAGGCAGCCGAGCGGCTGCGCGTCGCACCGGCGCCGCGCACGTCGCCGCCTTCCTACAGCGAAGGACGCTTCCTGCTGCATGCGGCCGCAGGGGCACGCGACGTGTGGGCAATCGACTCGGTCGGGATGATCGAGACTGCCGATGCCGGGCGCGTCCTGCTCATCGGTTCGCACGCGGCCCTGCACGGCGCGCGCCCGGATTCGGCGCTCGCGGTCGATGCGCGCGCCGCGGCGTTCCACGACGCGGGAAACGGCGCTGCGGGCGTGACGCGCCTGCCGGTGCTCGCGGCGCGCGGCATTCCCGCCGTTGCGGCCGACGGCGCGACCGCGCGCATCGGCGACGGACGATCGCTCTGGGACAGCGGCATCGTCGCGCACCTCAACGAGCCGGCCGCGCGCGGCGGCGCGAAGCGCGGCATGACGGTGCGCGAGTTCGCGCTGCGCGCGGCGCAATCGTGATGCGAATCAAGGCGCTCGCAGGGTGGTCCGCACTTCGCTAAGCCACGGTTTTCATTGACCGGATCGGCGCCGGACCGGTACAATCCGACGGTTTTGGACGGACTCGATGCGCACCCGGCTCGTCGCAGGAAACTGGAAGATGCACGGGAGCCGCGCGGCCAATGCGCGACTCCTCGAGGCGGTGAAGGCGGGCGCGCGGCAGGCACCCGGCGTCGCGATCGTGGTGTGCGTGCCGTTCCCGTATCTGCAGCAGGCCGCCGCGGCGCTCGAGGGCAGCTCGATCGCCTGGGGCGGGCAGACCCTGAGCGAGCACGATGCGGGCGCATATACCGGCGAGGTCTCGGGCGGCATGCTGAGCGACCTCGGTTCCCGCTATGTGATCGTCGGGCACTCGGAGCGCCGCGCCCTCTATGGCGAGGACGACGCCCGGGTCGCGGCGAAGTTCGTCGCCGCGCGGCGGGCCGGACTGATACCGATCGTGTGCGTCGGCGAGACGCTCGCAGAGCGCGAGCGGGGCGCGACCGAAGAGGTGGTCGGGCGCCAGCTCGATGCGGTGATCGGTGCGGGCGGTGCGTCCGGGCTTGCGGGCGCAGTGGTCGCGTACGAGCCCGTCTGGGCGATCGGAACCGGGCGGACCGCGAGCCCGGCGCAGGCGCAGGAGGTGCACGTGTTCATCCGGCAGCGCATCGGCGCGGTGGACCGGGCGACGGCGGCAGCGCTTCCGCTCCTGTACGGCGGCAGCGTGAAGCCGGCGAACGCGGCGGAGCTGTTCGCGCAGCCCGACGTGGATGGTGGGTTGATCGGCGGCGCAGCGCTGGTCGCGGACGATTTCGTCGCAATTTGCGCGGCGGCGGTAAAGGCATCCTAGGATGAAACCGATGCCGGAGGCATCGCTTTCCCCGAAATCGGGGAGTACGAAGGGGCGCCGCGCAGCGGCATTGTCCCTTCGTGTTGTGGAGAATTGAAATGGACATCTGGCTCACACTGGCGCTGATCGTGCACGTCGCGGCGGCGCTGGGGATCATCGGGCTCGTGCTGCTCCAGCACGGCAAGGGCGCCGACGTCGGTGCGGCGTTCGGCTCGGGCGCATCGGGCAGCCTCTTCGGGGCGACCGGCTCGGCCAACTTTCTCTCGCGTACGACCGCCGTCCTCGCGGTGGTGTTCTTCTTCTCGAGCCTCGGGCTCGCGTATCTCGCGAACCTGAAGCCGAAAGCGGGCGGAAGCGTCATGGACCAGGTGCAGACCACGCCGGCGGCGCCGAAGGCGCCGGCGGGCGAAGTGCCGAAGCCCGCGACCACCGACACGCCCGGATCGAGGGCGAGCGAGGTTCCGAAGTAGAATACGCGCCGCTCGCGCGGACGGTAGGCCGTCGCGGCGCGGCGACGCCGACGTGGTGAAATTGGTAGACACGCCAGCTTGAGGGGCTGGTGGCCGCAAGGCTGTGGGAGTTCGAGTCTCCCCGTCGGCACCATGGTGATTCGTCGGGGGGCGAGGCGGGCGCTGCAACGCTGTCTCCGGCCCGCTGGTTTGGGCCCATTGGATAGAAAGGCAAGCGGCCCGCCGGCCCGAAGCCGGAGCGCCGAACGCAATCGCGACATCAGACCGTGCTGGCCGATTACTTCCCGATCCTGCTCTTCATCCTCGTCGCGTTCGGCCTCGGCGGCGCGATGATCGGCGTGGGCTGGGTTCTGGGGCCGAACCGCCCGGACAGCGAGAAGCTCTCCCCCTACGAATGCGGCTTCGAGGCGTTCGAGGATGCGCGCATGAAGTTCGACGTGCGCTACTACCTGGTCGCGATCCTCTTCATCCTGTTCGACCTCGAGATCGCGTTCCTCTTTCCGTGGGCGGTGACGCTGAACGAGATCGGCGCGTTCGGCTTCTGGTCGATGATGATCTTCCTGGCGGTCCTGGTCGTCGGTTTCGTCTACGAGTGGAAGAAGGGGGCCCTGGAATGGGAATAGAAGGCGTCCTCCAGGAAGGGTTCGTCACGACCCAGCTCGACAAGCTCATCAACTGGACGCGCACCGGCTCGATGTGGCCCATGACGTTCGGCCTTGCCTGCTGCGCCGTCGAGATGATGCATGCCGGCGCCGCGCGCTACGACCTCGACCGGTTCGGCATCGTCTTCCGACCGAGCCCGCGCCAGTCGGACGTGATGATCGTCGCCGGGACGCTGTGCAACAAGATGGCCCCGGCGCTGCGCAAGGTGTACGACCAGATGCCCGAGCCGCGCTGGGTCATCTCGATGGGCTCGTGCGCGAACGGCGGCGGCTACTATCACTACTCTTACTCGGTGGTGCGCGGCTGCGACCGAATCGTGCCGGTGGACGTGTACGTGCCGGGCTGCCCGCCGACCGCCGAGGCGCTGCTGTACGGGATCGTGCAGCTCCAGAACAAGATCCGGCGCACCAACACGATCGCCAGGTGACGCGGTCCCGCGGATGACGACGAAGCTCGAACGGCTCAACGCGGCGCTCGCCACCGCGCTCGGCGCGCGCATCGCGAGCCTCACGACTGCGCTCGGCGAGGTCACCGTGGTCGTCAGCGCGGACGACTATCTCGCCGCCGCCCGGATCCTGCGGGACGACCCGCAGCTACGCTTCGAGCAGCTGGTCGACCTGTGCGGCGTCGACTACTCGTCCTACGGGGAGAGCGCGCACCCGGGACCGCGCTTTGCGGTGGTCGCGCATCTTCTGTCCGTGACGCACAACTGGCGCGTGCGCGTGCGCACGTTCGCGCCGGACGAAGGCTTTCCGGTGGTCGCGTCCGTCACCGGCGTGTGGTCGTCGGCCGACTGGTACGAGCGCGAGGCGTTCGACCTCTTCGGGATCGTATTCACCGGGCATGCCGACCTGAGGCGCATCCTCACCGATTACGGCTTCGTCGGGCACCCGTTCCGCAAGGATTTCCCCGTCTCGGGCCACGTCGAGATGCGCTACGACCCGGAGCAAAGGCGGGTGATCTACCAGGCGGTCACGATCGAGCCGCGCGAGATCACGCCCCGCATCATCCGCGAGGACCGGTACGGCGATCTCGGAGAAGCGCAGGAGCCGGAAATGCGCGGCACGAAACACTGATCCATGGCCGAGATCAGGAACTACACCCTCAACTTCGGACCGCAGCACCCGGCCGCCCACGGCGTTCTGCGCCTCGTGCTCGAGCTGGACGGCGAGGTGATCATGCGGGCCGACCCGCACATCGGGCTGCTCCACCGCGCCACCGAGAAGCTTGCCGAGACCCGGACTTACGTCCAGGCGCTGCCGTACATGGACCGTCTGGACTACGTGTCGATGATGTCGAACGAGCACGCGTACTGCCTCGCGATCGAGAGGCTGCTCGGCGTCGAAGTGCCCGAGCGCGCGCAGTACATCCGCGTGATGTTCGACGAGATCACGCGCATCCTGAACCACCTGCTGTGGCTCGGGGCGCACGCGCTCGACGTCGGCGCGATGACGATGTTCCTGTACTGCTTCCGCGAGCGCGAGGACCTCATGGACTGCTACGAGGCGGTTTCGGGCGCGCGGCTGCACGCGGCGTACTACCGGCCCGGAGGCGTGTACCGGGACCTGCCGGACGCGATGCCGCAATACCAGGCCACCGCCTTTCGCACGGCCAAGGAGACGGCGCAGCTGAACGAGCCCCGGCAGGGGAGCCTCCTCGATTTCATCGAGGATTTCACGCGGCGCTTTCCCGGCTACGTCGACGACTACGAGACGCTGCTCACGGACAACCGCATCTGGAAGCAGCGCACGGTCGGCATCGGCGTCCTCACTCCCGAGCGCGCGCTGGCGCTCGGCTGCACCGGGCCGATGCTGCGCGGCTCGGGCGTGGCCTGGGACCTGCGGAAGAAGCAGCCCTACGCCGTGTACGACCGGATGGCGTTCGACGTCCCGGTCGGCGTGCAGGGCGACTGCTACGACCGCTACCTGGTCCGCGTCGAGGAGATGCGCCAGTCGAACCGCATCATCCGGCAGTGCGTGGAGTGGCTGCGCGCCAATCCCGGCCCGGTGATCACCGACAACCACAAGATCGCCCCGCCCTCGCGTGTCGAGATGAAGTCGAACATGGAAGACCTGATCCACCATTTCAAGCTCTTCACGGAAGGCATCCACGTGCCGCCCGGCGAGACCTACGCGACGGTCGAGCACCCGAAGGGCGAGTTCGGTATCTACCTCGTCTCGGACGGCGCCAACAAGCCCTATCGCCTCAAGATCCGCGCCCCGGGATTCGCGCATCTCGCGGGGCTGGACGAGATTTCGCGCGGCCACATGATCGCCGACGCGGTCGCGATCATCGGCACCCTGGATATCGTGTTCGGCGAAGTGGACCGCTGATGCTCTCCGCCGAAGCGCTCGAGAAGATCGATCGGGAGTGTGCGAAGTACCCGCCGGACCGCCGCGAGTCGGCGGTGATGTCGGCGCTCGCCATTGCGCAGGACGAGAAGGGCCACCTCGACGCGGAGGTCATGGCGTTCGTGGCCGAGTATCTCGGCATGCCGCCGATCGCGGTCGAGGAGGTGGCGACCTTCTACACGATGTACGACGTCGCGCCGGCCGGCAAGTACAAGCTGTGCGTGTGCACCAACCTCCCGTGCGCGCTGCGCGGCGCGACCGAGGCGGTGGCGCACCTCACGAAGAAGCTCGGGGTCGGACTGAACGAGACGACGCCCGACGGGCTGTTCACCCTCAGGGAGGGGGAGTGCTTCGGCGCCTGCGGGGACGCCCCGGTGATGCTGGTGAACAACAAGACGATGGCGAGCTTCATGACGCCGGAAGCGCTCGACCGGTACCTTGCGGAGCTCGCGAAATGAACACCGCCCGGCCGCCGTTCGACCCGGCCGTCTACGGGCCGGACGCGCTCATCATGAAGGGCGTCAACGGCGTGAACTGGCGCCTGCAGGACTACGCGGCGCGCGGCGGCTACCAGGCGCTCCGGAAGATCCTCGCCGAGAAGATCCCGCCGGAGGTCGTGATCGCGGAGGTCAAGAAGTCGGCCCTGCGCGGGCGCGGCGGCGCCGGCTTCCCGACCGGCCTCAAGTGGAGCTTCATGCCGCGCGCGTTCGCCGGCCAGAAGTACATGGTGTGCAACTCCGACGAGGGCGAGCCGGGCACGTTCAAGGACCGCGACATCCTGCGCTACAACCCGCATAGCGTGATCGAGGGCATGGCGATCGCGGGCTACGCGACCGGCGCGACCGTCGGCTACAACTACATCCACGGCGAGATCTGGGAAACCTACCGGCGCTTCGAGGAGGCCCTCGCGGAGGCGCGCGCGGCCGGCCTGCTCGGCGCAAACATCCTCGGCTCGGGTATCGCCTTTGAGCTCCATGCCCACCACGGCTACGGCGCGTACATCTGCGGCGAGGAGACGGCGCTGCTCGAGTCGCTCGAGGGCAAGAAGGGTCAGCCGCGCTTCAAGCCGCCGTTCCCGGCGAGCTACGGGCTGTACGGCAAGCCGACCACGATCAACAACACCGAGACCTTTGCCGCCGTCCCCTGGATCATCCTCAACGGCGGCGACAAGTACCTCGAGCTCGGGCGGCCGAACAACGGGGGCACCAAGCTCTTCTCGGTGTCGGGGGACGTGGAGCGGCCGGGCAACTTCGAGATCCGGCTGGGCACGCCGTTCGCGCAGCTGCTCGAGATGGCGGGCGGCATGCGCGGCGGGCGCACGCTCAAGGCGTGCATTCCCGGCGGCTCGTCGATGCCGGTGCTTCCCGGCCACGTGATGCTGCGGACCGACATGGACTACGACTCGATCGCGAAGGTCGGGTCGATGCTCGGCTCCGGCGCGGTGATCATCATGGATGACACGCGCTGCATGGTCCGCTGCCTTGAGCGCCTCTCGTACTTCTACTTCGAGGAGTCGTGCGGCCAGTGCACGCCCTGCCGCGAGGGCACGGGCTGGCTCTACCGCATGGTCCACCGCATCGAGAGCGGGCGCGGCCGGCCCGAGGACCTCGACCAGCTGACCCGCATCGCCGACAACATCGCCGGCCGCACGATCTGCGCGCTCGGCGACGCGGCGGCGCTGCCGGTCAAGAGCTTCATCCAGCATTTCCGCAGCGAGTTCGAGCACCACATCGAGCACAAGCGCTGCCTGGTGGGCGATTCCACGCACGCGGCCCGAGAGAAGGCGGCGGCATGAGCGCCACGGCGAAGCTCGAGATCGACGGCAAGCCGATCGAGGTGCCGGCCGGCACCATGGTCATCGAGGCCGCGAGCCAGCTCGGCATCTACGTCCCGCATTTCTGTTACCACAAGAAGCTCTCGATCGCGGCGAACTGCCGCATGTGCCTCGTTCAAGTCGAGAAGGCGCCGAAGCCGCTGCCCGCCTGCGCCACGCCCGTCGCCGAAGGCATGAAGGTCTGGACGCACTCGGATGCGGCGAAGCAGGCGCAGCGCGGGGTGATGGAGCTGCTGCTCATCAACCACCCGCTCGACTGCCCGATCTGCGACCAGGGCGGCGAGTGTCAGCTGCAGGACCTCGCGGTCGGCTACGGCGCTTCGAGCTCCAGCTACGACGAGCCGAAGCGGGTGGTGGCGTCCAAGCCGATGGGCGCGCTCATTTCGGCCGAGGAGATGACCCGCTGCATCCACTGCACCCGCTGCGTGCGCTTCGGGCAGGAGATCGCCGGGGCGATGGAGCTCGGCATGATCGGCCGCGGCGAGCACGCCGAGATCGTGTCGTTCGTCGGCAGCGCGGTGTCCTCCGAGCTGTCGGGCAACATGATCGATGTCTGCCCGGTCGGCGCGCTCACCTCGAAGCCGTTCCGCTATACCGCGCGGACGTGGGAGCTCGGCCGGCGCCGCTCGGTGAGCCCGCACGACGGCCTGGGCGCGAACCTGATCGTGCAGGTCTACAAGGATCGGGTGATGCGCGTCGTCCCGCTGGAGAACGAGGCGCTCAACGAGTGCTGGCTCTCGGACAAGGACCGGTTCTCCTACGAAGGTCTGAACGCTGCCGACCGGCTCACGCAGCCGATGATCCGCTCCGGCGGCCGCGGGCCCGCGGCCAGCTGGCGCGCGGTCGACTGGGAGCAGGCGCTGGCGTTCGTGGCCGAGGGGCTCAAGAAAGCGCGCGGCCCAGGCCTCGGTGCGCTCGTCTCGCCGCACGCGACGCTCGAGGAGATGTTTCTCGCGCAAAAGCTCGTGCGCGGGCTGGGCAGCGAGAGCGTGGACTTCCGCCTGCGCCAGTCGGACTTCGCCGCGGACGGCAAGCTCAAGGGCGCGCCGTGGCTCGGGATGAATGTCGCCGAGATCGGTGCCCTTGACCGCGTGCTCGTGGTCGGCTCGTTCCTGCGCAAGGACCATCCGCTCCTCGCGAGCCGCATCCGGCAGGCGGCGAAGCGCGGGCAGCAGGTGAACGTGCTGCACGTCGCCGACGACGACCTCGCGATCAAGGTCGCGCACAAGACGGTCGTCCGGCCGGGCGAGCTGCCCGCGGCGCTCGGTCAGGTGGTCAAGGCGCTGGCCGAGGAGAAGGGCGCGGCGGTCCCCGCCGCGGTCGCGGGGCTCGCGGTCAGCGATGCGGCGCGCGCGATGGCCCGGAGCCTCGCCTCCGGCAAGGACACCGGCATCTTCCTGGGCAACACCGCCCAGCACCACCCGCGCGCGAGCCAGCTCCACGCGCTCGCGCAGGAAGCCGCGAAGCTCGCCGGCGCCCGCTTCGGCTTCCTCGGGGAGGCCGCGAACAGCGTCGGAGGCTACCTCGCGAACTGCGTGCCCGGGGCGAACGGACTGAACGCGGCGGCGATGCTCGCCGAGCCCCGCAACGCTTATCTGCTGCTGAACGTCGAGCCGGAGCTCGACGCGCACCACCCGGGGCAGGCGCTCGCAGCGATGCACGCCGCGGGCTTCGTCGTGGCGCTGGCCGCTTACCGGGGCACCGCCGTGGACTACGCCGACGCCCTGCTGCCGATCGCGCCGTTTACCGAGACCGCCGGCACGTTCGTCAACACCGAGGGCCGCCTCCAGGGCTTCAACCCGGTGGTCAAGCCGCTCGGCGAGGCGCGCCCGGCGTGGAAGGTGCTGCGCGTGCTCGGCAACCTCCTCGGGGTGCGCGGGATCGAGTACGACCGCAGCGAGCAGGTGCGCGACGAAGCCTGTCCCGGCGGCGACGCGACGGCGCGGCTCTCGAACGCGGTCGAAGGCATCCGGATCGACACCGCGGTCGCACCGGGGGCGATCGAGCGGGTGGCCGACGTGCCCATCTACTTCGCCGACCCGCTCGTGCGCCGCGCGGAGGCCCTGCAGCAAACCGCCGACGCGTCGGTCCCGCGCGCGTTCGCGAATCGCGCGCTGCTCGGCAAACTCGGCCTGACGGCCGGGTCGCGCGTGCGCGTGCAGCAGGACGGCGGCGAGGCACGGGTCACGATCGAGCGCGACGACCGGCTCGCCGACGGCGTGCTGCGGCTGGCGGCCGCGCATCCGGCGACCGCCGGGCTCGGCGGGATGTTTGGCGCGATCACCGTGGAGCGAGCGACGTGAGCCACCGAGCGGGGCCGCCGCAGGGCGGAAGAGGGGCCCCAGCGCAAGCTGGGGATCTGACCCCGGAGGCGGCCGTGAGCGGCCGGCGGCCCCGTGCGTCCGCCCTCGGGTCGCATCCCCGTTCTGCGAACGGGGCCCCTGCTTCTCCTCGCCGGCCGCCCCACGCTTGCGTGGGGATGCGCGAAGGGCGAGCTGATGGCCGACGTCTTCGACCTCTTCGCCGGTTACTCCGCGTCGGTCTTCGGGCCCGACTGGGGTCCGCCGGTCTGGATCTTCGTCAAGACGCTGGTGCTGATCCTCGTGATCGCGCTGCCGCTCTTCGGCTGCGTGGCGTACCTGACGCTCGCCGAGCGCAAGGTGATCGGGTACATGCAGGTGCGCATCGGCCCGAACCGAGTCGGGCCGGTGGGGCTGCTGCAACCGATCGCCGACGCGGTGAAGCTCATGTTCAAGGAGCTCATCATCCCGTCGGGGGCGAACAAGTTCCTCTTCATCCTCGCGCCGATGCTCACGCTGATGCCGGCGCTCGCGGCGTGGGCGGTGATTCCCTTCGGCGCCGAGGTGGTGCTCGCCGACATCAACGCGGGCCTGCTGTACGTGATGGCGATCACCTCGATGGGCGTCTACGGCGTGATCATCGCCGGCTGGGCGTCGAACTCGAAGTACGCGTTCCTCGGCGCGATGCGCTCCGCGGCGCAGATCGTCGCGTACGAGATCGCGATGGGATTCGCGCTGGTGTGCGTGCTGCTGGTGTCGCAGAGCCTCAATCTCTCGGACATCGTGAACGCTCAGGGCAAGGGCTACTTCGCCGGCGAGGGGCTGAACTTCCTGTCGTGGAACTGGCTGCCGCTCTTCCCGATGTTCCTCGTGTACTTCATTTCGGCGGTCGCCGAGACCAATCGCGCCCCGTTCGACGTCGCCGAGGGCGAGTCCGAGATCGTCGCCGGCTTCCACGTCGAGTATTCGGGCATGACCTTCGCCCTGTTCTTCCTCGGCGAGTACGCCAACATGATCCTCGTGTCGGCGCTCGCGACGATCATGTTCCTGGGCGGCTGGCTGCCGCCGATCGACTCGGTGGTCCTGAACGCGGTGCCCGGGTTCGTGTGGCTGGTGCTCAAGGTCGGGCTGCTCCTCTTCTGCTTCCTGTGGTTCCGCGCGACCTTCCCGCGCTACCGCTACGACCAGATCATGCGGCTCGGCTGGAAGGTGTTCATCCCGCTGACGATCCTGTGGCTGGTGCTGATCGCGGCGTGGATGCAGACCCCCTGGAACCCGTGGGCGTAGGCGCGACCATGGTCGAGCGCATCCGCGAATTCTTCAAGACCTTTCTGCTCCTCGAGCTGGTGAAGGGGCTCGCGGTCACCGGGCGACACCTGTTCGCGCGCAAGATCACCATCCAGTTCCCGGAGGAGAAGACCCCCGCGAGTCCGCGCTTCCGCGGGCTGCACGCGTTGCGGCGCTACCCGAACGGCGAAGAGCGCTGCATCGGCTGCAAGCTGTGCGAGGCGGTGTGCCCGGCGCTCGCGATCACGATCGAGACGGCGGAGCGGGAGGACAAGACCCGCCGCACGACGCGCTACGACATCGACCTGACGAAGTGCATCTTCTGCGGCTTTTGCGAGGAGTCCTGCCCGGTCGACTCGATCGTCGAGACGCACATCCTCGAGTACCACGGCGAGAAGCGCGGCGACCTGTACTACACGAAGGACATGCTGCTCGCGGTGGGGGACCGGTACGAGGCCGAGATCGCCAGGGCCCGGGCGGCGGATGCGGCCTACCGATAAGCCCGGATGAACCTCGAGCTCGTCGTCTTCTACGTCTTTGCCGCGCTCCTGGTGTTCGCGGGGTTGCGCGTCATCACGGCGCGCAATCCGGTGCACGCCGCCTTGTTCCTCGTGCTCGCGTTCTTCACCGCCGCGGAGATCTGGCTGCTGCTGCGCGCCGAATTCTTGGCGATCGCGCTGGTGCTCGTCTACGTCGGCGCGGTGATGGTGCTGTTCCTCTTCGTGGTCATGATGCTCGACATCAACCTCGATCGCCTGCGCGAGGGCTTCTGGCGCTACCTGCCGCTCGGGGCGACCGTCGGCGTGCTGATCGTGTTCGAGATGGCGCTGGTGGTCGGGGCGAAGTACTACTGGAGCGGGGCGCTGCCGATGCCGCCCGATCCCGGCCCGGGCTACAGCAACACCAAGGAGCTGGGCCGGCTGCTCTACACCGATTACGTCTATCCGTTCGAGCTCGCCGCCGTGATCCTGCTGGTGGCGATCGTCGCGGCGATCGCATTGACGATGCGCCGCCGCAAGGACACGAAATTTCAGGACCCGGCGCGTCAGGTGGCGGTGAAGCGGCAGGACCGCGTCCGCCTGGTGTCGATGCCGGCCGAGAAGAAGGAATAGGGAACGGGGTTCGGATCGCCGGGTTCACGCGGCCGCCGCGCGCGGCGCGGCGGCGCACCCGGACTGCCGGCGCCTGCATCCTGCTGAAAAGGGGAGATCTCTTGCTTTCGCTGTCGCATTTCCTGCTGCTGGGCGCGGTCCTCTTCGCGCTCAGCATCGTGGGGATCTTCCTCAACCGGAAGAACGTCATCATCCTGCTCATGGCGATCGAGCTGATGCTGCTCGCCGTCAACCTGAACTTCATCGCCTTCTCGCACTATCTCGGCGACATGAGCGGGCAGGTGTTCGTGTTCTTCATCCTGACGGTTGCCGCCGCCGAGTCGGCGATCGGCCTCGCGATCCTGGTGGTGCTGTTCCGCAACCTGCGCACCATCAACGTCGACGACCTCGACCAGCTGAAAGGGTAGGGGCGCCGCATGAAGACCATTTACCTGATCATCCCGCTCGCGCCGCTGTTCGCGGCGCTGATCGCCGGCCTGGGCGGCCGCCTGATCGGCCGCGCCGGCGCGCACTCGGTCACGATCGCCGGCGTGGCGATCTCGTTCGTCGCCTCCTGCATGGTGCTCGCCGACGTGGTGGGCGGCAACGTGTTCAACGGCACGGTCTATACCTGGCTCACCTCCGGCGGGACGCGCTTCGAGATCGGCTTCCTCATCGACCGCCTCACCGCTCTGATGATGGTGGTCGTGACGTTCGTGTCGCTGATGGTGCACGTCTACACCATCGGCTACATGGCCGAGGACCCCGGCTACCAGCGGTTCTTCGCCTACATCTCGCTCTTCACCTTCTCGATGCTGATGCTGGTGATGGCGAACAACTTCCTGCAGCTCTTCTTCGGCTGGGAGGCGGTGGGCCTCGTCTCGTACCTGCTGATCGGGTTCTGGTACACGCGGCCCACGGCGATCTACGCCAATCTGAAGGCGTTCCTGGTGAACCGGGTCGGCGATTTCGGTTTCCTGCTCGGGGTCGCCCTGATCCTCGCCTACTTCGGGACGCTGGACTACGCCAACGTCTTCGCGCAGGCGCCGAAGCTCGCGCTCGACACGATCGAGCTCCTGCCGGGCACGCCGTGGCTCCTCGTCTCGGTGATCTGCATCTGCCTCTTCATCGGCGCGATGGGCAAGAGCGCGCAGTTCCCGCTGCACGTCTGGCTGCCCGACTCGATGGAGGGCCCGACGCCCATCTCCGCGCTGATCCACGCCGCGACCATGGTCACCGCCGGCATCTTCATGGTGGCGCGGATGTCGCCCCTGTTCGAGCTTTCGGACGCCGCGCTGTCGTTCGTGATCGTGATCGGCGGCATCACGGCGTTCTTCATGGCGCTCATCGCGGTCGTCGTCTATGACATCAAGCGCGTGGTGGCCTACTCGACGCTCTCGCAGCTCGGGTACATGACGGTGGCGCTGGGGGCCTCGGCGTATCCGGCGGCGATCTTCCACCTCTTCACCCACGCGTTCTTCAAGGCGGCGCTGTTCCTCGCGGCCGGATCGGTGATCATCGCCCTGCATCACGAGCAGGACATGCGCCGGATGGGCGGCTTGCGGAAATACCTGCCGATCACCTACGCGGTCATGCTGATCGGGGCATTCGCGAACGCGGCCTTCCCGCCGTTCGCCGGGTTCTTCTCCAAGGACGCGATCATCGACGCCGCGCGGCTCGCGGTGGTGCCCGGCGGGACGTTCGCCTACCTGTGCGTGCTCGCGTGCGCCTTCGTCACCGCGCTTTACAGCTTCCGGCTGGTGTTCTACGCCTTCCATGGCGAGGAGCGCTTCCGCCACGCCGGCGGTCACGAGGAGGGCGGGCACGGCCACCATGGGCACGATCAAGCGCCGCACGAGTCGCCCGCGGTGGTGACCGTGCCCCTGATCCTGCTCGCGATCCCGTCGATCTGCGCCGGCTGGCTGATCGGGCGGATCGTCTTCGGCGATTACTTCGGGGACTCGATCGTGATCGGCCCCACGCATCCGGGGCTCGCGGAGATGGCGAGCGGATTCCACGGCGTCGTCGGGATGATGACCCACGGCTTCTTCACGCTGCCGTTCTGGCTCGTGGTCGCCGGGATCGGCACCGCGTTCTACCTGTACATCCTGCGCCCGGACCTGCCGGGCGTGGTGCGCCAGCGGCTCGGATTCCTCGTGCGGATCCTCGAGAACAAGTACGGCTTCGACGACTTCAACCAGCGCGTGTTCGCGGACGGCGCGGTCAAGGTGGGCACCGGCCTGTGGAAGGGCGGCGACGTCGGCATCATCGACGGCGTGCTGGTGAACGGGTCGGCGCGGGCGATCGGCGGCTTCGCCGCCATCGTCCGGCGCATCCAGACCGGCTTCATCTACCAGTACGCGTTCACCATGATCATCGGCCTGGCGCTCGCACTCGCGTTCTGGCTCGCCCCGTGGTTCTGGGCAGTGTTCACGCGGACGTAGCCGGGAATGGAACCCGCGACCTACTGGCTGAGCCTGGCGATCTGGGTGCCGATCCTCGCCGGGATCGTCGTGATGGCGACCGGCGGCGACTGGAACGCGCGCCTCGCGCGGCCGCTTGCGCTCGTCGGCGCGCTCGCGGGCCTCCTCGTCGCGATTCCGCTCTACACCCGCTTCAACGCCGCCACGAGCGCCATGCAGTTCGTGGAGCGCTCGCCCTGGATCGAGCGGTTCAACGTCTACTACCACCTCGGCGTCGACGGCATCTCGGTGCTGTTCATCCTGCTCAACAGCTTCATCACCGTGCTGGTGGTGATCGCGGGCTGGGAGGTGATCAAGACGCGCGTGTCGCAGTACATGGCCGCGTTTCTCATCATGTCCGGCCTGATGAACGGCGTGTTCAGCGCGCTCGACGGGATCCTGTTCTACGTCTTCTTCGAAGCCACGCTGATCCCGATGTACCTGGTGATCGGCGTCTGGGGCGGCCCGAACCGGGTCTACGCGGCGGTGAAGTTCTTCCTGTACACCCTGCTCGGGTCCCTCCTGATGCTGGTCGCGTTCATCTACCTCTACAACCAGTCCGGCGGCAGCTTCGCCCTCGCCGACTGGTACCGGGTGCCGCTGTCGATGGCGGCGCAGGTGTGGCTGTTCTTCGCCCTGTTCGCCGCGTTCTCGGTGAAGGTGCCGATGTGGCCGGTCCACACCTGGCTGCCCGACGCCCACGTCGAGGCCCCGACCGGCGGATCGGCGGTGCTGGCGGCGATCATGCTGAAGCTCGGGGCGTACGGCTTCATCCGCTTCTCGCTGCCGATCCTCCCCGACGCCTCGCGCGACCCGTACGTCTCCGGCTTCATGATCGCCCTGTCGCTGATCGCGGTGGTCTACATCGGCCTGGTGGCCCTGGTGCAGGCGGACATGAAGAAGCTGATCGCCTACTCGTCGATCTCGCACATGGGCTTCGTGACGCTCGGCTTCTTCATCTTCAACGCGTACGGCGTCGAAGGCGCGCTGATACAGATGATCTCGCACGGTTTCGTCTCGGCGGCCATGTTCCTCTGCGTCGGCGTCATGTACGACCGGATGCACAGCCGCATGATCGCGGACTACGGCGGCGTGGTGAACACCATGCCGAAGTTCGCCGCGCTGATGATGCTGTTCGCGATGGCGAACTGCGGCCTGCCGGCGACGAGCGGGTTCGTCGGCGAGTTCATGGTGATCCTGGGCGCGATGAAGTTCAATTTCTGGGTCGCCTTCCTCGCCGCGACCACGCTCATCTTCGGCGCGGCGTACACGCTGTGGATGTACAAGCGGGTGATCTTCGGCGCGATCGCGAACGACCACGTCGCGACGCTCGAGGACATCGGCGGCCGCGAGACCCTGGTGCTCGGGCTGCTGGCGGTGGCGGTGCTCGCGCTCGGCCTCTATCCCGCGCCTCTCACCGAAGTGATGCACGTTTCGGTGACCGATCTGTTGAAGCACGTGGCGGCAGGGAAACTATGAATTCGGCGTACGTCGCTGACTTGGGGGATTTACAAGGGGGCCCAGTCGGGAAAGGAAGGGTCCCAACCCTTCCTTCGAACCCCTTGTTCCACACCGCATGACCGACCTCCCGATCCTGCTGCCTGCCTACGCCGAGGTGCTGCTGCTCGTCATGGGCTCGGCGATTCTGCTCGTCGACCTGTTCCTGCCGGAACGGCTGCGCGGCCTGACCTACTGGCTCTCGCTCGCGACGCTCGCCGCCTGCTTCGTCGTCACCGTCGAGGTGGTGCGTGCGACGGGCGGGCAGGCGGCCTACACGTTCGGCGGGATGTTCGTCGCCGACCTGATGGCCAACGTGCTCAAGCTCCTCACCTACGCGGCGGTGGCCATCGCGCTCGTCTACTCGCGGCGGTACCTCGCGCAGCGCGGCATGCTGCGCGGCGAGTTCTTCGTGCTGGCGCTGTTCGCCACGCTCGGCATGGCGGTCATGATTTCCGCCAACCACATGCTCGTGCTGTACCTCGGGCTGGAGCTGATGTCGCTGTGCCTGTACTCGATGGTGGCGCTCAACCGCGACTCGGCGCTGTCGACCGAGGCGGCGATGAAGTACTTCGTGCTCGGCGCGCTCGCCTCGGGCCTGCTGCTCTACGGCATGTCGATGCTCTACGGGGCGACGGCGACGCTCGACATCACGCAGATGGCGCAGGTCATCGCGACCGGGCGCGCGAACGGCGTGGTGCTCGTGTTCGGGCTGGTGTTCGTGGTGGCGGGCCTCGCCTTCAAGCTGGGGGTGGTGCCGTTCCACATGTGGATCCCGGACGTCTATCACGGCGCGCCCAACGCGATGACGCTCTTCATCGGCACGGCCCCGAAGCTCGCGGCGTTCGCGATGGCGGTGCGGATGCTGGTCAACGGCCTCATCGATCTCGCGTTCGACTGGCAGCAGATGCTCGTGATCATGGCGGTGCTCTCGATGGGGATCGGCAACCTGGCCGCGATCGCGCAGACCAACATCAAGCGCATGCTCGCCTACTCGACCATCTCGCACATGGGCTTCATGCTGCTCGGCCTGCTCGCCGGCGTGGTGGGCGGGAACCGGCTGTCCGCCCCGGACGCGTACAGCGCGGCGATGTTCTACTCGATCGTCTACGTCCTGATGAGCCTCGGGGCGTTCGGCATGGTGCTCGCGATGTCGCGCGCGGGCTTCGAGGCCGAGGACCTCGAGGACTACAAGGGGCTGAACCAGCGCGACCCGTGGTACGCGTTCCTGATGCTGCTCCTGATGTTCTCGCTCGCCGGGGTTCCGCCGACGGTCGGCTTCTACGCGAAGCTCTCCGTGCTCGACGTGGTCGTGAAGACGGACCAGATCTGGCTCGCGGTGGTGGCGGTGATCTTCTCGCTGATCGGCGCGTTCTACTACCTGCGGGTCGTGAAGCTGATGTACTTCGACGAGCCGCAGGACACGGCACCGATCGAGTCCGGCGCGGACGTGCGGTGGCTCCTCTCGGCGAACGGCCTCGCGGTCCTGATCCTCGGCGTGATGCCCGGCGGGCTGATGGCGCTCTGCCTGGCGGCGATGCAGAACCTTTATCCCCTCGCGCGCTGACCCGGCCGGGCGCGCGCTCCGCATCCCCTCCCGCATTGAAGACCCGAGACCACAAGGACCTCACCGAGACCCGCGTGAGCGGGGAGGCCGTATTCGACGGCAAGCTGCTCCACGTCCGGCGCGACGTGGTGCGCCTGCCGGACGGCGCGCACGCCACGCGCGAGTACATCGTGCATCCCGGCGCCGTCACCATCATCCCGGTCCTCGACTCCGGCGAGCTCGTGATGGAGCGCCAGTACCGCTACCCGGTGGGCCGCGAGCTCGTGGAGCTGCCGGCGGGCAAGATCGACCCGGGCGAGGCCACGCTCGAGACGGCGCGGCGCGAGCTGCTGGAGGAGACCGGGTACACCGCGGCCTCGTGGGCCTACGTGACCACGATCCACCCGCTCTGCGGGTACACGGACGAGCGCATCGAGCTCTGGCTCGCGCGCGGGCTGCGCCACGAAGGCCGGCGCCTCGACGACGGCGAGTTCCTCGAGACTTTTCCGCTCGCGCTCGCGGAGGCGGTCGAGTGGGTGCGGACCGGCCGCATCACCGACGTCAAGACGATCGTCGGGATCCTCTGGGCCGAGAAGATCGCGTCGGGCGCCTGGCCGGAGCCCGGCGGCGAACCGCCCGCAGCGGTCGGGTCGCCGCCCGGCGTCAGCGATTAGCGCGACCGGGCGTTACCAGCCGATCACTACAGTCCGGCGTGCAGCCGGGACCACCAGGGAGCCGTACCCCGCATGGCGCTTTACGCCGCCACCATCTCCGTCAGCGCGTTCCTGCTGTTCCTCGTCCAGC
Organism: uncultured beta proteobacterium; assembly: GCA_963716855.1. Taxonomy (GTDB): domain Bacteria; phylum Pseudomonadota; class Gammaproteobacteria; order Burkholderiales; family SG8-39; genus JAGVSZ01. Next base: position 13,689 of record CAVQUV010000014.1, on the reverse strand, counting down.
CGGTCATCGCGAAGCAGATCCTGCCGTGGTTCGGCGGGTCGTCGGCGGTCTGGACGACGTGCGTGTTCTTCTTCCAGTTCCTGCTGCTCGCGGGCTACGCCTACGCGCACGCGCTGGTGCGCTACCTGCCCGCGCGGCCGCAGCTGATCGTTCACCTGGCGCTGCTCGCGCTGAGCCTCGCCTGCCTCCCGATCGTCGCCGCCGTCGGCTGGAAGCCCGCCGGCAACGAGGACCCGGGCTTCCGCATCCTCGGCCTGCTCGTCGCGACCGTGGGCCTGCCGTACTTCCTGCTCTCGACCACGAGCCCGCTGGTGCAGGCCTGGTACGCGCGCCGCGTGGACTCCCCGTACCGTCTCTTCGCGCTGTCGAACCTCGCGTCCCTCGCGGCGCTGCTGTTGTATCCGGTCCTGTTCGAGCCGCTGATCGCGACGAAGATCCAGGCGTACTTCTGGTCGGGGGGCTACGCCGTCTTCGTCGTGCTGTGCGCCGCCGCCGCGATCTACAGCCTGCGGGGCGTCGTCGGCACGGGCGCGGCGGCGGTGCGGCTCGAGCCCGGGCCCGCGCCGCGCTTCGCGGCGCGTCTGCAGTGGGTCGCGCTGCCGGGCATCGCGTCGTTCCTCCTCGTCGCGGTCACCAACCACCTCACGCAGAACGTGGCTTCGATCCCGTTCCTGTGGATCCTGCCGCTCACGCTCTACCTGCTGACCTTCATCCTCTGCTTCGACGGCCGGGGCTGGTATCGCCGCGGGCTGTTCGTGCCGCTTGCCGCGGTCGCCGTGGTGGCGATGGCATGGGTGCAGCGCGACTTCAGCCTGACTCACAACCTGAGGCTCGCGGTGCCGATCCATGCGGCGGGCCTGTTCGTGCTCTGCATGCTCTGTCACGGCGAGCTGGTGCTGCTGAAGCCGCGGCCGGCGCGCCTCACCGAGTTCTACCTCCTGATCGCGCTCGGCGGCGCACTCGGCTCGCTCCTGGTTTCGGTGATCGCGCCGCGCGTGCTGCCGGGCGACTTCGAGTTCGCGATCGGGCTGGTGCTGGCCGGGATCGTCCTGGCCGCCCGCGTCGCGCCGGCCGGCCGGCTGGTGGCGCTCGGCGCCGCGGCGGTGGCCGCGTTCGTCGCGTGGGCGGCCTACGACTACGTGCAGACGATCGTCGCGGACACCCGGGTGCTCAAGCGCAACTTCTATTCGAGCCTGCGCACCCGCGACGAGGTGCGCAACGAGGGCACGGTGCGCAAGATGATCCACGGCACGATCAACCACGGCGAGCAGTTCGTGGACGCCGACAAGCGCTGCCGGCCGATCGCCTATTTCGGGCCGAAGGCGGGCATCGTTCTCGCGCTCGAGGCGCTTCGGCATCCGGACATGAAGGTGGGTATCCTGGGCCTCGGCGCCGGGACGATGGCCGGCTGGGCGCGTCCCGGGGATCTGTACAAGTTCTACGAGATCAACCCGCAGGTGATCGAGCTCGCGCAAGGCGAGTTCACGTACCTGACCGAATGCCAAGCCAGGGTCGAGCTGGTGCTGGGCGACGGCCGCCTGGCGCTCGAACGCGAGCCGCCGCAGGGCTTCGATCTCCTCGCCGCCGACGCGTTCTCCAGCGACTCGGTGCCGATGCATCTGATGACGCGCGAGGCGCTGCAGGAATACATGCGCCACGTCCGTCCGGGCGGGGTGGTGGTGTTCAACGTGACCAACCGCTATCTCGATCTCGCGCCGGTGGTGCGCCGCCTCGCCGAGTCGCTCGGGCTCCACGCGCGCGTCGTGAGCAACCAGCCGACCGACGAGGAGTACAGCCTCTACTCCTCCACCGACTTCGTGCTCGTCGCCGCGGATCCGGAGCTCTTCGATCGGCCGCCGCTTGCCGGGGTGGCGGAGGTGATCGAGATTCCGCGCAAGGTCTCCGTCTGGACCGATGACTTCAACAATCTGCTCGAGGCGTTGCGCTAAGACGAGCTAGCGCCTGCAGCGGGACGCGGAGATCGCGGAGCAAGACACAGAGGACGCGGAGACGGCACACGAAGAACACCTTTCGGGTCTTCTCTGTGCGCTCCGTGCTCCTCTGTGCCTCCTGTGGCCGCTCTACGTCCTTTCCAGCAGGAACGCCGCTAAAGCGTCGAGCACTTCGTCCGGCTTCTCGGCCATCGAGTTGTGGCCGCTCGCGCCGATCTCCACGACGCGCGCGTCCCGGACGGCCTTCGCCAGCTCGCGGCCGGAGCGCGCGGGCGTCATCGCATCGCGCCGCCCCAGGATGAACAGCGCCGGGCAGTCGACCTGCGCCGCGCGCTCCGCACCCGCCGCGTAGTCGTTGCAGGCCCGGAAATCGACGTGCATCACGCCGGGCTTCTGACGCTGCATCAGGCGCAGGTTCTCGCCGAGCACCCAGAAGCCGGGCCCGGGGTTGCTCGGGTAGTGCGCGTACGCCGCGTGCGACCAGATGTTGACCATGTCCTGGGCGAGCGGCTCGTCGTCGCGCGTCGCGGTCAGCAGCTCGTCCGCGACGCGCATCGGGAACGCGGCGCCGATCAGCGCGATCCGGCTCACGCGCGCCGGATGGCGCGCGGCGCAGTCGAGCGCGACGAGCGCGCCCATGCTGTGGCCGACGAGCGTCGCCTGCTTGACGCCGGCCGCGTCGAGGAGGGCGACGACCCAGTCCGCGATCGCCTCGACGCTCGCGAGCGGGGGACCCTGCGACCGGCCGTGCCCGGGCAGGTCGACCGCGAGGACGCCGTGGCCGTGGTGCGCGAGGTACCGGCTCTGCAGCACCCAGACGGAGTGGTCGTGCTCGGCGCCGTGGACGAAGACGACGCAGGGCAGGCGCGGGTTCAGCGCTTTCCCGCCGGTATACGCGTAGGCCGTGCGGCCGGATACGGTCAGGTCCATGGGCTCAACCCTTCTGCGACGCGCGGAGCGCCCGCGCCAGGTCGTCGATCAGGTCCTGAGGATCCTCGAGGCCGATCGAGAGCCGGATGGTGCCCGGGCCGATGCCCGCCGCCGCGAGCGCCGCGTCGTCCATCCGGAAGTGAGTGGTCGTCGCGGGATGAATGACGAGCGATTTGGCGTCGCCGACGTTGGCGAGGTGCGAGAACACGCTCAAGCTCTCGATGAACTTCCGGCCCGCGGGGCGCCCGCCCTTGATCGAGAAGCTGAACACGGCGCCGCAGCCGCGCGGAAGGAGCTTCTGCGCGAGTGCATGGTCCGGGTGCTCGGGCAGCTCGGGGTAGCCGACCGACTCGACCGCGGGGTTCGCCCGCAGGAACTCGACCGCCTTGCGCGTGTTCGCGACGTGCCGCTCCATGCGCAGGGGCAGCGTCTCGATGCCCTGCAGGATCTGGAACGCGGTCGTCGGGCTCATGCAGGCGCCGAAATCGCGCAGGCCCTCGCGGCGCGCGCGCAAGCTGAACGCCGCGACGGTCGACTCCTCCTGGAAGTCCATGCCGTGGAAGCCGGCGTAGGGCTCGGTCAGCTCCGGAAACTTACCCGAAGCCTCCCAGTCGAAGACGCCGCCGTCGACCAGGATGCCGCCGATCGCGACCCCGTGCCCGCCGAGGAACTTCGTCGCCGAGTGAAAGAGCAGGTCGGCGCCGAGGTCGAACGCGCGCATCAGATAGGGCGTCGTGAAGGTCGCGTCGACGAAGAGCGGGATGCGATGCGCGTGCGCGATCTCGGCGAGCGCGGGGAGGTTCAGCACGTCGAGCCCCGGGTTGCCGAGCGTCTCGCCGAACAGGCACTTGGTGTTCGGCCGGATCGCCTTGCGCCACGCGTCGAGATCGCGGGGGTTCACGAAGGTGGTCTCGATGCCGAAGCGCGGCAACGTGTACGCGAGCAGGTTGTGCGAGCCCCCGTACAGCGCGCGGCTCGAGACGATGTGCGAGCCCGCGCCCGCCAGGGTTGCGAGCCCGAGATGCATGGCCGCCTGACCGCTCGCGACCGCGAGCCCCGCGACGCCGCCTTCCAGGGCGGCCATGCGCTCCTCCAGCACCGCGTTGGTCGGGTTGGAGATGCGCGAGTACACGTGTCCCGCGCGCTCCATGTTGAACAGCGCGGCCGCATGGTCCGCGTCGCGGAAGACGAACGAGGTCGTCTGGTAGATCGGCGTCGCGCGCGCGCCGGTGTGCGGGTCGGGCGCCTGTCCGGCGTGCAGGCTGAGGGTGTCGAACCGGAGATAGCTGGGCTGGGACATCGGGCCTCCGCGGGGGAGGGCCGATTCTAGCCGGGGCGCGTTCTCCCCTCTTCCCCGCGCTTGGGAAAAGGGGATGGGGGAGATGGGGGCGGCGCGCCGATCGGGTGCCGGGTTCGCAGGGCACCGCGCGAATATGGAATGCGGTGCCCGGTCGATCGGCAAGCGCGCGGTCTCCCCTCTTCCCCGATTTTGGGGAAGAGGGGCCGGGGGAGATGGGGGCAGCGCGCCGATCGGGTGCTCGCGCCGAGGATGCGCGGTCGTGCGGCGCGCAAAAAAAAGCGCCCGCGCATTGCCGCGCGGGCGCGAGTGACCCAGTCGGAAGGGGGAGGAGTGACTGAGTCAGAGGAGCATCGAGCGCCCCTTCGCCTGGCGCTCACCCCCATTAGTCCATCGCCCGGGGCAAATGGTTCCCGGGACCGACGCCCGGTGCGAGGCCACCCTCGCCGGGTCGGATCCCATTGCCGACCGATGTCGGCGCCGTCGGGCTGCTCCACGGGCGCGGCGAGCCTATGATTGCGCCATGAGCAAGGCGTTCACAAAGGAAAGCGACGACGCACCGGAGGAGGCGCTCGAGCCCGATGCGGCGCAGGGCCTGCCCGCCGGCGCGAAGAACTACATCACGCCTGCCGGTTACCGCCGGCTGCGGGAGGAGTTCGCGCAGCTCTGGGAGGTGGAGCGTCCGAAGCTCATCGAGACGATCGCCTGGGCGGCCTCCAACGGCGATCGCTCCGAGAACGCCGACTACATCTACGGCAAGCGCCGGCTGCGCGAGGTCGACCGGCGCATCCGGTTCCTCTCGAAGCGGCTGGAGATGGCCGAGGTCGTGGACAACGCGGGGCAGGACCACGACCGGGTGTTCTTCGGCGCGACGGTGACCTACCGCGATCGCGCCGGCGCCGAGCGGACGATCCGCATCGTCGGCATGGACGAGGTCGATCCGGCGCACGGGCGGGTGTCGTGGATCGCGCCGATCGCGAAGGCACTGCTCAAGGCGCGCGAGGGGGAGGTCGTGACCGTCCGTACCCCCGCGGGCGCGGAAGCGATCGAGGTCGTGGCGATCCGCTACGACCTCATCGAGTGAACCGCTTCAGTTGGGTTTCGCCTCGGCCGCCTTCGCGGTGATCTTGTTGAAGTCGCCGGCTTTGACGGTCGAGAGATCGTCGAGCTTGAGGTGCCGGCGCAGCGCGTCGCGCACTTCGTCGGGCGTGAGGGTCGCGATCCGGGCTTCCAGCGCCTTGTCCCACGCGAACGTCCGCCCGACGACCGCGTAGGAGAGCAGGCGGGACGCGAGTCCGGAGTCGGAGTTGCGCGCGACCTTGCGCGCCTCCAGCAGCCCCTTGCGCGCGTTCTCGAACTCGCTCTTCGTGAACCCTTCGGACAGCGCGCGCGCGACCTCCTCGCGCACCGCCTGTTCGAGCCGCGCACGGTTCTGCGGCGCGTAGATGGCGTAGACGCCGAACTCGCCGGCCTCGTCGAGCGCGCTGGCGTTGAGCCACGAGCCGACGCTGTAGGAGAGTCCTTCCTTCTCGCGGATGCGCCGCGGCAGGCGCGCGTCGGAGGTCCCGCCGAGAAGATAGTTGCCGAGGACCAGCGCGGGGAAATCCGGGTGGTCGTCGCGCAGCTTCAGGTTCAGTCCGGCGCGGTAGACCGCGTTCGCCTTGTCCGGGGTCTCGATGGTCCGATCCACCGCGGGCACCTGGAAGTGGCGGCTCGGGATGCGCTTGTAGGGGGCCGGGCTCTTCCAGTCGCCGAACAGCTTCTCGGCCACCCGGGTGACCTCGTCCGGGTCGAAGTCGCCGACGACCACGAGCTCGCTGTGGGAGGCGCCGACGAGATCGGTGTGGCAGCGACGGGCCTCCTCGATCGTGGCCGCGCGGGTGCGCGCCGTGCGCTCCTCGAGGGTCGGGGTGTACAGCCAGTGCTCGGGCGGGTAGGGGTTCAGGTGCCGGCCGATCGAGAGGCTCGCGAGCGACTGCGGGTCGGCGCGCTGGGTGTCGATGGCGGTGAGCGTCTGGCGCTTCACCTGGTCGAACTCCTTCTCGGGGAACGACGGCTGGCGCAGCATCTCGGCCGCGATCGAGAGCGCGCCCGACAGGTTTGCGCGGATCGTGTCGATCGACGCGCCCTCGCTCGACACGCCCACGTTCGCCCGGATCTTGTCGAGGTCGTCGCGCAACTGCTCGCGCGTGCGCTTCGCCGTCCCGCGCGAGAGCATCGAGCCCGCGAGCGAGCAGGCCGTCCCGCGGTTCGCCTTCGACTGCTCGTCGCCCCAGCGCAGGCCGAGCTGCGCGAACACGGTGCCGCCGCGCGTCTTCTTCGGCAGCATCACGAGCTGCATCCCCGACGGCAGCGTGCGCCGGATGACGCGCGCTTCGATGTTCTCGGGCGTCGGATCGAACACCTCGCCCACGGCGACGTCGGTGCCGCCGTTCAAGTCCTTGAGCATGGCTGCGACGTCGGGCGGGCGCGGCACCGCCACGCGCTCGGGCTGGGCCGACGGGTAGAACAGCCCCAGCGTCCGGTTGGCGGGCTTGAGGAAGGTCGTCGCCACGCGCTGCACGTCATCGCGCGTGACGCTCTGGAGGCGGTCGCGATACCAGAACAGCAGCCGCCAGTCGCCCATCGCCACGAACTCCGACAGGGTGAGCGCGAGGCTGCGGGAGTTGGTGAGGAGCTGCTCGATGTCGTTCTTGATCTTGGTGCGCGCGCGTTCCAGCTCCTCGTCGGTGACCGGGCGCGCGGCGAAGCCCTCCACGGTCGCGAGCAGCGTCTCGCGTGCGGCATCGAGCGGCAGGGTCTTGGCGACGCTCGCGCCGAAGTAGACCGAGCCGGCCTCGCGCGTCTGGCGCTCCGCGCCGAACGCGACGGTCGCCTTGCCGCTCTCGACGAGCGCCTTGTGGAGCCGCCCGGACGGCTGCGCGATGAGGATCTGCGTGAGGAGATCCACCGGGACGAAGTCCGGGTGCGAACCGGGCGGGATGTGGTACATCGAGGCGACGATCTGGACGTCGCCGATGCGTCGCAGGACGACCGTCCGCTCCCCGTCCTGGGGCGGCTCCTCCGTGTAGGTCGCGCGCAGGGTGCGCTTCGGACGGGGCAGCTGGCCGAAAGTCCGCGCCACCGCCTCGAGGGCGCGCGCCTCGTCGAACTTGCCGGCGATGAGGACCACCGCGTTGTCCGGCTGGTAGTAGGTGCGGTAGAACGCCTGCAGTCGCTCGATCGGCACGTTCTCGATGTCCGACAGCGTGCCGATCACCGAGCGACCGTAGTTGTGCCAGAGGTAGGCGGTGCCGTTCATCCGGTCGCGCAACAGCCCGATCGGGCTGTTCTCGCCCGACTCGAACTCGTTCCGCACGACCGTCATCTCGCTGTCGAGGTCGGCCTTCGAGATGCGCGAGTTGACCATCCGGTCGGCCTCCAGGTCGAGCATCAGCTCGAGGAGCTCCGGCCGGGCGGGAAACGTCCCGAAGTAGTTCGTGCGATCGAAAGACGTCGTACCGTTGTAGCGGACGCCGTGCTTCACGAACTCGCTCTTGGGATGGGGGTACTTCGGCGTGCCCTTGAACACCAGGTGCTCGAGCAGGTGCGCCATGCCGCGCTCGCCGTAGCCTTCGTGGCGGGAGCCGACCAGATAGGTCACGTTTACAGTGATCGTTTCCTGGGATCGGTCCGGCAGCAGCAGGACCTTCAGCCCGTTCGGGAACTGATACTCGCTGATGCCGGCGAGCGAGGGCCCGCGCGCGACGCCCGCCGGCAGCGGCGTCGGGGTCGCCTGGGCGGCGGCACCGGCGAGGAGAAGCAGTACGGCGACGAGCGCCGGTGGGAACCACCGCATCGGTCGGGACCTCGGTTCGGGAAGTGACGGCCGCGAATTGTACCGGCCATCCGGGGGCCGGTACCGGGATTGGCTTACAGCCTGAGATCGATTTTGCGTCGGACGGTTCCCGAACAATGTCCCTAAACCAGGAACCGTTCCGCCAGGTGGAGCGCGAGCATCCCCGCGACGATCGTCGCCAGGGTGTTGCGGGTCCGCCATGCCACCGGCCCCGCCACGAGCGCGGCCACGAGCTTCGGGTTGTCGATCCCCAGGCTCAGGACGCCGCCGGCAAAGGCGATGTCCGGAATGACCAGCGCCGCAAAGACCGCCGCCGGGACGAAGCGCAGCCCGCGCTGCACTGCAGCAGGAATGGGCAGACGTGCCAGGAACAGGATAAATGCGCCACGGGTCGCGATGCTCGACACCGCGAGCGCTGCGATCAGCAGCCAGGTCGTCAGCGGGTCCATCGCTCCGAAACCATGCCCGCGGCGATTCCGGCGGCCGCCGCGACGATCAGCCCGAGCCGGTAGGGCAGGCCCATCGCCAGGACGGCGGTGACCGCCGCGGTCGCGGCCGCGACCGCCAGCGCCTTGTCGCGGATGACCGAGATGCCGAGCGCGAAGAAGGTGAGCGTCACGGTGAACTCGAGGCGCCACGCGGCCGGGATGCCGGCGCCAACCGCGACGCCGATCGCGGTGGATGTCTGCCAGACCGTCCAGATCGCCGCGCACGCGCCGAGGTAGTACCCCACCTTGCCCGTCTCGTCCGGATGCGAGGCGTAGCGGGTGATGAAATGCGCGTAACCGTTGTCCGAAAGCAGGTAGGAGTAAAGCCACTTGCGCGGCGTCGTGCTCGACCGGAAGTGCGGCGCCATCGACAGGCTGTAGAGCGCGAAGCGCAGGTTGAGGACCAGCGCGGCGAAGAAGATCACCATCAGCGGCGCGCCGGCCGCCTGGAGCTGCAGGGCGGCGAGCTGCGCCGTCCCGGCGTAGGTCGCGACCGACATCGCCATCGCGGCGAACGGCGTCATGCCGCTGCCGATCATCGCCACGCCGCTGATGACACCGAAGGTGGCGACGCCGGGCAGCACCGGGAGCACGGCGCGGGCGCCTTGGGGAAACGAACTGGGGCGGGGCAACGGACGGGGGTGGCGTCGGGGCCGGCCGATTCTACCGGAGCGGCGGAAGGGTCTTGACCACGGGCCGCGGCGCCCCAATATGCGCCCCGCCGGTACGACAAGGGGGACACCGCACGATGACCGCGACCGCTACGAAGGAGACGCTCGGCTTCCAGGCCGAGGTGACGCAGCTCCTGCACCTGATGGTGCATTCGCTCTACAGCAACAAGGAAATCTTCCTGCGGGAGCTCGTCTCGAACGCCTCCGACGCGGCCGACAAGCTGCGCTTCGAGGCCATTTCCAACCCGGCGCTCTACGAATCGGATCCCGAGCTGAAGATCCGGGTCGCATTCGACAAGAACGCGCGCACGATCACCGTGTCCGACAACGGCATCGGCATGTCGCGCGACGAGGTGATCGCGAACATCGGGACGATCGCCAAGTCGGGCACGCGCGAATTCTTCGCGCGCCTCACCGGCGACCAGGCCAAGGACGCGCGGCTCATCGGCCAGTTCGGGGTCGGCTTCTACTCGTCGTTCATCGTCGCGGACCGGGTGACGCTGACCACGCGTCGCGCCGGGGCGGCGGCGGGCGAGGGCGTCCGGTGGGAGTCCGACGGCGCGGGCGAGTTCACCGTCGAGCCGATCGAGAAGGCGGCGCGCGGCACCGATGTCGTCCTCCACCTGCGCGAAGGCGAAGACGAGCTCCTCTCCGATGCCGCGATCAAGGGCATCCTGCGCAAGTACTCCGACCACATCGCGATCCCGATCGTGATGCAGAAGCTCGAATGGAGCGAGGCGCAGAAGGGGATGGTCGCGAGCGGCCTGGAGGAGGCCGTCAACCGCGCCGCCGCCCTGTGGGCGCGCCCGAAGGCGGAGATCAAGGACGAGGAGTACCAGGAGTTCTACAAGCACGTCGCGCACGACTTCGACGCGCCGCTCGCCTGGACGCACAACAAGGTCGAGGGGCGCCAGGAGTACACGCAGCTCCTCTACGTACCCACGCGCGCGCCGTTCGACCTCTGGGACCGCCAGCGACGTCACGGGGTCAAGCTGTACGTGCGACGCGTCTTCATCATGGAGGACACCGGCGACCTGATGCCCGCGTACCTGCGTTTCGTCCGCGGCGTGGTGGACTCGAACGACCTGCCGCTCAACGTCTCGCGCGAGATCCTGCAGCAGAACCGCGACGTGGAGGCGATCCGCGCCGGGTGCGCGCGGCGCGTTCTCCAGCTGCTCGAGGACCTCGCCGCGAATCACAAGGAAAAGTACGCCGCGTTCTGGAAGGAGTTCGGCCGCGTGCTGAAGGAGGGCATCGGCGAGGAGGCAGCGAACCGCGAGCGCATCGCCGGGCTCCTGCGCTTCGCGTCGACCCATGCGGACAGCGACGAGCAGAGCGTCGCGCTGGCGGACTACGTCGGCCGCATGAAGGAAGGCCAGGATCGCATCTGGTACGTCACCGCCGACACGTTCCTCGCGGCGAAATCGAGCCCGCATCTCGAGGTGTTCCGCAAGAAAGGCATCGAGGTGCTCCTGCTCGGCGACCGGGTGGACGAGTGGGTCGTCTCGCACCTCGCCGAGTACGAGGGCAAGCCGCTTGCGTCCGTCGCGAAGGGCGACCTCGACCTCGGCGCGCTCGAGACCGAAGCGGAGAAGGCCGAGCACCGCAAGCAGGCCGACGCGGCGAAGGCGCTCGTCACGCGCATCAAGGAGGCGCTCGGCGAGCGCGTCAAGGACGTGCGCGCGACCGCGCGCCTCACCGCGTCGCCCGCCTGCCTCGTCGCGGACGAGTCCGATCCGGGCGCCAACCTGCAGCGCATCCTGCGCTCGGTGGGGCAGGACGTACCGGCATTCAAACCGATCCTCGAGGTGAACCCGGATCATCCGATGGTGCTGCGCATGCAGCAGGAGGAGCAGCGCTTCGCCGATTGGGCGCAGCTCCTCCTCGACCAGGCGCTGCTTGCCGAGGGCGGCCAGCTCGACGATCCGGCCGGGTTCGTGCGGCGCCTGAACGAGCTCATGCTCGACCTGGCGGGCGGCGGCGGTGCGCGGATCTGGACGCCCAGCTGAACGCTAAGATCGGGCGGTGCGGATCTACTACTCCGACCATTTCGTCCTGCCGCTGCCGGCCGGGCATCGGTTTCCGATGAGCAAGTACGCGGCGCTGCGCGAGCGCGTGCTGTCGAGCGAGTACGCGGCGGGTTGCCGGGTGCCCGACGCGGCACGCGACGACGAGGTCACGCGGGCACACTGTCCTGCATACCTGGAGCGCGTGGTCACCGGAAGCCTGAGCACGCGCGAGCAGCGCGCGATCGGGTTTCCCTGGACGCCGCAGCTGGTGGAGCGGTCCCGGCGCACGAGCGGGGCGACGATCGCCGCGGCGCGCGCGGCGCTTCGCGACGGCACCGCGGCGAATCTCGCCGGCGGAACGCATCACGCCTTCCGCGACCGCGGCGAAGGCTTCTGCGTCTTCAACGACAGCGCGATCGCGGCACGCACGCTGCAAGCCGAAGGCGCGGTCGAGCGTGTGGTGATCATCGACTGCGACGTGCACCAGGGCAACGGGACCGCGGCGATCTTCCGCGGCGACCCGACGGTCTTCACCTTCTCGATCCACGGCGCGAACAATTTCCCGTTCGCGAAGGAGCCGGGCGATCTCGACATCGAGCTCGCCGACGGCACGGGCGACCGGGCGTATCTGGACGCGCTCGAGCGCGGGCTGGCCGAGGCGCTGGCGCGCGCCGCGCCCGATCTCGCGATCTACCTCGCGGGCGCCGACCCGTACCTCGACGACCGTCTCGGCCGACTCGCGCTGACCAAGCAGGGGCTGCTCAACCGCGACCGGCTGGTGTTCGAGGCGTGCGAGCGTGCCGGCGTCCCGGTCGCGGTGACGATGGCCGGCGGGTATGCGCGCGACATCGCCGACACGGTCGAGATCCAGTTCAACACGATCGAGACGGCGGCGTGGTTCTGCGCGAATTGATCCTGCGGCCGTGCCCGCGGCGAAGCGGGCGGTGTGGCCAGGCAATCCCGCGTCCCACGTGAGGTCATCTCACGCGTTCGTTCTCCCGCCTTCGCACTGTCGGGCTCTGCGCCGCCATCGAGTTTTTCCTGCGTCATGCTAAGGTTCTCGCGCGGTCCACAAGCAGAGAAAGGAGACCACGCATGATCCGTCAATCCAAAGCGAACGCAGTCTGGCGCGGGGGGCTCAAAGAGGGCAAGGGCACCGTGTCGGTCGATAGCGGCGTGCTGTCGAACACCGCCTACACCTTCTCGCAGCGCTTCGAGGCGGCCAAGGGCACGAACCCCGAAGAGCTGATCGCCGCCGCCCACGCCGGCTGCTTCTCGATGGCATTCTCCGCCGAGCTCGGCAAGGCGAGCCTCGTCCCCGAGAGCATCGAGACCAAGGCGACGCTCGACTTCGACATGAAGGATGGCAAGCCGACGGTCACGAAGATCCACCTGGACTGCGTGGCCAAGGTGCCCAAAGCCAGCGCCGAGGCCTTCAACAAGGCCGCGCAAGATGCCAAGGCCGGATGCCCGATCTCGCGCCTGCTGAACGCGGAAATCACCTTGAACGCGCGGCTCGCCTGAGGCAAGCGGCGCCCCGCGGGTCTGGGCAGATCAGGTGGACTCAGGGGTTGGGATACTTGTTCCAAATTGCGTTTTCAACTTGATTGCCTGCAAATGGCCGGTGAATGACGGTCGGATCGAAATCGCAAGAGGACGGGCGGCGGGCGGCAACGCGTGGACGCGCAGGGGCTTGTGCCCGCGTCGGGCATGGTCGACTTGCACACGCTTTTGGACGCGCAGCTCACCTGGGACCCGTTCGCCTCGCCGTCGGTGGCCCTCGGCTTCACCTACCGTGGTGATCGGCAACTGCGGCTTCACCATCGCGCCGTGCCGAGCGCCGGTCCGGGACCTTACGCTGCGCAACCTGACCCACGTGGAGGGCATGCCGCGCGAGTGATTGGAACGAGTGCCATGAATTCAGCACATCAATATCAGGGAATGCTGTCACGACTGACACTCTTGCTTTGCCTCGTTTCATGTGCGCTGGTGTCGGTCGCGGCAGAGGTTAATCAAGTCGTACGGACCGCCGCACACAAACTGCTCGACGAAGCAGAACAGAACGGAGCCAGGAGTACTGTGCAGCGCCTCTATGAAGACCGCGCGGCATGGACCAAGATGATCGAGAACATCGCTTCGGGCCAAAGGCAGTGGATAGATCTCGCTTTGAGCTTGAAGGCAGGTTCCGGCGGTGGGGCAAGCATCGACTTGCGCGACGCAATGTTCCGAGCTCTGGCGCGAAATCCTTCCTATGTTCTGAGGCATGCTCAACCAACCTATCCACTGGCCATGTTGTGCTTGGGCCGTGCCGCTCCTTTGCCCACCTACAAACAGGCCATAGCCGAGCTAGCGGCCGTCAAGAGAGCGTTGGACAAGGTGGAGGTCGACGAGCTTCGATACAAGAAAGAACTTTGCCTCGCAGAGCTTCAGGAAGGCCGTGCCCACCTACGCCGATTCTTTGGGCTCAGCAGCGAGTAGCACACACCTTCCATGCGGCGGTTCGA
>CAVQUV010000013.1:0-68719 GCA_963716855.1 uncultured beta proteobacterium | reverse complement strand
CACCGCCCGGCAGCGTGTTCACCGGTGGGTCGTTCGATGCCACAAGGTTGATCGTCACCGATGCGGACGCGCTCATGGCGCCGTCGCTGATCGACACGGTCAGCGAGTCGACTGCTGGCGGCGCGTCCGAGCCGATCACGTAGTCGACCGTGCCGCCGCCGGCGAGGAGTCCATTGATATCGGCGAGTGGGCCGGACAGCGTCACCGACGGGGTGCCGGAACCGCTGACGGTCAGAGTTGGGCCCGCCGTGACGTAGAGTAGGCCCGCGTTCACCGCGAGCGAGACCGTGACGTTCGGCGTGTCGGGATCGGCGACGGACAGCCCCGTTCCCGCGAGTGGCAGCGCGATCCCTTCCGTCGCCGAATAGCTCGGCTGGGTGATCGTCACCGTTGGCGGGAGGTTGGCCTCGATGTTCGTCACGGAGACGTCGGCGGGATCGAGCCCGTTGTAGCTCGGATCGGCACTTGCCGCAAGGGCAAGCCCGATCGCGTAGGCCACGCTGCCATCGGCGACGCCGTCCGGCACTCCGGTCACCGTCACCGACTGGGGAAGATTCCAGTCGGTGGTGGCAAAGGTGATGGACACCGGCGCGACCGAGCCTTCGGTCGCATCGCTCGAGGAGAGCGAGATGACGACGTCGGCGAGCGGCTGGGTGTCGAGGACCACCGAGAAGGTAGCTGTGCCGCCGGCCTCGGTGGTCACGAGCCCCGCGATCGGCGTCACGGTGATGCCCGGTACGCCGACGTTCACAGTCATCGTGTTGAAGGTCGGATCGAAGGCGCCGCCGCTGTCGCGCACACTGAAGGTGAAGCTGGTGTTGCCGGCGATGGCCGGCGCGGGCGTGAAGACGAGCTTTCCGGCCGTGATATCGGCGACGTCGATCGCTTGGTTGATGGCAACTGGACCGAAGCCGAGCAACGCCAGGGTGCCGATTGCAGGCCCTGGCAGCGAGTCGATCCTGACCGCGCTCAAGGAGTCTCCGGCGTCTACGTCGGTGAAAGCGAAGTTCCCTAGCGTGAAGGCGTAGGGCGTGTCCTTCGGTGTCGCGACCGAAGCATGGGCTCCGGACGGCGCGTCATTCACCGGGACGACGGATATCGTGGTGAGCTTGGCGTCGGACAGCGGTCCGCCCGAACCGCTATTGCCGTGGTCGTTAACGCTGACCGACAGGAAGGCCGACCCGTTGAAGTTCGCGGTCGGCGCGAATACGAGCCCGTTGAACGCGGTGTTGATCGCCGCGACCGTGCCGGTAAAGGTCATGCTCGCGTCTGCAGCGCCGTCGCCGACGGTGAAGGAGAGACCGGCGATGCCGGCAAGCGTGAGAACTCCGTTCGAGACGTTGAGCGTGACCTCGACGGGCGCGCCGGCCGCGTCGACGTCAGTGATCGAGATCTGGTTGCCGCCGAGCGAACTGAAGACAAGCGGCGTGTCCTCGGCCGTCGTGGGCGACGCCGGAAGGGTGATCAGCGGCGCGTCGTTCACCGCCGCCAGGGTCACGGTGCGCGACTCCGACGCCCAGAGTGCGCCGCCCGCCCCGGTCGCGCCGTTGTCGGTGATCGACAGCGTGAGCGTGTCGGTCGGGAACGGTGAGTCCGAGCCGACGAGGTACGTGACCGTGCCCCCGCCGCCGCCGGCGAGCAGCGTGTTGACCTGCGCCAGCGTGCCGGTGAGCGTCAGTACCGGCGAGCCCGACCCGGCGACGACGACGCCGGTCGTGCCCGCGGTCGCGCTCAGCAGGCCGGAGATCGAGTCGAGCTGCACCGTAACGACGGCGTTGCCGGCGTCGATGTCGGCCACGGACAGGCCGGTGCCGTGCAGGACAAGCGGGACGTTCTCGGTGGCCGCGTAGCTCGCGGCGGTGACGCTCACGGTCGGCGCGTCGTTCACGGGAGCAATCGTTACCCTCGCGGTCCCGACGTTGCTCGAGCTCACGCCGTCGTTCGCGACGAAGGCGATAACCCGCTGCACGAGGCTCGGAGCGTCCGAGGTGTTGTCGTAACGCACGGTGCGCAATACCTGCGCGTAGTCGGTCATCGTCGTGCCGCCGGTGAGCGTAAGCACCCCGCCCGCGTAGTTCGCGACGATTCCGGTCGCACCGACGTTCGCGCTGAGCACTTCGGCGGCGCCGTCGAGCAGGTTGGTGATCGTGACCGTGATCGAGGCGAGCGTCGGGCTGTCGATGTCGATCAAGCTGGCGTCGGCGTCGGCGATCGGCACGGAGCCCAGACCCTCCGTGAACGTACGCACGTAGTCGGCGCCGACTGCCCCCGAACTGTTGTTGGCATCCAGGTCGAGCACTGGCGCGTCGTTGACTGCACCGACGGCGATGTTGACCGTCGCGGTGCTGGTGTCGCCGTCCACGTCCTGGACCTGGTACGTGAAGCTCGCGGCGCCGGTGAAGTTGAGGGCCGGTGTGAAGGTAAAGCTCCCGTCGTTCCCGAGCACGACCGATCCGCCGACCACGCCGCCGACAACGCTCAGCGTCAGGGGACCATCGCCCACGCCGGCGTCGTTCGCCAGCACGCCAGGAGCGGCGAACACAAGCGGGGTGTCCTCGGCCGCGGCGTAGACGTCATCGTTCGCGACCGGCACGTCGTTCACTTGAGTGATGGTCACGTCGACCGTGGCGGTGGCGGTGCCCCCGTTGCCGTCGCTAAGGGTGTAAGTGAACGAGTCGGCCCCGAAGAAGTTGGCGTTCGGGGTGTAGGTGACGGTCGTGCCGCCGACGATCGCGACCGACCCGCTGGCGCCCTGCGTGACGGTGGTGATGGCGAGGGTCTCGCCGACGTCGGGCAGGATGGAGTCATTGGCCAGCACGTCGATCATGTTGGCGCCGGAATCCTCGGCTACCGTCGCGGCATCGTCGTTGGCGACCGGCGGGTCGTTGGTCGGGGTCACGGTCACGTTGACGGTGGCGGTGGCCGTGCCGCCGTTGCCGTCGCTGACGGTGTAGGTGAACGAGTCGGCCCCGAAGAAGTTGGCGTTCGGGGTGTAGGTGACCGTGGTGCCGCCGACAATCGCCACCGAGCCACCGGCGCCCTGCGTGACCCCGGTAATGGTGAGGGTCTCGCCGACATCGGGCAGGATCGAGTCGTTGGCCAACACGTTGATCGTGTTCGCGCCGGAGTCCTCGGCGACGGTGGCCGCGTCATCGTTGGCGACCGGCGAATCGTTGGCCGGAGTGACCGTCACGTTGACGGTGGCGGTCGCGGTGCCGCCGTTGCCGTCGCTGACGGTGTAGGTGAACGAGTCGGCCCCGAAGAAGTTGGCGTTCGGGGTGTAGGTGGATCGTCACCGAGCCGCTCCCCCTTGTGTGACCCCGGTGATGGTCAGGGTCTCGCCGACGTCGGGTAGGATCGAATCGTTGGCGAGGACGTTGATCGCGTTCGCGCCGGAGTCCTCGATAACCGACGCCGCGTCGTCGTTGGCCACCGGCGGATCGTTGACCGGCGTGACGGTCACGCTGACGGTGGCGGTCGCGGTGCCACCGTTGCCGTCGCTGACGGTGTAGGTGAACGAGTCGGCCCCGAAGAAATTGGCATTCGGGGTGTAAGTGATCGAGGTGCCGCCGACGATCGTCACCGAGCCGTTCGTCCCTGTGTGAGCCCGGTGATCGTGAGGGTCTCGCCGGCATCCGGGAGGATGGAATCGTTGGCGAGGACGTTAATCGTATTGGCGCCGGAGTCCTCAGCGACGAACGCCGCATCGTTGTTGGCCACCGGCGGATCGTTGACCGGCGTGACGGTCACGTTGACCGTGGCGCTGGCGGTGCCCCCGTTGCCGTCGCTGACGGTGTAGGTGAACGAGTCGGCCCCGAAGAAATTGGCGTTCGGGGTGTAAGTGACCGTGGTGCCGCCGACGATCGTCACCGAGCCGCTCAGCCCTTGTGTGACCCCGGCGATCGTCAGGGTCTCCCCGACGTCGGGCAGGATCGAATCGTTGGCGAGGACGTTGATCGTGTTCGGGCCTGAATCCTCGGCCACCGTCGCCGCATCGTTGTTGGCCACCGGCGGATCGTTGACCGGCGTGACGGTCACGTTGACCGTGGCACTGGCGGTGCCCCCGTTGCCGTCGCTGACGGTGTAGGTGAACGAATCTGCCCCGAAGAAATTGGCATTCGGGGTATAGGTGACGGTGGTGCCGCCGACAATGGCCACCACGCCGCTAGTCCCTTGCGTGACCCCGGTAATCGTGAGGATCTCGCCGACGTCGGGCAGGATCGAGTCGTTGGCCAGCACGTTGATCGTGTTGACGCCCGAATCCTCCCCCACCGTCGCAGAATCGCCGTTCGCAACCGGCAAATCGTTCACCGGCACGACCGTGATGTCGACTGTGTCCTGATCGACGAAGCCGCCGGCGTCGGTCGAACGGACGGTCAGCGTGTCGGGGCCGTAGTAGTCGGGATTGCCCTGATACACGAGGCTGGCCAGCGTGGCGTTGATGTCGCCCTGCGCACCGGTGATCGTGACGTTCGCGGTCGTGCCGCCGATCACCGTCGCCGTGCCTGCGCCGGTCACCGTCAGCGTCCCGTTCAGCACTGTCAACAAGACCTGACTGAGATTACCCTCGGGTCGCTCACCGAAATCGCGTTAAGCGCGAGGGGCGCATCCTCGTTCACGCTCTGCGGGCCGGGAACGTTGTTGACCGGCGATGAGTTCACCGGCATGGCCGCCCCGAATTCGGAGGTGTCGCCCGTGCGTGTGATCCGTCGCAGTCGCGGTCACCCACTCGCCGACGCGACTACGACGGCACGTTGACGAAGCTCGCTATGCCCGACGCGTCGGTAGTTCGGGTGATCGCGAACCGAGGAAGCGCTGGCCTTCCCCGTTGCCGCTCGGGTCGGGCACGGCGCTCGCGAAGAACTCGATCCGGAACGTCATGCCCGGCGTGCTGTTCAGCGTGCCGCTTGCGACGCTGGTCGTGTCACCGAGGTGAGCGACCGGGAAGTTCTGCAGGTTGTTCGGGCCGCTGTCCGAGTCGAGCGGATCGAGCGCTGGTGCTCTCGTTCGACGTGATGCCGTCGCCGCCGGTATCAGGCCGAGATCGATCCCGATTCCTCCGTTCGAGTAGATCGAGTTGCCGAGCACCGAGTGGCCGGTGCCCGACTCGATCGCCACGCCGCGCAAGACAGTTGAGAGGCTATCACGTTCCCCGCACCGGGCGCGGTGCCGCCGACCGGTGCGCCGACCCCGTCATAGATCCGACGCCGTCGTTGAGGTTGCCGAGCGCGCCGTGCCGAACGATGTTGATTCCGATGTGGTTCCCCTGGATCACGTTGCCCGAACCGCCGTTCGACAGGGCGATGCCGGACCAGCGTTGCCGGAGATGACGTTGCGCTCGACGGCGGTCTCCGCCGACGGTGTTGCTCGAGGCTGCGTTGAGCCAGATCCCGTCCTCGCCCGTTGGCGACCGCCACGAGCCGGCGCGTTCGAGCCGATGTAGTTGCCCTGGATGACGTTGTCGATCGCGCCGAGGACGAGATCCCGTCGATCGGGTTGCCGGAGATCACGTTCCGGCGCGCCGGGGTCGATCCACCGATCGAGGTTGATCCCGACCGTGACCCGGATCCCGCAGCCGAAGTTGGCCAGCGGGCCGCGCCGTTCGCGTTGATGCCGATCCGGTTGCCCTGGATGACGTTGCCGCCGGATCCGACGCCGATGTCGATGCCATCCGAGTTGACGCCCGAGGTCCCGCTGCCGGAGATTACGTTGCGCGCACCGGGCGCCGTGCCACCGATCGTGGTGCCCGTCGCCCCGCTCGAGATCCGGATGCCGTCCTGCGTATTGCCGACGTCGCCGCCGCCTGCGGCATCGGTGCCGATGAAGTTGCCCGCGACCACGTTGCTCGTCGAGCCGGTCCCCGTGATCTCGATCCCGTCGGAGTTGTTGCCGGAGATCAGGTTTCGGGCGGCGGCGACCGTACCGCCGATCGTATTGCCGGCCGCATTGGAGATGCGCACGCCGTCGGTGAGGTTGCCGCGGTCGAGGGTCCCGTTCACGTCGGTGCCGATGCGGTTTCCCTGGACGAAGTTGCCGCCGGCGGAGAGGAGCACGCCCGTGCCGTTCGCGGAGATGACGTTGCCGGCGCCCGGCGCAGTCCCGCCGATCGTGTTGCCGGTACTCGACACGCTCACGCCGGACCCGGAATTGCCCGCCGCGGTTGTGCCATCGGCGGCAATGCCGATGTAATTGCCGATGATCTGGTTTCCGGTGCCGTTCGGGTTGATGCGGACACCGTCCAGGCTATTGAGCGAGATGACGTTGCGTGCGTCGGTAGTCGTGCCGCCGATGGTGTTGTCGCGGCTATCGATCGATATTCCGTACGTGAACCGCGTCACCGCGAGGCCGCGAATCACACTGGCATCGCTGCCCACGCCGAGTGTCAGCCCGATGACGCCGCCCGCGGAGGCGCCATTCAGCTCAATGAGCGGGGTGCCCGAGAAACCGCCCTGGGTCGATCCGTCGAGCACGACCTGATCGGTCACCGTGAGGGCCGGCAACCCTCCGGCGATCACGATCGACTGCGGCCCGCCGCCGCCGATCGAGAAGTTCGCGGCCTGCACGAGGGGGGTGACGTTCGAGTTCTGGATGAACTGGCGGAGCGAGCCCTGGACCGACCGGTTCGCGTCGAGGATCTCGTCGTCGCCGTCGCGCGCGGTCGTTATCGCGTTCAGGCTGAAACCGAAGTCGACGCCCCCGGCACCGGCGCCCGTCAGCGTCACCTTGGTGACATGCTCCGCAGTAGTGGGATTGAGAGCGGTGGCGGCGTCCGACGTCGAGGTGCCCGCGCCGAGGCGCTCGCGGCCGCCGAGCAGGGCCCCGGCCGTGGAGGTGAAACCTGACCCGAGCGCCGAGCCCGCGCTGCCGTAGGTCTGCTCGGCCCAGACGTTCGCCGCCCCGAGCGTCTTCGAGTCGACCACGACGTAGTAGGTCCCGTTCCCCAGCCCGGTGAAGGTGTACGTGCCGGCCGCGGACGTGACGGTCGTGTCCTGCCACAGATCGAGGATGTCGATCGTGCCGACGCCGATGTCGCGGAACAGATAGACCGTCGCGCCGGCGAAGGTCGACGCACCGGCGAGGTTCCCGTCGCCATCGACGTCGTGGTAGACCGTACCCGCGATCGTGCCGGTCGCGGCGGCGAGGAAGCGCCGCTCGAACACGCCGTCGGAGTCGCCCGGACCGTTGCCGGCCCACGCGACCGTGTACCCGCCGCCGTCGTCCATCGCGACGGCCGAGTCACGCTGATCACTCGTCGTCGTCGTGTTGACCAGCGCTTCGCCGCCGTCGGCGGCGCCGGAGGCCAGGTACTCCTGGGCAAACACGCCGGCACCGCTGCCGTCCGGAGCCTGATTGTTACTCTCCCAAGTGACGACCGACCGACCGTTGCCGGCCATCGAGACCGCGGCCCCGGACTGCACCGGGGTCGTCACCGTGTTGACAAGGAACTCTCCGCCCAGCGGTGTGAGGACCGGTGCGTTGCCGTAGCGCCGGCCGTACACGCCCTGGCCGTCGCTCCCGCCCTGACCATCCCAGACCACGAAGAAGTTTCCATTCGCATCCATCGCGACATCGGGACGCCGCTGGTTGCCCGATGTTGTCGCGTTCACCAGGAAAGGACTGGCGTCCTTGGCCACGCCGGCGCTGTCGTAACGCCGCGCGAAGACGCCCAGGCTGCCGCCGTCCTGGCCCTCCCAGGTGACGACGAGATCGCCGTCGTCATCCATTGCGATCGTGGGGTTGGTGTCGGCGTTCCCGCTGGTCGAGACCAAAGTGAGCCCGATCGGCGTGCCGTTCGCCAGGTAGCGCCGCATCCAGATTTCCAGATTCCCCGGAATCTCGTCGCTCTGCCAGACGACGGCGAAGTCGCCGTTGGACTCCATGGCGATGTCGGGGGCTGATTGATTGTTACCCACCGCGACGTTGACGAGCTGCTCGACGCCCAACGGATTACCGGCTGCACTGAACCGTCGGATGAACACCCCGTCGTTGTCGCCGGTCCCCTGGCCGCTCCATGCCACGACGAAGTTGCCGGCGGCGTCCATGGCGACGGCCGGCGCAAACTGGGCGCTGCCGGTGGTCGTATTGACCGGGATCTCAACGCTTTGCGGCGTCCCGTTGGCGTCGTAGAGACGAACGAAAATGCCATCTGAGTCGCCCGGACCCCGGCCGCTCCACGCCACAACGTAGCGACCATCCGGCGCCGTCGCGACCGCCGGCGAGTCCTGCGCATTGTTGGTCTCGATGTTGACCGGGTCTTCTCCCCCGCTCGGTACGCCGCTGAGGACATGCGACCAGCTCGCGCGCGCATCCGCCGCAACGGCGACCTGGGTCTCGATGGCGCCGACCTTCGCTTCGAGATCCCAGTCCCCGCCCTGCCCTGCGGCGCCGGTCGCGTCGGTGCTCGCCGCGACGTCGCCGCGTGTGAGCTCGGCGATCCACTGCATGAGCGCCCGCCCGCTCGCGCTGGACGCGAGATCGCAGCCGTAGAACAGGACGTCGGCGTCCTGCTTGAGCGAGTCGCCCCATCCGGCGACCGCCTCGGCGTTGGCGGCGAGGGTCTTCGCGTCGAGCCACGTGCCGCCGAGCTGCACCGCGCCGTCGGCGCCGTGGGTAATGAAGTGCACCGCATCGACTTGAATGCGGCCGCGCAGCGCGTCGGTCACCTGTGCGATGCCGTCGCGGCTCGCATCGAGTGTGATGACCTCGAACTGGCGGCCCTCGGCCGACTGCGCGGTGAGACCCGCCAGCAGCTGCTCGCGATCGGGCACGCGCGGGTCGATGAAGATGAGCTCGTTGGTGCGCTGGACTGCCGCGACGGCGGACTTCGTGACGGCGCTGCCGTCGTCGGAGAGCGCGCGAAACTCCGCGCCCTGCAGCGCCGGCGCCGCGAGCAGCGTCTCCTGCGCGACCGGATTGAGATCCGCGGACATGAGGAGCCGCGACTCGAGCTCCTCGAACACGGCCCTGCGCGCGAACGGTGCGTCGCTCTCCGCGCGGAGCGGGCTTGGGACGCGCACTTGCGCGGGCGCGCGGAGCGGCTGGCGCGCTGCGTACGGGAGCCGATGCGCGGGCGGGTGCCGCGCGGCGCGCGCTCGTGCGCGAACGCCCCGCCGCCGGCATTGCTGCCGCGGCAGGCTTCGCGGTGCGTTCGGCTTTCGACCCCATCGCCTCTCGCGCGCCTTGGCGGCGCCTCCCCCCGTGTGCCGGTCGGAGAGACGGTCAGCAAGATGCAAGCCGACCTGGCGCGCGAGGTCCAGCGCACAACTCGTTGTTGCAACGAAGGAATCACCATTCAAGGTGGTCAAATGCCACACACGCGCGCAGCTTTCGCGGACGCGGCCTGCGGAACGCGTGCCCCGGCTGCCGCAAGTGGACGTAACGAGCCGATGAACGGCGGAGTGGCCAGGGCAGGGCGGGTGAGATTTCTCACACTGCGGCCGGCGGGGCGATACGGCAACGGTCACGCACCGTGGCCGACGCGGGTCAGAACCTGACGAAACGCGGCCGCCGGTGGTGCGTCCTCGCCACGCTGCCTAGGCCCGCTCACCGCGTTCGCCCCGCGCTACGCGCGCGCGTGCCCTCGTCGCGAATTCTCCGCAAGCACCGCGCGCGCCTTCCGCGTGAACTGTTCCACGCGGCCGCACCGTCCGGCGCCACTGGCCCATAGCTTGCTCCGGTGTCGTTGGTCCACGACAGGCCGTACAGGGGAAGGCAGCGACATGGCAACCAACGGAAACGACGTCCTGATTGGGACCTCAGGCCCCGACCTGCTCGACGGCCTCGCCGGCGATGACTACATCGACGGCGGTCTCGGCGACGATTCGATGATCGGCGGCCTCGGGGACGACACGTTCGTCGTCGACAGCTTCGATGACGTGGTCGCGGAGGGCGAAGGCGAGGGGAACGATACCATCGTCAGCTCGGTCACCTACGCGCTGCCAGCGAACGTCGAGATCCTGCGCCTCACCGGAAGCGCGGACGCTGCCGGCTACGGTAACGAGCTCGGCAACGCGCTCTATGGCAACAGCGGCGCGAACTCCCTGTTCGGCTTCGAATCGGGCGACCTCCTCGACGGCGGCGACGGCAACGACTCGCTCGACAGCGACGGCGGCGACGATTTCGTCTACGGCGGCGCGGGCGACGACTTCATCGACAGCGGCGACAGCAATGATCTCGTCGACGGCGGGACCGGCAATGACAGCCTGAACGGCGGCACCGGCGACGACACATACGTATTCGGCGTCGGCTATGGCCAGGACGTCGCGCGCGACAGCGATGGAAACGACCGCGTGCTGCTGACGGGCGGCCTCACGGTGAGCGACGTCAGCCTCGAACGCATCGGCAACGATGTCGCGGTGACGATCAACGGCACGAACGATCGCCTGCTGCTCCTCGACTGGTTCTCGACGATATCGCCCTCGCAAATCGAATCGATCGCGTTCGATAACGGCACGGTGGTCAACGCGACGACCATCGCGCAGGCGGTGGCCAACACCGCACCGGCTGCCGGCGACGACTTCGCTTCGGTCGCCGTAGGTTCGAGCAGCGTCGCGACCGGAACGGTCCTCTGGAACGACAGCGACTCCGACGAGACCGATGTTCTTTCAGTCGCGAATCCCGGCACGTATCAGGGCACCTATGGCACGCTCGCTCTCGGGGTCGATGGTTCGTTCACGTACACGCTGAACGCGGGGCTGCCCGCGGTGCAAGCACTCGGCGTCGGCCAGACCGCGACCGATGTGTTCGCATACACCGCAACCGACGGCGTTCCCGTCTTCCCGGGTCTCGCGACGGCGCACCTCAACGTCGAGGTGACGGGCGCGAACCACGCCCCGGTCCTCGTCGCGCCGCTCCTGGACCACAGCGCGAACGCCGGGCAGGCGTTCGAGTTCTCGTTCCCGATGGAGTCCTTCTCCGAAGTCGACTACCTCGATCACCTGGAGCTCGGTGCGACGCTCGCCGACGGCACGCCGCTCCCGGGCTGGCTCGAGTTCGATGCGGCCGCGGGCCGGTTCACCGGCACCCCGCCCGACGCGCTGGGCGGCACGACCCTCGAGATCAAGGTGACCGCGAGCGATCTCTTTGGCGCGACGGCGTCGGACGCGTTCGCGCTCACGATCGCCGGTGGCGCGGCGGCGGACGTGGCCGCGAGATCATCGGCACGCCCCGCAACGATCGGCTCGTGGGAACGCCGTTCGACGACCGGATCGACGGCCGTGGCGGCTACGATGTCATGATCGGCGGGCAGGGGGACGACGTGTACTTCGTCGACGCGACCCAAGGTCGCCGCGGTCGCGGTTGCGACGACGACGACCGCGGCTGGCGCGGCCGCCGCGTCGACCAGGTGGTCGAGAACCCGAACGAGGGGCACGACGCCGTCTACAGCAGCGCGAGCTACACCCTGCCGGCGAACGTCGAGGATCTGCATCTGCTCGGCAGCCGGGACCTGGACGGGACCGGCAACGCGCAGACGAACTGGATCGAAGGCAACCGTGGCCGCAACAAGCTGTCGGGCGGCGCCGGCGACGACCTGCTCCAGGGCCTCGGCGGCCGCGACGATCTGCGCGGCGGCGCCGGCATCGACGTGCTGCAGGGGGGAAGCGGGCGGGACAAGCTGGTCGATCGCGAAGGCAGCACCGTATTCGATGGCGGCGGCGACAACGACTCCATGACCGGCGGGCGCGCCGCCGACTTCTTCGCCGGCGGGCGCGGCGACGACGTGCTCCATCTGGGCGGGGGCCACGACGTAATCGCGTTCCACAAGGGCGACGGCACCGACCATGTCGAGGGCGAGCGGCAGGATGCCGTGCTCGTCCTGGGCGGCATCCGCTACCAGGACCTGCTCTTCCGCAAGGACGGGAGCGACCTCGTGCTCCAGACCGGCGGACACGACCGCCTCGTGTTCGACGACTGGTACCGGGGCAAGCAGTCGGTCGCGAAACTCGAGGTGATCGGGGCGCCTTCGGCCGACCACGACATCGAGGTGTTCGACTTCCGTGCGCTCGTGAGCGCGTTCGACGAGGCGCGTGCAGCGAAGCGCAACATGAAGAGCTGGGCGCTGATGAACGAGCTCCTCGACGCGCACCTTGCGAGCTCCGACGACCTGGCGCTCGGCGGCGACCTCGCCTACCAGTACGGCATGAACGGCACGCTCGCGGGCATGGGCTGGAGCGGCGCGCGCGACACCGTTGCGGCACCGCGCTTCGGTGCGGAGATGCAGGCGCTGCAACCGGCCGCGGCGCTCGCGGCCGACGCGATTAAGCTGGGCACGTAAGCCCCGCAACAGGCCGGCGGCTCGTCGAGCCGCCGAATCCCAATCCGCTTATCGCCGCGCTCGGCGCCGCGGCCGCGACGCCGCGTCACGCGAGAAAGTGGAATGCCGCGAACGCGAGGGCGAGCGCGATGAGCACCGCTAACGCCACGAGCCCGCCTCGCTTCGGACGGCTTGGCGCGGTGCGCGGACGATCCGCTGGAACGGCGACATCCGCTGGCGGCAGGGCATCGGGAGGAACGGCCGGCTCCGGCGGCGGAGCGATCTCCACCAGCGCGAGCGGCTGCGAGGAAGTCAGGATCGCCTTGCGCATCTGCGCGAAGGCCTCGTCGACCGTGGCGCCGCTCGCCATGCCTGGCGCCCAGAGCAGGTCGGAGCCCTGCAGGGCCCCGCTTTCGTAGCTGCGGAGGATCTCCGCCTCCGCGAAGGGACCGATCCGCTCGCCGTCGCGGATCACCCAGAACTCCGCCATCACGCCTCCCTGCTTATCCCTGCTTGGTTCGGTCACCTTATACACGCGCATGCGCGCGGCGGTCAGTCAGCCAGATGGGCTACCATCCGCCGGAATTGATTCAGGAGGAGCGTGCATGTCGCGCAAGACCAAGGCAGTGCTCTGCCGCGAGCTCAACCAGCCGGTCGTCGTGGAAGAGATCGAGGTCTCCGCGCCGCGGCGCGGCGAGGTGACCGTGAAGATCGGCGCGTGCGGCGTGTGCCATAGCGACCTCTCGGCGACCAACGGCACCATCCAGATGCAGCTGCCGCTCGTCCTCGGCCACGAGGCGGCCGGCGTCGTGACCGAGATCGGCGACGGCGTGACCGACCTCGCGCCGGGCGACCACGTCGTCAGCTCCTTCGTCCACATGTGCGGCAAATGCCGCTGGTGCGTGATCGGCAAGCCGCACCTGTGCGACAGCGCCGCCAAGACCCTCTTCACGCTTCCCGACGGCACGACGCCGGCGCGCGACCGGGCGGGAAGCCCGGTCTACGTCTTTTCCGCGTGCGGCGTGATGGCCGAGTACGCCACGCTGTCGGTCGACAACCTCGTCAAGGTCGACAAGAGCGTACCGCTCGACCGTGCGGCGCTCGTGTCCTGCGGCGTGATGACCGGCGTCGGCGCGGTGTTCAACACCGCGCGCGTCGAGCCCGGCGCGGCGGTGATGGTGATCGGCACCGGGGGGGTCGGGCTGAACGTGATCCAGGGCGCGGCGATCGCCGGCGCGAACCCGATCGTCGCGGTCGACGTGAGCGCTGCGAAGCTCGACCTCGCCAGGGCGTTCGGCGCGACGCACACGATCAACGCGGCGCAGGAAGAAAACGTCGTAAAGGCGGCGAAGAAGCTCACCGGCGGCGGGCCCGACTACTGCTTCGAGTGCATCGGCCTCGGCAAGACGATCGAGCAGGCGTTCCGCAGCCTGCGCAAGGGCGGTAAGGCGGTGGTGGTCGGAGTGACGCGCGGGGAGGACAGCGTCGCGGTGCGGCCGCCCGCGCTGACCTTCGAGGAGAAGACGCTCACCGGCAGCTACTTCGGCTCGGCGCGCCCCCGCGAGGATTTTCCGCGGCTGCTGGGGCTGTATCGGGCCGGAAGGCTGAAGCTCGACGAGCTCATCACGCACCGCTACGGGATCGACGAGGCGCCCCAGGCGTTCGCCGATCTCGAGGCCGGCAAGAACGCGCGCGGCGTGATCGTCTTCTGACGGACACGACGATGCTCGGCGTGCTCGGCGGCATGGGCCCGCTCGCCACGGCGGACTTCTACGGGAAGCTGATCGCCCTGACGCCCGCGGCGCACGACCAGGAGCATGTTCCGGTCGTGATCTACGCGGTGCCGCAGGTGCCCGACCGCACCGCGGCGCTGCTTTACGGCGGCGTGTCGCCACTGCCGGCGCTGCGGGCCGGCCTGCACGCTCTCCTCTCGGCGGGCGCGCAGGCGATCGCGATTCCCTGCCATACGGCACATGCCTGGTACGACGAGCTCGCCGCGGAGAGCCCCGTCCCGATCCTTCACATCGCCGACGCGGCCGCGGTCGCAGCGATGCGCCTCGCCGGGCAGGGTGCGCGGCTCGGGCTGATCGCCACCGCCGGAACGCTCGCAGCCGGCTTCTATCCGCGCCGGCTCGCCGCGCGCGGTTTCGAGTGCGTAGCGCCGACGGAAGCCGAGATGCGCGATCTCGTCATGCCCGGCATCGGCAAGGTGAAGGGGGGCGCGATCGACGAGGGTGGGCGGATGGTCGAGCGGGTGGTCGGGGCGCTCCTGGAGCGCGGCGCGGGAGCGGTGGTGCTCGCCTGCACGGAGACGCCGCTCGCGCTGGACCGGATCCAATCCGGCCTGCGCGCGCGGTGCGTCGATGCGACCGCGGCGCTCGCCGAGGCGTGCGTCGCATGGTGGGACCGGGCGCACCGTCCGGAGCCGGCCAGTCGGGGCTTGGACAAGCCTCCCGGGACTGCCTAGAATCCCGGTTCGCCTCGGATCACCCGAGAGAGACCCGACCCGGACGCCGGAACCGACCGGCGCCGCATCACAGGAGAAGGACGCAATGCGAATACTCGCCCTCCCCGCCGCCGCGGCGCTCGCGCTCGCGCTGGCGCAGCCGGCACTCGCCCAGGAGCTGACCGGCACGCTCAAGAAGATCAAGGACTCGGGAAGCATCACGCTCGGGCATCGCGACACCTCGATCCCGTTCTCGTACTACGACGACAAGCAGCAGGTCGTCGGCTACGCGATGGACCTCTGCATGCGGATCGTCGACGCGGTCAAGGCCGAGCTCAAGCTGGCGAAGCTCGACGTCAAGCTCAACCCGGTCACGTCGGCCACGCGCATCCCGCTGATGGCGAACGGCACCATCGACCTCGAGTGCGGGTCGACGACCAACAACCTCGAGCGCCAAAAGCAGGTGGCGTTCACGATCACGCACTTCGTGACCGCGAACCGCTACGTGGCGAAGAAGGCGTCGAACATCGGCAAGCTCGCCGACCTCAAGGGCAAGACCGTCGTGTCGACCTCCGGGACCACCAACATTAAGTGGCTCACCGAGGAGAACGTGAAGCAGAATCTCGGCATGAACATCGTCGCCGCCAAGGACCACGCCGAGGCGTTCCTGATGGTCGACAGCGGGCGCGCTGCCGCGTTCTTCATGGACGACATCCTGCTGTACTCGCTCGTCGCCAACGCCAAGAACCCGGGCGACTGGGTCATCGGCGCCGAGGCCTACACGGTCGAGCCCTACGGCATCATGCTGCGACGCGAGGATCCCGCCTTCAAGAAGGTCGTCGACAACGCGATGAGCCAGACCTTCAAGAGCGGCCAGATCAACCCGATCTACGAGAAGTGGTTCCAGAAGCCCGTTCCGCCCAAGGGCATCAATCTGAACGTGCCGATGAGCGCGCCGTTCAAGAAGGTCGTGGCGAACCCGACCGACTCGGGCGACCCGGCGGCCTATCAATAGTCGCTGGCGACGCGTCGCGCGCCGGCGCGCGAAGCTTCGAGCGGGGGGCCTTCGGGTCCCCCGCTTTTTTGTGGTAGCTTGGCCGCGCGCCGCCTGCTCCGCGCGGCGCCTCGGGGAGGAGCCAGGTTGAACTACAACTGGAACTGGCGCATCTTCTGGCAGCCCGCGCCCGACGGCGTCGGGACCTACATGTCCTGGCTCATCGCGGGCCTCGGCTGGACGCTCGCGACGGCGCTCCTCGCCTGGGTGATCGCCCTCGGGATCGGCTCGATCCTCGGCGTCATCCGCACCACCCCGGTCAAGTGGGCGGTGCGCCTCGGCAACGCGTACGTCGAGCTGTTCCGCAACATCCCGCTCCTCGTGCAGATGTTCCTGTGGTTCTTCGTGCTGCCGGAGGTCGTGCCGAAGGCGATCGGCGACGCGATCAAGCAGATGCCGCCGCCCTGGGCCGCCTTCGTCCCCGCGGTGCTGTGCCTCGGGTTCTACACCGCCTCGCGCGTGGCCGAGCAGGTGCGCGCCGGCATCCAGTCGCTGCCGCGCGGCCAGAACATGGCCGGTACCGCGCTCGGTCTCAACACGCCACAGGCCTACCGCTACGTCCTGCTGCCGCAGGCCTACCGGATCATCATGCCGCCGCTTACCTCGGAGTTCCTGAACATCATCAAGAACTCGTCGGTCGCGTTGACCATCGGCCTGATGGAGCTCACGGCGCGGGCCCGGGCGATGCAGGAGTTCAGCTTTCAGGTGTTCGAGGCGTTCACCGCCGCGACGGTCATCTACATCCTGGTGAACATCGTCGTCGTGCTCGGCATGCGCTGGCTCGAGCGCAAGATCGCGGTGCCGGGGCTGATCGCCGCCGGCGGCGCGCCGCAGGCGGGGCATTGACCTCCATGCGTTCGCGTCAGCGAATAGCGCACGACGTTTCCCTCTCCCGCGCCGCGAGGCGGGGGAGAGGGGCTAGGGGTGAGGGCTAGCCATGTTCACCGGCTTCGACTGGGACGTCATCCAGCGCTCCGCTGGGTACCTCTTCAGGGAGGGCATGACGTTCACGGTCACCCTGACGGTGCTGGCGATGACCGGCGGCATCATCCTCGGCACGCTGCTCGCGATGATGCGGCTCTCGAGCATCAAGGCGGTCTCGTTGCTCGCGGGCGGCTACGTGAACCTGATGCGCTCGGTGCCCCTGCTGCTGGTGATCTTCTGGTTCTACTTCCTGGTGCCTTACATCGGCGCCTGGATCATCGGCGCGAACGAGCCGGTGAAGGTCGGCGCGATCCTGTCCTCGGTGATCACCTTCACGCTGTTCGAGGCGGCGTACTACTGCGAGATCATGCGCGCCGGCATCCAGTCGATCCCGCGCGGCCAGGTGTGGGCGGGCTACGCGCTCGGCCTCAACTACTGGCAGACGATGGCGCAGATCGTGCTGCCGCAGGCCTTCCGCAACATGATGCCGGTGCTGCTCACGCAGACGATCATCCTGTTCCAGGACACCTCGCTCGTCTACGTGCTCTCGATCACCGACTTCCTCGGCGCGGCGAGCAAGGTGGCGCAGCGCGACGGCCGGCTGGTCGAGATGTACCTGTTCGTGGCGCTGGTGTACTTCGTCATCAGCTACTTCCTCTCCTACCAGGTCAAGCGGCTGCAGGTGAAGCTCGCCGTGCCCGGTCGGATGTGACGCGGGTGTCCCCATGGCAATGATCGAGATGAAGAACGTCAGCAAGTGGTATGGGACGTTTCAGGTCCTTACCAATTGCACGACCAATGTCGACAACGGCGAGGTGGTCGTCGTGTGCGGCCCGTCGGGCTCCGGGAAGTCGACGCTCATCAAGTGCGTCAACGCGCTCGAGCCGTTCCAGAAGGGCGACGTGATCGTCGACGGCATCTCGGTCGCCGACCCGAAGACCAACCTGCCGAAGCTGCGCTCGCGCGTCGGGATGGTGTTCCAGAACTTCGAGCTGTTCCCGCACATGACGGTCAGCGACAACCTGGCGCTCGCGCAGGTCAAGGTGCTCGGCCGCACCGGGACGAGGCCCTCGCGCGCGGCATGAAGTACCTGGATCGCGTCGGCCTGAAGGAGCATGCGCACAAGCACCCCGGCCAGCTCTCGGGCGGCCAGCAGCAGCGCGTGGCGATCGCCCGCGCGCTCTCGATGGATCCGATCGCGATGCTCTTCGACGAGCCCACGTCGGCGCTCGACCCGGAGATGATCAACGAAGTGCTCGACGTCATGGTCCAGCTCGCCCTGGAGGGCATGACCATGATGGTGGTGACGCACGAGATGGGATTCGCGCGCAAGGTCGCGCACCGCGTGATCTTCATGGACCGCGGCGAGATCGTCGAGGACGCGAAGAAGGACGACTTCTTCGGCAAGCCGCGCTCGGAGCGCGCGGTGCAGTTCCTGTCGAAGATCCTCCATCACTGAGCGGCGCACGCGCCGAGGCGCTTCGTCGTTGGCGTCAGGTCGGCGGGTGCGTGCCCTGCCGACCGCAGGCCGGTCAGTCCTGCTTGATGTCGTTGTCCTTCACGACTTTTCCCCAGCGCGCCATCTCGCCGAGCAGGAATTTCTGCGTCGCCTCCGGGCTCGCCGCCTGGATGTCCATGCCGAGCGTCTCGGTGAGCGTCTTGCGCACGTCCGGCAGGTTGAGCGTCTTGACGAGCTCGGCGTGGAACTTGTCGAGGATCGGCTTCGGCGTGCCCGTGGGCGCGAAGATCCCCCACCAGGCCAGCGCGGAAAACCCCGGGAAGCCCTGCTCCGCGAGCGCCGGGACATCGGGCATCGACTGCGATCGCTTGTCCCCGGTGACGGCGATCGCGCGGAGCTTCCCGCCCTTCACGTGCGGTGCGATCACCGCGACCGAGCCGACGGCGAGCTCCACCTGGCCGCCGAGCGCATCCTGTGTCATCGGCCCGCCGCCCTTGTACGGGACGTGCACCAGCTTCACGCCCGCGGCCTGCTGGACGAGCGTCATCGTGAGATGGCCGAGGCTCCCGTTGCCGATCGACCCGAACGTGACGCTGTCGGGTTTCGCCTTCGCCGCAGTGACGACGTCGGCCCAGGTCCTGTAGGGCTTCGAGGCGCTCGTGGCGATCGCCATCGGCGCGGTCCCGACCAGCATCACCGGCACGAGATCCTTCACCGTGTCGAAGGGCATCTTCGGGATGAGGAACGGGTTCACCGCGTGCGTGTCGAACACGACCACGAACGTGTAGCCGTCGGGCGGCGACTTCGCCGCGAACGCGGTGCCGATCGAGCCCGAAGCGCCCGGCTTGTTCTCGACGATGAACTGCTGCCCGAGCGACTCGGAGAGCTTGGTGCCGAGGAGCCGCGCGAGCGGGTCGACCGAGCCGCCGGGCGGGAACGGCACCACGAGCTTCACCGGCTTCGTGGGCCACTGCTGGGCGCCGGCGGCGCCCGCGCAGAGCGCGAGCAGTACTGCGGCGACGAGTCGAATCGATTGCCTCATCGGTGCCTCTTCCTGGTTGTCGTCCTGCGGTTCAGCGCTTCATCGCCTTGGCGCGCAACGCATCGAGCGTGGTCTGGGTCGTAATGGCCTGCGGATCGATCCGGATCTCGATCAGCGCGGGCTTGCCGGCGGCGAGCGCGCGCTCGAAAGCCGGCGCGAACTGGGCGGTCTCCTCGACGGTTTCCCCGTGCGCGCCGAACGCGCGCGCGTACGCGGCGAAGTCGGGGTTGCGCAGATCGGTCCCGTACACGCGGGCCGGATAGTCGCGCTCCTGGTGCATCCGGATCGTGCCGTACATGCCGTTGTTGACGACGATGAAGATCACCGCCGCGTCGTACTGCATCGCGGTCGCGATCTCCTGGCCGTTCATCAGGAAGTCGCCGTCGCCGTTGATCGAGATCACCACGCGATCGGGCGCCGCGATCTTCGCCGCCACGCCGGCCGGCGCGCCGTAGCCCATCGCGCCGGAGGTCGGCCCGAGCTGCGTATGGAGGCGGCCGTGCCGGTAGAAGCGATGGAACCAGCCCGAGAAGTTGCCCGCGCCGTTGGCGAGAATCGCGTCCTCGGGAAGGCGCTGGCGGAGGAAGTCGACGATCTCCCACATCTGCACGCGGCCGGGGTTGTCGCGACGCGTGGTCCACTCGCGGTAGTCGGCGTTCGCGGCCTGCGTCGCGCCGCGCCACGCGGACGCGTCGACCGGCTTCATCGCCGCCAGCGCGGCCGCGATCTGCGGCATGCCGGCGTTGATCAGCAGGTCGCCCTGGTAGACGCGGCCGAGCTCCTCGGCGCCGGCGTGCACGTGCACGAGCTGCTGCACCGGGCGCGGCGGTGCGAGCAGCGTGTAGCCGCCGGTCGTCATCTCGCCGAGCCGGGGCCCGATCGCGAGCACGAGATCGGCTTCCTTGATGCGCGCAGCGAGCTTCGGGTTGATGCCGATGCCGACGTCGCCGGCGTAGTTCGCGTGCCGGTTGTCGAACACGTCCTGGAAGCGGAAGGCGCAGCCGACCGGCAAGGCGTTCGCCTCGGCGAAGCGCTGCAGGTCGGCGCACGCGCGCTCGTTCCAGCCGCTGCCGCCGGCGATCACGAACGGCCGCTGCGCGGCGGCGAGCAGCGCACGCAGTCGTTCGACGTCGGACGCGGCGGGGCTCGCCTGCACTTCGCGGTAGGGATCGGTGTCCGGCACCGCCGCCGTCTGAACGAGGACGTCCTCGGGCAACGCGAGCACCACGGGGCCCTTGCGGCCCGACATCGCGCAGTGGAAGGCGTGGCTCAGGTATTCGGGCACGCGGTCGGCACGGTCGATGGAGGCCACCCACTTCGCCATCTGGCCGTACATCCGGCGGTAGTCGATCTCCTGGAACGCCTCCCGCTCCACGAAATCGGTCCCCACCTGGCCGATGAAGAGGATCATCGGCGTCGAATCCTGGAATGCGGTGTGCACCGCGATCGACGCGTTGGTCGCGCCGGGGCCGCGCGTGACGAAGCAGATGCCGGGCTTGCCGGTGAGCTTGCCGTAGGCCTCCGCCATGTAGCCCGCGCCGCCGTCCTGGCGGGCAACGATGAGTTTGATCGCATCCCGGGCGTCGTAAAGAGCGTCGAGCACGGCGAGGTAGCTTTCACCCGGGACGCAGAAGGCCGTGTCGACGCCGTGCACTTTCAGCGCGTCGACGAGTATCTGCGCGGCGGTGCGCAGCTTCACCTCGTGCTTCATCGCTCAGCCCGCGAGGACGTACGCGGTCTTGACCGTGGTGTAGAACTCGATCGCGTAGCGCCCCTGCTCCCGCGGCCCGTAGCTCGACTCCTTGCGGCCGCCGAAGGGCACGTGGTAGTCGACGCCCGCAGTCGGGAGGTTGACCATCACCATCCCCGCCGCCGAGTTGCGCCGGAAGTGCGCGGCGTGCTTCAGCGAGGTGGTCGCGATCCCCGACGAGAGCCCGAACGGCGTGTCGTTCGCGACCGCCAGCGCCTCGTCGTAGTCCTTCACCCGGATCACCGACGCGACCGGCCCGAAGATCTCCTCGCGATTGATCCGCATCGAGGGGCTGGTCTCGGTGAAGAGCGCCGGCTGGAGATAGAAACCGGGCGTCGGGCGCTCGAGGCGCACGCCACCGGCCGCGAGCCTGGCGCCCTCGCGTTTCCCGATGTCTATGTACTGCAGGTCCTGCTCCAGCTGCTTCTGGTCCACGACCGGCCCGATGTCGGTGCCGTCCTTCAGCGCGTCGTCGACCTTGAGCGCGCCGAGCTTGGCCGTGAGGGCGGCGACGAAGCGATCGTGGATGCCTTGCGTGACGATCAAGCGGCTGGACGCCGTGCAGCGCTGCCCGGTCGAGTAGAACGCGCTCTGCAGCGCGCAGCTCACCGCGACGTCGAGGTCCGCGTCGTCGAGCACCACCTGCGGGTTCTTGCCGCCCATCTCGAGCTGCACCTTCGCCAGCCGCTGGGCGCAGGCGACGGCGACGCCCTTGCCGACCGCCTGCGACCCGGTGAACGACACCGCGTCGATGCGCCGATCGTTGACCAGCTTCTCGCCGACGACCGAACCGCGCCCCATCACCAGGTTGAACACGCCTTTCGGAATGCCGCTGCGCGCGATGATCTCGGCGAGCGCCCAGGCGCTGCCGGGGACGAGATCGGCGGGCTTGAACACGACGCAATTGCCGTACGCGAGCGCCGGCGCGATTTTCCAGGCCGGGATCGCGATCGGGAAGTTCCACGGCGTGATGATGCCGACGACGCCGACCGGCTCGCGGGTGATCTCGACGCCGATCCCCGGCCGCACCGAGGGCACGAGCTCTCCGGCGAGCCGCAAGCACTCGCCGGCGAAGAACTTGAAGAGGTAACCGGCGCGCCCCGCCTCGCCGATGCCCTCGGGCTTCGTCTTGCCCTCCTCGCGCGAGAGGAGCATCCCCAGCTCCTCGCGCCGCGCGAGGATCTCGGTGCCGATCTTGTCGAGCGCGTCGGCGCGCGCCTGCACGCTCCCGCGCGACCAGGCCGGGAACGCCGCGGCCGCCGCGCCGATCGCTGCGTCCACCTGCGCCGCGCTCGCATGCGCGTACTCGCCGACCACGTCGCCGGTGTTGGACGGGTTGATGTCCGGCGCCGCGCGCTCGCCCGCGACCCATGCGCCGTCGATGAAGTTCTCGCGTACGCCCATGATCGCTCTCCCGCTCAGCCGACGCTCTTGCCGGCCTTGATCATCGCCTCCAGCTTCGCGGCGAAGAACGGGGCCGGGTTCATGATGCGCGTCTCCTGGTGCTGGATGAACGACGTCACCTTGGGGATGTACGCCTGCCAGCCGGGGTCGGCCATCAGCTTCGCGCGGTACTCGGCGCGCTGCTTGAGGTCCTCGTACGCCCACATGTGCACGACGATGTTGAGCGTGCCGATCTCGGTCGTGTAGTAGCCCACCATCGCCGGCAGGATTCGCGTCTGGATCGCGAGCCCTTCCTCCTGGTAGAGCTTCAGGTACGCGGGCGTCTTGCCGGGGTGCAGCGTGTAGATGCGCTCTTCGACGAACATGCGGGGCTCCTGGAGGGTGACCGAGGCTGGCGGATTCTAATCCCGGAGCGCCGCACAAAGAAAAAGGGCGGTGCGTCGCGCACCGCCCTTGCGGGGATCGACCGGGGGCCGGTCAGCCGAAGAGCA
This sequence comes from uncultured beta proteobacterium, assembly GCA_963716855.1. Taxonomy (GTDB): domain Bacteria; phylum Pseudomonadota; class Gammaproteobacteria; order Burkholderiales; family SG8-39; genus JAGVSZ01. The sequence goes on along the minus strand of CAVQUV010000013.1, from coordinate 45,896 downwards.
CGTCCACGCCGACCAGCTTGCCGTTCTTCTTCTCGAGAATGATGATCGTCTTCTCGTCGACCTGGTTGAAGTTGTCCGGGTCGAAAGTCTTCTTCTGGTAGACCCAGCGCGGCTTGTCGGGATTGGCCGCGTCGATGGTCACCGGTTTGCCCATCTTGCTCTCGATGTCCTCGGCGCCGACGCCGACGACGTAGCCGTTGAACTGGCCGCGCGAGTGCGTCCCGCCCGAGCACCCCGCCGCGACGGCGATAGCCAGAACGAGGAACGCCGTCTTGAGGATGCGGCTGAATCGGGTCATTGCACTGCCTCCTTTGATCGGATCCGGGGTGGCCGTAGGGCCAAACGCTCAGTATTGCACTTTAGCGGGCCCCGCTTACAGGCCTCTGACGGGAAGCTTTCGCCAGACTTACGCTGGCCCGGAATGGCTACAATCGGGCCTCCCGCCCGCGAGCCCCGCATGGTCGACGACATCCCCGGTCTGCGCCGCATCCTTGCAACGAGCAAGGCGATCGCGGTGGTGGGCCTGTCCGCCGACTGGTTCCGGCCGAGCTATTTCGCGGCGAAGTACCTGCTGGAGCACGGGTACGCGGTGATCCCGGTGAACCCGCGCTACGACGCGATCCTCGGGCAGACGTGCTACAAGTCGCTGCGGGACGTTCCAGTGAAGGTCGACATCGTCGACGTGTTCCGCAAGAGCGCCGATGTCGGGCCAATCGCCGACGACGCGATCGCGATTGGCGCCAAGGTCTTCTGGCAGCAGCTCGGCGTGACGAACGCCGAAGCCGCGCGCAAGGCGGAGGCCGCGGGGCTCGATTCGGTCATGGATCGCTGCGTGAAAATCGAGCATGCGCGGCTGTTCGGCGGCCTCAACTGGGCCGGCGTGAACACCAAGGTCATTTCGGCCAAGCGGTCGAAATACATCGCGAACTGACGCTATGCCGGACCGCACCTTCGGCTTCGAGACCCTCGCGCTGCACGCCGGCCAGATTCCGGATGCGGCCACGGGCGCGCGCGCCGCGCCGCTGTACCAGACGACCTCGTTCGTCTTCGACTCGGCCGAGCACGCGGCGAGCCTCTTCAACCTGCAGACCTTCGGCAACGTCTACTCGCGCATCTCCAACCCGACCGTCGCGGTATTCGAGGAGCGCATGGCGGCCCTCGAGGGCGGGCGCGCGGCGCTCGCGACGGCCACCGGCCAGGCCGCCGAAGCGGTCGCGCTCATGACGCTGCTCGAGGCGGGCGACCACGTCGTCTCCGCCGCGACGCTCTACGGCGGCACGCATACGCTGCTCGGCGTGAACCTGAAGAAGTTCGGCATCGAGGCGACGTTCGTCGACGCGGACGACCCGGAGAACTTCCGGCGGGCGCTCAAGCCGAGCACCAAGCTGCTGTACGCGGAAACGCTCGGCAATCCGTCGATCAACGTCGTCGACATCGCCGCCATCGGGACGATCGCGCGCGAGGCCGGCATGCCGTTCGTCGTCGACAACACGGTGCCCTCGCCCTACCTCTGCCGGCCGCTCGACTGGGGCGCCGACATCGTCGTGCACTCGGCGACCAAGTACATCGGCGGCCACGGCACCACGATGGGCGGCGTGATCGTCGAGTCGGGCAAGTTTCCCTGGGGCAACGGCAAGTTCCCGGGGATGACGACGCCCTCGACCGGCTACCACGGCGTCATCTTCCACGAGACCTTCGGCGACTTCGGCTACACGATGCGCTGCCGGATGGAGACGATGCGCACCTTCGGCCCGGCGCTCGCGCCGTTCAACGCCTGGATGCTGCTGCAGGGCCTGGAGACGCTGCCGGTGCGCATGGACCGCCACTGCGCGAACGCGCTCAAGGTCGCGGAGTTCCTGTCGGCGCATCCGCAGGTGGCCTGGGTGAACTACCCCGGCCTGCCGGGAAACAAGTATTACGAGCTCACCCGAAAGTACATGCCGAAGGGCGCGAGCGGCCTGCTCTCGTTCGGGATCAAGGGCGGGGTGGCCGCGGGCGAGAAATTCATCGACGCGGCGACCTTCATGAGCCACCTCGCGAACATCGGCGACGCGAAGACGCTGGTGATCCATCCGGCTTCGACGACGCATCGCCAGATGACAGAGGAGGACCAGGTGAAAGCGGGCGTTCTGCCGGAGATGATCCGCGTGTCGGTCGGAATCGAGACGCTGGACGACATCCTGTGGGACATCGACCAGTCGCTGCACGCGGCTGCGAAGGAACGTGGATGAAACCGATGCCGAAGGCATCGCTTTCCCTGGCTTCGGGGAGCACGAGGGGGCGCCGCAAGGCGGCTATTGCCCCCTCGTATCGTGGAGAACGGCAATGATCAGCTACGACGTCGTCGAGCACGGCAAGCCGCTCCAGCGGGTCGTCAAGGACACGCCAAAGCCGCAAGGATCCGAGGTGCTGGTGCGCGTCACGCGCTCCGGGGTGTGCCACTCGGACCTGCACATCTGGGACGGCTACTTCGATCTGGGCGGCGGGAAGAAGTTCTACGTGAAGGATCGCGGCTGCGTCCCGCCGTTCACGCTCGGCCACGAGCCGTTCGGCGTCGTGGAGGCGCTCGGCCCCGACGCGCACGGCGTCGTAGTCGGGCAGCAGAAGCTCGTCTACCCGTGGATCGGCTGCGGCACGTGCGCGATGTGCAAGGCGGAGCAGGACAACTACTGCCTGCAGCAGCGCTTCCTCGGCGTGTTCCGGCCGGGCTCCTACGCGACGCATGTCGTGGTGCCCGATGCGAAGTACCTCGTCGACGCCGACGGCGTCGAGGCGGGCTTCGCCGCCACGCTCGCCTGCTCGGGACTCACCGTGTACAGCGCGATCCGGAAACTGCCGGCGCTCACCGGGCGCGACTGGGTGGTCGTGCTCGGCTGCGGCGGGCTCGGGCTGATCGCGCTCTCGACGTTGCGCGCGCTCGGCATCGAGCGCGTGATCGCGTGCGACGTCGACGCATCGAAGTTCGCGGCCGCCAAGGCCGCCGGCGCGCGCGAGACGGTGAACTCGCACGACCTGCCGACCGCGCTCGGTCACATCCACCAGGTCTCGGGCGCGGCGATCGCCGGCGCGCTCGACTTCGTCGGCATGCCGGCGACCTTCAATCTCGGCACGGCCGCGCTCGCGAAGGGCGGTCGCTACGTGCTCGTCGGCCTGTTCGGCGGCGAAGTCACCTTCTCGCTGCCGCCGATCGCGCAGCGCGCGATCTCGATCATGGGCTCCTACGTCGGCAACCTGCAGGAGCTGCGCGAGGTCGTGGCGCTCGCGCGCTCGGGCAAGCTCAAGGCCACGCCAGTCGAGACGCGCCCCGCGACCGAAGTGAACCGCTCGCTCGACGAGCTGAAGGCGGGCAGGATCATCGGCCGCGTCGCGCTCGACTTCGAAAACGCAGTAACGACATGAACACGCGCGTCAATGCGCCGGCCCTGCAGCTCGGCGATCTCACCAGCCCTTACTTGAGCGCGCGCCGCCCGACGCTCGCGCGCAACGTCGTCTCGACCTCGCAGCCGCTCGCCGCGCAGGCGGGCCTGCAGGCGCTCGCCGCCGGCGGCAACGCGATGGACGCGGCGCTCGCCACCGCGATCACGCTCACCATCGTCGAGCCGATCTCGAACGGCATCGGATCGGATCTCTTCACCATCGTCTGGGACGGCCAGAAGCTGCACGGGCTGAACGCCTCGGGCCGCTCGCCGGCCGCGTGGACGCCGGAATACTTCGCCGGCCAGAGGACCGTCCCGCAGCGCGGCTGGAACAGCGTGTCGGTACCCGGTTGCGTGTCGGCGTGGGTCGAGCTCTCGGAGCGCTTCGGGCGCCTGCCGTTCGAGCGGCTCTTCGATGCGGCGATCCGGTACGCATTCGACGGCTACCTCGTCTCGCCGTTCGTCGCGCAGCGCTGGGAGCTGCAGGCGCGCGAGCTCAAGGTGCAGCCGGGCTACGCGGAGGCGTTCATGCCGGGCGGGCGGGCGCCGCGCGCCGGCGAGCTGTTCCGGCTGCGCGAGGCCGCGACGACGCTCGAGCTGATCGCGGAAACCCGCGGCAAGGCGTTCTATCACGGCGAGCTCGCCGGGAAGGTCGAGGCGCACGCCGCCGCGTGCGGCGGCGCGATGACGCGCGCGGACCTCGCGGCGCACACGAACGACTGGGTCGGGACGATCACCCAGGACTACCGCGGCTACGCCGTGCACGAGATTCCGCCGAACGGCCAGGGCATCGTCTGCCTGATGGCGCTCGGGATGCTGCAGCACTTCGAGCTCGCGAGCCTGCCGGTCGACTCTGCCGACAGCGTGCACCTGCAGATCGAGGCGGTGAAGCTCGCTTTCGCCGACGCGCGCCGCTACGTCGCCGACGCGGCGGCGATGGACGTGAAGCCGGGTGCGCTGCTCGATCGCGATTACCTCGCCTCGCGCGCGCGCCTGATCGACATGAAGCGCGCGCAGGACTTCGGCCACGGTACTCCCCCGCGGGGCGGCACGATCTATCTCACCGCGGCCGACGCCGAAGGCATGATGGTCTCGCTCATCCAGTCGAACTACATGGGCTTCGGATCGGGCGTCGTGGTGCCCGGCACCGGCATCAGCCTGCAGAACCGCGGCGCGGGCTTCGTGCTGAACGAGGGCCATCCCAACCGCGTCGCGCCGCGCAAGCGCCCGTACCACACCATCATTCCGGGCTTCGTCACCAAGGGCGGCGCACCCGTGATGAGCTTCGGCCTGATGGGCGGCACGATGCAGCCGCAGGGCCACACGCAGCTCATGGTCCGCATGGTCGACTACGGCCAGAATCCGCAGGCCGCGATCGACGGCCCGCGCTTCCGCATCATGACCGGCCTCGATATCAACGTGGAGCCATGGTTCCCGAAGGCAACGCTCGAAGCGCTCGCACGGCGCGGCCATCGCCTGGTCGAGCTGCCCGAGGGCTACATGGACTTCGGCTGCGCGCAGATCGCGCTGAAGGTCGACGGCGGCTACGTGTGCGCCTCCGACGCGCGGCGCGATTCGCTGGCGGTGGGATTCTGAAGACGAGATGAGCGTCGAGCTGTGCTTCGCGCCGGCGACCGAGCTGGTCGCGCGCTACCGCGCAAGGACGCTTTCGCCGGTCGAGGTGACGCGCGCAGTGCTCGCGCGCATCGACGCGCTCAATCCGAAGCTCAACGCTTTTTGCCTCGTTGACTCCGCGGGGGCGATGGCCGCCGCGCGCGCATCCGAGGCACGCTGGATGAAGGGCGCGCCCGCCGGCCCCGTGGACGGCGTGCCCGCGTCGATCAAGGACCTCGTGCTCGCGCAGGGCTGGCCGACGCTGCGCGGCTCGAGGACGGTCGATCCGGCCGGACCGTGGAACGACGACGCACCGGCGACCGCGCGGCTGCGCGAGAGCGGCGCGGTGCTGCTCGGCAAGACCTGCACGCCCGAATTCGGCTGGAAGGGCGTCACCGACAGCGCGCTCACCGGCATCACGCGCAACCCGTGGCACCTCGACCGCACGCCCGGCGGCTCGAGCGGAGGCGCATCGGCGCAGGTCGCGGCGGGTCTGGGACAGCTCGCGGTCGGCACCGACGGCGGCGGGTCGATCCGCATTCCGTGCGGCTTCACCGGCATCTCCGGCATCAAGGCGAACTTCGGGCGCGTGCCCGCCTGGCCGCTCTCGCCGATGGGCACGGTCGCGCACGTCGGCCCGATGGCGCGCACCATCGCCGACTGCGCGCTGATGCTCAACGTGCTCGCGCGGCCCGACGCACGCGACTGGTACGCGCTGCCGCACGACGCATACGGACTGGACGACGGGGCTCGACGCCGGCGTGAGGGGGTTGCGGATCGCGTACAGCCCGCGCCTCGGCTACGTGCGGCACGTTCATCCGGAGGTCGAGGCACGCGTGGCGGAGGCGGTGAAAACGCTCGCCGAGCTCGGCGCGACGGTCGACCAGGTCGATCCCGGCTTCGCCGATTGCAGCGAGACCTTCCGCGTGCACTGGACGAGCGGCGCGTACAACGCGCTCCGACGGCTGCCGGAGCAGAAGCTCGCGCTCGTCGAGGCGCCGCTCCGCCGCTGGTTCGAGGCGGGCTCGAAGTGGAGCCTCGAGCAGTACCTCGACGCGGTCGGCGCGCGCCAGGCGCTCGGCGAGCACATGCGCCGCTTCCACGAGCGGTGGGATCTCCTCGCGACGCCCGCGCTCGCGGTGCCGGCATTCGGCGTCGGGCGGATCACGCCGGAGGACCCGCGCGGCGACGCCGAGGACTGGATGTGGTGGACGCCGTTCAGCTTCCCTTTCAACCTCACCCAGCAGCCCGCGCTGTCGGTGCCCTGCGGCTTCACCCGCGACGGCCTGCCGGTCGGCCTGCAGCTCGTCGCGCCGCACTACCGCGAGGATCTCGCTCTGCGCGCGGCGTACGCCTTCCAGCAGTCCACCGATCACCTGAAGCGGCCGCCGGTTTGAGTCCGCGCCTCGTCGCGCTCGACTGGGGCACGAGCTCGCTCCGCGCGTGGCTGCTCGGCGACGACGGCGCCCCGCTCGCGGAGAAATCGGCACCGCTCGGCATCCTCAAGGTGCCGAACGGCGACTTCGCCGCCGCGTTCCGCGCGACCTGTGGCGAATGGCTGACCCACGCACTGCCCGCGATCGCCAGCGGGATGATCGGGAGCCGGCAGGGCTGGGTCGAGGCGCCCTACGCCGCGTGCCCCGCGGGATTCGAGGCGATCACGCGCGGGCTCGCGTGGGTCGAGGCCGGCGGCGCGCGGCTCGCGATCGTCCCCGGCGTCCGCTGCGTGGACGCGAGCGGCGTCCCGGACGTCATGCGCGGCGAGGAAACGCAGGTATTCGGCGCGCTCGACGCTGCCCACGGCGTTTTCGTCCTGCCGGGAACGCACAGCAAGTGGGTGATGGTCGCCGGCGGCCGGATCGAGGCGTTCGCCACGTACATGACCGGCGAACTCTTCGCCGTGCTGCGCGAGCACTCGATCCTCGGGCGGTTGATGTCGGTCGACGCGGCGCACGCGCCCGCTGCGTTCCGGCGCGGATGGGAAGCGACGCTTTCCGGTGAGGACGCGCTGCTGCACCGCCTGTTCGGCACGCGCACGCTCGGCCTGTTCGGTCGGCTCGCGCCTGAGGAGGCGCCGAGCTACCTGTCCGGCCTGCTGATCGGCGACGAGGTGCGTGCCGCCGCTCGCGGCCTCGCCGGGTCGACCGTCACGGTGATCGGCGATCCGGTATTGTGCGAGCGCTATCGCGAGGCGCTCGCGGGCGGCGGAATCGGGGCGCGCATTGCAGCGCCCGACGCGGCACGCAGCGGGCTGTGGCGCGTCGCAGTCGAAGCGGGTCTCGTGGACGCCGGGCGCGGACGCGGGCGGACAAACTGAGGGTCGGGAAGGGGGAGAGGAGCGATGCTGAAGATCTGGGGCCGGGTGAATTCGATCAATGTCCAGAAAGTGATGTGGGCGGTCGCGGAGCTGAAGGTCCCGCACGTGCGTGTCGATGCCGGAATGGCGTTCGGCGTCGTCAATACGCCCGAATACCGGGCGATGAACCCGAACGGCCGCGTCCCGACGATCGACTACGACGGCTTCATCCTATGGGAGTCGAACACGATCGTGCGCTATCTATACGCGAAGCACGGTCCGATCCGCACGTTCGAGCAGGGTTACAGCGCGGAGAAGTGGATGGACTGGGTCACCTCGACGCTCGCTGCGCCGATCACGACGATCTTCTGGCAGCTCATCCGCACGCCGGCGGACAAGCGCGACGGCGCCGCCGTCGAGGCCGCGGTCAAGCAGGCGGGCGACACCTTCAAGATCGCCGACGACGCGCTCGCGTCGCAGCCCTACATGTCCGGCCGCGAGCTTTCCATGGGCGACATCCCGTTCGGCTGCTTCGTGAACCGGTGGATGAACCTGCCGGTCGAGCGGCCGGCGCACGCGCACCTCGCGCGGTACTACGACCGGCTGAAGGCGCGCCCGGGGTACCAGCGCCACGTGATGATCCCGCTGTCGTGACCGAGGAGCGCCCGATGACCGAGCCGACCCGCGGACTGCGCATCCACTTCGTCGACGGGACCGCGCTCGTGGTGAGCTTCCCGCAGCAGCGCGACAACGAAATCGCGGCCGAGTTGATGCTCGAGGCGGTGCTGAAGCAGCGGATGCTGATGATCGAAGCCGACGGCTGCCTGCACTTCGTGCCGTTCGAGAACATCAAGTACATGAGCGCCTTCCCTGCCCCGGAGAATCCCGGCAAGACGGTCATCCGCGGCGCGCGCATCGAGGGCTGAGCGGTCGCCGCGCCCGGCCCGAGAGGAACTCCGGCAGTGGCGGCCCCGGCGCCCGCGGCGGAAACCGCCGCGCCGATTCCGGCGCGGCTGATCGGGCTCGTCTTCCTGCCGTTCGTCGCCGGCTACTTCCTCTCGTACTTCTTCCGCAACGTCAACGCGGTCATCGCGAAGGACCTCGCGCGCGAGTTCGCGCTCGGCGCCTCCGACCTGGGGCTCCTCACCAGCGCGTACTTCGTCACCTTCGGGCTCTTCCAGCTCCCGCTCGGCGTGCTGCTCGACCGGTTCGGCCCGCGCCGCGTCGTGGCCGGGCTCCTGTGCGTGACCGCGGCCGGCGCAGTGGTGTTCGGATTCGCCGAAGGCCTCGGGGCGCTCGCGCTCGGCCGCGCGCTGATCGGTCTCGGCGTCTCGGCGTGCCTGATGGGTTCGATCAAGGCCTTCACGCTCTGGTTTCCGCTCGCGCGGCTCGCCACGGTGAGCGGCTGGTTCATCTTCCTCGGGGCGCTGGGCGGGCTCGCGGCGACCGCCCCGGTCGAAGCGGCGCTGGGCGTCATGGGCTGGCGCGCGATGTTCTACGGCCTGGGGGTGGCATCGCTCGCGGCGGCGCTGCTGATCGCGGTGTGCGTGCCCGAGAAGCCGCTGCCCGGCGCGGGTGCGACCTGGGGCGCGCAGTTTCGCGTCGTCGGGCGGATCCTCGCGACGCCGCTCTTCTGGCGCATCGCGCTCCCGTTCATCGCCATTCATGGCGCGTACCAGGCGATCCAGGGCCTCTGGCTCGGGCCCTGGCTCGCCGACGTCGGCGGGCTCGGGCGCGAGGCCGCGGCGCGGCTGCTGTTCGTGACCGCCGGAACCTACGCGGTCGGGTCGGTGTTCTTCGGCAGCTTTGCCGACCGGCTCGCCGCGCACGGCATCGCGCGGCTCACGACGTACAAGGTCGGCCTAGGGGTGTCGTTCGCCGCCTTCCTGTGCATCGCGCTCGATGCCGCGCTCCCGCGCGCGGCGGTGCTCGGCGTGTACGGCTTCACGGTCGTCTCGGGGGCGATCGCGTTCGCCCTGATCACGCCGCAGCTCCCACCCGAGATGTCGGGGCGCGCGATCACCGCGGTGAACTTTGCGCACTTCACCGTTTCGTTCGCGTTCCAGTGGGGAATCGGCGCAGTGCTGCGCGCCTATCCCGCGGTGGACGGCCGCTACGCGCCGGAGGGATACACCGCGGCGCTGCTGGCGATCGGGGCCCTGCAACTCGCCGCGCTCGCCTGGCTCCTGCCGCTACGCGCGTCCGCGCAGCCGGCCCGGATGTAGTCGCGGGTGAGCGCGGCGAGCGCCGCATCGCGCGCCTCCTGATCGAGTTGCGCGAGCCTCTTCACCGCACCGTAGAACCGCGCCATGTCGCCGTCTTCCTGCGCGAGCAGCGCGCGGAACGCCGGCACCAGTTCCTCGTACGTGGCCACCGACGCGAGCTGCGCGTTGTTCACGCCTTTCTCGAACCAGCGGTCGTAGCCGGCCCAGCCCCCCCACCGCTCCGTCTTGAGCGCGCCGTAGTCGGCTGCCATCTCCGCGTACAGGCGTTCCTTGCCCGCGCGCTTCGCGTCCGCGGACAGCGCCTCGCGATAGAGCGCCTCGAGCCGTCCGCGGTAGCGCAGTACCAGCGCGACGAACTCCGCGCGGCGCTCGCGCTGCTGCGCGTAGGCGGCGCGCTCGCGCTCGTCGCCGTGCCGGGCCAGCCAGCGCCGGACGCCCTCCTCCTCGACCGCGACGGCGAAGGACTCGTTGAACATGGTGTCGCCCTTCACGTAGACCAGCTGGTGCGCGAGCTCGTGGAACACGAGCCGCGCCAGCTCCGCGTCGGGGTAGCGCACGAAAGTGTTGAGCACCGGATCGTCGAACCAGCCGAGCGTCGAGTACGCGGGCACCCCGTAGACGAACACGTCGTAGCCCTCGGCGCGCAGGCCCGTGGCGAAAGCCTCCGCGTCGGCCTGCCCGTAGTAGCCGCGGTAGCTCACGCAGCCCACCACCGGAAAGCAGCTCTGGCGCGGCTCGACCGAGAATTCCGGCGCCGCGAACACGTTCCACACGACATAGGGCCGGTCGAGGTCGGCATAGGCGCGGTAGCTGCCGTTGTCGGGCAGGCCGAGCTCGCGCGTGGCGAACTCGCGGATCTCGAGGACACGCGCGAGCTTCGCGCGCAGCTCGGGCGGGGTCGCGCCGTCGGCGAGCTGCGCCTCGATCGGGCGCGCGCGGTGCATCACGTCGAGATGGCCGAGCACCGCCTGGCCGTAGTACGAGAACGTCGCGCAGCCGCCGATCGCCCCGACGACCAGGGCCGCGCAGGCCGCGACGAGGAGGAGCGCGCCGCGGCGGCTCATGCCGCGAAGCGTCCGCTCAGGAGAAAGGTCGCGACCTGCGCCGCGACCGCGCGCGACACGAGCATCTCGCTGTGCGCCACCGGCATCACCAGATGGTCCGCCAGGCGCGGGTGCCGCGTCTCCTCGACCAGCACCACCCCGTCGCTCGGCCCGGGGAGGCGCAGAACGACGCTGCCCAGCCCGAGCCGGCGCGTGCCGGCGATCGCGCCCGCCTCCACGCCCGGCGGTATGTCGAGCGGCGGCATGTCGGCCCACAGCGTGCGCGTCGTGCCGAGCAGCGGGGCGAGGAAGCGCATGCGCGCGAGCTTGCGTCCGCTCATGCAGTCGGCGACCGGCGAGCCGAGCATCACCAGGCGCCGCACGCGCGGATCGGGCCGGCGCATGAGCGCGCGCAGGGCGACCAGGCCGCCGAGACTGTGCCCGACGATGTGGAGGCGCTCACCGGGACTCTCGGCGATCGCGCGCGCGACGCGCGCGGCGTTGTGCTCGAACTCGTCCAGCGCCGAGAAGTAGCCGATCGCGCGCGGCGCGAACCCCTGCCCGGCGAGCGCGCGCGCGAGGTAGAGCATGATCGCGCGGTTGGTCCACAGGCCATGGACGAGGAGCACCGGGTCCGGAAGCGGGTGAGCGGGGCGGGCGGGCGCGTCGCGAGGCTGGAGTCGTTGCATCGGAAGGTGGAGCGGTGCAGCGCGACCCGGATTCTAACGTCCCGACCTAGGGCGCAGTGCGCGCGGCGAGCAGCCGCAGCGAGATCACCAGCGGCACGAGCGCGAAGAACGCGAAACCCCACGCGTAGCTGCCCGTGGCCGACACCAGGGCGGTGAACACCGGCGGCCCCGCCATCGCGCCGCCGAACGTGAAGAACTGCGTGCCGCCGGTCGCCGCGCCGACCTGGCCCGGCGGCGCGGAGCGTGCGACTTCCGCGAGGAACACGCCGTTCCAGCCGACCGCCGACGCGCCGTAGAGCATCGCGACGGTCACGATCGCCGCAAGCGGCCAGGCGCCGGACGAGACTGCCGTCAGCGCGGCGCACGCTGCCGAGACGAAGCCGAGCGCCGCGAGCGTGGCGCGCGGCGACAGCCAGCGATCGGCCACCGCGCCCCACGCGATGCGGCCGACGATGCCCGCGCCGTGCGCAAACGCGTAGACGACCCCGGCGGTCACCAGGCTGAAGCCGAGCTGCAGCGTGAGGTGCGAGACGAAATAGGCGATGAAGACGAGCTGCGCGGAGGCATAGCCGAGCGAGACAAACGCGAGATCGCGCAGGCGCGGCTGCGACAGCGCGAGGCGGATCGGCCCGATCATCCCGTCGAGCGCGCGCCGCCACCGATAGGCGAACGGCGCGCGCGCCGGAGCGGCGTCGCCCGATTGCGGCGCGTCCGCGATCACCGCGCGCGCCGGCAGAAGGGCGAACGCGGCGAGGACGCAGACGGCACCGAGCGCCGGGAGCGCGTTCGGCCACCCCACGGCGAGGATGAGCGTCGGCACGACCGCGCCGGCGATCGCGCCGCCGATCGGCACCCCGGTCTGCTTGATCGAGAACACGAGCGCCATCGCGCCCGGCGGCGTGTGGCGCGCGAGGATGTGCGAGCTCACCGGGTTGACGAGCCCGTACGCAAGTCCGATCAGGAGCGCCGCGAGCGGGATGACCACCAGCGGGACGACCGCGAGCGACGCGAGCTTGCCGAGCGCGAGCCCGGCGCCCGCGATCACCACGGCCGCCTGGCACACGGCGAGCGCGCCGAAGCGGGCGATGAGCCCGCCGGTCGCCAGCCCGGAGAGCATCGCGGCGAAATAGGCGAACGAGACGAACAGCCCGATCGCCTGCGGCGCCACGCCGAGATCGCCGGCCGCCGCCGGCGCGATCACCGACGGCGCGATCAGCGCGGTCGCCGTGAGGATCTGGACGGCGAGCGTGACGGCGATCGCGACGAGGACTGGCCTCATGCGGCCCGGTTACTCGACTTCGATCGTGCCCGCGGCCACCACGTTCACCATGCTCGTCCCTGCCTCGAAAACCGGCGGGGCGACCTCGGCGGCCTGCGGCGCCATCCGCGCCGCGGCCATCGGGCGCGGCCCCGGCCCGAAGCCGCCGGTGTTGAGGCCGATGCGGCGGATCTTGTAGCTCCTGCCGCCAAGCGCCTTGGTCGCGATGTCGGCGCGCGCGCGGAACGCGGCGACGCCGTCGGTGATCAGCTCGTTCTCGGTCTGGCGGCGCAGCTCGGGCGAAACGGTGAACGAGATCCCGCCGAGCTGCATCGTCGACTGCAGTCGGCCGATCAGCGTGGCCATCGCCTGCACGTCCTTCGACTCGAGGCGGACCTCGGTGCGACCGCGCCAGCCGGTCAGCTTGTTCGCGCGATCGTAGACGGGGTAGGTCTGCGCATGGCCGCTGCGGGCCTTCACCGTCTTGTATTCGCCGGCGGCCTTGAGCGCCTCCGCCGCGAGGCGGTTGAGCTGGTCGGCGACCTTCGGCGCGGACGGGTCGGAGCCCTCGGCGTAAACGCTCGCGTTCATGAGGTCGTTCTGCACCTCGCGCGAGACCTCGGCCTGCAGATCGACCTGGTTGAAGCGGACCGGCTCGGCGGGCGCTTGTGCAAAGGCGGCGGCGGCGCCGAGCGCACCGGCGACCGCAAGAAGGGTACGGCGGATCATTGCTGCTCCCAAGTGAAGTGGATCACGGCGCAGTAAACGCCGCGCCGATCGATTCGGGGTCACGACGGCGTCGAAGCGATATGCTCGAAGGGCGTGACTCTGCTCAACTGGATCCGCCGCTGCTGGTCGTGCCTCGGCCCGCTCGGCCCGCGCGATCGGCGCTGCCTGCGGTGCGGCGCCGCTCAGCCGCGCGGCGCCCGGTCGCGCGCGTGCGCCGGCGCGCAGGGCGGTCGAACGGCCCGATCACTTCGCCGCTAGCGGAACGAGCGGCACGAAGTCGTACTCGCCGATCCCCTGCAGCACCAGGAACGTGGCGGAAGCGCTTCCGCCGTTGACGACCAGGTGCGGGCGGCGAGGCTTGACCGAGTAGGTGTCGCCGGGGCCGAGCCGCACCTCCTCCTTGGGGTCACGCAGGAAGAGCCGCAGCGCTCCTTCGAGCACGTAGAACGTGTCCTGGACGTTGTTGTGATAGTGCCAAGGCACCTGCTGGGTCAGGGAGAGCTGGATCTCGCTGATGCGGAACCCCGGGCGCGCGGCGTGCTCGGCGCGACGCTCGACTTCGTACAGGTGGCTTGCATCCTTGATCGCTTCCATGGCGTGCTCCGCTTGTCTGCATGCACTGACGCGCCCTCAGGCGAGATTCCTCAGCTCCCGCAGCCCCACCGACAGCATCGCGAGGTCGGGCGATTGCACCGCGTGCAGCTCGCCGAGGATCCGCGCGGCGCGCTCCATCGTGCCGCGATAGCGCGCCTCCCAAGCGGCGACCGGGTCGCCCCGGTCGTCCGGCGCGGCGGCGAGCGCGTTGGTCGCCAGTGCGCGCTGCAGGCCGGCGAGATCGTCGCGCATGGCGCTCTTCGCGAGGGCCTGCCAGTGGCCGTCGCCCGGCAGCGCGCCGATGCGATCGCGCAGCCACGCCAGACCGAGCCTGGACGTGACGCCGAAATAGGCCCCGGCAACGGTCTCCGCCGCGCGTCCCGTGGCCGCCGCGACCTCCGCGATGTCGAGCGCCGCGAACAGCGTTTCGAGCGCGGCCACGCGACGCGCCACCTCGCTCGGCACCCCGGCACGCTCCCACCCCGACGCGAGCGCCTCGATGTGCGCCGCCGCCGGCGCGTCGACGAGCCCGTTCAGGCGGCCGTAGATCGCCTCGACGCCGGGGCGGAAGTGCTCGATCGTCGGCTCCAGCGGCTCCGCCAGCCGGCTCGAGCGCAGGAACCAGTTGGTCGCGCGGACGATGAGCCGCCCCGCCTCGATCACCATCTCGGCCTGGGCCGCGTCGGGCACCTTGCTGTCGAGCGCCTCGATCGACTGCCAGAGCGGCACGAATCCGAACACCTCGCGCGTGAGCAGGTACGCGCGCACGATCTCGCTCACCTTCGCTCCGGTCGACTCGATCAGCCGGTGCACGAAGGTCGAGCCGACGCGGTTCACCATGCTGTTGACCACGTGCGTCGCGATGATCTCGCGCCGCAGCGGATGGCGCGGCATCACGCCCGCGTAGACCTCCCGCAGCGTCTGCGGGAAATAGCGCCCGAGCGCTCCGGCGATCCACTCGTCCTCGGGAAGGCTGGAGGCCATGAACTCGTCGAAGAGCCACATCTTCGAGTACGCGAGCAGCACCGCGCGTTCCGGGGCGGCCAGTCCGATCTTCGCGGCGCGCCGCTTGGCGATCTCCTCGTCGGAGGGCAGGAACTCGAGCGCGCGGTTGAGGCGTCCCGCCTTCTCCAGGAACTGGATGAAGCGGTGCTGGGCGTCGAGCAGCGGGCTCTGGAGGCGCCCGCTCATCGCGAGCGACTGGGTCTGGAAGTAGTTGTCGCGCAGGACCAGGGCCGCGACCTGGTCGGTCATCTGCGCGAGCAGCGTGTTGCGCTGCTTCCCGGTCAGCTCGCCGTCGGCCATCACCAGCCCGAGCAGGATCTTGATGTTCACCTCGTGGTCCGAGGTGTCGACCCCCGCCGAGTTGTCGATCGCGTCGGTGAAGATCCGGCCGCCCCGCAGCGCGTACTCGATGCGTGCGCGCTGCGTGAACCCCAGGTTGCCGCCCTCCGCGACCACCTTGCAGCGCAGGTCCGCGCCGTTGCGGCGCAGCGCGTCGTTCGCGCGGTCCCCGACCTCGGCGTGCGATTCGCCGGTCGCTTTTGCGTACGTGCCGATCCCGCCGTTGTAGAGCAGGTCGACCGGCGCGGCGAGGATCGCGCTGACGAGCTCGGTCGGTGTCAGGTGCTCCGCCTCGATGCCGAGCGCCTTGCGCGCCTGCGGGGTGAGCGGGATCGACTTCGCGCTCCGCGGCCACACGCCGCCGCCCTCCGAGATCAGCATCGTGTTGTAGTCCGCCCAGGAGGAGCGCGGCAGGTCGAACAGGCGCGTCCGCTCGGCGAAGCTCGCGCCGGGGTTCGGCTCGGGGTCGATGAAGATGTGCCGGTGATCGAACGCGGCGACGAGCTTGATGTGCCGCGACAGCAGCATGCCGTTGCCGAACACGTCGCCCGACATGTCGCCGATGCCGACGGCGGTGAAGAACGTCGTCTGGGTGTCGACGCCGAGCTCGCGGAAGTGGCGCTTCACCGACTCCCACGCCCCGCGCGCCGTAATGCCCATCGCCTTGTGGTCGTACCCTGCCGAGCCGCCGGAGGCGAACGCGTCGCCGAGCCAGAACCCGTACTCGGCCGAGATGCCGTTCGCGTAGTCGGAGAACGTCGCCGTCCCCTTGTCGGCGGCGACGACGAGGTACGGATCGTCGGGATCGTGCCGGCGCACCTGCGGCGGCGGCTCGACCTTCCCGCCGACGAGGTTGTCGGTGAGATCGAGCAGCCCGCGGAGGTAGTCCTGGTAGCAGGCGACGCCTTCCTTCATGAACGCTTCGCGGTCGGACGCCGCGGGCGCGCGCTTGAGGACGAAGCCCCCTTTCGAGCCGACCGGCACGATCACGGCGTTCTTGACCATCTGCGCCTTCACCAGGCCGAGGACCTCGGTGCGGAAGTCCTCGGGCCGGTCGGACCAGCGCAGCCCCCCGCGCGCGACCTTGCCGCCGCGCAGGTGCACGCCCTCGAACCGGGTCGAGTACACGAAGATCTCGAACATCGGCTTCGGCTCGGGCAGGCCGGGCACCCGCGCCGGATCGAGCTTGAACGAGAGAAACGTCCGCGGCCGCCCGTCGGCGTCGCGACGCCAGAAATTGGTGCGCGTGGTCGCCAGGATCAGCGCGAGGTACTGGCGCAGCACGCGGTCCTCGTTCAGGTTCTCGACGGCCTCGAGCGCCTCCTCGATGGATTTCGCCTGCGCGGCCGCCGCGTCATCCGCCTCTTCCGCATCGGCGGACGAGCCGCCGCCGCGCAGCGGCTCGAAGCGCAGCCGGAAGAGCGCGGCCAGCCGGCGCGCGATCCCGGTGTGCGCGGCGAGCGTCTGCTCGATGAACGCCTGCGAGAGCGGGAAGCCGATCTGGCGCACGTACTTCGCATAGGCGCGCAGCACCACGATCTCGTCGGCGGCGAGCCGCGCGGCGAGCACGAGCCGGTTGAAGTCGTCGCTCTCGATCTCGCCCGCGAAGACGCGGCCGAATGCGTGCTCGAACAGCGCGGCCACCGCATCGATCTCGATGTCCGCGTCCTGCGCGGTCGCCAGGCCGAAGTCGTGCAGCCACACCGCCTGCCCGCCCTCGACCGAGATGCGGTAGGGCCGTTCCTCGAGCGCGCGCAACCCCATGCGCTCGAGCATCGGCAGGCTGTCGGAGAGCGGCACGGGCTTCCCGGCGTGGAAGAGCTTGAACCGGAGCGTCCCCGGCGCCGCCTCGAGCGGACGGTAGAGGCTCATGCCGAGGGTGCCGCTCGCGGCCACGCGTTCGGCCATCTCCATGTCGGGCACCGCGTTGCGCGCCGGCACGTCCTCGCGGTAGGCAGCGGGGAAAGCGCCGGCGAAGCGGCGCGCCAGCTCGTTGCCGCGCGCCTCGCCGAGGCGCTCGAGCGCCGCGGCGCGCAGGTCGTCCTCCCAGCGGCGCGCCGCCTGCGCGAGGCGTCTTTCGAGGTCGGGGACGCTCACCTCCGGGATCTGCCCGGGCGTCGTGCGCACCACGATGTGGATGCGCGCGAGCATCGACTGCGACAGGAACGCGTCGAACTCCGTGCTCGCGCCCTTGAACGCCTCGGTCAGGATCGCCTGCCACTTGCGGCGCAGCTCGGTGGTGTAGTTCTCGCGCGGCGCGTAGATCAGGCACGAGACGAAGCGCTCGAACGGATCGGTGCGCACGAACAGGCGGAAGCGCTGGCGCTCGCCGAGATGCAGGATGCCGGTCGCCGCCGCGTACAGCTCCTCCTCGCTGATCTGGAACAGCTCGTCGCGCGGGTACGTGTCGAGGATGTTTTCGAGCCGCTTCGCGGCGTGGCCGCCGGCCGGATAGCCGGCGCGCGCCTGCACGCCGGCGACCTTGCGCCGGAGCAGCGGGATTTCCGACGGCCGCGCCTGGTAGGCGATGTGCGTGTACAGGCCGAGGAAGCGGTGCTCGCCGCAGACCTCGCCGCGGTCGTCGTAGCGCTTGAGCCCGATGTAGTCGAGGTAGCCGGGCCGGTGGACCGTCGAGCGCGAATTCGCCTTGGTGACGATCAGCAGGTCCTTCTCGCGTGCGTAGGCGCGCGCGCGGGGCGGCAGCTGCGAGAAGCTCGTCGAGAGGCTCTCCCCGGGCTTGACGCGCAGGATGCCCAGGCCCGACTCGAGCACGACCGCGAGCGCGTCGTCGCCGTCCTTCATCACCAGGTCGTGGCAGCGGTAGCCGAGGAAGGTGAAGTGGTTGTCGGCGAGCCACTGAAGGAATTCACGCGTCTCCGCGACCTCCGCCTGCCCGACGGGCGGCGGGCGCCGCTCCAGGTCGGCGAGGATCTCGCGCACCTTGCCCGACATCTTCTTCCAGTCCTCGACCGCGGCACGGACGTCCCCGAGCACGCGCGCGATGTCCGCGGCGAGCGACTCGAGCCGCGCGGCGTCGCTGACGCGATCCACCTCGAGGTGGATGAACGATTCGCGCTGGCCGGCCGGCGAGTCGTCCGGCAGGACGCCCATCAGCGTCTGCTCCGGCCCCGCGCCCGGGACCTGCCCCGGGCCCGCGCCAGTCGGGCCGCCCCGATTGACGCGCAGGATCGGGTGGACGGTGAGGTGCAGCGTGAGCCCTTGCCGGTTCACCTCCATCGTCACCGAATCGACGAGGAACGGCATGTCGTCGTTCACGATCTCGACGACGGTGTGCGTGGACTGCCAGCCGTGCTCGGCGACGCTCGGATTGAAGACGCGCACCTTCGGGACGCCCGGCTCGCGCCGGCGCGCGAAGTTCCACTGCGAAAGCGCGGCGCCGTAGAGGTCGGCGCTCTCCCGCTCGGCGAGATCGCCCGGGTCGACCTGGCGGTAGTAGGCGCGGACGAACGCCTCGACCGGCCCGCGCGCGTCCGGGGCGACCTTCTCGCGCACCAGGGCGAGCACCTGATCGAGCCGCTCCGAGCTGCCGGATCCGGTGCGTGATGCCATGGTCTCCTCCGCGGGCCGTTGGTGAGCGGCGGGGCAGGACGGCGGGCGGCCCCGCGCGAGCCTCGGGGCCTAGTCTAGCAGCGGCCCGCAGCCCCTCCCCACGCATCGGCCGGGCGGATGGGACGCGCCGACGAACGGGGCTATCGGGCGGCGCGCCGGCCGGCTTGCGCGCGCTCGGGGAGGCGGCAAGCGCCCGCAACGAGCCGCACCGCGGACGGCTGGCCCTCGTGGCGCCCGCGGCGACGCCGGAGACGGCGTCCGCCTGACCGCGACGCGTCAGCGCCGCGCGACGACGAGCGGGACGAGCATCTCGTCCTCGCTCGTGCCGCCGTGCACGCCGATCTGCGCGTGACGGCGCTCGCCGGGCAGGACGTCGCGGATCGCGTAGCGGTCCTTCATGACGAGGATGTAGTCGCCGATGCGCTCGGCGAGGCGGGGATGCGGCGCGCCGGGCCCGAACCAGCCCGCGGCGAGGAGATCGGCGCTCGCGCCGAGCGTCGCGCAATGGCCGAGCCGGGACTCGACGTAGCGCTCGAAGCGGGCGCCCTCGCCCGGCCGCACGTAGCAGTACGCGACCCGCGGCTCGCCGCAGAGCGGCAGCGCGAGCGTCGCCGCGAGCTCCGGATGGTCGTCGAGCTCGACCACGGTGTCGGGGCGCGTATCGACGAACCCGTGGTCGGCGGTGGCGATCACGAGCGTGTCGGTGCCCGCGATCTCGTCCAGGAACCGCCCGAAGGCCGCGTCGACGCGCGCGACCTCCGCCCCGACCGGATCCGACGCGACGCCGTGCGCGTGCGCGAGCGAGTCGATCTCGGAGTAGTACGCGTAGATGTAATTGCGCTCCGTGCCGGTGGACACGACATCGCGCACCGCTGCGAACATCTCGTCGATCCGGGCGTACCCGATGCGACGCGCGCGTCCCGACACCGCGCGGTTGAAGTCGGACTCCACGATCGCCGCGGGCGACACCACGAACGTGGCGGCGTCGAGCAGGTCGGCGACCGGCGCATGACCGAGGAGCTCGGCCGGCGTGACGCCGCCGCTCGCGACGAGCGACGGACCGCCGTGCCGCGGGCGGAAAGGCAGCACCGCGAGCACCGCGCCGATCTCGCGGAAGTACATGTGCCAGCCGGTGAGGCCGTGCGCCTGCGGCGCGAGGCCGGTCATGAAAGTCGTGATTGCCGCGGCCGTCGTCGAGGGGAAGGTCGAGGTGAGGCTCGCGCGCAGGGCGCCGTGCAGCGCGCCGCCCGGGCGCGCGCGGGCGAGATGTCGATGGCCGAGGCCGTCGACCACGATCAGCACGACGTTGCGCGCGGACGCGATCTCGGCGGGCGCGAGGTCCCGCGCGAATTCGTAGTCGCTCCGCCCGCCGAATGCCGTCACGATGGACGCCATCAGGTTGACGATGCTGCCGCCGTGGTAATCGGGCCTCACTGGTCCTTCGACTGCGTTCTTTCTTCTTTCGGCTTCTCGCCCTGGAGCGAAGTTAGCATAGCCGCGTGACGCAGAGCCATCTCGTGTGACAAAAGATCACGATCGCGCGCCGCGACTCTCGGCGGGTGTCGTCGTCGTGCGACGACAAGGCGGCGCGTGGCGCTACCTCCTGCTGCGCGCGTTCCGCCACTGGGACTTCCCGAAGGGCGTCGTCGAGGCGGGCGAGCGTCCGCGCGACGCAGCTGTGCGCGAGGTCGCCGAAGAATCCGGGCTCGCCGCGCTCGAATTCCGCTGGGGCGAGGCGTTCTGCGAGACGGAGCCCTATGCACGCGGCAAGGTGGCGCGCTACTACGTCGCCGAAAGCCCTTCGGGCGAAGTGCATTTACAGGTGAGCCCCGAGCTCGGCCGCCCGGAGCACCACGAGTACCGCTGGCTCGACTACCGCGAGGCGCGCGCGCTGCTCGTCCCGCGCGTGCAGCGTGTGCTCGACTGGGCGGAGGGGATCGTCACTGCGTCGGGCTGAGGCGACGCGCGGTGTCTGCCAGCGCTTCGGGAGCCTGCGGGATGCGCGTACTCAGCGCTCCCGGTCGTCTTCCTTCTCCTCCTCGAAGTCCTCGTCCGCGTCGCCGATGTCGCGCTCGACGGCCTCGTCGTAGTCCTCCTGCGCGAGATCGTCCGACTCTTCGAGGATCACGTCGACTTCCTCGCGGAAGGCCGGGTCGTCGAGATCGGTGTCCTTGTCGATGAGCTCGACGACGCGCTGGAAGAGCTCCAGGTTGTTGACGGTCGTGAGGTAGTTGCCCTCCGTGCCGACCACGTAGAAGCTCTCGGGGAACACGAGCTCGAGCAGCGATTCCTCGTCGGGACCGAGCGTCTGGTCCTCCAGCACCACGAGATCGTCCAGGTCCATGGCCACGAAGCGCGACTCCTCGAGTTGGGGACGGCGGCGCGACGATTCTAGAGCCGATCCCGGAAATCCGCGCGCCGCACCGGTCCCGGCCGCCTCCGGGGAAAAACCGCTTGACCCGACCCGGCCCCCCCGGGTATAAGGGCGCCCACAGGATTCTCAAGCAGCGAAAGCCGCTCTGGTCAGTCGTCCCCGCGCCATTCGAGCACGGTGCCTCTCGGTCTAACGTCTCTTCCCTTGAAGTTCTGCCGTGCAGGCCGGATCGCCTGCTATCGATCCATTTTTATCAAGGAAAGCAAGACATGAGTACAGGCATCGTGAAATGGTTCAACGACGCGAAAGGCTTCGGCTTCATCAAGCCCGACGACGGCGGCGAGGACCTCTTCGCGCATTTCTCCCAGATCCAGGGCTCGGGCTTCAAGACGCTCAAGGAAAACCAGCGCGTCTCGTTCGAGGTCACGCAGGGCGCCAAGGGCAAGCAGGCGTCCGCGATCAAGCCCCTCTAAAGGGCGCAGGCCCGCGCGATGCGGGCCTGCCGGGGCCGATCGGCCCCGCCGTTTCCGGGCGGCCCTTGCGGCCGCCCGTCTTCACCGCCGATCCCTACTGGATCGTCAGCTTCTTCGCTGCGCTCGTCGCCTTCTTGGGCAACGTCAGCTCGAGGGTGCCGTCGGTGAGCTTCGCTGCGGCCGCGGACTCGTCGACCTCGTGTCCGAGCGAGAAGCTGCGTTGGAGCGCGCCGCGATACCGCTCGCTGCGGATCACCTTGCCCTGCTCCTTCACTTCCTTCTCTTCCCGGGCCTCGGCACTGATGGTCACCACGTCGCCGTCGATCTCGACCCGAATGTCATCCTTCTTCACGCCTGGGAGGTCGGCCTTGACGACATAAGCATTGTCGCTCTCCTGGACGTCGATCCGGATGTCCGTCGGCAGCCCTTCGAATTCCCAACGCACCGGCTTGAGCATCCGCCGGAACATGCCCTCGAAAGGCTCAGTGAACAGCGGTTCGAAGCGGGTGAGTTCTCTCATGACACACCTCCTTTCGCCCTACCGTTCGGAGCATTACGCTCCAATAACAGCATGGACCTTCGCCCGCGATCCGTGTTGAGGCACGTCAAGAATTCGTCGGCCCGGAGCGCGCGGGCAGCCGATAAGTGAGCGGCGGCTAGCGTCTTCCCGCGAACAGCGCACTTGCGAGCTTCGGATGTGCGTCGAAGCGCGCCGCGAAGTCGCTCTCCCGGCGCCCGCCTTTGGCCAGGACGACGTCCGCCAGCGCACGTCGATCGGCAGCGCTCCAGCGGGAGATCCCCGGAAGAGCGAGCACGAACGGGCTCCAGCGCCGCCAGGCGACGCGCTCGTCGCGCGTAGACCCCCGGAGCGAGCGCAGCCCCGTGAGCCGCATGAGTTCGAGGCTCGCCGCGTCGAGCCCCGCGCCGCGGTCCTCCGCGCGACGCCGCGCGACCACTCCGGCGGCGTGCTCGCCGACGTGTGGCAACCGGCGGCAGGCCGCGCGGCCGCGCCGGGTCGAGGTCGAGAGAAGACGTGCCACGCCGCAAGCTTGCGCAGCGTCGCCGCTGACGACCGATAGCGCGCGTTCGCCTGCAGGCGTTCGAGCTCGCGCCGCGCGATCCGCCGCGCCGGTGCCGCGCGCGGACGGAAGCCCATCTTGTAATAGAACCACCACGCCCCGGACTCGATGCCCTCCTTATTGCCTTCGCCGAGCTGATACGGCTCGATGCTGAACGAGGTGGCGCCGAACAGGTGCCGCGCCAGCGCGAGCAGGCGGGCGAACGCGTACGCCGCCTCGCCGCCGCGGAACGTCGGAAAGGTGTTGAACGAGACCGCGGCGGTGCCCGCGATCACGTCGAGCTGCGAGTAGCCGATCGGCACGCCGTTCTGGAGCGTCAGCGCGCCGTAGATCGCCGCGAGCAGCGTCCGGCGTTCGGGCACCACTCCGACGAGCGCGAAAGCGAGGCCGTGGCCGTCGTCCACGATGCGCACGTCGCGCGCGTCGCCGTAGGCGAATGCGTCCAGGTCGCGCTGGCGCGTGATCATCGCGCCGCGGGCAAGCTCGACGATGCGTTCGCCCTCCTTCGGCCCCAGCACGCGCACCGCGCGCGGCGGGCGCCGGATTTCCTCGCGCAGCGCCGGCCGGGCGCGCCGCAGCGGCGCGGTGCGAAACGCCGCGGGCGCCGCGACATGCCGGTCGAGCGTCCGCGTGGGGGTGTCGCGCCCGGGTAAGAGCTCGCAGCTCGGGTCCAGGCCGTCGTAGATCGACTCGCGCGTGAAGGTGTCGCCCGGCATCGACTCGACGCCGCGCACGAGCCAGGTCGCGTCGGTCGCGGGCCCGCGCAGCGCGTCGAGCGCGTCATACCCTTCCGGCTCCCGCTCGCGCAGCCACTGCGCTTCAGGGGGCGTGACGAGCAGCGGCAGGACGCCCGCGATGTTGTCCCCGGCCACGCCGTCGTTCCGGTCCAGCCGGAACTGCGCGGGCCAGCGGTGCGCGAGCCAGCACGCCGTCGGCCAGAAGAAGCGGTAGCGGATCGTCGTTCCCGCGATGCCGCTGTCGGCGAGCCGCCCGCGCTGCCGCCGCAGATCGGCGCGGCGCGCGAAACCGCGGAGCATGCGCTCGACCCGCGCCGCAACGCGCGCGTCGTCCGGATAGGCGCGCAGAAAGCACAGCGCCTCGTGCAGGCGCTCCACCTGCCCGGCGGTGCGCAGTCGCGCGCGGTCGAGCTTGCGCAGGAGCGCGAGCTTGCGCCGCGCGCTGCCGGCGCGATAGTCGTCCTTGATCCTCTCGAGATTCGCGAGTGCGCGGGCGGCCATCTTCTTCAGGGCTTCTTCCTTTGCGTGAACCGGGCGCGGGCAACGCGCCCTTCCTCGCTCGCATTGAGGAAGGCGAACTGCTCCGCCTCCATGTGCGACCCGAGGTGCAGGAGCGCGTTCGCCGCGGCGTTCGCCGTCTCCTTGGTGAGACGGACGGCGGCCTGAGGCATCGCGGCCGCCGCGCGCGCGATCTCGTGCGCGCGCGCCTCCGCGCCGCCCGCAGGCGTGAGCTCGTCGACGAGGCCCGTCGCACGCGCCTCGGCGGCAGGGACGCGCTCGCACAGGATCGCGAGGCGCTTCGCCCGGGCCGGGCCGGTGAGCTGCACGAGGCGGTGGATTGTTCCCCAGGTCAGCGGCATGCCGAGGCTGATCTCGGGAAAGCTCACGAACGCGTTCGCCGCGGCGATCCGGAAGTCGCACGCGAGCGCGAGCGCGATGCCGCCGCCGATCGCATACCCCTCGATCGCCGCGATCGTGACCTGCGGGATCGCCTCCCACGCGGCGCACATCCGGTAGCCGGCATTCGCGATGCGGCGCTGCTCGCCCAGGGGCTTCGACGCGGCGTCCCAGCGATCCGGATCCTTCAGGTCCGCGCCGGCGGAGAAATGGTCGGGCCCGCCGGCGAGCACGATCGCGCTCACGGCGTCGCGCGCCTCGCAGCCGAGCGCGAAATCGGTGAGCTCCTGCATGAGCGCGAGGGAAAGCGCGTTGCGCGCGCGCGGCCGGTTCATGCGCGCGACGAGGATGCCGTCGCGCTCGTCGAGCGTCAGGTGCTTGTACACGTGCGGATCCCCCGGATGGCGGCGCGGGATTATGGATTGAAACCCCGGTCGCGGAGGCGCGAAGTGCCGGCGTGCGCCGCGGGCACCGGGGCGGCCGCGGTGTCGTTATGCCGACAGCATATATGACATTGACATAGAGGCGACGATGTGTCATTGTGCCATCGCACGGACCGCCCAGTGCCGACCTGCCATTCGAGAAGCACGGCCCAAGCGGGGCAATCAGCGGCGGTCTCCCGATTCTTCCGGCCGGGAAAAGCCGGAGGCTCGATGCAAGGAGGAAGCCCAAATGAACAAGACAACATTGGCGACGGCGATCCTCGTCGCGCTGTCAGTAGGCCTGATCGGCGTGCCAAGCGCGCAGTTCGTTGCGCGCGACCCCGGCCTCCGTGGCGGGCCTGCGGGGGCAGGCGGCGCATTGGATGGGCTGTCGAGCGCGCAGA
Source organism: uncultured beta proteobacterium (assembly GCA_963716855.1). Taxonomy (GTDB): domain Bacteria; phylum Pseudomonadota; class Gammaproteobacteria; order Burkholderiales; family SG8-39; genus JAGVSZ01. The sequence goes on along the minus strand of CAVQUV010000013.1, from coordinate 20,732 downwards.
AAGCGTTTTTCGTGGCCGGCCTTGCCGACTTCGAAGAGAGGGAGGGCATCGCCGACGGTCTGGGACCCCGCTTCAACCTCGACAGCTGTGGAGGCTGTCACCTCCAGCCGGCAAACGGTGGCTCGAGCCCGGCCGTGAACCCGCAGGTCGCTATTGCGACCTATAACGGTGCCAGGAACGTGGTTCCGTCCTTCATCACGAAGAACGGACCGGTGCGCGAGGCGCGCTTCGTGCGCAACGCCGACGGTACGCCCGATGGCGGGGTACACGCCCTGTTCGTCATCAGCGGCCGCAACGACGGCCACGGCACGGCGACGCGAGCGGCTGCACTGCCAAGCAGGAAGACTTCGAAACTCAGGTCCGGAACAAGAACGTGATCTTCCGCATCCCGACGCCGACTTTCGGCCTCGGGCTGATCGAGCAGATCTCGGACAGCGACCTCGTCGCCAACCAGGCCGCCGCGGCGCCGCAGAAGGCGGCGCTCGGCATCGGCGGCAGGTTCAACCGCACCCGCACCTCCTCGACGAGCAGTAGCATCTCGGGGGAGATGAACCGCAGCGGCAATGACGGGACGATCACCCGCTTCGGCTGGAAGGCGCAGAACAAGTCGCTGCTGATCTTCTCGGGCGAGGCGTACAACGTCGAGATGGGGATCACCAACGATGCGTTCCAGAACGAGCGCGACGAGAACCCGACTTGCCAGTTCGCGAATGTGCCGAACGACACCGTGACAGACGACCGGGAGGCGAGCGGCGCTGAGGCCCGGCAAGCCATCGAGCTGTTCACGCTGTTCATGCGGTTCTCCGCCGCGCCGACACCCTCGCCTGACAAGCCGGGCGGCACGACCTCGATCGCCAACGGCAGGAAGGTCTTCGAGAACGTCGGCTGCGCGCTGTGCCACACCCCGACGCTCTACACGAGCAAGATGTCCACCGTGTCGGCGCTGCGTAGCAAGCCGGTCAATCTCTTCTCGGACCTGATGCTCCACGCGATGGGGCCCGGGCTCGCGGACGGCATCAGCCAGGGCGCAGCCAGCGGCGACGAGTTCCGGACCGCGCCGCTGTGGGGCCTCGGACAGCGCATCTTCTTCCTCCATGACGGGCGCACCAACGACCTCGCCGAGGCGATCCAGGCGCACAGGAGCGGGGCCAACCAGACCTATCCGGCGTCGGAGGCGAACGGTGTCATCAACAACTACAACGGCCGTAGCGAGCGCGACAAGCAGGACCTGCTGAACTTCCTGCGGTCGCTATAGCGGCGGTGGCCGCGATGAACCGCCAAATTGCGGGACTGCTCATCGCGGTCTCGGCGGTCGTCGCGCTCTTCCCCGCGCCCGCGTGGTCGCAACAGGGGTTCGGTGGCGGCGTTCGCGAGGCGCTCGGGCCGCGCTTCCACCGCGCCCCGGCGCTACGCGACGTGCCGCGGCCGGTGCGGCGCGGCGCCGACACGCTGAACCGGCTCCGCTACTGGAACGAGGTCGCCATCGACGCGAGCGGGCTGGACCACACGCCGGTGCAGCCCGGCGAGGCGCGCGTCTTCGGGGAGCAACTCGGCCCCGGGCGATCGAGCCGCGCGATGGCGATCGTCCACATCGCGATCTTCGACGCGGTGAACGCGATCGCCGGCGGGTTCCGGAGCTACACCGGGCTCGCGCCCGCGCGGGCCGAGACCTCGATGGACGCCGCGATCGCGCAGGCGGCGCACGACGCGCTCGTCGCGCTCTATCCGTCCCAGCGCGCCGACCTCGACGCGCTGCTCGCCGAGGACATGCAGGCGATCCGCACGACCGCTCCGCGCGCCAAGACGAACGGAATCGAGCTCGGACGGCGGGCCGCCGCCGCGATCCTCGCGCTCCGGGCGAACGACGGGTCGCAGCACGCGGAGCCGCGGGTCGGCAGTGGATTTCGTCACCAGCGACGCGCCGGGCAAGTGGCGGCAGGATCCGATCAGCCAGATCCCGCTCGCGCTGGGCGCGCGTTGGGGAACGGTGCGGCCGTTTGTCCTCAAGTCACCGGAGCAGTTCCGGGCGCCGCCGCCGCCCGCGCTGGACAGCCGGGCCTACGCCGCGGCATTCGAGGAAGTGAAGCGCGTGGGCGGCGACGGCACGACCACGCCGACCGTGCGAACCGAGCGCCAGCGGATGATCGGCATCTACTGGGCGTACGACGGCACGCCGAGCCTCTGTGCGCCGCCGCGCCTGTACAACCAGATCGCGATGACGATCGCGTCGGCGCGCGGCCACAGCGTCGTCGAGCTCGCCCGCCTCCTCGCGCTGGTCAACACCGCGATGGCCGATGCCGGCGTCGCGATCTGGGAGTCGAAGTATCTCTATCAGTACTGGCGTCCGGTCACCGGCATCCGCGAGGCCGACGTGGAAACCGGGCCCACCGGCGCAGGCGACGACAATCCGGCCACGGTGGGCGACCCGAAGTTCGCGCCGCTCGGCGCGCCCGCAAGCAACCTCGCCGGGCCGAACTTCACGCCGCCGTTTCCGGCGTATCCGTCCGGGCACGCCGGGTTCGGCGGCGCGCTCTTCCAGGTGCTGCGCGAGTTCTACCGCACCGACCGCATCGCGTTCAGCTTCGTGTCGGACGAGCTGAACGGCGAAACGATCGACGCCAACGGCAGCGTGCGCCCGCGGGTGCCGCGCCGGTTCGCGTCGCTCTCCGAGGCCGAGGAAGAGAACGGGCAAAGCCGCATGTACCTCGGCATCCACTGGGCGTTCGACAAGACCGCCGGCATCGCGCAGGGGCGAAGCGTCGGAAGCTACGTGTTCGGCAACGCGTTCGAACCGCAGCACCCGGCGCGCCGATAGGCGCAGCCGCCGTCATTCCGGCGCACGCCGGAATCCAGCAACAGCGTTCCCCCTGGACCCCGGCGTTCGCCGGGGTGACGGACGTAAGCGCAGTGCGCGGTGCCAGCAAACGCGCCTCGCGACGAATTCACGAACGTTTACTTTCCCGCGCGGGCGACTCGCCTAGACTGGGGGAGCCATGTTGCTCCTCACGTTGTTCCTCGCGCTCTGGCTGCTGACGCTGCTTGCAGGCGATCATCTCCTCGCGAATCGCGGAATCGTGCTCGGGCAGGACTTGCCGCAGGCCGCAGCGTGGTCGATCCGCTTCGCCTACTTCGCCGGCACGGGCGGCGTTGCAATCCTGTTTCTCTGGCTCGGCGTCGACGCGTTGACTGCGCCGTAGAAAGCGAACGCGCCCGCGCAAAGCGCGGGCGCGTCGGTCGAATCGATCAGTGAACGGCGCGGCGCCGGAGCGCGAGCGCACCGAGCGCGAGGCCGAGCAGCGCGAGCGTGCCGGGTTCGGGGACCAGGAAGCCGCGGATTTCGCCGCCCGGGAACTGGGACGTGTGGATGTTCAGGTACGTCGTTCGGCTAAGCAAACCCGTGGTGAGCGCGCTCTCGGCTCCAGCGATGCCGCCTTGGGCCGTGATGAACGCCGGATTCCAGCTACTGGCGAGAGTTAGATCGAACGTGTGGTCATACGTGCCACTGGTCACGCCGCGCCGGAAAGCCGATGAAGGTGGGCACTGACGTGGCGACGCCCGCGGTGCCCGTGCCCGGTATAGCCGTGCAGCAGTGGATGTGCGCCGCTGTGTTAGGCGCAGTGAGGCCAGAAAAGCTCACGTTGACGTGAAGCATGTGCGTGAGGGTATCCAGCTCGACGAGGGCGATGCCGATACCGGGCGATGCGTTCGGCGGCGCTTCGGCGGCTCCGGACAAGCTGGCACCGACGACGATCAACGTGGCGTGGGCGAATCCTGCGAAGAGTGAAAGAACGGCGGCAACGAGCAAGCGCGTCATGGCGGTCACCTCGAGCGGTTGCAGAGGGGCAACTTCGTCGCCATGCAAGAACTACGCCGTTGCTCGTAACGCTTTAAGTTCTCGAAGATTCGCATCCGCCGCGCGCTACGCGGCGACGCAACCTGTAACGCCACCCGACACCAACGCGCGTCAGCCGAGCATCAGCCGGACGAGTTGCTCGGTAATCCCACGCCACGAGTAGTGCGACGCCGCCCACTCCGGTCCGGCCGTGGCGGCGGAAGCGCGGAAGCTCGCGTCGTCGACGACGCGCGCCATGTGCGCGACCAGGCTATCGAGATCCGGATCGAGATGCTTCGTTCCCCGCTCCGGGTGCGTCAGGAGCCTGCTCTCGATCCGCAGCGCGAATTCGTCGCGGCAGAAATCGTCGGTCGGCCCGCCCGCGGTCGCGATCACCGGCAGCCCGCTCGCGATCGCCTCCAGCACCGGCAGGTTGAAACCCTCCGCGTGGTAGGGCGACACGTACGCGTCGGCGGCGCGGTACAGCGACGACAGGTCGTCGCGCGCGAGATCCTTGCCCAAGTAGACCGTCGACTGGAGCGCAGTGTCGGTCGCCTTGACATCGATCTTGCGGGCCTCGCGCACGCGTTCCTCCATCTGCCCGCTGTAGAGAAACTCCGCCCCTTTGAGGAATAGGAGCGCCGCCGGATGTGTTGTCTTTATTTGCCCGAAAGCGACCAGCAGGTGCGCGATGCCCTTGTTGCCGGTCAGCGCGCCGATGTTCAGGAACACGAAGGCGTCGTCCGGCAGTTTCAGGCGCGCGCGCCTCGCGCGCTTCTCGTCCGGATCGGGGTGCCAGTAGTCGATCGGCTCGACGCCGTGCGGCACGACGTGCACGCGCGCCGGGTCGATCCCCGCTTCGACGAACCCGCTGCGCGACCACTCGGAGGGCGCGATGACCTCGACCGAGTCGGCCATGCCACCGCTGCCGCTCCCCTGCTCGTCGTATACGAGGTAGCCCGTCGGGAACGTGCGCGTCTCGGACGTCCCGAACACGAACACCCGGCGCGCGGGTCCGTCGAACAGGCGAAACGGGAAATCGATCCGGTAGATCGCGTCGAACCTCGCCGGCGCCGACGCGTCCGCCGGCCGGATGCGTCCGCCGAACTGCTGCTCCAGGGTCGGCGCGACTGGGCCCACGCGGGGTTGTACAGCGGCCTGTCCTTGTGGAACACCTGCAGTCCCTTCGTCGCCGCGAGGTGCGTGAGCTGATGCTGATTGACCAGCGCAAACGACTGGTTCACGCCGCGCCAGCCCTCGACGAGCAGCGTCTTCACGGTCCGCGCCCGGCGCCCGCGAGCACGTCGAGCAGCGCCGCGCCGTAGCGCTCCACCCGCTTCGCGCCGAGACCGCCGATGCGCGCGAGGGCCGCGAGGTCCTGCGGCTGCTGGCGCGCGATCTCGGCGAGCGTGCTGTCGTGCGAGATCACGTAAGCCGGCACGCCCTGCGCGCGCGCCTCCGCGCTGCGCCAGCCCTTCAGCCGCGCGAAGACGTCGGCGTCGACCGGCGAGAGATTCGCGTCCTGCGCGGCGCGCGAGCGGCGCGGCGCCCGCTTGCCCGGCACGACGCGCCGCATCTCGACCCGCGTCTCGCCCTTCAGCACCGGACGGCTCGCCGTTGCGAGCTTGAGCGCGCCGTGGCCCGCGTGATCGACCTCCACGAAGCCGAGCGCCACGAGCTGTCGAAACACGCCGCGCCAGGCCACGTCGTCGAGATCGGCGCCGACGCCGAACACGGAGAGCGCGTCGTGGCGCCACCGGTCGGTCCGCTCGCCGCGCTTGCCGCGCAGCACGTCGATCAGGTGGCCCGCGCCGAAGCGCTGCCCGGTGCGGTAGATCGCCGAGAGCGCCTTCTGCGCCGCGACGGTCGCGTCCCAGGTCTCCGGCGGCTCGAGGCAGGTGTCGCAGTTGCCGCACGGCCCGGACGCTTCGCCGAAGTACGCGAGCAGGCGCACGCGGCGGCAGCCCGCCGTCTCGCACAGCCCGAGCAGCGCGTCGAGCTTCGCGGCCGAGACGCGCTTGTACGTCCTCGCCCGCCTCCGACAGGTCGATCAGCCGGCGCTGCTGCACCACGTCGGCGAGGCCGTAGGTCATCCACGCGTCCGCGGGCGCGCCGTCGCGGCCGGCGCGGCCGGTCTCCTGGTAGTAGCCCTCGATGCTCTTCGGCAGGTCGAGGTGCGCGACGAAGCGCACGTCGGGCTTGTCGATGCCCATGCCGAAGGCGATCGTCGCGACGATCACGACGCCGTCCTCGCGCTGGAAGCGGCTCTGGTGCCGCGGCGCGCGTCGCCGCGTCCAGGCCGGCGTGATACGGCAGCGCGGTCACGCCCTGCGACGCGAGCCAGGCGGCGGTCTCCTCCACCTTGCGGCGCGACGAGGCAGTAGACGATGCCCGCGTCGCCCGGGTGCTCGTCGCGAAGGAAGCGCAGCAGCTGCGCGCGCGGCTCGACCTTGTCGACGATGGTGTAGCGGATGTTCGGCCGGTCGAAGCTCGCGACGAAGATGCGCGCGTCGGTCGAGCGCGAGCCGCGCGACGATCTCGCGCGCGGGTCGTGCGGATCGGCGGTGGCGGTGAGCGCGATGCGCGGCACGCGCGGGAAGCGCTCGTGCAGCACCGCGAGCTGCAGGTACTCCGGCCGGAAGTCGTGGCCCCACTGCGAGACGCAGTGCGCCTCGTCGATCGCGAACAGCGCGAGCCGCGCGCGCGCGAGGAGGTCGAGGCAGCGCGGCGTCAGCAGCCGCTCGGGCGCGACGTAGAGCAGATCGAGCTCGCCCGCGACGCAGCGCGCGCTCGACCGCGTCGGCGCTGCGCGCGCGTCGAGCGTCGAGTTGAGGAACGCCGCGCGCACGCCGAGCTGCGTCAGCGCCGCCACCTGGTCCTGCATCAGCGCGATCAGCGGCGAGACCACGATGCCGGTGCCCGCGCGCAGCAGCGCCGGCAGCTGGTAGCAGAGCGACTTGCCGCCGCCGGTGGGCATCAGCACCAGCGCGTCGCCGCCCGCCGCCACGTGCGCGACGATCTCGGCCTGCGCGCCGCGGAACGCGGCGTAGCCGAACACTTCGCGCAGCTTCGCGAGTGCGCGGGCGTCGAGGTCGGTGTCGGGGGACGTCATTGCGGGCGGCGGCGTCGTTACGCGCCCAATCGTAACAAACGGAAGCTCGCGGACCTAAAGCCTTCGAACCCCGACGGCCGATGGGCGCGCCTGTGCGGCCACTATAGTGTGGCGGATGGCTCACGAAGTGAGCCTGCGAGCCGTTCGGTGACGAAGGTCCTCGACGAGTTGGAAACGCCGCGGGCGGATCGCGTGTGCGCTCGCGATCCGCCCGCTTGCCGGCCGATTCGCGGACTACTTCAGGCCCATGCAGTTCGCGTAGTAGGTCACGGTCGCCGGCCAGTCGGAGAAGATCCCCAGGATGCCGACGCGGCGCGCGAGAACGTCGAGCGCCTTGTACATGTCGCTGTCCTTCTTCACCGCCTGCCCTTGCGGATCGAAGAGGTAATAGAACCCGGCCTTGGACGCGCCCTGGCGCAGGTCGGATCGCTCGAACGTCCAGGTGATGATGTCGAAGCCGAACCGCTTGATGTCGCGAGCGTACTCGCGAGGGAACGATGTTGCCCCCGCCATCCACCGCGAGCAGCGCGGGCATCGGCGGCGCGAAGATCTGCACGCCCTGCGCTCTCAGCTGTTTCAGCTGATCGTTCGTGAGCCGCGGGATCGGCGGCGTGACGGTCGGATCCCAGCTGTCGAGAAAGACCGCCTGCCGGCCGAAGCGCGGCTCGTTCTTGATCCAGTACAGGACGTCCTGCGGATCGAACGACTGCGCCCAGACCCGCTTCGGGTCGACCCGCGCGGCCTTGAACGTATCGATCAGCTTCTGGGCGTAGTTCGCCTGGCTGCCGAAGATCTTGTTGATGCGCTCCGGATTGCCGCTCTTCAGCTCGGGCGTGTGCTTCACGCCGTTCTGCTCGTTCAACGCGATGCTTTCCTCGAGCGTCATCAGCGTGCCGCGGCCGGTGTAGAGGTCGGTCCGCCACGCGGCGGTTCCGCCCAGGAAGCCCTCGAGCCGTGGTCGCGCCCGGGTTGCTCGCGTCCATCTTGCCCTTCAGCGTCCTGAACTCGGGCCAGCGTCAGGTCGCTCGTGCAGCACGTCGGGTTCGAGTTCGGCCCGCTCCACGGCTTGGTGCACTGGGCATTCAACGCGTCGCGACGATGTTGGTCGTCGTGTGCAGGTCGCACTCCGCGTGACGGCAGACCAGCTCGCCGTCCTTGGTGAAGGTGACGTCGCATTCGACGATCCCCGCCCCCATGCGCGCGCCGGCTTCGTACGCTTCCTTGGTGTGCTCGGGGAACTGCAGCGCCGCCCCGCGATGCCCGATCGAGAAGTCGCTGCGGTAGAAGGGTCCCTTCTCGCATTGCATCAGCCGGTCCTTGAGACGGCTGTCGTCCATCCCTTCCACCAGATAGAACGGCCGCGGGCCGAGCTGAATCCCGGCGTCCTGCTTCTTCTGGCCGTGCTCGTCGTAGTAGCCCTGACCGTGGTGACCGTCGTCGTCGTGCTTGCCGTTGATGTAGCGGTTGTCCCGATCGTCCGCTGCGACGGGCGCAGCGACCGACGTCATGACCAACACGGCCGCCGCGGCGGCCACGCCAAACGCTTTGTGCATTGAGGTCTCCTCTTGCCAGGATGGGACTGGGAGAGCGCCGGACTGCGCCCGCGAGGAATCTAGGCCGGACGCATGTACGTGCGATGGCGCCCCGGTTAAGCTTGCGTGAAGAAAGGTGGTCCTTCCGCGCCCCCTTGTCAATGGGTTCAATGGGTGCCGCAAGCTCTCGAGGACGCCGCCCGGCTCGACCGAAAGAACCCCACGGCCCTCTCAGCCCCTCCGACTGCCTTTTCCTCAGGGCATGTGGTGCGGCCGGTCGCGGCCGCGTACCGCAAGCTGAAGGCGCTCCTCGAAGCCGCATGACGGGCGCGCTCCGTCTACTACAATCCCGCACCATGCCCGCCCCCGAAAGCCCCGCGATCAAGACCCACTACCGCATCGACGGCCGCGCGGGGCCGTGGGTCACCTTCGTCACCGGAATCGCGAACGACACGTCGATGTGGGACGGACAGGTCCCGGCGCTCGAGCCCGACTTCAGGCTCCTGCGCTACGACCTGCGCGGCCAGGGCGGGACGCCGGCGACCGAGGGCGACTACACGATCGACCTGCTGGTGTCCGACCTCGTGGCCCTGTGGGACTCGCTCGGCATCGCGTCGAGCCATCTCGTCGGGCTCGGGCTGGGCGGCGCCATCGCGCAGGCGGCCGCGATCGATCATCCGGGACGGATCGAGCGCCTCGCGCCCTGCTGCTGCCGCGCGCAGATGGTGCCCGACTTCGCGGCCATGTGGCACCCGCTCCTCGCCGCCGTGCGCGCGCAAGGCATCGAGCCGATCGTCGAGCCGACGGCGCAGCGCTGGTTCTCCGAGGCGTTCAAGGCCGCCCACCCGGATGTGCTCGACGCCGTGCGCAAGATGATCCGGCGCACGAGCGTGCCGGGCTACCTCGGCTGCGCGGGGGCGTTCCTCGGCCTCGCGCTCGAAGATCGCATCCCCCTCATCAAGGCGCGCACGCTGTACATCAGCGGCGCCGAGGACCAGCGCGGCGGACCGCCTGCCCTCATGGCCGGGCTCGCGGCCCGGGTGCCCGGCGCACGGCACGTGTCGATTCCCGATGCCGCGCACATCGCCAACGTTCAGAACCCGGATGGCTTCAATCGCACGCTGCGCGAATTTCTGACGGAGGCGTAAATGAGAGCGTTGCTGGTCATCGATGTTGCTGTGGGCCGGGCTGGCGGGCGCCCAGACCTGGCCGAGCAAGCCGGTCCGCTGGATCGTGCCGACCGGCCCCGGCAGCGCGGTCGACGTGAACGCGCGGCGCGTGGCGCCCAAGCTCGCGGAGGCCCTCGGCCAGCCGGTGATCGTCGACAACCGTCCCGGCGCGAACAGCATGATCGCCGCGCGCGAGGTCGCACGCGCGGCGCCGGACGGCTACACGCTGCTGCAGGCGGTCGTGAACAACGCGCTCAACGACCTGCTGACCCCCGATCCGTGCTGCCTCCTGAACGAGAAGCTGATCCCCGTGACGCGCCTGTACACGACGCCGCTCGTCATGGTGGTGCATCCGTCGCTTCCCGCCGGCACGCTGCAGGAATACGTCGCGCTCGCGAAGGCCAAGCCCCAGTCGCTGACGTTCGCCTCGGGCGGCAACGGCTCGATCACCCAGATGGTCGGCGAGCTGCTCAAGGTGACGGCGGGGATCCAGGTCCGCGAGATCCCGTACAAGGCGATCGGCGCCGAGCTGCCCGACCTGACCGGCGGCCACGTCAGCACCGCCTACCTGTCGCCGGTGGTGATCCGGGACTTCGTGCGGGCGGGAAAGCTCCGCGGGCTGGCGGTCGCGAGCCGCGAGCGGCTGTCCATCCTGCCGGACATCCCGACCACCGCCGAGGCGGGATTCCCGGGCGTCGAAGGGAGCGGCTGGAACGGCATCTTCGTGCCGGCGGGCACGCCCCCGGCCATCGTGACGAAGCTGCAGCAGGAGATCGCGCGCGTCCTCTTCTCCAAGGAGATCCAGGACGACGCGCTCACGCTCGGCACGCAGGCCGGCGGCGACACGCCGGAGCAGTTCGCGGCGTTCGTGCGCGCCGAGATCCAGAAGTGGGGCAAGGTCATCAAGGACGCGAACATCAAGGTCGAGTGAGCGCGCGGCCGCGGCGCGTGTGACTTAGTCCTCGCCGTGCCCCGCGCGCACCGGCCGGCCGCCGCAGTCCGGAGAACGATTCCCTCGCGACCGCCGCTTCCGGCGGCGACACTCGCACCGGCGAGGAATTCCGCGTGAACTACGACGTCATCGGCGACATCCACGGCCAGTACGACAAGCTCGTCGCGCTGCTGCGCACGCTCGGCTACCAGGAGACGATGCGCGCCTGGCGGCATCCCGATCGCACCGCGATCTTCGTCGGCGACTTCATCGACCGCGGGCCGCAGCAGGTCGCGACCGTCAAGCTCGTGCGCGCAATGACCGACACGGGCGCCGCCAAGGCGATCATGGGCAACCACGAGTTCAACGCCATCGCCTGGGCCACGCGCGATCCCGAGCACCCCGGAAAGCGTCTCCGCCGCCACGATCGGCCCGGCAACCGGCGGCAGCACCATGCGTTTCTCGCGGAAGTCGAGGGCACGCCGCTCCACGCCGAGATCATCGAGTGGTTCAAGACCCTGCCCCTCTGGCTCGACCTGGGCGGCATCCGCGTCGTGCACGCGTGCTGGAGCGAGGCCTGCATGGACCAGCTGCAGCCTCACCTCGGTTACGGCGCGACGCTCACCGACGAACTAGTCGTCAGCAGCAACCGCAAAGGCCACTGGGCGTTCGACGCGGTCGAGACGCTGTGCAAAGGTCCCGAGGTCGATCTGCCCGCCGGCAAGGCCTTCACCGACCCGGACGGAAAGCGGCGCACCAAGGCGCGCGTGCGCTGGTGGGAGAAGCCTGAAACCCGCTCTGCGTCACCCGTCTTCTTCGGCCACTACTGCCTGGACACGCGGCCCGCGCCGATGAGTGAGAAGCTCGCGTGCGTCGACTACAGCGCGGGCGAGGGCGGCAGTCTCGTGGCGTATCGGTGGGAAGGCGAGCCGCAGCTGCGGAAGACGCACTTCCTCTGGGTGTGAGGCCGGCGCGGTCGTGCGCGACCGCGTTATCGCGCGGCGACTACGGCGCCGTCTCGTCGTCCGCGACGAGGTAGTGCGTCATGAGGCCGAAGAACCGGGTATAGAAGTCGCCCGCGGAAATGGTCTCGCTCGCCACCTTGACCAGTGCGTCGTCGCTCGAGCCGAACGGCACCGACACCGAGCCGAAGGCCCCGACGCCGACCGTGGCAGAGGTGGCGCTCTTCTTGAGCGTGTAGCGATCCTGCAGGGCGTTCACGAAGGCGACCGATCCGCCGCCGACGTTGTTCGGCGCGCACACGACGTGGAACTCGATCTCGAGGTGGGTGTTGTGGTCGTGCTGGAACTTCTTGCGGCCCTCGACCTCGTCGCGTTTCGCGCCGCTGGTCAAATAGCCCTGGCTCAGCAACGCCCGCCGCGCCGCGTCGCAGGTGGACCCGGGCGACGCGGGAAAGACGCGCGAGAAGGCGCTCCCGGGATCGAAGCGCTCCTGCTGATGGATGGCGGGAGCGGGGGTCTGGCACGCCGCGAGCGCGACGAGGCCGAGTAGGACGAATGCGAGACGCATGGGGCGGGGACCGGGATTCGCGGGACTGTCGCTTTGCGACGACGGCGGTTCGACCGACGCACAGCGGAATGGTTGCACCTTCGGCCCGGCGCAACAAGTGCCCGACCGACGCGCGGCGTGGCCGACTGCACCAGGCACTCCTCGACTACAGCGAGACACGGCAGCGCTGATCAGCGTGACAGAGGCCCTCTCGGGCCAAGAAAGTGAGCTCCGCGCAGCGGACGGCCGCAAGGCGCTTCTGCTACCCCGCTTCGGGTAGCTCCCGCAGAAGCTCGCGCAGCATTATCGGCAACGCCGTATTTGACTCAACTCGGGAAGGGATGCGCTCTTGACTACGTTCGCCGAAGTATGTGAAGCCGAGTGGCTCAAGGAATGAGCCGGTGGCACGAGCGTCTCGATCCCGCGCGGTGCCCCCTGGGCCGCGACCCGCAGACGAAGCCCGCCGTCGTTGCGCTGCGGTATGACCGGCGGTTCGTAAACTAATCCGCACCGACGCTGCCAAAATACGACCGGCGCCTGCTGGCGTCGCGGTCGGTTCGGAGGATGATGGGGTCGTTATGCAGCTCGCGGGCACGATGATCGGCGCGACCGGGGTGTACACCTTCTCGGGGGTCGTCCAGCGCGACGCGGCCGGCCGGTTCGTGGCGGTGGCCCGCGTCTTCGACCACCCCAACCCTTCGGTCTCGCTGCCGTCCGGAACGACGCCGCGACATGTCGTGGAGGTCGAGGGCGGCTCGCTGGAAGACGCCAAGCAACTGCTCGAGGACGCCCTCGCCGCCCGGCTCGGGACGCTGGAGTGGGTGCGCTGGCACGCCGCGGACGGGCGGTCGTCGGGGCGGAGATGAATTGAGCGGCGCGCGCCGCTCGGGCGCGCAGAAGCTTACTTCAGCGCACGATACCTTCCCCTCGCCTGCGCTCGAGTTCCGCACCCGGACGCGCTTGCTGCGTCACGACACACCCCACCCTGCACAAACAACGTCACCGCGTGCGCTTGCCGACCGCGCACGATTGATGTGACGCTTCTCAGCCCTTCTCGCCGCTCGCGGGATGGGTCGACACGAGCACCGGCGCGGTCGCGCCGAGGACGCCCGCCCGCAGCCGGACCAGCCGTCCGCGCGTTTCGGCGAGCTGCGCGAGTAGCGCGTCGCGCTTCTCGGGAGGCGCCTGCTCGAGGAGCGCCAGCGCGGCCCGCGTCTGGAGCTCGAGTTGCTCGAGCAGGGACCGCGTGATCCTGTCGATGGTCGCCGCGGTATCGCCGCCACCACGCACGGTTCGGTTCGACGTCATGCGGCAGGCTCCGAACAGGGCCCGCCACGGAGATGGAGGTATTTCTTCCCGTTGCAAAGAGGCGAGTCCAAAGCGTCTCATGAGGTATACGAGCCAGCGGACATTCTCGGTCCACTACGGGCTCAATAGACGAACCGGAACGCTCTGGACTGTGAAAGCTTGTGAAAACGCGACCGTACCCGTGCAGATTACGCACGTCTGGGCGCCGCGGCCGAAGCGTTGTCGAGGCAACGGAACTCGAGAAGTGGCGTCAACGATTCGACACGCGTGGCACTCCGGTGCGCGATCGTCTTCCAGGCCGACGGGTTGGTCGCTCGCGCCCGGTGAGCGAAGGCCGACGCGGACGTTCGGAAGTCGATGCAGGCCAGTAAGCGCTGTCGATGTTCCGGCTGACGTAGTACATTGCCACGTGGTGCATTTCAATCCGTCGGCGTTCGCGCGGACTGGTATTCGAGGAAGGGAGGCCCGAATATGCAAGCCAGACAAATACTTGGCCTTGGCGCGGTCGTCGCGCTCGTCCTGATCGCGGCGCCGGCAGCAGCCCAGCAGACACCCGCAGTTTCGATCGGCAACGTCGACATCGGCGGCGTCGTTAGCGGCCCGCGAGGACCGGAAGCCGGGGTATGGGTGATCGCGGAGACGGCCGAGCTGCCCACCAAGTTCGCGCGCATCGTGGTCACCGACGACCAGGGGCGCTACGTCATTCCCGACCTGCCGCCGAGCGTCAACTACCAGGTCTGGGTGCGCGGCTACGGGCTCGTCGATTCGCCGAAGCTGCGCGCAAAGCCCGGCCAGATCGTCAACCACAGCGCGGTGCCCGCGCCGACGTCCGCGGCGGCGGCGCACTATTACCCGGCGATCTATTGGTATTCGATGCTGAAGATGCCGGCGGCGAAGGACTTCGGCGGCACGACGAACATTCCCAAGGAAATTACCCAGGAGATCTGGCGCCGTCGGATGAACAATACCGACTGCATCGGCTGCCACGCACTCGGTCAGGAATCGACGCGCACGATCCCTGCCGCGCTCGGCGAATTCAAGTCGGGCGAGGAAGCCTGGGCGCGCCGCGTCGCCTCCGGCCACACCGGGTCGTTCATGATCGATCGTCTCGCCAAGCAGCTCGGCGGAGTGCCGTTCACGTACTACGGCGAATGGACCGACCGCATCGCAAAGGGTGAGCTGCCCAAGGCGACGCCCCCGCGCCCGCAGGGCGTCGAGCGCAACGTCGTCATCACGTTGTGGGAGTGGGGCACGGAGAAGACCTTCCTCCACGACCTCATCTCCTCGGACCGGCGCAATCCCACGGTAAACGCCTACGGGCCGCTCTACGGCTCATCCGAATATTCGAGCGACAACATCCCGATCCTCGACCCGAAGACGCACACGGTGACGTTCTTCAAGATGTCGGTCCTGAACGACAGCGTCCCCGAGTCGTTCGGGCCGCCGTTCCACGCCTCGGCCCTGGACAAGCCGTTCGCGCCTTCGCCGTACTGGGGAATGGAGAAGATCTGGTCGCAGAAGGCGAACAACCACAACGGCATGTTCGACCGGAAGGGCCGGGTGTGGTTTGCAGCCAATGTGCGCGGCGACCCGAACCCCGCCTTCTGCAAGAAGGGCTCGGATCATCCGTCGGCCCAGGCCTTCCCGATCGAGCTGTCGCAGCGCCAGGTCTCGATGCTCGACCCGAAGACGATGAAGTACACCCTCGTCGACACCTGCTTCGGCACCCATCACCCGCAGTTCGGCTACGACTCGGACGATACGCTGTGGTTCTCCGGCAGCGGTCCCGTGGCGGGGTGGCTCAATACCAAGGTCTTCGACGAGACCGGCGACGCGGTCAAGGCGCAGGGCTGGGCGCCGTGGGTGCTCGACACCAACGGCAACGGCAAGGTCGACGAGTACACCGAGCCCGGCAAGCCGGCAGAAAGCGGCAAGGACACGCGCGTCGCGGGCTCCGGTCCCTACGCCGTGATGCCGCATCCGACCGACGGCTCGATCTGGTACACGTTCAACGTCTTCGCCGGTACCGCAGGGTTCATACGCTTCGACCCGAAGACCAAGCTCTCCGAGCTCTACGCCCTCCCGGCGGGGTCCGTCGGCCTGCGCGGCGGCGACATCGACAGGAACGGGGTGGTCTGGGGCTCGGGCTCGAACGGCGGCTTCATCAGCTTCGACCGGAGAAAGTGCAAGGGGCCGCTCAACGGACCGACCGCGACCGGCAACCATTGCCCGGAAGGCTTTGCCTACCACCGTTTCCCCGGGCCGGGACACGAGGGCTTCGAGCAGAACAGCGCCGAGGCGAGCTATTACACCTGGGTCGATCAGCACAACACCGTGGGCCTCGGCGAGAACATCCCGATCGCCACCGGCAACCTGAACGGCGGCTTCATCGCGCTCAAGGACGGGAAGATGGTCATGCTGACGATTCCGTACCCGATGGGCTTCTTCGCCAAGGGGCTGGACGGGCGCATCGACGATCCGAATGCCGGCTGGAAGGGACGCGGCCTGTGGAGCACGAGCGGCGATCGCACGCCCTGGCTGATGGAAGGCGGCAAGGGTTCGAAGCCCCGCGCCGTGCACATCCAGATCCGGCCCGATCCGCTCGCGCGGTAGCCGGACACTCGACAGAGTCCCGGGTAGGCCTGCCGCCCCTCGGCGGCCTACCCAATTCCAAGGTTGCAGAATTGCGCGCGGCCTCGGTAATCGAGCGGCCGCTTCTGGCCCCGAAGCCGACCGTCCGATCGGACAAAGGCGTAGAAGCGACGCAGAGTGGATCAAATAGAAAAGGCCCCTGCTCATCGCAGAGGCCTCGTTGACTGGCGCGCCCGGCAGGACTTGAACCCACGACCCCCTGGTTCGTAGGCGGTTGAAGCGGATTTTCGCGGTTTGTTAATCAGCCACTTGCAGCGCTTGCCAATCTCGAAACCAATCTGTCCCAGTCACAGCTTGGGCACACCCAATCTGAGTTGGTCACAAACGGGGCACGACCGACGAATTGCGCGCTCCGAACGAAAGACAACCACCTCATTTTTCCACGCCGATCACTTGCCGATCACTGTGACCTCGACACGGCGGTTCTTCGCGCGGCCCTCTTCTGTGCTGTTATCGGCGATCGGCTTGGTCTCGCCCGCGCCGCTGACCTGAAACCCTTTGGGATCGGCCCCGAGACTGATCAGATAATCGCGGACCGCTTCCGCACGCTTCAGCGAGAGCGTCGAGTTGTAGCCTTGCTCACCTACGTTGTCGGTGTAACCAGTGATCATCACCTTGTCGGCGCGGACGAACTCATCTTTCGCCTGATCGCGGTACTCCTTGATCTTGTCCTTCCCCTCCGGCTTCAGATCTGACTTGCCGAAGTCAAACAGCGCTCCTTCCGGGAATATCATGACTTTCGCGACCAGCTCCATCACGCTGACCGTCGTGGATGCCGTCCCTGATCCTCCCTCGCCTGCTGCGGTGATCGTATATTGCGTAGTGCTCCCGGGACAGACCTGCTGGGACCCGCTGGGATCGGCTTTCCCGACTCCCTGGTCGATCGACACCTTGGAAGCATTCGTCGACGACCAGGTCAGGGTCGCGCACTGACCCGGTTTGACAGAGGCTGGGTTCGCCGAGAAAGAAACCGTGGGAGCAGTAGGCGTTGGGGTACAGCCAAGGAGCGGAACCAAACAGAGAACGGCATATTTCAATTTCATGATCTTCTCCTTTTTTAGGGCGGCCCTCGCCGAATCCACCATGCGAATTTGAGGGCGTGCTTTCATACGACTGACGCTTCCATCTTCACCAAACGGTCCAGATCCGCTGATCCGATCAGGTCTTCTTGGCGTACTTCGCGACACCCGTGAAATCCAGCAACACACAACGCTTGTCGCCGACAATCCAAGCATCGTGCCCCGCTGGCATATAGAAGAAGTCACCTGGGCCGTACTCCGTTTCAGAGCCGTCGTTCAGTTTGACAACCATCCGTCCTTCCAGGACATAACCGGTATGCGTGGCCTGGCAGGAGGGCGTTCCGGCGATAGGCTTTACGTGCTCAGACCACCGCCAGCCGGGCTCGAACTCCCCACGGCCAACCGTCGAATCACCAAGAAAGAAGACCTCCATCTTGCCCTTGCCATCGTTGTACGGCCGGGTTTCGTCGGGCGAACCTTTCACCTTACGAATCAACTTGTGTTCCATAGCAATTCCTCCGGATCTGTTTGCGGAGCGCGTTGTCGCAAGCGGATGCAAACGGGCACGCGGCCGCTCGCCGTCAGGAAGCGATTAGACCTTTCTGTCGCGTATTGAAAGGAGAGTGCTCCGGCACTTTCGCTTGAGCCAGACCTGCCAGCCGATGTCCGCGCGTTAGCCTTTCGGTTCGTAGGTCTCGTAAATGGTGACGGCCGGGCGACCCTTCATGCCGCCCTTGAGCGCGTCCTTGACCTGAAGCGCCGCTACCCCGCTCACGGCTTCCGCGTCCTTGCGCGTTTTCCACACGCTGAAGCTTCCGTACCGGTTGCCGGCATCGTCGTGGAGGAATGCGAGACTCACAAAACCCGGCAGGCGGCGAATGATGGGACCCTGCTCATCAGCGAGGCGCTCGGTCGCTGGCCCGTTGCCGGGCTCCAGCGTGAACGTGACGAGTCGCGCAAACATGATGCCTCCGAATGGAATGAAGATGGGCAACTTGATGCGGGAAGTGCATTCAGCGTTCTATCGCTCCGAGAAACCAGAAGATCGCCTTCATCTCGGCCTTTCCGAAATCGCGCAGGACGACGGCGGCGCCTGTCCGCGCGAGGACGCGAGGCGAAGCTGTTGGCTCGAGGGTGGAGGGGTGAAGCGCGATGGACTGCGGTTCAGGCGCGCCCAGGGGCTACTAGGTGTGGCTTCCTCGTCGGCGTCCCATGATGCGCGCGCCGGACAGAAATTTCACTTTGAACTGATTACGGGGAGAACGCAAGGCGAAGGCGCTGCTCGCGTCAAGCCGTGGAGGCGAGCCGCGCGAATCGGGGCATCACGCAGTCGGTCCATTCTCGTGCGCGGTTGGTGGAGCAGTTCGTTGTGCAGTGCGGACGCGACGGCGAGCAGCTTCAGGGGTGCTGGTGTTGTCTGTCATCGACCGTCTGCCTTGGGCCGGGCATGTACCATTCGATCAGGTTGGGCAGAGACGCAGTGATGAGCGGACCGCAAAGAAAAAGCCCCCGCTCATCGCAGAGGCCTCGTTGACTGGCGCGCCCGGCAGGATTTGAACCCACGACCCCCTGGTTCGTAGCCAGGTAGTCCCCTCGCGCTAACTATCGAAAGTTGGGGGCATGCCCAAGCCTCTCGACTTTTTCGTCGCTCGGCAGTCGGCGCGGGCAGTCGCAGCGTTCGCCCAAGCTGTTGCGTGTTCGCAGAGGTAGGCGAGTTGACGTCGAGCTCTCGGCCTCCCCGTGCCAAGGCCGCGGGCACAGGCGGCCCGCACTTACGCGCCTAAGTTACCCACCGCTTTGGCGTCCGCACACCTAAGTCCAACTTGCGCTCCTCGCCCTAGCGCTTGTGCAGACCCGCGTAGTGCGGCTAGCCGCGGTATCGCTCGTCGGCGAACCCAGATTTCCTTCCGGGTGGTCTTCGGCCAAACGCTCTATTGCGGCCGCCGCACGGCGGGCGGAGAGTGATCGCGTCTTCGGGTGGTCGTTCCGACCGCGGATGCCCGCGACCCTTTGGGAGATCGCACCATGCCTGAACTCCGGATCACCATCGATGCTTTCAGCGGACGACCGAATCCCGTGCTCGAGCTGTCGGGACGCGCGGCGCGCACCGCGATCGGGCTGCTCAAGCCGGCCGGCACGCTCGAGAAGGGCGCGCCTGGCCTGCCGCCCGAGTCGACGCTCGGCTATCGCGGCCTCATCGTCGAGCAGCTCGGCAAGCCGGTCACCGGCCTGCCGCGCACCTTCCGCTACGCGCACGGCACGGTGTTCGGTCCGCGCACGCCGCTGCGCGTCGCGGAGGAGGCTCTCGAGGACTTCATCTGCGGCAGCACGGGCCCGATCCGTGGGCTCGGGCTCGGCCGGGAGGTTCCGGGGCTGATCCGCCGCGAGATCGAGCGCTTCCGCCATCTGCGCGTGCGCTGGCCGTGGGACCGCAAGCTGCGGTGGCCGCTGCGGCCGCGCTGCACGTGCGCCCCGCTGTACGAGCCGGCGTGGTGGAACGACGGCGCGCAGCGGCAGCTGCACAACAACTGCTACAACTACGCGTCGAACTATCGCACCGACACATTCCGCCTGATCTCGGGCGGCGGGCAGCCGGGCGCCGCGAGCGGTGCGATGTACACGCAGCTCACGTGCGCATCGGTGCGGCCGGCCGCGCAGGCCGACGGCGTGATCGCGCGTCCGACCGCGAACAACCGATGCCCCGCCGAGGGTCATCTGGTCGCGCTGGTGATCGCGCCGGGCTACGACTTCCACTGGTATCGCAAGGGCCGCAACGGGTACTGGACCCACAAGCCGGGCCAGACCCCGGCGACCAACGTGGACAACAGCAACGCGCTGATCGGCGATCCGCGCACCGCCGACCGCGGCGTCTACACCCAGTTCTGCACCTTCATGGTCGTGATGCACGGACACATCAAGATCAAATGAGCGACTCGGCGTGCACCGCGTCGGCGTCGCTCTACTCGGGGCGCCCCGACCCGGAGTGGCCGGTCCACGACGCGCGGGTAAAGGCGCTGGAGCGTATGTGGAATGCTCTCGCTCCCAGCGCATCCGGACCCAGGCAGGCACCGCCGCTCGGCTATCGCGGCTGCGCGCTACGCTGCAGCTCGGGATACGTGTGGTTCGCGTTCGACGGCGTCGCGACGCACCGGCAGGGCAACGGACCGTCCGAGCATCGCATCGACGGCGGACGCCGGTTTGAGCAAGCGCTTCTCGACACCGCACCGACCGGCGCGCTTCCGGCGGGCATGCCGCGGCTGTAGATCGGAATCGACCGACTCACCGGCCGCGTTCCAGGAGCGCCGGCGCCTCGAACGCGTCATGTCGCGATGATGAAGCGTGTTGATTCGGGCGGGATGACTCTGGTTGCATGAGCGCCGAGACCTAGTCGTGGGCACCGAGCGCCCCCGGTCCGGCGCGACCTCGGCGTCGCAATCGCCTCGCTCACTAGCTCCATAGCGCTACCCCGTCCACTGTGCAAACGCTTCATCAAACCGTTTCTCGAGCTCTGGATGCGCACCGCGCAGGCCGTCCACCGCTTCCTTCGCCCAGTCGAAGTACGCCTGCCGTCGCTGCAACGGCCAGTCGGCTGGAGGCGCCGAAGGCATGTCACGCAGGTTGCAGATCTTGTCGGCGAGCTTCACACGGCTTCTGCGGGCCGGCCAGCC